>JBLMVJ010000019.1:0-64487 GCA_050255815.1 Candidatus Levyibacteriota bacterium | reverse complement strand
TGCAGAAATAAGGCTTGCGTCATTATACCTGGGCGGCGGGGTAGTAGTATGTTCTGTTTTATATGCTTTTACAAAAGGCAGCTTTTCATCTGCAATAAATTCAGGCAGGAATTCTTCACCTGCTTCTTTATACCAAAGCTTTAAAAATCCATCAAATAATAACACAGAACCTGACTTTTCAAACACGTATGCACTTGCATTTACTGTCACTTTAGTTGACTCAAACAGTGCATCTGCCATTTGGGTTGCAAGGGCACGTTTATAAATAAGCTCATAGAGCCTTACCCCATCCCGTCCTAAATCTGCAGAGATTTTACCTTTTATTTCATCAAATTTTCCAACCGTAGTAGGCCGGATTGCCTCATGTGCTTCCTGGGCAACTTTAGATTTATTCTTAAAAACGCGCGTTTCATCAGATACATAGTTGGGGCCAAACTCTGCTGAAATAAATGAACGGGCTTTCGTAATAAATTGGTTTGACAGATTGAAAGAGTCAGTCCTGTGGTACGTGATGTATCCCTCTTCATAAAGCCGTTGTGCAACCTGCATTGTTTTCCGGCTATTAAAATTAATCCGGCGGGAAGCTTCTATTTGCATGGTAGAAGTGATAAATGGTGGCAGCGGAGAACGTTTTGTTTGTTTTTTTACTACGTCTGAAACGGTGAAGGTCTGGGAGGATAAATTGCCAATAATTTGGTCTGCAGTAGCAGCATCTAAAATAGTTTTTGAAAAAGAATATTCCCCGTCATATAAGTCTAGTTTTTCAGTAACATCAACTTTTTTCCCATCAAACTCTTTCAGTTCAAATTCTACCTCCTGGTCTTTCTTCTTAATAACTAAAAATAATTTAAAATATGGTTCTGTCCGGAATTTTTGGATCTCCCGTTCCCGTTCTACAATAAGACGTAATGCAATTGATTGGACACGTCCTGCAGATAAATTCCGTTTTATCTTTTTCCATAAAATTGGGGAAATTTTATATCCTACAACCCGGTCCAGCACGCGCCTGGCAGTCTGTGCGTTCACTAATTTTTCATCTATTCCCCTGGGGCTTTGGAGCGCTTCCTCTATTGCATCCTTCGTAATTTCATGGAAAACAATGCGCTTAAAGGTTGTATCTTTTTTTGCCTCCGGCTTTAGCATTTCTAATAGATGATAAGAGATAGCTTCCCCTTCACGGTCAGGGTCTGTTGCCAATAGGACTTCATCCTTATTTTTAACTTTCTTTTTTAGGCCGGTTAAGATTTTCTGCTTTGCTTTAGGGATAACATACCGCGGTTCAAAATTATGTTCTATATCCACGCCAATATCTCCCTTAGGTAAATCACGGATGTGGCCTACGGAGGCTTCTATATCATATTTATCTCCAAAAAATCTTGCTAGTGTTCTTGCTTTTGTTGGTGACTCTACCAATATCAGTGTTTTATTCATAGCTTCTTACTTATGTTAATTAACAATATCTAATCTAACTACACGGAAGCAGCAATTGTAAAGTATGAAAAACTATTTCGCAAGGGGTTTATGCAAAATAAAGCTCCGGGTTAACAGAAACATTTTCCCAATTGCTTAGCTCTTGATGCAAAAGCGCATATGTGCCTACCATGGCTGCGTTGTCAGTGCAATATTTTTGCTGGGGGGCAAAAATATTAGTCTTCAGGCCTTGGTCTTTAGTCTTTTGCTTGAATGCTTCTCTGAGTGTGTTGTTTGCGGAGACGCCTCCGCCCAATAGGATATTTTTAGCATCATATTCTTGGGTAGCGCTGAGCGTTTTTCTCACCAGTACATCTATCACTGCTTTTTGGACGGCAAAGCATATTTCATTTATGAGAGAGCTGTTAGTTAATAGTTCATGGTTCATAGTTGACTGTTTTTGAATGTATCTCATTGCCTCGGTTTTCAGTCCTGAAAAGGAAAAGTCGTAGGTTTTTTCTCCTAATAATGGAGCGTGGAAACGGATTTTTGTTTTTGATCCTAATCTGGCTCGCCTCTCAATTTCAGGACCTGCAGGGTAACTGAGGCCAAGAAGTCGGCCAATTTTATCCAGTGCTTCTCCTGCTGCATCATCCCGGGTTCCACCCAGCCATTTGTAGTTTTCTATTCCCTCGAACAGCAGTAAATCTGTATGGCCACCGGAGACGATTAGGCCTATGAAAGGAAAGGGACTAGTGGCTAGAGAATAGGAGCTAGTGCTGCATGAAATAAAATTCGCAAACAGATGTGCTAAAAGATGATTCACCGGAATAATGGGTTTGTTAAAAACAAAAGAAAGTGTTTTTGCAGTTTCCACCCCTACTAAAAGTGAACCAATGAGCCCGGGCCCATACGTAACCGCAATAGCATCTATCTGGTCCCTTAGTATTTGTTGAACAAGAGAGTTATCTGTTTCCAGTTTTCCGTTTTCAGATGCCTGTCTATGAGTTTTCTGTTGACCGGTTAACTGATTTACAGATTGACCTTTTACTGATAACTGAGGATCGAGACCTGATGACTGGAGGGCTTCTATTATCACGGGCATTATGTATTTCACCTGCATCCTTGCCGCGTTTTCAGGGATTATTCCTCCTGTTCCGGCATGAATTTCCAATGAGGTGGCGGTTATGTTAGAAAGAACTTTTATCTCTTCGCCGCTTTTCTCAACCACTGCAGCACTAGTTTCATCACAAGAAGATTCAATGGCAAGTATTTTCATAAGTGTATCAAGTGTATCACGGGTATCAAGAGAGATATTGCTTTTGGTACCTTTGATACTTTTGGAGCCTTTGGTACTCTTTTTTTATATTCCTTTGAGGGTTACCGTGTCGCCTTTCTTTATCTTCTGCTTTGCAATTTCAAAGGCATTGAGTTCCAGCACATAATTACCCGGTTGAGAAGGCCGGTATTTTTGGATTTCAACATCCGGTGTTCCTGCTGCGGGCACCTGTGCATTTTCAAAAAGGTCAACAATTTTATTATCATTGATAAAAATAATATCTATAGGAAATTTCATATTTTTCATCCAGAATGGATATATCCCTTTTTGGGAAAAGACAAATAGCATGCCGGTGTCTGCAGGAAGTGAATCTCTTCCGGAAAGCCCTTTTATTTGGTCTGCCTGAGTTTTAGCAACTAATAATTTATAGGTTTTATCATTGATTTTTGCGGTAGCGCCGCCGGATAGAAGGCCAAAGGAGAAATTTCCTCCCCTCATAAAAAAGAAGATTACTAATACTAGAATCAAAAGACCGTATAGAATTAATACTTTTTTCACCGTTATTTAATTAATTAACCTGTTCTAATATTTTTGTTGTGGAGTGTGGGAGCCTTTCTATAACCTCAACCACTTTTCCTCCAACCATTTCCGCCTGTTCAGCCTTTTTCTTATAGGCGGGATCATTTTCAGTCACTGCAATTATATCAGGTTCCAGTTTTTTTACAAGCTCATAGTACTCCAGATCTGTTTTGAGGGAAGGGAGGAGAAGAACATAATCAACTTGTTTTAATGCCGCCAGAATATGGGCACGGTGGATTTGGTTATTTACCGGCCGCCCCGGACCCTTGCTTGCCCGCACATTTTCATCACTTTCCAGCATTACCATTAAAATATCTCCATGTTCTTGTGCTTTTGTGAGGAATTTTATATGTCCTTTATGTAAGACATCAAAACAACCACCCACCAAAACAATGGTCCCTTGGGATTTAATGCGGTTTAACGAGGCTTGAAGGTCTTTATATTCAATTATTTTCCTCATTACAAATAGTTTTTTGAATTATCCCGTTCCTCTTACGTAGGCAGCATGCCATGGTTGGTACACTGATTTATAGGTATCCTGGATGATTACTTTTCCGCCTCTGGTTACCGTCCTGCTGAATATTACGGTTGCTCCTGCAGCAGCAAAATCAACCTGTTTTAGTGTCCCTTTAGGAAGAGTAGGATCATCCTGATAGATTGGTTCCGGAGCAGGAATCTGGTTGGTAATAACCGGAGTGGTAAGGGTTGCAACCCTGCCATCCTTTTTTCCATAAAGAATAAACGACATTTTTAAATTGTCTAAATCCATGGTTGACTGGATAAGGATATAATTCCCGGTATCATTTTTAAACTTTAAATCAACACTGGGGTAAAAAACTGTGGCATCAATTCCCGGAGGAGAATCTTCCTCATAATATCCTACTCTGTATGCATGGGCGTTCCGCTCTACTACAGGCAGACCTGCGTTTAAGATTGCCCTGAATAAGGTGGTAGAAACCTGGCATACACCGCCTCCGTCACCCAATACCGTTTTTCCATTTTGGATAACATATGCTTGTTTATAGCCGGTGTTTTTTGAGACATCCCCTAAGTATTTATCAAAGGAGAATACTTCATTTGGGGCAACTAAAACCCCGTTTATTTTACTGGTTGCCAGGACAATATTATCTATCCTGTTAGGTATAGAATGACCAAACATAGAGCTTCCTTCTCCTATCTCTTCTACTATCCCAAAATTATTTGCCTTTTCAGTTGTTACGGTTGGCTTTAAGATTTTTACCGGAATTTTGATGGCAATATCTTTCTGGTGCCCTTCAGAGATGGGTTGGATTAAGTTTTGTACCGTTTGTCTCAATTCATCAAAATCTATAGATTTTCCGTCTGTTGATTGCTGGAACGCAGTAACCCGGTTATTTTCTACTTTAAAAAGAGCGTCTTGTGGTTGTATATATGTTTTTTTCTGGATAGGATCAAGTAATGCAGTAATCTTATCCAGGTTACCCGTATAAGAAGGGTTGAGGTACGTGCCATTTAAGTAGGAATTAATAATATAGTATACATTTGAAATAACGTCGGCAGATTTTCCTATACTTTCAGCTTGTTCTTTAAGAAGTTGCGTGTCATATCCAATATTGAGGTCTTTTGCTGAGGCGGTAGCAGCATCCCCGTCATCATAAAAAGTAATTTTTGTATTTTGAATACGTACATTTTTTTCCAGGAATATTTTTTCTACCTCTTCAGGTGTTTTACCGCCTACGTATGTGGACCCTATAAAAACACCGGGAATGACGTGGTTTTTAAAAGCTACTTTAAAATATACCAAAGCCAGTGCTGCCAGGCAAAAGCTTGCAAATAAAACGCCTACCGTAAACCAAAAAGCCGGTTTTATGGCGTGTTTTGCATGTTTTACTTTTGAAATTTTTCCTTTTTTGAGTTTTACCCCACTTTTTTCAGCCATAAATTGATTGCCAATATGCGCGCCTCATTATACTATATATATTCTTTACTAGAGTTTACTACCCCGGTAATCTGTGAGTATAATTATACTATGGATCCTACTATGCTGTCTCCCCAACAGCCCACTCCTATTACCCAGGATGCGTCCGGCAATATGCCTGAAACAGGCTCCGGCATGAAAGGCATGATTCTCCGCCTGGCAATAGGGGCAATTGTACTGATCCTTATTATAGTTCTGGCAATCCTTTTTATCCCCCGGTTTTTTGCCGGAAAACAGGGGCCGGTTACGCTGACGTATTGGGGACTTTGGGAAGACTCAACCGTAATGAGCCAGGTGATTGCAGACTTTAACCGGACACATCCTACTATTCACGTGAATTATGAAAAAAGGGATATAAAGGGGGAAGGGCAGTATATTGACCGTTTGACTACCAGAATTAATAACGGGAATGGGCCTGACATATTCAGGTTCCACAATAGTTGGCCATTAGAATTAGTTGGTACCGGAAATCTTCTTCCTTTGCCTAATGACGTTGTTAAATCATTAGGATTAGATACTGATTATTACAGTGTGGTTAAAAGTGACCTGCAAAAAAATGGTGCATTCTATGGCGTTCCTCTTCAGATAGACACCTTAGCTTTATTTGTTAACAAAGATCTGTTAAAAGCCGGAGACATTGCTAATGCGCCTACCAGTTGGGATACTCTTGCAGATGTTGCGGCTTCCCTAACCGTTCCTGATGAAACGGGAAAAATAAAAACATCAGGAGTGGCTTTGGGTGGTTATGAAAACATTGCTCATGCATCTGATGTTATCTCTCTTCTTTTAGTCCAGAACAGGGCAGATATTTATCATATCAGCGGCAAGTCCAAGCAAAATGCAATAGATGCGTTGGCCGGATATTATATTCCCTTTGGGAAAGGGGACAGTAGTGGAAAAGGTAAAACATGGGATACTGACATGGAAAATTCAAAACTGGCTTTTGCAGATGGTTCTTTAGCAATGTATTTTGGTTACTCCTGGGACATTTTGGATATTAAGGCAAAAAATCCTAGCCTTAATTTTGAAATAGTTCCCGTTCCTCATCTGGCAGCAGACAGGGCGGAAACCATAGCCTCTTATTGGGTTGAGGGAGTTTCTGCAAAAACAAAACATCCTAAAGAGGCATTTGAATTCCTTAAATATTTAGGCAGTAAAGATACTCTTCAGAAAATGTATACACTGGAATCAAAGTCCAGGCTTTTTGGTGAGTTGTATCCCAGGAAAGACATGAAGGCATCACTGGCTTCCAATCCTCTTTTAAAACCATTTTTAGACCAGGCTGATAACGCGGTATCTACACCATTTTCCTCAGATACGTATGACGCCGCCATGAATACGGCCTTAAATACTTATTTGGGTAATGCAATAAATGCTATGCTAAATAATACTTCCCCGGATTCTGCCATAGATACATTAGGATCAGGGGAAACTGAAGTTTTGAGCAAATATGGAGTGAAGTAAGATATATGAATAAACCTTTACCGCAGGCAATTGTTGAAACTCTTTGTTATTTTCAGATATTCTCTTATCCGGTAACTATTTCTGAACTCTACAAATACCTGCATTACCATAAAAGAATCTCCTATCCCAGGCTTTTGGCTGTCATCTCAAAAAACCCTGCATTATTTGAAGTAGAAGGACAGTATGTTGTTTTACGGGGAGATTTAAAGTTCATTAAGAAGCGGAATGCTCAAGCAGCAGGAAATAAGAAAAAAATGGCAAAAGCAATTTTGATTTCAAATATTTTAGCATTTATTCCTTTTATAAAACTCATAGGGGTAAGTGGAGGAGTTTCTATGCAGAATGCAAAAAAGCATGATGATATAGATTTATTTTTTATCACTAAAAAAAATACCGTATGGATTACGCGCTTGCTGGTCCAGGTAATTCTCCTGTTATTGCAGGAGAAGCGGAAAAGAGGAAGCAGGTTTGAACAGGATAAAATTTGTCCCAATATGTTTCTGTCAGAAGATGTATTGAAGATGCCCAAAAAAAACAGGACTATTTATACTGCCCATGAAGTAGCACAACTAAAGGTCCTGCTATCAAAAAACCAGATGTACCAAAAGTTCCTGTTTGAAAATAGGTGGACCTTAAAGTTTCTTCCTCATGCATTCAAAGAGCAAAAAAAATATTCTTCCGTTACTCTTTTTTCCTGGATGTTGCGCCCTATAGACCGTGTTTTTTTCTTTATGCAATATACTTACATGAAAAAAAGGGTGACTTCAGAATACATAACTCCTTCTGTTATTATGTTCCACCCGGTACCCTATGCAAAAATGGTGCAGGAGCTTTTTGAAATTAAAATAAAGGCCCAAAAAAACCAAATGAAAAAAAGGAAGATTGAAGAGAAAAGGGCACTGGAATATGCAATAAATTAGCTCATACTCCAGGATATTGACATATCAAAGATCATCTAGTATAGTGTCATTTGATATTTATTCTAAAATAAATTTTTATTTTTAGAGCAATATCAAGATATTATCAAGATCCCTCCCAAACCATACAAAGGAAGGGGTTTTTTTTAAGCCAAAAGGAGTATTTATGTCAGACAAAAAGAAAATATTTGTAACAAAAGAAGGTTTGGAAGAGCTGAAGCGTGAGCTGGAAGAACTTTCTAAAACAAAGCGTCCTGAAGTCCTGGAACGGGTTTCTGCAGCCCGCGCTATGGGTGACCTTTCTGAAAACTCAGAGTATACGGCAGCCAGGGAAGAGCTTTCTTTAATTGATGGCAGGATAGAAGAATTATCTGAAATCCTTAAAAATGTTGAGCTTATTACTGAAGGTTCTAAAGGTACAAAAACAATACAACTTGGGTCTTTAATTGTAATTTCCGTGAATGGTAAGAAAGAAGAGTTTTCTTTAGTTGGAGAGTGGGAAGCAGATCCCCACAACAAGAAAATTTCCCATGAATCTCCTTTAGGGAAGGCTTTGATAGGGAAAGGTGTGGGGGAAAAGATTGAGGTTGAAGCACCAGCAGGAAAAATTACATACACCGTTGTTTCTATCCACTAACTTCGCTTCCTAATGTTTTCAGTATTCCAAACGCGCGGGATGTATCCTTATCCTCAATTACTATAGTGAAATGTTCTTCTGTGGCAAAGATCCCTAAAACGTTAATCCGTTCCCACGCAAGGGATTTCAGAAAGAAATAATAGACTCCCGGCATGTCTTTATGATTTTTTTCCAGTTTAATCGTGATGGCAGAAACAGGTATTTCTCCTTTTTGTTTTTCTACTAAAGCTACGGTTTCCTTTTCATTTTGGGTTAAGGCAAATAGGCTTCCTGTGTGTTCAGACTTCCCGGTTTTTGACCTGAGGAAAGATAGGGAAGACCGGACGGTAAGTTGGGGGGCGGTGGAGAGGATATTTTGAAAAGAAGAAGTGGGCGCCAGCTTTACACTCAGCCTCTTTAAAGCCATAATAACAGAAGGAAGACTCACTTCTTTTATGAGCATTTCCTCAATTTCTGGCTTAATATACCGGGCTAAAGAAGATAGGTTTATCAGGTCTTTAGACATGGCCTCTGAAAGGTATCTGGACCTTTTTACAATTTTTTCTGTCGCTTCTGGTACGGTAATCATATTCTTTAGTACTGCCTGCAGTGAGTTTGTCGAACTGGCTTGCACTGAAACCTCTTTATGCGGGAAGTGTTAATATTTTAACAAAAAGTATAAAAAAGATCAATTTGTTCAAAAAATTGACCGTAGGGTTAACCTTCGTTACAATTAATCCTAAACCATGGATATTTCAGTGTTTTACCAAAAATTGGCCCCGGAAACTACTAGTTCTCCTGCAATAATTGAATCAGGAGAAGGTGCATATCTTACCGTAAAAGGTGTCAAAAAGCTTAATTTCTGTTCCAGCCATTATTTGGGGCTAGCCGTCCATCCCAGGGTAATTGAATCGGTAAAGAAAGCAGTAGACCGGTATGGAGTGGGGACCGGGTATAGGACTCTGGCAGGTACAAATATCTTAAACGTTGAGCTTGAAAAAACAATTGCAGCCTTTAAAGAAGCAGAAGACGCTATAGTTTTGACCGGAGGATATATGGCAAATTGTGCAGCAATCCAAACAATCATAGGAAAAGAAGATGTAGTAGTTTCAGACGAGTTGAACCATGCCTCTATTATTGATGCCGTGAGGCTTTCCCAGGTAAAGAATAAATTCATTTACAAGCATTTGGACATGGGAAGTTTGGAAGAACAGCTTAAAGAAGCCATAAAGATTGAAAACGCAAAGATCCTAATTGTAACTGATGGCGTCTTTTCTATGGATGGAGATTTGGCTCCCTTGCCGGAAATTGTAGAACTGGCAAAACAGTATGGGGCGTTAACCATGGTAGATGATGCGCATGGAGAAGGAGTACTGGGACGCGGAGGGCGTGGTATAGTAGACCATTTTGGACTGCACGGGCAGGTAGATATAGAAGTAGGTACCCTCTCTAAGGCTTTTAGCGTTATGGGGGGATTTATTACCGGTAAAAAAGAATTAATTGCGTACTATAAAAAGAATGCGAGGCAATTTTTATTTTCAAATACGCTCACTATCCCTGATACCGCAGCAGCGCTAGAAGGCTTCAAGATATTGCAGGAATCTGACGAGTTGGTAAAAAAACTGTGGGAGAATACGGAATATATTAAAAGCAAGTTTCAGGAATTAGGTTTTGACACCGGAAAAAGTAAATCTCCTATAACGCCCGTCATGTTAGAGGATGAAGAAATTGCCGCAACATTTAGCGCAAAGCTCATGGAGAAGAATGTTTTTGCATCAGCAATTAAATTTCCCATGGTAGCAAAGGGTGCGGCAAGAGTAAGGGTAATTCCTTCAGCGGCACACAGCAGGGAGGATCTGGATTTCGGGATTAAGGCATTTGAAGAGACAGCGAAAGAACTTGGGCTTTTGAACTAAGGTAGGTCCTGTGAGTACACAGGATGACAGACTGAATTAGATATTGTATTCAGCCTGTCAAAGGGTACGCAAAATGAAAAAAATATTAGTTACCGGCGCATTTGGACAAATAGGGTCAGAATTAGTCCCAGCCTTGCAGAAAAAGTATGGGAAAGAAAATGTAGTGGCTGTAGGCCATTCAACCATACCAAAAGATTTTGACGGTATTCTGGAGCAGGCTGACAGCAGGGATAAAGAAACATTAAAAAAGATTATTGAAAAATATCAAATTAACACCGTATATCATCTGGTCTCTCTGTTATCAGTAAAAGGTGAAATTGATCCAAGCGTGACATGGGATATTAACATGAATGGACTAAAACATATCCTGGATCTGGGAGTTGAGTATGGCTTGCAGATTTTTTGGCCATCCTCAATTGCCGCTTTTGGCCCTTCCACTCCCAGGGTTGAAACACCCCAGCATACGGTTTTGGAGCCTACCACTATTTATGGTGTGACAAAATATTCCGGGGAAGGATTGTGCAGGTATTATAATATTAAGTTTGGGTTAGATGTCAGATCCGTAAGATACCCCGGTATTATTTCCTGGAAAACTCCTCCCGGTGGCGGCACTACAGATTACGCGGTTGCAATTTTTTATGATGGATTGCAAAAAGGGGCATATGAATGTTTTGTAGGACCTGATACTACGCTTCCTATGATGTATATAGATGATGCCATTAAGGCAACTATAGACCTCATGGAAGCAGATTCTCATAAGATTACTATCAGAAACAGCTATAACCTGACCGCTATAAGTTTTACCGCGAAAGAACTAGAAGAAGAATTAAAAAAACATATTCCTGACTTAAAGGTTACCTATAATCCGGATAAACGGCAAGCTATTGCAAATTCCTGGCCTATGACTATAGATGATTCAAAAGCACGTTCCGACTGGGGATGGAAACATGAATTTGATTTACCTAAGATGACGGAAGACATGGTAGTAAACCTCAAGAAGAAGTTTGGGATGGTATAAAACACCAGTCTCAACTATACTCTTCTTGCTCAATTTGCAACTATTTTGCTGCAAATGAGCTTAGAAGAAGTAATACCCGATGCGAATTTATTTGCGAGTGGTATATAATTTCCCTTAATGGCATATCATTTAGTAGCTGCAGGCGGCACATTTGACCGGCTCCACCAAGGACACAAAGATTTTCTTAATTTTATAGTAAGCCTAGGCGAAAAAGTTGTGCTTGGGTTAACTTCTGATACCTATATTAATGCGTATAAAGGAGGCTTAGGAGTTGAAGCATATGATATCCGGCTGCATGCCCTTGAAGCCTTTTTAAAAAGCACAGGGAGAGCAGAGGATATAGAAATTGTTTCCCTAGATGACCACTTTGGCCCTACGCTGAATCCTGCCTATAAATTCGATTCCCTAGCGGTAACCACGGCAACGGAAGAAGCGGGTAGAGGGGTAAATAAAAAAAGGGTAGAGGAGGGTATGCCTGAATTGCCGCTGGAGATTTTTCAATTAACCCTAGCAGAAGATGGTGAACCAATAACCTCTACCAGAATAAGGAATGGGGAAATTAACAGAGCAGGGCGGATATTTGTAAAACAGGAATGGTTGGAAAGTACTTTTCTACTCCCCTCTACCCTACGCAAAAAACTACAGGATATTTGGGGAGAAATCATTACAGAACCTCCCCGGATAAATTCTAAAAAATTAATAACCGTAGGTGATAGGACCACAAAAACATTTCTGGATGCGGAAATTTTTCCTCAGTTGGCAATTATTGATAACAAAGTAGAGCGCAAAGAAATTCCGGAAGGGGAGTTTCCACCGTCTGAAAAAATAAAGGTAGTAAATACGGCAGGCAATGTAAGTTCAGAGCTAACGAAAGCCATCCGTAAAGTTCTTAGGCAATCATCCCAAGCTTTCTTCCCGGGCGAGAGAGGGCCTAGGGTAGTGATTATTGTAGAAGGGGAAGAGGATCTTGCTGTTTTGCCTGCCCTACTCTGCGCTCCTCTTGGCTTTACCATTTTTTATGGGCAGCCGGGGGCAGGAATGGTAAGGCTTGAGGTGACAGAAGAAATAAAAGATGAGGCATATGAACTAATGAGCCGGTTTGAAAAGAAAACTTGACACTGCATGACAGCAGTGTTACTATTTGGAAAATATGTCATTCAATACTATTTCTAAGAAGTCCAAGAAGACCCCGTAGGGGTTTGGTTTTTGTGGACTTTTAAAAACCGGACCCCGCACCAGCGGGGTTTTTTTATGGCTAAAAACCAACGGTTTTTAGACACATGAACAAGGAGAATATGGCTAAAAACCAACGGTTTTTAGACACATGAACAAGGAGAATATGGCTAAAAACTGAAAAAAGGAGGTGATAAACATGAAAAATATAATTGAAGCATTAAATAATTTAAAAACGGGAGAACACTACTTTAGTAATAATGGACGGGTTATTGCCCTTGATATTTCCCAGGTGCTTATAGATGAGCAGCCCCGTACACAGGTGCAGCTCAGCATGTCCCGGGTTGGTGTAGAGGGGGAGCGGATTGCTATTGCCCAACAAGGTGCTCTTGGTGCCAACGTAAGAAATGCAGTTGAAGGATTAGGGTGGGA
Organism: Candidatus Levyibacteriota bacterium; assembly: GCA_050255815.1. Lineage (GTDB taxonomy): Bacteria > Patescibacteriota > Microgenomatia > Levybacterales > GWA1-39-11 > JAGORM01. The sequence goes on along the minus strand of JBLMVJ010000019.1, from coordinate 51,726 downwards.
AATGCGTAACATAGTGAAAGAGTATGCAAGGCAGACATTTATCCGGGAGAATAGATTGTATGCTCTACCAGAAGGAAACACGGTAAGTGCACAAAAAAGAGCAAGTTAAAATGTAAATACTTTAGGCAGAAAAGTATGAGATATAGTAAAATACTGGTATGGACGAACAGAACTTTAAAAAAGCGCGATTAGAAAAATTAGAGAAACTAAAAGAATTACAGATAGACCCCTACCCTGCTACAACTAAAAGAACTCATTCTGTTGCCCAGGCTTTGGATTCAGAGGGAAAGAACGTAGCGGTCACTGGTAGGATTTTTTCCTATAGAGAGCATGGTAATATTGCCTTTGCAGACCTGAAAGATGAGAGTGGAAAGATACAAATTTTCTTCCAAAAAAAAATACTGGGGCCGGAAGGTTTTAAAAACCTCAGGCTTTTAGATATAGGTGACTTTATCCAGGTAGAAGGTGAAGTTGGGAAAACCATAGCTGGAGAAATTTCTATTATGCCGGCTTCCTGGCAGCTTCTTACTAAATCCTTATTACCTCTCCCTTCAGAGTTTTACGGTTTAAAGGATGTAGAAACCCGTCTTAGAAAAAGATATCTGGATCTTTTGATGAACCCTGAGGTAAAGGATGATTTCAAAAAGAAAACAAAATTCTGGCAAAGCATCAGAAATTACATGGTGGATCATGGATTTTTAGAAGTTGAGACGCCGGTTTTACAGCAAATTCCTGGAGGAGCTGACGCCAGACCCTTTGTTACCCACCATAATGCCCAGGATATGGATTTATATCTTCGCATCTCACTAGAATTACCACTTAAAAGGCTCTTGGTTGGCGGATTTGAAAAGGTATTTGAAATAGGCAGAATATTTAGGAATGAGGGAATAGATGATGAGCATTTGCAGGATTATACCCAACTGGAATTCTATTGGGCATATGCGGATTATTCTGAACTCATGGATTTTGTAGAAGATATGTATAAAAAGGTAATCCAGGAGACTTTTGGAAGTTTAAAAACCCAGTGGAATGGGCAGGAGATTAACTGGGAAGGAAACTGGCCCAGAAAAGACTACGCGGAATTATTAAATGAACATTGGCAGATACATATAGAAGAATTGTCAGTAGAAGATTTATATAAGTTAGCGGATGAAAAGCATGTAAAGGTAGAGCCAAATTTAGGGAAGGGTAGACTTCTTGATTATTTATATAAAAAGACAATCAGGCCAAAACTTGTCCAGCCTATGTTTGTACTCAACCACCCGGTTGAAGTTGAACCTCTTGCAAAACGTTTGCCTGACAGACCCCAGAATGTACAGCGTATGCAGGTTCTGGCTATGGGTTCAGAGCTGGGTAAAGGATTTTCAGAGCTAAATGACCCTATAGACCAGCGGGAGCGGTTTGAAGAACAAATGAAACTGCGCGAAGCCGGGGATGAGGAAGCCCAAATGATGGATGAGGATTTTGTAGAAGCATTAGAGTATGGTATGCCCCCGGCAGCCGGATTTGGTGTTTCTGAAAGACTTTTTGCCCTTTTGATAGATAAGCCTGTCCGGGAAATGGTTTTTTTCCCCACATTGAAACCGGATAAAAAATCCCCAGAAGAATAAATGACAGAAAAAGGCCCCGGAGAGCGGGTAAATCCTCTTGTGGAGGAGAACAGACAGAAAATTATACATGCATGGCCCAGGTTGCAAGGAGCCATTGCTAGGGTGCGGGGAGAAGTTCCTCTGGGTGAAAAAGATCCGCTTTTACTGCGCTATGCCACTTTTGCTCCTATAAACCTGGGTGAACCCATCCGGGTAATTAACACGGACATATATGAGCAGATAGATGAGTGGACTGGAGACAGCTATGCCAGAGGACAATATGTTTTTCATCATGATGCAACTGGAATTATTGCAGTAACATTTGGTATAGATGCTGACAAGCACAGGCAATCACAGGGGTACGGATCCGGCTTATTTGGCATAGTAAATGAGGTTATTTTGGACTCTTTAAGCAGGTTTAGGTACCAGCTAGGGGGAGAAGTTGTAGTAGGTGGTATCCGTGATGAAGCGACCGGCCTAGGGGGTGCCCTGCGTGATAGATGGACTTCTGACCAGGTGAGAAAGCTTGGGTATACTTTAGATCAGGAAACAGGGATCTGGTATAAAACGTATCAAGGAAGTAGAAAAAAGATTGAGATTGCGGATATTTCTGCATTTAAGCATTCCAGCGGGCGTAAATAGAGGTAGGTAGTTGTCTTCCAGACTCCGACTCTTTAATAGTTATCTCTCCAAATTCAATTTTTTCTTTATTTGGCAAGATATCAGCGGTCATATTGGTAAGTGTTATAGGTGAGATAGGTACCGTGTATGCGGTAACTAAAAAGAATAGAGGATTCTTTGCCAAAATCTTTGTGCAGGATTCCATCAATTCGGGAAAATCTTCTTCAAACTGCCACACTTCACCTTTTGGGCCTCGGCCAAATTTAGGCGGATCCATAATGATGCCGTCATATATGTTTCCCCGGCGCTCTTCTCTTTTTATAAATTTTAGCGCATCATCTACTATCCATCTGATTGGTTTAGGCTCCAGTCCTGATAGTTTCTGGTTTTCTACTGCCCAGGAAATAGCGGGTTTTGAAGCATCTACATGGGTTACCAGTGCGCCGGCAGCAGCAGCAGCTAGCGTTGCGGCACCGGTATAGGAAAAGAGGGAAAGGACTTTGGGAGAAGGAGAATTTTGAGTAATATTTTGAATCCAGTCCCATTGACTTTTAAGTTCTGGGAAAATGCCTACGTGGCCAAAGGGAGTTAATTTTAACTTCATCTTAAAACTGGAAGATGCATTAAAAATCCACTCATTAGGAATATTCTGTTTTGTTTTCCATTCTCCAAATTTATCAGTGGTTCTAATATATGTAGCGTCTGCCCTTTCCCATAAATCCGGATGGGATTTCTTCCACAGGGCTTGTTTTTCAGGTCTTGCTATAACATATTGTCCATAGCGTTCCAGCTTTTGTTCACCACCTGAATCCAAAAGCTCATACTCTTCAGTTTTTTCCAGCACCAGATTCCTGTTTGTCATTCTGCAATTGTACCAAAATGTAGCTCTCTAGTATAATAACTGTACTCTTTGTCATCCTAAACTTGATTTAGGGTCTCACAGGATCTGGATCAAGTCCGGAATGACAAGTCTTGAAGCATGAAGAAACTATTAATTGCTACTACTAACAGGGGAAAGTTGAAGGAGTTCCAGCATTTTCTACAAGACTTGCCATTAGAGCTGGTTTCGCTTGCTGACGTAGGAATTGACCAGGACTTTGAAGAAAACGGAAACTCTTACGCTGAAAATTCGGAAGGGAAGGCACGTTTTTATGCAAATCTTTCCGGTCTTCCAACCCTGGCAGATGATGGCGGTGTAGAAATAGATGCATTGGGAGGCATGCCGGGACTTCATTCAAAACGGTGGGTAGGAGAAGACTCAACAGATGAGAAGATTATTGAAAAGATGAAGCAGGTAGCAAAAGATTTACCGGGTGAAAACAGGAAAGCTTCTTTTATCACCATGGTAACAGTAGTTTTTCCAAATGGGGAAAAAATCCAGGAAGAAGGTAGGGTAGATGGGATTATTGCAAAAGAACCTCTTCTTGAGCTGTTGCATGGGTATCCATACCGTTCATTTTTTTATCTTCCCCAAATCCAAAAATATTATCATGAGCGTGACCTTTCAGGAGAAGAGGAAAAGCTGTATAATCACAGGTACAAGGCAATTGAAAAACTTAAGCCTCAGTTAATGGAAAAACTCGGGATAAGTTAATTCAAAAATCAAAGATCAAAATTCAAAAGTGCAAGTCAAAGGTAAAAATTATAATCTTTAAAACTTTTAAATTTTGAGTTTCAGTTTTGACTTTTGCATTTTGCCTTTTAACCTTAAATACTATGTTGGACTTAAAGTTTATACGGGAGAATCCGGAGGTGGTAAAACAGGATGCGCAGAAAAAAGGCGTGGATGTGGATGTGGAAAAAGTACTTGAATTAGATAAAAAGTACCGGGAGTTGAACACACAGGTCCAGGAATTGCAGGCAAAGCGCAATATTGCAGCAAAAGACCGGAACATTGAAGAGGGAAAAAGGATTAAGGAAGAGTTGGATGGGCTTGAGTCCTCATTGAAAATAGTCAAGCTAGAACTTGAGCAAGAACTTCTAAAAATACCTAACCTTCCTGCCCCTGAAGTACCTTTAGGCGGAGAGGATGATTTTGAGGTTATTAAGACGGTAGGGGAGCCCAGAAAGTTTGATTTCAAAATCAGAGACCATTTGGAACTGGGTGAGATGCTGGATATTATAGATGTAGCCCGTGCCGCAAAAGTTTCCGGTGCACGGTTTGCTTATTTAAAAAATGAAGCAGTATTTTTAGAGCTTGCATTAGTCCAGTTTGCTTTGGACACTTTACGAAAAGACGGTTTTACTCCTGTATTCCCCCCCGTACTTATAAAAAATGAAATTACCAAGGGACTTGGCTACTGGACCCCGGAAAATAAGACTAATTATTATGTGACGCAGAATGTTGAAGAAGTGGAAAAAGGACAGGAAGCAGAGAATGCGTTGTACTTAATAGGAACTGCGGAGCACGCATTGGTTCCGATGCATACAGATGAAACATTTAAAGCAGCAGATTTGCCAAAAAGATACGTAGGCTTCTCCCCTGCTTTCCGCCGTGAATCTGGGTCATACGGAAAAGATACGCGCGGAATTTTGCGCGTCCACCAGTTTGAAAAGGTAGAGATGGTATCTTTTGCAAAGCCGGAAGATGATGAGCTGGAACTGGGGAAATTAACTGCATTGGCAGAGAAATTTATGGAAGAATTGGGGCTGTCTTATCGGGTTGTACGTCTTGCCTCAAGGGATATTTCTTTCCCGGCGGCAGAAACGCGGGATATAGAGACCTGGATGCCGGCGCAAAATAAGTATAGGGAGACCCACTCTATTTCTACTACTGGTCAGTTCCAAGCTCGTAGATTGAACATAAAATATCAGGAAAAGGATAAAAAAGAGTTTGTGACTATTCTGAATGGTACGGCATTTGCCATAGGAAGGACCCTTATTGCTATTTTGGAAAATTACCAACAGGCTGATGGGTCAGTGGTAGTTCCTCCGGTTCTGCAAAAATACACCGGATTTGATGTAATAACCCCAAAGAAATAATAGTAAGCCATTTTTTCCAAAAATTATGTTGAAAATGCTTAAAAAAGCGCAGTTTTCACGGTATAATTTTTCCCTATTCTTCAATCCAAAACTTCATTTTTGAAGCAGGGTTTTTTTCTTGACAAATCATGCAATTTTTATCACGATTAATGTATCCTATAAACTTGAATTTTAAATTCATTTTAAAGTTCAAAAACCAAGGAGGTGATCTGTCCATGGCTGCAAAGAAAAAGAAGAAGAAGAAATAACTTTTAAAGCTAAGCTTTAAAAGTTGCGGATCCCAGCGGATCCTAAGCTCTAAAGCTAAGCTTTGAAGTTTTTCTGATTGGATTCGCATTAAAAGCGATTACCAATTGATCAAATGGTATTCCCCAGCCCCGCTCAGTCGGGGCTGGACCATATTTAGACCACAAATTCCACCTTAATATGGTAAAATATAGGTAGAATTTAAATCTGAAATTTCCTACTCCTTATCTTACCCTCAATTTTCTTTATTCAATTTAAATTCTAATTATTTATGTTAGGGACACTTACAAAAATATTTGATTCAAATGACCGTGAGGTTAAAAAAATCCGTCCTATTGTTGAGGAAATAAATAAGTTTGAATCAAAGCTTAAAAAGCTAAAAGATTCAGATTTTCCAAAAAAGACGGAGGAGTTAAAAAAACGGCTGGAAAAAGGGGAAGCCCTCTATTCTATTTTACCGGAAGCATTTGCCCTGGTACGGGAGGCTGCTATGCGTACCATAGGCCAGCGTCACTATGATGTCCAACTAATTGCTGCTACGGTGCTGGCACAGGGAAAAGTTGCTGAGCAGAAGACAGGGGAAGGAAAAACTCTTTCTGCCGTTCCCGCTCTGTATCTGCATGCATTAACCGGAAAAGGGGTGCATTTAGTAACCGTAAATGATTATTTGGCTCGCAGGGACGCCGGATGGATGGGTGCCGTATTTAGTTTCCTGGGAATGACCGTTGCCACTATTATTTCAGAACAATCATTTGCCTATGATCCTGAATATGTAGACACAGAAGCAAAAGATTACCGTCTTATCCATTTAAAATCTATTTCCCGGAAAGAAGCATATGAGAAAGATATCCTATATGGTATTAACTCAGAATTTGGATTTGATTATCTACGGGATAATATGGTCCAGGATATTGCCCAGACTGTCCAGAAAGAACATTATTTTGCAGTGATAGATGAGGTAGACTCAGTCCTTATAGATGAGGCCAGGACTCCCCATATTATCTCCATGCCGGATGAGACCCCCTCCCAGAAATATTATGATTACGCAAAGATTGTAGACAAGATATCTGCCGATACAGACTATAAAATTGATGAGAAATTGCGGACAGTCCACTTAACGGAGCATGGTATTTCTAAAATTGAAAAATTATACGGGGTAAAGGATATTTATGAAAAAGATTTTGATACGGTGTATCACATAGAGGCAGCACTGAAGGCGCAGACTTTATTCCACAACAATAAGGACTATATTGTCAGGGATGGACAAGTAATTCTGGTAGATGAGTTTACCGGTCGCCTTTTGGAGGGGAGAAGATTATCAGAAGGGTTACACCAGGCAATAGAGGCAAAAGAGGGTGTACAGATACAGCAAGAATCTAAAACGTTGGCTACTGTTTCACTGCAAAATTATTTCAGGCTTTATACCAGGTTAGGTGGTATGACCGGAACTGCGGTTACAGAAGCAGAAGAGTTCCATAAAATTTACAAGCTTGACGTAGTAGTGATCCCTACCCATAGGCCAACAGAACGGAAAGACCATCCTGATTTAATCTATAAAACTACCCGGGCAAAAGTAGCGGCAGTAGTGAAAGAAATTGAAGAAGCGTATGAAAAAGGCCAACCCGTTTTAGTAGGTACCACCTCTATAGATAAGAATGAAATTATTTCAGAGTATCTGAAGCGCAAGAAAATTCCCCACCAGGTGTTAAATGCAAAGAACCATATGCGGGAAGCGCTTATTATTAAAGATGCAGGCCGGTTAAAAGCAGTGACGGTAGCAACTAACATGGCAGGCCGCGGGGTGGATATTATTTTAGGTGGCCAGCCGCCGTCTTCTTTTGAGTTGGAATACCAGGGGAAAGAGGGTCAGGCCAGGTTTAAGAAAGAGTATGATGCATGGAAAAAAGAGCACGAAAGTGTAAAGGCAGCCGGTGGTTTACTGGTGATAGGAACGGAAAAGCATGAATCCAGACGTATAGACAACCAGTTGCGTGGACGGTCCGGACGCCAGGGAGATCCGGGAAGATCAGTATTTATACTTTCACTTGAGGATGACCTTATGCGGGTATTTGGAGGGGAACAGATAGCAGGTCTTATGACCCGTTTTAATTTCCCTGAAGATATGCCGCTTACTCACCCCCTGGTAACCCGTGTCATCTCGCAAGCCCAGGTAAAAGTGGAAGGGTTTAACTTTGAAAGCCGGAAGAATTTACTGGACTATGATGATGTTTTAAATAAACAAAGGGAAATAGTTTATAAATTAAGGCGTAGTATAGTAGACGGTTCAGAGAACTTAACAGAATTTGTCCTGGAAAAGGTCCGGGCGGAGATTTCTGAAATTGTTGCCATGCATTTTTCAGACCCTGACAACCCCTCAGAGAATATAATTGATGAATTTACTACCGTTCTAAATTTTGACGAGCATTCTAAATCACACCTGGTAAACCAAATTAAGCAGATGAAGACCATAGAAGAGGTTGAGGAATTTTTGGATGGCATTACTCAGCAGATTGAGAATGCGCGCCAAAAACAATTTGGGAAAGAAAATATAGAAAACATTTTAAAGCTGGTAACGTTATCTTCAATAGATAATTTTTGGATGGAGCATCTGACTGCTATGGAAGATTTGCGGACCGGTATAGGATTAAGAGGTTATGGTCAGCGCGACCCACTGGTTGAGTATAAAAGTGAAGCGTTCAGTATGTTTGAACGTTTGCTTGCAGCCATAGATGATGGGATAACCCATAGAGTGTATAAAATAAATATACAAGCTATGCCACAGCAAGAACCGCTGGAGGAGCTGGAAGGAAGAAGAGATATTGCAACCAATGCGCCGGAGACAGAGGTAAGTGAGCAAGCAGGTAGCACGTCGCAGGTAGCAGGTGGGTATCTCACTGGGGATACAGGAAGCTCGAATGATTCCATGGATGACAGCGTGAAAAAGGAAAAGCTGGGTCGTAATGACCCATGCTGGTGTGGAAGCGGTAAAAAGTGGAAGAAGTGTCATTATCCGGAATTAGGATAATGATTCTGAGCTTGTCGGAAGAGAAGAGATTACCACTACCCAGAGACCACTTAAAGTAGAAGAAGCTGGCTCTGGACGTCCTAGCTCTATTCTAGCTCTATTGAAGAGAGCCAGCAAAGCGAGTCGAAGTATTAAATTCCCAGAAATGTAAAGAGGCGTTTGAGGAAGGTTGCTATTGCTTGTTGGATAAAGCTAGTACGAGGTTTTTCCTGGACGGTTAGGATTGGTGAGATAGTTGCCGTATGGTTTGGGAACGGTGTAATAGATACAGCAGGAATAGTGATGGTAGGTGTATTGTCAGAACTGGGATTTGGAGTTCCTGTCTCCTCATCAATTTTCCCGGGGCCATTCAGCTCCCACTGTCTTCCATTTACATCTACTTTAGAGGTACCATTTCCCGTCTGCTCTATGTGAACACTGGTGCTCCCATTTTGGGTAACCACTGTTTTATTGGTGCTACTGCTTTTTACATCACTATGAACTGAAACGTTTGAATCCCCTTCTGTGTGGACAGAAACAGTACTGGTAGCAGCACATGCTGGAGAGGAAAAGAAAAGGAATGGTAATGCTAGAAGTAATCCTGCCGCATACTTCATACCTCATATTATACATCATCAATTCAATCTCTCTTTTTTATTGACTTTACTTAGTGATCTATATTAAATGGTTATATGCCCAAAGAAGAAACTAAACTTCCTCTTCCGGTTGTTCCTGAAATCCAAGAACCTACTGCTCCAGTTATCCCACCTAAAAAACCCAAAAAGAAATTTGCTATAGTCTTACTTGTTTTTCTTTTCCTGGCTTTGGGACTTTGCGTTTATCTTCTTTTCTCACTTGATAAGGTCCCCCAGAAAAAAACACTTACCCAAAACTCAATGCCGTCTTTGCCACCGTTTCCCAGCATCTTTCCCAGTATGATTCCCAGCATGCCAGCTCCTACCGTGCCTCTACCTGATAAAATGCCGCTTCCCCCTATAACCACCTGGAAAACGTACCAATTTTCATATGGTGGATATGAGATTGATTATCCGGATACCTGGACTGCTTCAGAATGTCCTTCAGGCGGAGGATTTTGGAACTGCATAAACTTTAATGTATTAGATAAAAGTTATGATAAAAATAAACCCTTTATGGATGGAATGATAAGCGTGGGAGACACTGATCCTACGTATACTAAACCTGGAGATATTGTTAAGGAGTTTAAGGTATATGGCTTGAAATACCAGGTAAAGGTAGATACTCAAGCCTTCCAAACCCATGGATACTTTCTTACAAATGCAGAAGAGATTGCACAAAAAATGGCGGATAGTGTGAGGCCCCTTGAGGTGGTTTCTACGTGTACAGCCCCTGCCCTGGTTCCGTTAAAAACATTCCCGGATAATTTTACTCTTTCTACATACCACGATTCAGACGGAAAGGATCCGGTAGAAAGTTATTGGCCGTACACCCCAAACGTTGCCGCCAAGTTGCAGCCAGTAGCCAGTTCCCCTGATACAAATAGAGGATTTATGGTGAATTATGTGAAGTCTGGAGAGGCTTTTTCTGATTCTTCAACTTTTTCTAAGACGGTAACACCTATTATAGGAACAAAGGACTCATGGGGAGGATTTGAAAAAAATACTACTGCTATGTGGCATATGAATTGTGTTAACACTCAGGAAGATGGTCCGGGAATGACCCAGCCCTATTACGTCCGGGGAGATAATACAGACATCCAGCCTTTTGCAGTTGACGTATACGGGAAAGCTTCTAATCCTACTGCCCTTTGGTCAAAAGACAAATGGAACGTTAACTTGTTAAAAACAACTCGAAATGAAGTTTATATAAAGCAAAATGGCACGTGGCAAAAATATTCTGCAGTTGGCTACTATGCTACTATGCCTACAGTTTATGGAGGTAAACCTGCTATTTATTTATATCCCCCAAAAACAGAACGGGTACAGGTTGAAATCCATCCGCAAGGGAGCTTGATAAAAACAGACAGCCTCTATAATTCAAAAGCCTATGGTTGGGAAGTAGCCGCTTCACCAAATGGAAGAATTAATAATTCTTTAGATTATTTATATTATGAAGCTTTACTTTCTGTGCCTCAGCCGGATGGTGGCTACGTAATACCATTTAGGAGCTTGTTTACTTTTTCAAAAGACTATGTGAAAGAGCTGGGGCTAACAGAGTCAGAAGCAAATGAATTTATTTCCTTCTGGAAAACAAAGCTGCCAGAATCTCCCTATTACTTTGTGTCAAATTTAACCCAACAAACTATCTCTGAAATATACCCGTTAACTATCACGCCAAAACCGGATGTTCTTTTGCGGGTAGAACTTTATTTCAAACCTTTGAAAAGTCTTATTCAAGTTCCTTTTCCCAGAAAAGAAAATCCAGTTAAAAGATCAGGATTTACCGCGGTTGAGTGGGGCGCAATCTTTTCGCCCTAAATTCATTAAAGGCAGCTTTATCTGCAGTAACTGTAATATCTCAATAATTTCCCCAAAGCTTAATTTGTACTATAATCCCCCTATGGCCATTACTTTGGAAACAGAATCAAAAGTACCAAATAAGGTGCAGCCTTCCATTGTTGAGTTATTTCTACTATAATCTGCCATGCATTATGGAATCACCTTTTTCCTCAAAGGCATTCATGGCATACCTGAGAATCCCTCTTTTCCTTTTCTGTTTAGAACTACTGTTAAGTATGGTAATTATTGCCGGCATAGAATACGGAGTAATTAAAAACCGGCTGTCAGTAAAGGTAGCACAGATAAAAAAAGATGCGGTGTTTACTAATAATAGCAAATGGAATCTTTCTCTTTATAATTCAGACCCTACATTATTAGCAAGTTTTCCCCTGTACTTTATTTCTACTGAAGGTTTCGTGATAGACAGAAGAAGTCCAATTCATGGCTTTCTTGACACCGCCGATTTTAAATTATTACTAAATTATACAAAACCACAAACAATCAATACTATTACAAACCAAGAGAGAAGGATATATTCTGAGCCTATCAGGGATAATGGGAAGACAATAGGGGTGATTGCAGTTTCTTATACAAATCCTCCTATGCAAATTCTTGATGAGATTGACACAAAATTAAGGGAGACAAAGGAGAAAATTTTTTCAAAAATTACGGTGAAGAATTCAATTATAGAAGTTAGTAAGATAGATGAGCGGAAATTACCCACAGATGTTGCCTTTCTTGTAGTTGATAAATACAATGCTATCCTCAAAAAAAGTACTAATGTAACAAATCTGAGAAGGATTTCCAGTTTTATTGACCCCAGTTATGTGAAACGTGAATTTAGTGCTGCCAAGGATAGGATCATGAGGGATAAAGCAACCGGTGAATGGTATGCATTAAAGACAGAGGTGCTTAAGAAAAATAATACACCTATAGGCATTTTAATAATTGGAGAAAATCTTTCCCCTATATTTTCCCTTGTTTTAGAATATATAAAATTGCAAAGCGTTTTAGGAATTAGCTTGCTAGTTGTTGCTACATTTTTGATATATGGATCTCAACTAAAAAGAAATACTAAATTAGTTACTATGCCCAGCAATATTTCTTTTTCCGGCAAGACGGGAATATTAAATCTGGCAGAGACGGAAATAAAAATTCCTTATGCTACCAACCAGTATTATTTACTTACAACTCTTATTAAAAAACCGGCAAGACGTTTTGAAACTGATGAGCTATTAGATATTTTTGGGGATAATGACCAGGGGAAAAACTGGAGACAGGTATATGACGCTATGGTGAAAATTAACAGAAAAGTATATGCAAAACTCGGAAAAAAACTAATAGTAGTCCAAAACAAAACGTATCAGATAAACCCTGTTCTTACTCACCTCATCCGGTCAAATTGAGCCAACTTTATACAGATTGACTCACCACCATAGGGAATATTATGTGCTTGTGGGAAAGTTTTTAGGCAGGCATAAGGTAAACCTGATTTCAATTTTAATAGTTACTATAATTTTTTCCTGTTTTTTCGTTTTTTTTTATACCCTTTCCTTTCATAAGGAAACAACAAAACCAAAAGCTTATATCCCCCAATCAAAACAGGTAATTAAAATAAATCCAGATCAAGGAAAAATTGAAGCCTTTGATATAAAACTGACTTCACGTCCCCAGTTTGAGGTTAACCTTTCAGGTACTAAATATTCTTCTTTTTGGAGCTTAAGCCAGGAAAAAAGGCAGGGATCCGTTGAGGCTTATATTGAAAATACTAAAGCGGATATAAAAATTGATTTAGATAAAAAAATGAATTTACAGTCCAAACTTCTTTTGCTTTCACCTCCTTCACAGAATAGTATCCAGCCCGGTATGTATAGCCTGCATGTAAAAGTTAGGTCAGTTAATGATGAAGACATAATTATATCCCAGGATTTTACCTGGGGGGTACTAGCAGTGAATACAAACAAGGCAGTTTATAAGCAAGGAGAGCAAGTTGAGCTTGGAATGGTTGTTTTGGGAGACTTAGGGGACACAAAATGCATAGCCGGAGAAAAACTCCAGTTTAATACAGCGCATATATGGCTGACTATTGAGAGTCCCAGTGGGAAGATAACAAAACAGTCGACTACGGATGGGTCAATTAAGGGAAGTAATGAATGTGCAGACCGTTCAGTCACTAATAAGCCTGATTTTTATTCAGGGATTAAGGCACAAGAATTAGGAACATATACACTAACCATGGAAGCAGAAAGCGTTTTTGGGAAAAGGAGTATTCATTCATCATTTACCGTAGAAGAGAATCCGGCCTTTAATATAGAGCGTTTTTTTCCAACAAGAATTTATCCTGCAGTTGATTATCCGGTAGAGTCAGTAATAATACCGGGTAATGATTATAAAGGGATTGTGTCTGATTACGTGCCCGAAAGCTTTTCAATTTCTAATATAGGAAACTTTGGTAGAGTGATTGAAGGGAATGAGTACAAAACTGTTCAATGGGAAGTAGACTGGCGAAAGGGAAAAAAATATACTCTGCGCTATACTATTCATTTTCCCAGGGTATCCCCGGAATTTTATATAGTAGGCCCATTGCGTATTGGTAATTACAGTGAAGGAAAAGCTTGGAAAATTGCATCCGACTCAATTTTCCAATTTGTGCAGGAGGCGCACAATACTACTTCCGGAAGGTCAGTAAGTGCCGTATTGCCAAATCCAATTACCAGAAATAACTTAGTTATCAAAATCTGTTACCGCACTACTAATAGTTCATTTTCAAGCCAGAGCGGGTGGACTTCTGCTTACAATAATTCTTCAGGCCCAAGAATTTATATGTACTATAGAGTTGCTCCCACCGGATTGTCAACGACCGTTACTTGTTCTACGTCTTCATCAGGGGTTATTGCTGTCCAGGCTTTGGAATTTTCCGGTAATTCTACCAGTTCAGTGAGAGACAGAAGAAACAGATTAAATGCATCTACTACTTGTAATAACGGGGCTCATCAAAACACAAACCCCAACTTAACACCAAGCAATCCGGATGTGCTGGTTATCTCCGCATTTTCAGCAACCTCAACCCGGACAGTTACAGCTCATTCGGCTTATACCGACTCAGCCTCAAGTTTTAATGGATCCAGTGGGACATTTGATAGCAGCTGGTCTGAAGTTGTCAATAATCCTCCGGTTTCCACAGCTGACGCTGTTACTTATAATGCAGGAGGCGGTACCTGCGATAATCTGATTGTTTCATTTAACCCGCAAATATCTGTGTCCCAGGGAGGATACCGGTTTTTTGAAAATATTGATGGGCCCAATCCTTCTGATCCATATGTTGCAGCAAATACACCTGCCACGTTAAATGCTCCAAGCAAAGCCTTCAGGTTGAGAATGCTTTTAGATGTGGATAGTCCTTCAGGTACTACACTTGCGGTTGATTCTGGTGATTGGATGTTAGAGTATGCAGAGTTGCCGGTAAGTGGAGATTGTGTCGATGGAGTTTATAGTCCGGTTGACACTATAGCCAATGGAACACCTATTGCTTATAACCCTAATCCTTCATCCGGGGGAAATAATGCATTCATCTCATCATCAGGCAATGACCCTTCCGACAGCGGGTATATAACTATTTTAGAAGACTATATTGAAACATGGTTAAGTGATAATTCTGAAGACATAACCAACCACCAAAATACACTAGCAAATAATAATGCAGGGTTATTTGATTTTTCATTAATTGACAATACGGACGATTCTTATCCAAGAACTTTTTGCCTAGCCATTTTTAATGGTGACGGGTCAGCTCTTGATGCATATAGGTCATATCCAAAAGTGACAACTATAATAAAGGATGTGGTTATTAGAGGGGGAACAGATATAGTAGGGGGTGCAACACTCCGGTAGTACCTGCTAGAATAGTGTGAAATGGATAGCAAGCAAAGAGAATTGGATAAGATTGCGTTTGAAATAGAACATTGTGACGAGTGTAAAAGAGGGAAAGTAGGCCAGGCGGTTCCGGGGGAAGGGAATCCGGATGCAGATATTTTGTTTGTTGGGGAAGCACCCGGAAGAAATGAATCTGCAACCGGAAGACCGTTTATTGGCCGCTCAGGCAAATTATTACGGGAAAATATTCGCCGGATTGGATTGAAAGAAGAGGATGTTTACATTACGAGTCCGGTAAAGTATTTGCCGGAATATAAAACCCCAAAACCTTCAGACATAGAACATGGCCTCATCCATTTTAAAAAACAGGTTGCTATTATTAATCCCAGGATCATAGTACCTATGGGAAGGGTGGCATGCTTGGCGGTTTTAGGACGTGATGTGCAGGTGTCAAAAGAACACGGGAAGTTGGAGGAAGGGAAATATTTCATTATGTACCACCCTTCTGCCGCTATTAGATTTAAAAAATTTAAGATTGTTTTTGAACATGATTTTGACCTGCTCAAACAGATTTTATAACCAGATTATCCTCTGGGTTCAGGTGCTGAGTTCAACAGCTCATTTACTTTAACAAATTCAAACCCTTTTTGCCTGAGTTGGGAAATAATTTCCGGCAGCGCGTCTGCCGTCTTGGGTGCGGTAGGCCCGCCGTTCATGTGCATAACTATAATAGACCCGTTTTGTGTTTTTGACACCACGTTTTTTACTATAGAGTCCGTATTTTCATTAAACCCATCTTCAGCAGCTACATCCCAGTGCACCACTATGTCACCTGCCTGGTTTACCAGTTTTATGTCTTCCGGTTTATAGCAGCCGCCGGGAAAGCGGAACAAAAAATTATCTATATGTCCATGTTCCCGCAATAATTTTTCCGTTGCCCCAATCTCTTCAATTTTTACCCTATTATGGAGTTGCGTTAAGCCAAAACAATACCCGTCATAAGAACTGTCTGTGTATGAATGGCTTCCTAGCTCAAGTAGTGGATTGCTGGAAAATTCTTCAGTCTCTTTTGGATACAACTCTATCCACATGCCGGTTAAAAACAGAGTGGCTTTTGTTTGTGTCCTATTTAAAATATCTATGATCCGTTTGTCATAAGAAACCTTGCCGCTCAAAACAGCTGCTTTCATAGAATCAGTCATTTCAGCATCAAAGGTAAGTGCGATCCGCTTTTTAGAACGGTCTCCGTTAAAAATAACTTGAGAATTTTTATCATTAATATGGATATCAAATGGACTTCCTTTTTCTTCATACTTATACCCATTTGCCAAAGGTTTTTTAACGTCATTTTTCAAAAAAAGAGAAGTTACGGGATTTGGTTTTTGGGTAAATGCCGCCCAGACAAAAGAGGTGGCAAGGGATGATATGAGAAGGAGGAATAGGGTATACATGAAATGCCTGTAAAAATCATGTTCAAAAATTTTAACTACAGATTTCTGCTTTCTTGGTATTTTTTTTGGACGGCCTACCCTTTTCCTGACTTTTGGCATAGGAGATATTATACCCAAAATTACGCACTTTTCCTACTTTGTAAGAATGCCTCTTTACCAAATTCTTAAAATGCTGTAGCATGGATATTATGGCTGCCCGTGAAGAGCAATTTGTATTATGGTTTGATGAGATTAATAAGAATGATATACCTCTGGTAGGAGGAAAGAATGCAAACCTGGGGGAAATGTTCCAGAACCTCACCCACGCATCATCCCAACTTTTTCCAAACGAAAGCATAAAAGTACCCTACGGTTTTGCGGTAACCTCTTACTCTTACAAATATTTTATTGAGAAGAACCAGCTTGATAAGAAAATTTCAGAAGTACTAGATGGTCTGAATACCCAGGATATTAAACAATTAGAACAAGCCGGCGAAAAGATCAGGGAAATGATCATGTCTGCCATATTCCCGGATGAAATGAATGCAGCGGTTGGAGAGGCTTACGCAAAGATGGCAGAAAAGCTTAATATAAATAAAGAAGACCTAGATGTTGCGGTGAGGTCTTCTGCTACCGCAGAAGACTTGCCGGATGCTTCCTTTGCCGGCCAACAGGAATCATATTTAAATATTAAAGGAGAACGCTCCCTGATGGATGCAATTAAAAAAGCGTTTGCTTCCCTATTTACTAACCGCGCTATCTCCTACCGTGTTGACCAGAAATTTGACCACTTTAAGATAGCGCTTTCTGTGGCAGTCCAGAAAATGGCACGTTCTGATAGGGGCGCATCCGGGGTGATGTTTTCCCTGGATACAGAAAGCGGATTCAGGGATGTGGTTCTGATAAATGGTTCATGGGGATTAGGGGAATATGTGGTGAAAGGGATTGTAACCCCGGATGAGTTTATGGTTTTTAAGCCAACCCTGAAAAAAGGTTTCAACGCTATTATCAGTAAAAAATTAGGGAGTAAAGAAAAGAAACTTATTTATTCTAATGAGGGCACCTCTCCTACAAAAGACGTTCCGGTTCCCCCAAATGACCGCCAGGCTTTTGTTCTTTCAGATGAATATATCCTGCAGCTTTCCCGCTGGGGTCTCATGATAGAAGAGCACTACCAGAAACCTATGGACATGGAATGGGCATTTGATGGAGAAACAAAAGAGTTGTATATAGTGCAGGCCAGGCCGGAAACAGTACAGGCAAGAAAAGACGGGACGTCCCTTGAAGAGTGTGTGCTTTTGGAAAAAGGGAAAGAGTTAATCACCGGAGCGGCAGTGGGAAGAAAAATTGGACAGGGAAAAGCGCGGTTTATTAAAGACCCCAGCCAGTTGAGTGAATTCCAAAAAGGGGAAGTATTGATTGCTGAAATTACTGACCCTGACTGGGAGCCTATCATGAAGATAGCTTCAGCCATTGTTACCAACTCAGGCGGACGTACCTCCCATGCGGCTATTGTCTCCCGGGAGTTAGGTATACCTGCAATAGTAGGTTGCGGTGAAGCAACAAAGGTAGTACCAAACGGACAGGAAATTACAGTTTCCTGCGCGGAGGGTGAACGCGGGGTGGTCTATGAAGGAATTTTACCATTCAGGATAGATAAAACAGACCTTTCAGGGTTCCAGCTGCCAAAGACTAAAATAAAAATGATTGCGGCAGACCCTGAGCTTGCTTTTAACTATTCCTTTATACCTAATATGGGAGTTGGTCTTGCCCGCGAAGAGTTTATTATTTCTAACTTTATTAAAATCCATCCGAATGCTCTATTAAAATACGACTCTTTAGAAGACCAGGAAGTTAAGAAGCAGATAGACCAGTTAACCGCAGGGTACCACAACCGGGTAGATTATTATATTGATAAGTTAGCATATGGTATTGCTATTATGGCCGCTGCATTTTATCCTCACGAAGTACTCTTGAGATTTAGTGATTTTAAATCAAATGAATATGCCGGGCTTATTGGGGGGAAACTATTTGAGCCGCATGAAGAAAACCCTATGATAGGATGGCGCGGGGCAAGCCGCTACACTGATCCGCAGTTTTCTGACGCATTCGCTTTAGAATGTAAGGCAGTAATGAAAGTAAGAAATGATATGGGACTTCATAACTTGCAGGTTATGATCCCATTCTGCAGGACGCCGGAGGAAGGGAAAAAGGTTATTGAAGAAATGGCAAAACATGGACTCAGCCATGATCATGAGCGCAACAAAGAACACAAAGAAGAGTTAGATGAGGGACTCCATGTGTGGGTGATGGCAGAAATCCCATCAAACATTTTGCAGGTAGAAGAATATGCGGATATTTTTGACGGTTTTTCCATAGGGTCTAATGATTTGACGCAGCTTACATTAGGATTGGACCGTGACTCTAAATTAGTGGCGCATATTGGCAATGAAATGAATAAATCCGTCCATACGTTAATCTCCACCCTCATTAAAAAAGCCCATGAGAAAGGTCTGCAGGTGGGAATTTGCGGACAGGGTCCATCAGACTTCCCTGAGCTGGCAGAGTTCTTAGTAAAAGAGGGAATAGACTCCATATCCCTCAATCCGGACACCGTCCTCAAGACCGCGGTGCGGATTAAAGAAGTAGAAGACTCAATTGGGAGATAAAATCTCTAACAGTAGTTCCTCGAAAATTTTTAATTTAGAACTTTAATTCTTAACCAATTTTTAAAATTAAATATTTCAAATTTTTAAATGTAAGAGTTTTACATCCTATATTGACTCTTTTTTCTTCCAGGAGTAGTATTCTTTTTAACCTATGACTCAACCAGACGTACGTCCCGGTGTTCCTCAGGGCATTACCCTTAAAAAAGATTTTTCTTTTACTCCGGAAAACGTTGCAAAAAGATTAGGTGTTTTTATTTCTTCTCCTGACCAACTTCCCAGAATTGAAAAAAGTGAATTAGAAGGAAAGATTGCTGTTATAACAGGTTCAACCAGAGGAATTGGGGCAGCAACCGCAATTCATCTTGCAACAGAATACGGCATGAAAGTTGTTATTAACGGAAGAGATGAAGAAAGAGGAAGCCGTTTGGTTGAGAACATAAAAGAAAAGGGCGGAGAGGCTATTTTTATCCAGGCAGATGTCTCTACTCCGGAAGGAGCAAAACAGTTAATAGATGGGGCAGTGGAAGGCTTAGGGCGGATAGATGTGGTTATAAATAATGCCGGAACTATCCGGGACAATATTACCATGAGAATGAAGCCGGAAGAATGGTATGACGTTATGAGGACAAATGCTGATAGTGCATTTTTTGTCACCCAGGCAGCAGCCAGGGTTATGATGAAAAATAAAGATCCTCAGGGAGGGATGATTATATTTAATTCCAGTGTTGGGCAGGAAGGATTCCCCGGACAGATAAATTATGCCGCATCAAAACGCGCTATGGAGGCAGTTGCTGAAGTCGCTGCCCAAGACCCTATGTATGGACCCAGAGGCATTAAAACAGCTATCTTTAGAATAGGGTTAACTGATACGGATTTAACATCTACTATGTCAGCAGACAATAAACAGAGCCTTGTGGATGTACTTCCTGCCGGAAAAGAATTTAAACCTGAAGAAATTGCCAGGTGCATGCCATTTCTTGCAACACTTCCGGAAAGCGGACACATTCTCACTCTCGCATAGGTATACTTCAACTTCATATGACACAACCAGCAGAAACCGGAAAAACATCTGCAGAAAGAGCCCTTACCGGTTTAATTGATGCACAAAAAGCACTGGGAACGTGGTATGGAACACCGGATGCCATAGGAATACAGTCATTACAAAGAGCTGAAATCTTAGGTATGCCGGTAGGGGTAGGAAGAGGAATTGTTTCCGGAGATCAGGTAACACTTCCCAGAGCACTTCCTATGATAGATCCTGATGGACTTATTTTTGAAGGAGGGAAAGTAGTTGCTGCAATAGTTCCCGTAATTCCGGAAAAAGCCCGTGGTCATCTCAATATAAAAAACGGTTTTCCCCTTATTTTCCCCGGGCATAAACAAATTAGAGCGGCAGTTGAAGCTATACAGGAAATAGAGCTGGATGCAGGAAATAGCCATTTTTCAAGACTTGCACGTTTTGATCTTGCCCAGTTTAATAGGCCTGTTCTAGCTGATGGAACACACTCGCTGACCGTTATCCCCGAATTATTGAAAAGAACAAGAGAGAGTGCGACATATAATGTCAAAATTACAAATGAAAATGGGGATGAAACAACAAATATTTCAAGCCTTACGGTAGCATATTCGCACGACCACAGTCCTGAAGTTTTGCCGGAAGATTTTATCATAGAGGCAGCAGCACAAACAGCAGGTATTGCTTTGCTTTCTCCTGAGAGCTTTGATGGAGAAATTGTGCCGTTGTTTGGGCAGGTAGGTCCGGTTGAATTTGGCGGAGTTAGGCTAAAGCAGGGAGATGGTGTTGCATATTATGCAGCAGGCGAAGGGTCAAAAAGAGGAATTGATGGAAAACTGGTCAGAGTGATTTCAAATAATGAGGATGTGGCAAGGATAGAGGGGATAAAAGCAGTAGTAGGGTCAAAAAAATTAATTAACAGAATGTTAGGGATAAAGTAAAAAGCTTTAAGCTTTCTTTGGGAGGCCGACCATAGAGAGGACGGCGGCTCCATAAACAAATCCTGCTCCAAATGAAGTAACCACGACCAATTGATTCCTCTTCAGTTTTCCCTCTTGGATTGCTTCTGCCATAGCTATAGGAATGGTTGAGGCAGATGTATTTCCGTATTTATGTACCGTTGCAATCATATTTCCATAGGGAATTCCCGCTGCATCTGCTGTGTCTCCCATAATTCTCTTGTATGTATCATCCATAATTCCTCTATTTGCCTGGTGTGGGATAATCCAATCTACATCTTCTCTTGAGATTCCCGCTTTTTTTAATGCTGCTTGTGTTGCTTCTGCCATGTAGTTAACAGCGTGCTCAGCTACAACAGGACCATTCATTAAAAGAGTGTGTAGATCTGCATCAAGAGTTTCTTGGCTGCTTGGATATTTACTCCCCCCTCCTGGCATGCACAATTCTTGCGCAAGAGAACCATCTGAACCAAATTCAAATGCCATAACTTTTGGAGCTCCTTCATCAGGTATTACATTATCTACAACAGTTGCTCCTGCTGCATCACCAAATAGTACAAAAAGTGAAGACCTTTCTTTGCTTAGGATTGGGCTTAGCACCTCAGATCCAATCGCAGCTTGTG
Organism: Candidatus Levyibacteriota bacterium; assembly: GCA_050255815.1. Lineage (GTDB taxonomy): Bacteria > Patescibacteriota > Microgenomatia > Levybacterales > GWA1-39-11 > JAGORM01. The sequence goes on along the minus strand of JBLMVJ010000019.1, from coordinate 30,238 downwards.
GTCCTCCTTCAGTTAGAGGACTAAGTAAACTGTCGTACGTGTTTCTGAGCGCCTGAAGCCATCCAGGACATGCGGAATAGACATCATGTGCTCTTGTGCTTCTGGGGAGTCCAAGTTTATCCTGAATCATGGCTGCAATTGGGACTCCTCTCAAATCTTGTGAACCTGAAGCGCCAACAATAGCTTTAATATTTTTTACATCAATTCCTGCCATTTCCGATGCTCTGAGAAGTGCTTCTGAGGCTAAATCAGATGCGGCAACTTCTAGTCCATGCTCTTTCCAGTAATTAGGATCTTTTGGATCGTTAGGGTTTGTTAGAGTTTGTGTTACCCCTAACTGTGAAGAGTCAACCCATCTTCTATGCTCGATTCCAGCTCCGGTCATACTCATCATTCGTCCTATCGTTTTTTCACGTATACCAAGAAGTTGTGACACTCTCTCATTTGATATTTCATTTTTTCCAAATGCAGCGCCTACTCCGGTGATTGCGGGTATTCTCTCTCTCTCAATTTTACTCATGGTTTTTACTTTAACTTAAAACGGGTTTTTAAAATGTAAGAAAAATTTGAACTTCTTATAGACATTAGTTCTTCTTCCTGTATAATTTGCAGTATTAAAGAATTATGTATTCACCAGATTCTAGACCTTCCCGCGGTCCATTGCAAGAGTTCAGGCACATTGTAGAACATAGGGAGTTTCCTCAGCTTCCTACCGTTAAAACAAGTTTATATCAGCCAAAAAGAGTGCTTACGAATGAAGAAATGGTATCCTGGGGCCTTACTTCAGGTACGGGAAAACCATTAACCGCGGAAGGGATGGAAGATCTTATTGGGGTAAAACAGCGGTTTATAGCAAGTCCGGAAGAGACGCCGCTCTTTATGGCCATGAAAGCAGTGGAAGGTCTTCATCCATCCGGCGCTGACGTATTATTGGTCTCTTCCAGTTTTCCTACCGGACAAGATCTAGCGTTTAGAATAAATGATGCATACCGTTTAGGAGTCCTGCCTTCAAACAGGTTAAACATACATATGGCCTGCTCAGGCTTTGCTGCGGGTTTGGATTGGCTGCATAGACAGGGAAAGGAGCTGGAGGGAGCAAGGGTATTATTTGTTGCAACTGAAAAATACCATCCCTATTTAGCGAATTTAGAAGATCCTGAATCCAGAGAAAGAGATCCGCATATGGCACAGACTATTTTTTCAGATGGTGCAGCTGCGGTTTCCTTTACGTTGGGGGAAGATCTTTCCATTCTCACTGCAAAATCCACGGATGCTTTTACCAGGGAAGAAGATGAACTTCTTCAAATGCCTGTGGACTTTACCCTTTTGAAAGGACAAGTCCTTATAAAAAGAGCGCCTGTTTCACCTGATGGAATAGTGCATATGGATGGCCATCATGTTTTGGAAAAAATGGCCAGGGTGATACCGGATTTTACCAGGTCTTTAGTGGATGATGCCGGCCTTAATCCTTCAGATATAGCTGCTGTTTTGTTTCATCAGGGAAGCAGAAAAATTACTGAATGGCAGGCTAAAAAACTAAAAGGGGAATATGGCCTGGTGGGGCGGGACCAGGAAGATGGAAATATGTCTTCTGCTTCCATTCCAAAGCTTATGGATCGTCTGGTCAGGGAGGGAAGTCTCCATCAGGGGAATACCAGCGTGATGGTTGGTTTTGGGGCGGGATTAATGGCGGCAGGCGCAGTAGTGAGATTTGGCAGGGCTTCGTAATCTCCTCTATTCTCATTTTTCTTGACATTGCTCCTCTATTTAAGAAACAATATCAGTGTGGGAGATTCTGTTTTTCAGGACTTAAAATCGGTATTTAGTCAAAAACATGCAGACATTAAAAATAAACTGGTTGAAACACACAAGAGTGCACTTTCTGCATTAACCACGTATCCTGCTAATCTTGCTGCCGGTAGTTTAGGAGCTATGATCCTCCTTACCAATTCACTACCTTCCTTGCCTCCAAAAATACTGCCCGCAGTTGAACAACATGCGTTTGCCCCTTCCTCTTCGGAGTTTTTAATTTCAGATCTGCACAGCGCATTGCCGTCTGATGTGCGGGAATTAACTCCGGAAGAAGAAAAGCAAATTTCCGGAATCCTTTCACGCGATTTTAATATGCCGATTTCAGCAGAACTGCAGGGAATCAGGCTAAACAGGTCTTACGGGCTCATAGGCGCAGAGCAGCATCTTGCACTCTATCCAGGAGATTCGGTAGGAGGAGGCCATTTTAATACTGATGAAGAATTTAATACCTTTTCAGATTCAGGTATGGCGCCGGGTTTAGGGGCATGGGGATATTTTGCAAAATCAAAGTTTGACTTAACTCAGAAAGATAAAGACAGGGAGAAATATTATATTGCGGTCCAGACATTTTTAGCACCTGGATTCCATGATGATGTAAAGCGGTATATAGAGTTTTTTAAATACCGGAAAATGCTGGTAGTAAATCCTGAGAATGGAAAATCTATGATAGTGGATATTGCAGACGCCGGACCGGGGGAATCCACGGGAAAGCATTTGGGCGGATCCCCGGAAGTTATGAGATACTTAGAGCGGGTAGACGGAGCACAGCGCGGACCGGTGCTCTACTTTTTTATAGATGACCCAACTGATAGTATTCCATTAGGACCAATACAACCAAAGAATCAAGTTAAAATTTAAAATTCAAAATGCAAAATTACAACGTAAAATTTAAAAGTTTTATTTTTGACTAAAGAAATATATGAAGACTTCTTTTTATTCTCACTTAATCGAGTTGGATATTGTTGAAAATGAATTGGATTCATTGGGGCTTTCTCAGAAGGAGAAAGAGGATTTAATGCACCATGTTAATTCAAGCGTTCACTATACGGTGCTTGATGTAATTTTAACTGAGCTACCGGAAGAACATAAAAAAGTATTTGTACATAATACCAGGGAAAATGACCATAAAGAAATCTGGGAACACGTATTACAAAATACGGTAGGTATAGAAGAAAAAATAAAAAAGAAAACAAAAGAACTACTTGAGGAATTTGCCCAGGAGATAAGAAAAGTTAAAAGGTTAAAAAGTTAATGGGTTACGAGTTCAAAACTCTTGCAATTAAGACTTTACATAATGTGCTATAATGGTTTTTGAAATTATTTTCCGAGGCGAGGAAAACAAGGAACTTATTACTTATGGCAACTAAGACCGTTAAAAAAACAACGAAAACCACTGCTAAAAAGACAGCTCCTAAGACAGCAGTTAAAAAATCAGCTCCTGCAAAAGCAGCTGTAGCTCCGGCAAATACTTCTGCAAAACTAACATCAAAAAGAATTTCTACAAAAAAGGCCGCCATTATCATAGGAGTGGTAGTGTTAGCAGTATTAATTTATATCTTTAGGGGATTTTTTATTGCCGCAACTGTAAATGGTCACCTTATTACCCGCCTTTCCGTTGACCAGCAATTAGAAAAAACATACGGCAAAAAAACGCTTGAGTCCCTGATCACCAAAGATTTAATTCTCCAGGAAATGGATAAAAAACATATCACTGTGACAGATGCAGAAGTAAATGCAGAAGTTAAGAAAATTGATGACGCCCTGAAAAAGCAGGGAAGGACTCTGCAGGATGCATTGGACCAGCAGGGTTTAACCCGCGCGGATCTTATAGACCAGCTGAAAATCCAGAAAATGATTGAGAAATTGTTTGCAAAAGATGCAACGGTGTCAGATAAAGAAGTAGATGCATACATAGAACAGAATAAAGATTCATTCCCTTCCACAGAAGATCCTAAGACTCTCAGAGATTCTGTGAGGACCCAGTTGCAGCAGCAAAAACTTTCCGGAAAATTCCAGACATGGCTAGCTGATATCCAGTCTAAAGCAAAGATCCAATACTTCGTATCATTCTAATTCCTCAAAAATTCTAACAAGTCTTTTTTTCTTCCATCTGGTACAATACTGGCATGAAAATAGAAACTCCTATACCGGCACAATTCATAAGATTAGAAATGCTGTCCTCTGAAGTTGCAAAAGGTATGGATAGAAGATGGTTTACCCAGGAAGAAATTGAGTCGAGTAAAAGAAAAGATGTTATTAGAGAGGAAAGCCTTTCTGGTAAATTGGCTGTTAAGCTAGGGGTATCCAGAATATTAGGAGTTCCTGTTCCCCTGTCTGATATTCAGATTGGGAAACATAAACAGGGAGATCCCTTTATGAAGCTAGAAGGAGAAGCATTTAGGGAGGCTACTAGAAGAGGAATAAACTCTTTTGCAGTAAGTATTTCCCATGATGAAGGAATTGCAGTGGGGTTTGTTGTAGGAGATACGGGTTCAGTAAATAATTTAAGGGTTGGAGTTGATTGTAATGCGGATAGGCAGTCAAGCCGGCTTTTTGCACGTCCAGAAAGAGCTTTTACTGAAGCTGAGATCAAGGAATGCAATGGGGATCCAGACCTACTGAAGAATAGGTGGGCGGTAAAAGAAGCAGTAGCTAAGATTTTGGTGGGAAATGGAAATCCACTGGGAGTAAAATGGAGAACTGCTGAAACCTACATGCAGGATGGAAGAATGCAGGTCAGAACATATGGGGAGACTGATGCATTAAGAAGACAATTTGGAATTAATGAATGGCATATTGCAGTGGAAAGACGGGGAAGGATTTCTATTGCGGTAGTTGTAGGGCATGCATAGCATAATATGAGAGAACTATATGGAAGGTCATTAAAGGGATACCAGCTTGCTGATTTGCATATGCACACAAAAGGATCCATAGACGTTGCAAGAAGAGGAGGAATGACACCAGGTGAAGCTGTGTTTCTTGCAAGAAAATCGGGCCTCAGTGCAATAGCTATTACAGACCATGATAATATTGACTCTTCTTTTGAAGGGCAACAGTATGCTGCTGCGAATGGGTTAGATATTCAAGTTGTCACGGGTATGGAAATTACGACAAAAGACGGTCACTTAATAGGTGTTTTCCTAAAAGAAGGTATTTCTGCGGTGGTAGAAAGAGGAGACCATGGTGTAGTGAGAAGGAGCATGAAAAATGTTATTAAAAAAATACACGGGCAGGGGGGGCTTGCTATTGTTCCCCATCCTTTTTACAAGCGGCTTGATTCTGCTGACAGGGAACTTTTTAACTCTTTAGAAAGAAGTACTGATCCAGATGTATATATAGATGGATATGAGGTACACAATATGGGAGTAGTAGATGCGTCTTCCATGGGTGGAGATGGATACAGAGATTCAAATACTTTTGCACAAGAATACAGAAGGTCTCATAAGGGGAGACTGGGTGCAGCCGTTGGATCTTCCGATGGTCACAGGTTAACTGTGGGAAGAGGTTTGACGGCGTATAAAGGTGACTTATATGCAGCAATAAAAAATCAGGAAACTATGGCGGTAGTATTAGATCCGGAAGACCATGGGAGACTACTCAGGAACGCAGTCGATACATTTGGATTGGAAAGGGTTATAGATAATATACCAAAAAGGGATAGGGATAAAGTAAGACAGTTTATTTCAGAAATTGCCAGTTAGGCAAAAATCCAGTACTTCGTGAACTTTTAAAGAGTCAAAAAATTCTTCTAGCTCTTTGGCATGTATTTTTCCTCAATCTTTTTTAGCTTATCCTGAACCGCACGTTCTACGTCAACGCCTGCGGCAGAAGCTAGTTGAATGGTTGTTATAATCACATCAGCAAACTCTTGATAGATGTTTGACTTGTTAAACTTATCGAGTTTTGCTTTCCGTTGCAACTTAAGGATTGAAAGAATATCATTGCATAATTCCCCTACTTCTTCATTTAATTTCACCGTTTTTGTCAGGATTTCCTTTTCTGTTTGTGTATAGAGTTTATAATGCGGCCTGGTTTTTTGGTCCATTATCTTTACTTTTTCTTGGATAGACTTAAGATTCATAGCTTTCATTATAGCATTCAGCTTTGTGAGATGGTACGTTATGCCGGAGTTGATTTTGAATGGTAAAATATGAGTTAGATGAGAAGATGGATTAATAGGGAAGATGGTTTTATGGAGGGGCAGGTGGTAGAGTCCTGGAGCGGAAAAAGAATTTTGGTTGCGTGTCTTGTCCTCCTTATTTTAGGCGGTTTTGGTTTTTATCTTCTTCAAAAAACAGGGAAGAAAGCCTCTGAAGTCTTGGGCGCAACGTTTAACCCGGTTCCAACCACAGAAGTGAAAGTTTTGACTAAAGATGACGCCGGTAAGCTTTTGAACCAGGCAAAAAAAGAGCTGGAATCCTTAACTGCTGAAAACTTAACCGCGTCAGGAGCAGCTCTCCAGAAAATTATTTTAGACCTCCAAAGCATCCAAAAGGGAAACAGTAACCCGGTGGAAGCGTTTTGTAACCTAGTCTGCAAGAAGTGATTCTCCACAGGCTTCTTCTAATTTTTAATTTTCAATGAATTTTAAAATTTCAAATTCAATTCAAATTTTAAATTGAAAATTACAATTATGGTACAATTCTCTCATGAATGAAGATGAGCTGAAAGAGCGGGCGCATATAATCCTCCAAAAACTAGACGTTGAAGAGAAAAAGAAACAGATGTCTGCAATTGAATCTGAGAGTATGGATCCGGACTTCTGGAAAGACCCCACTGCTGCAACTTCTAAAATGAAACAATTGGGATCTTTACAGAAAGAGTTGGCTGACGCTCAAAAAATCCAGGAACTGCTTGATTTAGGCCACTATAGTGAACTTGAGCATTTTATCAAAGACCTGGAGCTGTATTTATACCTTTCCGGAAAGCATGACAAAAATAATGCCATTATGACTATCCATGCAGGCCAGGGCGGGGTGGATGCCATGGACTGGACGCAAATGCTATACCGCATGTATACCCGGTTTACTGAGGAAAAAGGGTGGGAACTGGAAGAGATAGATGTAGTTTCCGGTGAAGAAGCCGGGCTAAAAAAAGTAGTGGTAAGTATTAAGGGGACAAATGCATACGGGTATCTAAAGGGTGAACAGGGAGTTCACCGGTTGGTCAGGCTTTCCCCGTTTAATTCGGCTAATCTGCGTCAAACTTCCTTTGCGTTGGTTGAAGTACTGCCTGAAATTGAAAATGATTCTGAGGTAGATATAAAAGATGATGACCTGGAATGGGATTTTTTCCGTTCTGGTGGCCATGGCGGCCAAAACGTAAATAAAGTCTCTACGGCTGTACGTCTTACCCATAAACCTACCGGGCTTATTGTCACCTGTTCCCAGGAGCGCTACCAAAACCAGAACCGGGAAAATGCCTTACGGCTTCTGAAAGCTAAGCTTTGGGCAAAATATGAGGAAGATAAAGCAAAAGAGAAAAAAGAGATCCGCGGGGAATATGTGGCGCCTTCCTGGGGAAACCAAATCAGGAATTATGTACTGCATCCTTACCAGTTGGTGAAAGATACCAGGACCAAGGTAGAATCCGGAAATGTAAACGCTATTTTAGATGGAGATCTGGACGTCTTTATTGAGGCTGAACTGAAGGCTTAATATATTGTAAAATTCTTTCAAATATGGTTTACTGTACTGTATGGAAGGCAAGTCAGTTGTTCATAGTTTTGATGAGAAAACACCAAAGAAAAAATCTTCCGGTCCTTTTTTAGTAAAAAATTCCCTGTATGTTTTTATAGCCATGGTCATTTTGGGTATAGGGGTGGGATTTTTCTTTGCGACCAGAAAAACAGCGGTAGTTACGGTAACCTCTGATACAAATTTAGCAGCACTGAAGCCCGGTACTGTTTTTGGCTCCCCTGATACGTCAGCATTTAAAGATTCTGCAGAAGGCGTCCTGAAAGAGGGCGGCATAGACGGGGAAGGTGCATTTCATTTGGAGCGGCCAGGTGGTGATTCCCAGAACGTATATCTCACCTCTTCCGTCTTAGACCTCTCAAAGCTGGTTGGTAAAAAAATTAAAGTGTGGGGAGAAACTAATTCTGCCCAAAAGGCCGGTTGGCTGATGGATGTTGGAAGAGCGCAAATTGAATAATTCGCTCAAAGTTTTCTTCGGGACTTAAAAATTGCCAAATTGTTTCCATGATTGTATTTACAGATGTCAGTAAGAAGTATAATAACTCAGCTGCCCTAGATGCGGTATCCTTTAATATTCCCCAGGGAGAGTTTGCTTACCTCATAGGGCCTACGGGTTCAGGAAAAACCACTATTTTCCGTCTTATTATAAGGGATCTACTTCCCACAGGAGGGAGTATTATGCTGGGGGAATGGGATATCCCCAACCTGCCCAAAAAACAGGTGCCCATCTTAAGAAGAAAAGTTGGGGTTATATTCCAGGATTTGAAGTTGTTGATGGACAGGACGGTAACAGAAAATGTTATGCTTCCGCTTCTTTTTTCAGGTATTGCTGAGGATGAAGCAAGAAAACAAGCAGAGGAAACGCTGTTGGAAGTTGATCTGGCAGATGCATTGAATAAATTCCCTCTTCAGCTTTCAGGAGGAGAGCGCCAGCGGGTTGCTATAGCACGAGCTTTAGTTTTTAGTCCGGAGATATTACTGGCAGATGAGCCTACGGGCAACCTGGACCTAAAAACGTCAGAACAAATAGTAAACCTTTTGAAAAGTATTAATAAGAAGGGAACTACTATTTTTATGGCCACCCACAATGAAAATTTTATAGGGTCGGAAGACCGGGTAATAGTTTTAGAGAATGGAAAACTGAAGGAGGACAGGGGTAAAAAACATACTGCCCATAAGAAAGAACATCATGAAGAAAAAGAAACAAAAAAAGAGTCGGAAGAAAAGAGTGAAAGAAAAGAAGAAAAGGAAGAGAAAGAGCAGGAGAAATAGTTACTATGCATTTTAAAACCGTTTTTAAATACATGAGAAGGTCGCCCTATCAGGCTATTTCTGCAGCGCTGATTTTAACGCTTACTTTTTTTGCAGTTTCTATTTTTGCGTTTTTGACTATTTTGTCTGTGCGGTTAATTGATTATTTGGAAAGCCGTCCTCAGCTAACCGTGTTTTTCACGGATCAGGCATCCAAAACAGAAATTGACGCGTTGAAGAAAAAACTTGAAGATACGGGGAAAACTATATCTGTTAGATATGTTTCCAAAGAGGATGCCCTGAAGATTTTTAAGGAACAGAATAAAAATGACCCGGCTACTCTGGACTTGGTTACTGCTGATGTTCTGCCAGCATCTTTAGAAATTCAGACATCAAAAGCAGAATACCTTTCCACCCTGGTGCCGCTTATTAAATCATCAAAAAATATTGACCAGATTTCTTTCCAAAAAGATATTGTGGATAGGCTAATTGCATGGACAAATGCATTACGGATAGTTGGGATTGTGGTGATTACCTCACTGGTTCTAGTATCTATTTTCGTGATCCTTACTATTATTGGGATAAAAATCACTATCAGACGGGAGGAAATAGAAATTATGCGTCTTATAGGTGCATCCGGCTGGTTTATCAGAACCCCTTTCTTACTGGAAGGGGCTATTTATGGCTTTGTTGGTGCAATAATTGGATGGGGAGTTACTTATGGAATCCTTCTGGGATTTACTCCGCAAATCTCAAGCTTCCTGCAGGGTGTGCCCATCTTTCCCATTTCTTATATATTATCCCTTGAAATTTTAGGAGTAGAGCTTTTAGCGGCCTGTTTTTTAGGGATGTTTGCAAGTTTCATTGCAGTGCTAAGATACTTGAAATAACCTGATGAGAAAAAAGCTATATGTTTTTCTGCTAATCTTCTTTCTTTTTCTGCAATTAGGCCAGATTTCTTTAGTCAAGGCTGAAGACCCTACTCCTACGCCCACCCCATCTGCAACCCCAACGCCTGATAATTCCGGCGCAATCCAAGACCTGCAAAATAAAATTAAAGATTATGAAGGAAAAATTGCAGACGCTAAGTCTCAGGAAAAGACACTTTCTTCCCAAATAACCATTATGGATAACCAGATAAAACTTACCCAGCTTCGGATTGAAACCACAAAACGGCAAATTGCGCAATTAGACCATGATATTTCAACCGCCGGACAGAAGATAGCGGAGTTGGAAGACAATATCACGGAAACAACAAAAGCATTAGTGAACCGTATAAGTGTTTCTTATCAGGTGGGAAGGATTGATTCCTGGCAATTATTTCTTACCTCCAGTAATATTTCAAATTTCATGACCCGTTTGACCTATCTTAAACTGGTTGAAGCAAATGATAAAAAAACTATTTATGCAGCGCAGGAATCTAAAGTGAATTACGCAAATGAGAAAGATGTCCTTACCCAAAAACAGCGAGAAATTGAAGCCTTAAAGCAGCAGCTTACTGACTACACAGAGCAGTTAAATAAGGATAAAGATGCAAAAGAACAGCTTCTTGCGGATACCAAAGGAAGTGAAGAAAATTACCAAAAATTACTTGCTCAGGCACAGGCCCAGCTGGCCGGATTCACCGCATTTACTTCTAACGCAGGAGGAGCCTCTCTCCTCTCCGGGCAGACAAATTGTGACAGTTGGGGTTGCTACTATAACCAGCGGGATTCTTCATGGGGAGGGGTAGCCTTAAACCATACGGGATATACCATAGCAAGTGACGGTTGTCTGGTTACTTCTATGGCTATGGTATACACCCATTACGGGCACCGGGACGTTACCCCACTTTCCGTAAATTCAAACCCTGATAATTTTGCATCATACTATCCGGCATATTTACGGTACTCTATTTCTGCAAATGGTGTTTCATCCAGTAGAGTTGGTGCGGCTATTGATTCTACTCTGGCAGGAGGAGATCCGGTAGTTGTAGGAGTACATGCATATGGGGGTACTCATTTTGTAGTTTTGAAAAGCGGAAGTAACGGAGACTATGTCATGAATGACCCGTATGTACCAAATGGGCATGACATTAAATTTACCGACCATTATTCTATGGGGAGTATCTTTGAGGTTGACAAAGTGACGTTTTGATAACACAATTAGATAAACGGCAGGGAACTATATGCGCCGTTATTCTTTCCTCCTAACCCCTTTATTCTTTTTGTTCTTTTCGTCTATCGTTTACGCTTCCAGTATTTCTACTTCTGCCAACATTAAGCAAATAACGGCTGAAACAGAAATTCCTGTTCAGACCGATTTATCTATTAATTCGCAGGAAGGTACTAATTATTTTTTGCGCGGCGTATTTTTTAAGCCGGGAACAAACGATTATTGTGGGTATACATGGAATGGCTCTAGCTTTTTCTCCGGCCCGTATTCCGGCAACAGTGCCTGGAAAAATTTTTACCTTGCCTCCGTTGCCAATAGCAGTTGGAGTGGAACACTAAAGGTAAAAATTGATCCTGTTGATTCAGGTTGTTCTACAAGCGGGACCTACTCCTTTAAAGTGCAACGTTTTACTAATTCAGGATCTGCAACTTTTGATTCCCAAAACGAATTATCTTTTGAAGTCACGGTTCCCACTCCTACTTCAACCACTGCACCAACCCCTACGCAGATGAAAGTCACCCCAACAAAAATTCCAATGCCTACCACATATAAACCTTCAAAGATAAATTCACCAACTCCGCTCAAGCCAAGTAGTAATCTTGTTGAGCCTCCTCTTGTGTCATCCCTGAGCGCTACTGAAAAAGCCTTAAGTGTTTCTTCCATATCCTCCCAGATAAAAGGTGAATTGCCAACTCCGGTCAAAGAAGAGATTGCGGGGATTTCAGAAAAGAAAAATAATGGAGCGTGGATTTTATTTCTGGGTTTTGGGATTTTAGCTACAGCCTGTGGTATACTACTTTTTCAAAAATACAGAAATGGAATAAAGAAGCAAGAAGCATGAATCAAGAATTTTTTTCAACATCGGATGAGGAGACACAAAAACTGGGAGAAGAATTTGCAAGGGAATTAGAGCCGGGTGATGTTGTGTTGCTTTATGGAGATTTAGGATATGGGAAAACTACTTTTGTGAAGGGCATAGCAGTAGGACTTGGGGTGAAGACACGAATTATTTCCCCAACATTTCCTATTGTTAGAACTCACAATAATATGCACCATATAGATCTTTACAGAATTGAGGGTATGAAAAATTTGCAGGAAATAGGCATTCAAGAATTGCTGGAAGACCCAAATTCAATCAAATTGATAGAGTGGCCGGAGAAACTCAAAAATCTTCCGGAGAAAAGGTGGGAAGTGAAATTTGAGATAGAAGGGGAAGGGCGGAAAATATTGATCAATAGATATTTATAGAAATATGCTCGCTTCGCTCGCGAAATTGTTAGAAATTTGTTGTAATTACAATTAGTTTCTATTAATTTCAATCAATATCAATCAATTTCAGGGTATTAAATATGAAATACGATAATGTTCACAAAACAATCGAAGTCTTTAAAAACGGTGGGATTGTTGTTTTTCCTACGGATACTGCAGTGGGAATTGGATGTAGAATGGATAATGAAGCTTCAGTGCGGAGGATTTTTGAAATAAAACAAAGGTCTTTTGATAATGCGCTTTTGGTGTTGGTGGATAGTGAGGAAATGGCAGAACAGTATGTGGCTATTCCGGAAGAGGTAAAAACAAAACTTATAGATATATATTGGCCGGGAGGATTGAGCATTTTCTTTAAAACAAAACTGGGGAAAGTTTCGGGATTAGTAACAGGAAATACGGACATTCTTGCTGTAAGATGGCCAAAGCATGCGGAATTGCAAAACATAATAACAGCTGTAGGGGTTCCTATCATTGCCACATCTGCTAACATTTCAGGGGGAATTACTCCTTATACTATTCAAGATGTAAACAGGCAGGTTTTGAAAAAGGCGGATTATGTGATGGAAGGTGAATGTACGTATAAGAAAGAATCCACTATTATTGATACAACGGTGACACCATGGAAGAAGATTAGGGAGGGAGCAATAAAAATAAGTATTTAGTATCAGGTATACCGTTAACTCTTGGCGCGCTCGGAAACTTCCTCGCTTGCCAGAGACTCCCGGTATTCTTCGAGGGAGAGCTCGAAAAATAGAGCATAAAGTATGAATACGCTTAGGATAGACACGTCAAATAATTTAAAGACTTTAGTTGTTCTTGAAAAAGAGGGACAAGATTTAAAACTTGAGGAGGAGAGGAGAGCTCCGGGTGACCAAAATGTGTTAAAGCTTATAGACAGAATATTAAAAGGACAAGATTTAAAACTTGAAGAAATTAAAGCTATTGAAATAAATACAGGGCCAGGTTCTTTTACCGGGTTACGGGTGGGAGCAGCTATAGCTAATGCACTGGCTTTTGGGATTTCTGTTTCCGTAAATGGAAAGCCGGTGGGGGAAGTTGTAGAACCGGAATACTGAATTTTTAATTTCTAATTTGAAATTTATCCGCCCCTCTTGCGCAATGTCTTTAATTTGTCTCATAATAGAGTGTATGAATTATTTGAGGCATTTATTTACGCCGCATCACACCAACAACCACCGGGCAAAAATTCTCCATAATTCTTCCTTATTATTATTCACTCTTTTGTTTATTCTGTTGTCTTGCGGTTCTATTTACCTGCGCGTTTCCAACCCGTCAGTCCTGGGAATTTCATTTTCTATAACCACAGATGAACTTTTACAAGATACTAACGTGGCCCGTGAGGAAAATGGCCTTACTGATTTAAAGTTAAACCCAGAGCTGAATGCTGCTGCCAAAGCAAAAGCAGATTATATGTTTTCCCATAATTTCTGGGCTCATTTTGCTCCTGATGGGACTAGTCCCTGGTACTTTATAAAAAATTCCGGCTATGAGTATTTATATGCGGGAGAAAATCTGGCAAAAGGATTTACTTCTTCAAAAGATATTGTAAGTGCCTGGATGAATTCACCTTCACACCGGGAGAACTTATTGTCTAATAAATATAAAGATATAGGCTTCGCCGTGGTAGAGGGAAACCTATTGGGAGAAGATACCGTATTGGTTGTCCAAATGTTTGGAACTCCACCTGCCGTTGCTGTTGAAAGTACCCCACAGGTGCCTGTTCCGCCCCAAAAAGTTGCTTCCCAGGAAAATCCTGCACCGGAAAGTGTTCCGGTTCCGCTGGTCCAAAAACAGGTCTTAAAGACAGCATCAGAGCAGGTTGTATCGCATCCGGTTTTGAATGCGCAGATAGTGACAAAATCAGCCACCGTTGCATTTTTGATGTTTATTATAGCCGTTTTGATTTTAGACATTGTCATAGTGGAGAAAAACAAAATCCCCAGGATTGTAGGGCATAATTTGGACCACATTATTCTCCTGCTATTATTCTTAACGTATGTAATTTTGACTAAATCCGGGGGAATTCTATGAGGGATAAACATATTCATTTAAATTATTTCATTATAGAAACCTTTATTTTAGGGATTGGATTTTTCCTGATTTATTCTCTGCTTCCTTCCTATAATCCCCAAGCTTTTGCACTTGCCATGCTTCTTATTATTTATTCCATTATGGGAGTATCCCATCATATCCTGGAGCACGACATGAAGCCAAAGATTATGATAGAATATATTCTTATTAGCGTCCTTGTTTTTGCTGTCTTTACATTTTTAAAGAGCGGAACGCTATAGGGTAAAAGGGTACCAGAGGTACCGATGGTATCAAGAGCTTTTGATACACATGTACTCGTGATTTACAAAAATATGTTCAACTCCTGTTTGTTCCTCGTTTAGTCTCGGAACAACCGGAGCCTCAACATATTTTTTAAAAACCATTTATTTGGTTTAAAAAGTAAGTTTTTAAAAAATGAAAGGATTAATATTAGCTGGTGGTTTAGCAACACGTTTACGGCCTCTGACGCTTGTGACTAACAAGCATCTTCTTCCTGTTTACAACAAACCCATGATTTATTACCCCTTGGAAGCCATGCAAAAAGCGGGTATAAAAGAAGTGTTGTTGTCTACTGGACCGGACCATGCAGGCCAATTTACCAATCTGTTAGGTTCAGGTGAAGAATTTGGGCTGAAACTGTATTATGCAATCCAGAAAAACCCTAAAGGAGGAATTGCAGACGCCATTTCTTTGGCAGAAGAATTTGCCCATGATGAAAAAATCCTGGTGCTTTTGGGGGATAATATTTTTAATTTTGACCTAAAAAAAATAGTTGAAGAATTTGAGAAGGTAGAGCGGGGAGCGGTAGTTTTTGGGGTACGGATGCCTACGGAGTCAAAGCAGTATGGTGTGATAGAGGTAGATGATGAGGGAAGGGTTTTATCTATTGAAGAAAAGCCTGAACATCCTAAGTCTAACCTGGCCCAAACCGGTATTTATATGTATGATAAGTTTGTATTTTCCCTGATTAAAAATCTGAACCCCTCAGCAAGAGGAGAATTGGAAGTTACTGATTTGAACAATTACTATCTGAGGGATGGCAACCTGGGCTGTGAAATAATTGACTGGTGGATTGATGCAGGAACCTCCCATGATGAACTCCTTAGGGCAAACCAACTCGTGAAGGAAAAAGTACTCCAAGGTGAATTGTAATGATAACCTGTCAATTTGAAGACCGCGGCTTTGCAAAACTCAGACATGTGACGGTAGGTACGCTGGTAGTAAACGATAAACAGGAAATACTTCTGGTCAAGCGTACCTCTTCCCATAGGCATGGTACCTACACTATTCCTGGCGGTTTTCTGGGAAGAGATGAAGACACGCAGTCAGCAGCATTAAGGGAATTAAAGGAGGAAACAGGGTACCAGGGTGAAATTGTTGGACTTTTTATGGTTAATGACCGGCCTGACAGGCCAAAAGAAGACCGTCAAAATGTTGACTTTCTCTTTGCGGCAAAAATTATTGGAGGAGAGCCAAATCTGAATGATGAGGTTTCAGAAATCCACTGGTTTAAACTAGACTCTTTACCGGCAGAAAATGAGTTTGCCTTTGACCACAGAGGAATTATCCTAAAATATGCAGAACATTTGAAACATCCCCTGCAAACCCCTATAATGGGATAATATTCAAGATGAGCAAGATTCTTGTAACAGGCGGGGAGAAATTTTATGAGTAAGATTTTAGTTACAGGAGGAGCTGGCTTTATAGGCGCAAATTTTATTCTTTATTGGCTTTCCCACCACAAGAATGATTTAGTCATTAACCTGGACAAGTTAACATATGCGGGTAATCTGGACAACCTGAAGTCAGTTGAGAATAACCCTTCTTATAAATTTATCAAAGGAGACATCCGGGATATAAACCTGGTGCAGGAAGTAATGGAAGGGGTTGATATAGTAGTCCATTTTGCAGCAGAATCCCACGTAGACAGGTCTATTAAAGAACCTTCAGAATTCATATTAACAAACGTAGTAGGTACCCAGATTCTTCTGGATGCTGCGGTAGAAAAAAAAATAAAGAGGTTCCATCACGTTTCAACAGATGAAGTTTTTGGTGCATTGCCTTTAGAGTCAACGGCAAAGTTTAATGAACTGACCCCGTATAATCCTCATAGTCCTTATTCTGCCAGCAAAGCCGCTTCTGACCATTTGGTAAGAGCTTACGCAGATACGTATGGTTTGCATACCAGCATTACAAATTGTTCCAATAACTTTGGACCGTTCCAATACCCGGAGAAGCTTATCCCGCTTGCTATTACTAATATTTTGGAAGGTAAAAAAGTGCCGGTTTATGGTGACGGATTGTATGTGCGGGATTGGCTCCATGTTGAGGACCATTGTAGGGCTATAGAGGCTGTTCTCATGAATGGAAGGGCCGGAGATACCTACTGTGTTGGCGGATTAACTGCTGATATAAATAATTTGTCAGTAGCAAAGAAGATTATTGGGCTTTTAGGGAAGGACGAAACATTTATAGAGTATGTAAAAGACCGGCCAGGGCATGACCGGAGGTATGCTGTGGATTGGTCTAAGATTAACCATGATTTAGGCTGGAAGCCGGAATTTGATTTTGACACCTGGCTTGAAAAGACCATAGAGTGGTATATGCAGAACAAAGAATGGTGGGCTAAATTGAAAAATGAAGAATATCAAAAATACTATAGCGCACAATACCAAGATGCGGAGGAAAGCGCATGATCCGTATTTTGGCAACCGGAATGACCGGTTTGGTAGGGACCAGAATTAAGGAAATCCTTCCGGATCTGGGCTTCATATCATTATCCCGGCATAATAATGTAGATATCACTGATTACAAAGCAGTTGAGGAATACATGGTGGAGTTTCCGGATGAGTACGTGTTGCATATGGCAGCATATGCAGATGTAGACGGTTGCGAAAAAGATAAGATAAACGGTGAAAATGGAGAGGTCTGGCGGGTTAACGTTTCTGCTACTAAAGAAATTGCCCGCCTTTGTTCAAAATACCGTAAAACCCTCATTTATATTTCTACTGATTTTGTTTTTGACGGAAAAAAGTCGGAAGGGGAAGGATACATTGAGGAAGACACACCCAATCCGGTTAACTGGTATGGAGAGACAAAGTACCGGGGGGAAGAAGCGGTAAGAAATTCCGGAGTGATGCATGCCATTTTACGTATTGCATATCCTTATGGAAAAAGCAGTGCGCAAAAAAAAGATTTTGTGCGGCTTATTGCACAACGCTTAAAGAACGGACAAGAAGTGAGAGGTGTAACTGACCATATCTTTGTTCCTACCTATATAGATGACATAGCGGGAGGTATACACAAAGTAATAGTGGAGCATCTTACGGGCACATACCATGTGGTAGGAGATACTCCCCTCACCCCATATCTTGCAGCCAAAAAAATTGCACAGATGGTGGGGGTAGATACTTCCGTAATAGGACAGGTAGTGCGTGCGGAATACTTTGCGGGAAAAGCGGAGCGCCCTTTCAATTTATATTTGAAAAATGATAAAATGAAAAATCTTGGATTTTCGCCCCGTTCATTTGACCAAGGGTTGCAAGAGATGTCAGACGTACTTGGAAGTTAAAAGATTATATGCGCATTACATTTATTGGACATGGTTATGTAGGATTGGTGACCGCAGCGATTTTTGCTGACTTAGGAAATACTGTATATATCATTGGCCATACTCCTGAAAAAATTGAAAACCTCAAAAAAGGAATACGTCCTATTTGGGAGCCGGGCCTTGAAGAAATAGTCAAAAAAAATGTTGATGAGGGAAGACTTATCCCAACCTTAGATTATGTTCCTGCAGTTTCTGAATCAGACGTTGTTTTTATTGCGGTTGGGACTCCTCCGCAGAAAAGCGGAGATGCAGAGCTGGCAACCGTTTTTAGCGTTGCAGAAAAAGTTGCCCAAAACCTTTCCGGTTATACAGTAGTAGTAACTAAAAGTACCGTTCCGCCAGGAACTAATAAAAAAATTAAGCGGATTATTGCAGAAAATATACCGGAAACTGCAAAATTTGACCTTACTTCAACTCCGGAGTTTCTTAGGGAAGGGAGCGCAATTTCAGACACCCTGCATCCTGACAGAGTGGTGATAGGATATGAATCTGAAAAAGCACGGGATATACTGGTTGAACTCCATAAGCCATTAGGTGGAGAATTGGTTTTAACCAATTTAGAAACCGCAGAGCTTATCAAATACGCTTCTAACTCTTTTCTTGCTACCAAAATTTCCTTTGCAAACGCCGTCGCTAAACTTTCGGAAAAATGCGGGGCAAACGGTCCTGATGTTTTGAGGGGAATTGGATTAGATAAACGGATTGGGTCAGCATTTTTATCTGCAGGTGCAGGGTATGGCGGAAGCTGTTTCCCTAAGGATGTAAAAGCACTTCTGGCTATAGCAAAAGACCATGACTACAATTTTGGATTATTAGATGAAGTAGAGCGGATTAATGAATATGCCAGACGGGATATTGTGAAGAAAATAAAATTATTTGGAGGGGATTTGCGTGGAAAAACCATTGGTGTATTGGGCTTATCATTTAAGCCCAATACTGATGATATGCGTGATGCCTCTTCTACTTTTATTATTAATCTACTTAGGAATGAAGGGGCAAAGATAAAAGCATATGATCCTCAGGCTATGGAGAATGCAAAAAAACTCATGCCGGAAGTAATATACACAATAGATGCGTATGAGGCAGCAAGAGGCGTAGACGTGCTTGCGGTTTTAACTGAGTGGAATGAATTTAAAGAATTAGACCTGAAGAAAATTGCGGCCTCTATGAAAACTCCCTACCTGGTTGACGGCAGAAACGTTTATGAACCGGAGACACTTGAAAAAATTGGCTTCAAATCAATTGGGGTAGGCAGGTAAATTATGCAAAAAGTCCTCGTTACAGGAATCTCAGGGTTTGCCGGAAGTTTTTTAGCTGAACTTCTTCTTGAAAAAAACTATACTGTTCAGGGAACTCATATATCAGATAACCTTTCTTTTGTTGACGCAATTAAAGATAGATTGGTATTAAAAAAGCTTAATTTGTTAGACAGAGAAGAAACAGAGAAAGTAATTGCTGAATTGAATCCGGACATTATTTTCCATCTTGCTGCACTTACCTCACCGGCAGAAAGCTTTAAAGAACCGGAAAAAATAATCACAAATAATATAGCAGCAGAGATAAACCTACTTGAGGCAGTAAGAAATGCAAACATTTCCTCAAGGATTATTATTACTTCCTCTGCTGAAATATATGGATTAGTGGAGCCATCAGATTTACCATTGGATGAAAATACTCCTATGCGACCCGGTAGCCCATATGCCGTATCAAAAATTGCCCAGGATTATTTAGGGTTGCAGTACTTTAACTCTTATAAAATGGATGTTATTAGGGTGAGGCCGTTTAACCATATAGGGCCCCGGCAGACTCCGCAGTTTGTTGTGGCTTCTTTTGCAAAACAAATAGCAGAAATTGAGAAGAAAAAAATCCCACCGGTTATGAAAGTGGGGAATTTAGAGGCAAAAAGGGATTTTACAGATGTTCGGGATATGGTGCAGGCATATTTAGCAATAGCAGAAAAGGGGCAATCAGGGGATGTGTATAATGCTGGATCCGGAAAGTCACATAAGATCTCCCAAATCCTTGACTCACTCCTTTCCCTTTCAACTGAACATATAGATACAGAGATTGATCCTGCTCTTTTGCGGCCTTCTGATGTTCCGGATATCAGGTCTGATAATACAAAAATTGAGACTTTAGGATGGAAACCGGAGATAAAATTAGAACAAACGTTGAAAGATACCCTTGATTATTGGCGCAATAACGTTTAATATTTTTAAAGCTGAACAATAATATGGCTAAAAAAGCACTCATAACCGGTGTCACCGGACAAGATGGTTCCTATCTTGCCGAATTTCTTCTCAAGAAAGGATACAAGGTATACGGTTTAGTCCGCCGCCTCTCAACCCCAAATATTGTAAACATTAAACACATCCAGGACCGGATCACTATTATTCCCGGAGACCTCCTTGACCAGGGATCGCTTGCTGACGCATTAATAAATTCAGAACCTGATGAAGTGTATAACCTGGCGGCACAATCTTTTGTGAAAGCCTCCTGGAGCCAGCCTGTTTTAACCGGGGAGTTTACTGCGCTTTCAGTAACCAGAATGCTGGAGGCTATCCGTCAGGTAAATAAAAAAATTAAATTCTATCAGGCATCATCATCTGAGATGTTTGGAAAAGTGACTGAGACTCCCCAAAAAGAAACAACACGTTTTTATCCCAGATCCCCATATGGAGTGGCAAAAGTATATGGTCACTATATTACCCTGAATTATAGGGAAAGCTATGATATGTTTGCCTGTTCAGGAATCCTTTTTAACCATGAGTCTCCCAGAAGAGGGTTAGAGTTTGTTACACGTAAGATTTCAAATGCTGTTGCCAGGATTAGTTTGGGTAAACAAGAGAAGCTTGAATTAGGCTCTTTGGAACCAAAACGGGATTGGGGTTTTTCCGGGGATTATGTAGAGGCCATGTGGATGATGCTCCAACAGGATAGGCCGGATGATTATGTAGTAGCAACCGGGGAAAACCATTCAGTCAAAGAATTTGTGGAAGTGGCCTTTAAGACGGTGGGAATCACTGACTGGGAGAAGCATGTAACAGCTAATAAAACGGAACATATGCGGCCTGCAGAAGTAGACTATCTGATTGGTGACTATAGTAAGGCAAAGGAAGTATTGGGATGGGAGCCAAAGACTTCATTTAAAGAACTGGTTGAAATGATGGTGAAAGCAGATGTAGAACTTGAAAAAAACAACCCATAATCCCCACATTTATCAGCTTAATTTAAGTGGCATTTTCTATATAAATACGGTAAACTAAAAACATGCACGCTGTTGTGATCCTTCCTACCTATAACGAAAAAGAGAATATAGAAAAATTGATTCCTCTGCTGGAAGAAGAAGTTTTCCCGAAAGTAAAAAACCATAAAATGAGCATATTAGTGGCTGACGACTCTTCCCCGGACGGGACTGAAGATGCCGTGAGGCATTTGATGAAAAAGTATAAAAATTTGGATGTCAGCTCCGGCCATAAAAATGGTCTGGGAGCGGCTTACATCCGCGGTATGAATTATGCCATAGAGCACATGGGAGCGGATGTGGTCTTTGAAATGGATGCTGACGGTCAGCATGACCCGGAAAAAATTCCTGCCTTTTTAGACAAAATTGATGAGGGTTCAGATATGGTAATAGGGACGCGTTATAGTGGTGGAGGATCAATTCCCCAAAATTGGCCGCCACAGCGGAAAATGTTCTCTATAGTAGCAAATATTTTGGTGCGTACTATTTTCATGAAGTTTGGGGTGCATGATTGGACAGGTGGTTACCGTGCACTTAAAAAAGAAGTATTTCTCAAAGAAAGAGAAAAGCTTTCCGGCTACAACGGATACATATTCCAGATTGCATTTCTTCATATGGCAATTGCGGATGGGTTCCGGATAGGGGAAGTGCCGTTCCATTTTTCTGACAGAAAGCTGGGCCAGTCCAAAATTGCTCCGTTAGGCTATATCATTGATGTCCTTTATTTTGTGATAAGCGCGCGGATTAAAGAGCTTATTTTCGGGAAGTTTGGGAAGTTTTTAGTGGTAGGAGGCATAGGTTTTGTTATTAATTTTGTTATTTTAAAAGTCTTGTCTGATACGTACCATTTTGACCACTCTATAGCCAATTTAGTGGGTGCTGCTGTTGCAATTTTTTCCAACTATAACTTTAATAATATTTGGACATTTAAAGAGAATAAGGTACATGGGGTAACCCAATACTTTATTAAGATGGCACAATTTTACCTCACATCAGTATTTGGCGTTATCTTTATCCAGACCGGAACAATTTTCCTGGGAGACAGATTTATTGGAGAAGGAGTGTTAAGGGTTATTTTGCCTGTTAAATACTATTATATTTACTTTGTAATAGGGACCGGACTTCTGCTTATTTGGAATTTTGTTATGTACAGCATGTTCATCTGGAAGAAACACCCGAAGAAGTAACGAATTCCTCATTATGCTGAATTTGTTAAGATCCATTATTAAAAAAGAAAATATTCCCATCATCCTAGTTCTTTTTCTTGCTGCTTTTATGCGTTTCTACCGCATAGGTGCTTATCTGACTTTTTTGGGGGATGAAGGGCGGGACGTACTGGTTGCAATGCATATTTTACGGGGGGACTTGACGCTTCTGGGCCCCACTGCTTCTGTAGGCGGATTTTTTCTGGGTCCTATCTATTATTACTTCATGGCACCGTTTTTATGGTTATTTAATTATAATCCGGTGGGACCGGCAGTCATGGTTGCTTTAGTAGGGATTGCTACTGTTTGGCTGGTGTATCAGATTACAAAAGATAACTTTGGATACATACCAGCGTTGATAGCTTCATTATTATATGCAATATCGCCGTTAGTTATAACCTATTCCCGTTCCTCCTGGAATCCCAACGTAGTGCCGTTCTTTTCTCTTCTTATGATGTACCTTTTGTCCCATGCCGTCATGAATAAATCCGTTCCAAAATTGATGTTAGCAGGTGTACTTTTTGGCATCTTACTGCAGCTGCATTATCTATCTACTTTTTTGGGGGTAGTGGTATTCTTTTACCTTTTAGCTACAACTTTTGTTCAAACAAAAACGCAATTGAGTCACCGCATTCTTACTCTTCTCATGAGGTATGTGCTATTTGCCCTGGGGACATTAGTGGGCTGGTCACCTTTCCTGGCATTTGAAGTACGCCATGGATTTCCAAATATAAGAAGTATCCTCACCTTTGTTTTTACCTCAGGAGATACCGGAAACAATACTAAATTTATGGCAACTGCCCAGGATGTGTTCTTAAGGATTTTTGGAAGGCTTTTACTATCTTTTCCAAAGCCTGAAGACATGCATTTCTTTTCATCCAATATTATTTCTATCTGGTCATTAGCAGCTTATCTTATAGGTATTGGATCACTGGTTTATATCATAATCAAAATAGTTCATAGCTACAGGAAGAAAGAAAAAAATATGTATTTTTCCCTTCTGCTTGTCTTGTGGTTGATGTTGACTGTCTTTCTGTTTGGCTTTTATAAAAAATCTATCTATGATTATTACCTGGGCATAGTTTTTCCGGTCCCCTTTATCTTATTAGCTTCACTGTTATCACCATTATTGAAAAAAGGAAGAATTGTGGTCGTTTCGGTGCTGGTATTAGTGGCTTTTGGAATTTGGCTGAATATATATTTTAGACCAATTACATTCCCACAAGATTATATAGGATACAACCCGTCTCTTTTTAATACCCTTTTTTCATACCCCAGAACTTCCACGCCAAATGACCAGCTGAAGCAGGTGCAGGATATCTCAGAGTTTGTATTAGCAAAAACCGGCGGAAAGCCCTATAACTTTGCAGTAATTTCCAGTGGAGGCAATTCTGATTTTGCGTATAGGTTCTTTTTTGAACGGGTAAATAAGCCGCCGGTAACTATTCAATTTCCAGGTGCAGACCCTGAAAGAAAAACTATAACAGACCAGCTGTTGATTGTGTGCGAATCAGTGCCGTGCCATCCGTTGGGGTATCCTTTATGGGAGGTGGCAGGATTTGGACAGGCAGAGATTGCCGGGGAGTGGAATGTGTCAGTATTGAAAGTATACCGTCTTATCCACATTGCAAAAAGCCTTACATGTTCTCCCGGAAAGACGTGTGATTTCTAGAAGGTTTATGAATCTGTAGAATCCTCAACTGGAGAGTCATCAAGATTTATGAATTTTTCTCTAAGGTTTTGAAAGTATTCTTCACCTAACATTGCTATTGTTGATTGTGCTTTTATCTGTGCCATGTTTCGTAATTGGTTTTCAACAATAGATTTATTATCAAAAAATTTACTTATCCATAAGGCTATATCAAGACGTACACACTCTTTAATCTCATTCATAACAAGGTCAGCATCTTCTTCATGTAATATTTTTCTTACCTCATCTTTGGATTTTCCAGGAAATTCTTTCATTATCTCAGGCACTCCTTGTCTTATTTCTTCTGTTAATCTGGTTTTTTCTTCCTGAATATCAAATGTACTCCAGACAGTATCAAGATAACTAGGGATAAATGCGTCAAAGAATTGATCCGCAACGTCTGGTCCTATTACATTGCTAAAATAGCTTCCTGATTTTACCTTATTTCCAGATAAGCCATATACGTCTATAAGATTACCTATTAATTCATTGAGGTCTTCCTTAGGAGTTGGAATTCCTTTATCTCCCAATGCTTCCCCTGTCATACTGTCTAAGTCATAGATGCTTCCGGCCAAAGAAACATTATGGTCAGTTAGAAAATGGTGTGTTAATCCGGCAACATGCATGCGGCCAATGTTTTTTGCCATCCTTTGAGGAAGAAAAGTGCCAAAGTAGCTATTTATGTCCTCCGGATTCAGAGCATTGAAAACTTGAGGCTCTCTTCCTTCTCTTTTTGCCTCAATTTTCTCGCGTGCATTTACAAACGCAAACACTCTTCTCATAAGTTTTTCAAATCCTTCTTTTGTTTTTACCTCTTTTAAATCTCTTAACCGTTCAGGTACCTGAAGTGCTCGTTGAGTAATATAGAATTCAGCCTGACTCACGTATGTTTGAAGACGAGCAATGTCGCTGAGTTCAGGAAGTGAACGTTCTCCAAAAGGAGACATATCTTTCCGTTGGGAATCCGAAAGAGCACGCGTTAATAGTCCTTTTTTAAATTTATCCATTGGTACTGCTTCTCCGTTTTGTATACCTTCTTCTAAAAGGACTACAGCCTCTGTTTTTTCTGTTTCAACCCCAGCTTTCCTCATAGCTTCTGATGCTTTTATCGTATCCCATATGACAATTCCTTCTTGGAGCCCAATCGTTTTAAAACCGCTCTGGAAGTGTTTGTCTTTCTCAACGTGAGGATCTGTAAAATTATTCCCTTTTAGATTGAGAGAACCATATATAAACCCTTCATTATCCGACCACAGAGCAATTGGTTTTTCTCCATATTTTACTTCCAAAGCTCTACCATGATGTCTACTTACTTGCTCAAGAACCATTCCAGAAGTGGCTGCAGGATCGTGAGCAGCAACAGAAAATACTGGATGGTCAGGGTCGTTTTCAGTGAAACCCCTAAAGGGGAGGGAGGTGTCCTGTGTTATTTCATGACCATGGATAGACGTTATTATTCTGCCTTTCAGAGGAATCGGTTGATGCTCTTTATAGAGAGGATCTGGTTTAAGAGGTGGTATTTCTGCAATTTCCACGTATTTAAACTTTTACATATCCTGAAAGTAAAATCAAGATAAACAAAAACCCGACCATTAAATGTTCCTCCAAAAATCAAAGTAACATTTGAATATCGGGTTTTTGGGTTTTTTCGCAAATTAGAGAAACTTTATTTTGCTCCAATCTTGAACATTGCTGTTCCGCAAACTGGGCATTTTCCTTTCATTGCTGGTTTACCATTTTTCATAGTAACAGCAGTTGCATTTGCATCTTCTCTTTTTGCTCTACATTTTACACAGTACATGCTTGCCATAATTTAAGTCACCTCCAATCATTTTTTCGTCAACTTAAATATAATAGAAAAAAATGATTGATCCTGAACCCCGAAGGGTGAAGGACAACTTTTTCTAAAATATTCAGTATCCGAATACAGTTAGTCTAATAATGTGATTTTGCATGAGAAGGTAAAGAACCATGCTTGCGCCTGCAAGAAAAGATGTTACATAAAATGTTCTTCTGACATCTTTACCAACATAAGCATAAGAAAGAGTAGAAGAATGAGCGTCCGGAATAATAGGAGGGATAGGCCTTGAAGTTGATTTTGAAACGTCAAAGGAATATGTGGGGGAAGAGCTCTCAAAGGAA
This sequence comes from Candidatus Levyibacteriota bacterium, assembly GCA_050255815.1. Lineage (GTDB taxonomy): Bacteria > Patescibacteriota > Microgenomatia > Levybacterales > GWA1-39-11 > JAGORM01. The sequence continues at coordinate 4,092 of JBLMVJ010000019.1, read as the reverse complement.
GTGTTTTGTTTTCTTAATCCGGTTAAGATTTTTTCTTTTCTTGTTTTCCTTTTTTTACTCATGATAGAGAGTCATTGGATAATTTTATTGAGTTATTAGTCCAATGATAGAGAATTATTCTGAATGTATTTTATGCCTCATTGAGCACGATTACATTCATGAAACAAAAAGTATCATATTGACTTGATCGTGTCAAGAGGCTAAAATTATCAAAAGAAGCTAAAAAAACGCTTTCGTTTTGAATTTAAAGCCTAAACTAAATCCATGCCCAGTCCACTTATTCTCATTATTTTTGCCGTTTTTCTTGTTTGGAACGCCATTTTAAGTTTCCTCTTCTTCCAGTTTTATACCTATTATTCCCGGTTAGTTAAAGGAGGTAAAAAAGAATCTTTGGTGAAATTTTTAGATGCTTTTACCTCAGACCAGCAGGAGATGAAAAAAACTCTTGACCTTTTGGTGAAGACGTGTGATAAACTAGAAAAAGAAGGCCTTCTTCATATCCAAAAGGTAGGCCTTTTGCGTTTTAATCCGTTTAAGGATACCGGTGGTGACCAGAGTTTTATTTTGGCTTTGGTTGACGCAAATGATACCGGTGTCCTTATTTCAAGTTTACATACCAGAAGCGGTACCAGATGGTATGCAAAAAATGTGGTAAGAGGGAAAGGTGGAGATTATGAGTTATCAAAAGAGGAAGAGCAGGCCCTGAAGAGCGCAAAAAGGTTGTAGGAAAATTTACCGTTAACTCTTGGCGTGCCCCGACACGTCGGGACTTGCCAGAGACTCCCGGTATTTTTCTCACTTGAGGACTTGATTTGTATTTTTATTTCAATGAAGCTCGAAAAATAAAAAATGAAGAAGACCCAAAAAAATATAATTCTTATCTCTGTTGGTTTGTTTGTGGTTTCTGCGCTGATTTCTTATTTTGTGTTTGCAAACACCTCAATCCTGCAGTCTACCGGGATAGTTAAAACACCGGTTGCCCAGCCAAAAGTTGTAGGTGGCAGCAAAGACGGGAAAGTAGTGTTTGATGATGCCCTCCCTAAGACAGAGGCTTGTCCGCTGAATGGAGCTATGTATTCCAGTCAGCAGCGGCAGTGGTGGGAGAAGCATAGGCCGTTGGGGGTTATGATAGAAAACCATGAAGACGCCCGTCCCCAATCAGGCATTTCCTCTTCAGATATAGTGTATGAAGCAGTAGCGGAAGGCGGTATTACCCGTTTCTTGGTTGTGTTTTATTGTCAGGATGCCGGAACGGTAGGTCCGGTACGCTCTGCCAGGACCTATTTTGTGGACTTTATTTCTGAATACGGTGATAGCCCTCTTTATGCGCATGTAGGCGGTGCAAATATGCCAGGACCGGCAGACGCACTGGGGCAAATAGACACCTACGGTTGGAGTTTATACAATGATTTAAACCAATTTGCCATAGGATTTCCTACATACTGGCGTGATCCGGACCGCTTAGGGCATCCGGTTGCAACGGAGCACACCATGTATTCAACAACTCAAAATCTTTGGAAAATTGGTGCTGACAGAGGCCTAACCAACGTAGATAAAAAAGGAGTGTCCTGGGATACTGACTTTACCCCATACACCTTTAAGGATGATGCAGCAAATGCTGAAAGGCCGGCTGCACAAACAGTTTCTTTTGACTTTTGGAAAGACTACACCGCTTATGGAGTGAAGTGGGTGTACGACAAAGTTACTAACACATACGCTCGATTTAATGGCGGCGTAAAGCATTTGGATAAAGATAATAATACCCAGCTTTCTACTAAAAACGTGGTGGTCCTGTTTATGAGGGAAAATAATGCGGATGATGGGTATGAGAATAACCTGCATTTACTCTATGGAGATAAGGGTACCGGAAAGGCGATAGTATTTATGGATGGGAAAGAAACGCAGGCTACCTGGTCTAAAGCAAACAGGACTGCTCATTTGAAGATAACTGCAGGAGGCCAGGAAGTGAAATTTGACCGCGGACGGATTTGGTTTGAAGTGCTTCCCACAGGAACGGACGTAAACGTACAATAAATTAGTATCAAGTATAAAGTATTGAGTATTGTGTATAAAAAATTTTCTTTGACTCTCTGACTCTTTGCCTCTTCCATAATTTCTCTCTGTACAGATCTAGCTTAAAGTGTTACAATTAGTTACTCGAAAGATTTGAATCATCTTATGGTTCAAATCCCCCTGCTCAGAATGTACTATGCTAAAAGATCTTATTACTTCAAAAACCCGCGTTAAATTACTTCTATTGTTTCTAGATAACCTTACTGAAATGTACCACGTTCGTGAGATTGTCCGCAGGGTTGACGAAGAGATTAATGCAGTAAGAAGAGAGCTTATTCTTCTTGAAAAAAAAGGAATACTTCAGAAAGAACCCCGGGCAAACCGTGTCTATTATTATTTAGATAAGAATTATCCTTTTTATTATGATTTAATTAAACTTCATGCTAAAACTAGCGGATTAGGTGCAGATATTATTAAAAATAGAGTAAAATTAGGGAAGGTAAAGTATGCCATGCTTTCCGGAAAATTTGTCCGGAAGATCAGGGAGAATCCGGAAGACGTGGACCTTTTGATAGTAGGAACTATTGTTATCCCTGAATTAACCCTGGTGGTAAAACAGGAAGAATCCCGCCGGGGGGAAGAAATTAATTATACCGTTATGACAGAGGAGGAATTTGTTTTCAGAAAAAAGAGGATGGATCCATTTATTACTTCTATAATCTCAGGCTCCAGAGTTATGCTCATTGGAGATGAGGAGAGTATGCTTTCCTAATCTATGTCAAAAAATCCAAAAGTATTTATCATTTGTCTTTTTATTGCCACATTACTACTTTTTGTGTTTGACCTTCCTTCCGGGATAAAAGTTGCCAAACAGGATGTGCCGCCACAGAATATTAACCTCAAACTCGGCAACCTATCTCTGCAGAAAAGCCTTTCCTACAAGCTAGGGCTAGATTTACAAGGGGGTACGCAGCTAACGTACCAGGTAGATATGAAAAATATTGCTTCGGCAGACCGGCAAAGCGCCTTTGATGCCGCGCGTAATATCATAGAACGCAGGGTTAATTTCTTTGGGGTTGGAGAACCTACTATCCAGACGCTCAAACTTGGTGATGAATACAGGGTTATCATAGAGCTTCCCGGCCTTTCAAATGTAGCTTCTGCTATAGACTTGATTGGAAAAACAGCACAGCTTTCATTCTGGGAGCAAGGACCGGAGATAAAAGGGGCAAGTCCGTCTGCAGAACTTCCATATGGTTTAAGTATTTTCTTAGGCAATAATCCTATTAAGACATCTTTGACAGGAAAAGATCTAAAAAGCTCACAGGTCGTATTTAGTCAAACAAGCACTGAGCCGCAGGTTCAGCTGGATTTTACGCCAAACGGGACTAAATTATTTGCAGAGATTACCAAAAGGAATCTGGGAAAACCGGTGGCAATAGTTCTGGATAACCAGGTTATAGAGGCACCGCGGGTTAATTCAGAAATCCTGAACGGAAATGCGGTCATTACCGGGAATTTTACCACCCAAACAGCAAAGAACCTTTCTATCCAGCTGAATTCGGGTGCTCTTCCGGCACCTCTCCATATCATTGGCCAGAATACGGTAGGTCCTTCTCTTGGGATAAACTCATTAAAACGGTCTTTGTTTGCCGGGATTCTGGGGTTCTTATCCATTATTATCTTTATGATATATCTTTACCGGAAAGAGGGAACACTGGCTTCAGTTGCTTTAATCATTTATGTTATTATCACGCTTGCAATATTTAAGTTTATCCCGGTAACATTAACCCTGGCAGGTATAGCCGGATTTATCTTATCAATAGGGATGGCAGTTGATGCAAATATTCTGATTTTTGAACGTATGCGGGAAGAGTTGCGTGCGGGAAGAACTAAAGAAGTAGCGCAGTCTTTAGGTTTTACCAGAGCATGGACTTCCATACGGGATTCAAATATTTCAAGCCTTATCACGTCATTTATTTTGTATTATTTTGGCAGCGGGGTGATACGGGGTTTTGCATTGACGCTGGCAATAGGAATCCTGGTTTCCATGTTCTCAGCAATAGTAGTGACCAGGAA
>JBLMVJ010000018.1:0-5024 GCA_050255815.1 Candidatus Levyibacteriota bacterium | reverse complement strand
CAGTGGCAGGGATTAATATAAAAAATTACACAGGGACAATAACTCAAGGAACGGGTAATACAATTACTGTTGGGGGCTCAAATTTTAACCAGCAGGCAGCCGGCAGTACATTTACCGGCGGATCCGATACTATCACCGTCACCGGGAATTTCACTCTTTCTAACGGAGCATTCCAATCTACATCCGCCACCCTTAGCGCTGCACTTAACTTCACCCTCTCAGGCGGCACCTTCACCCACAATAGCGGAACAGTTAACCTCAACGCTTCAGGTCTCGTCGCCCAAACAGTTACCTGTTCCGGTTCACCTTTTAACCTGGTTACCATGAACCAGACAAATAATTCTACAGGTGTCGTCATTGCCTCAGGATGTACTGTCGCTGTCGGCAACAACCCAATTCTTCAAACAGCATATGGTAGCGGAGGTTACGGGCTTACCATAAATGGTACATTATCCGGATCAGGGACACTGTATCTTAAAGGCTATAATAACGGCACAACTTTTTACAATACCCGCGTTAAACTTTCCTGCGGTACATCTACTTGCCTCTCAGGCTTTACGGGTTTGGACAATAAAACCTCAAACACCACTCAAGTATTGGGTCCCGAATTCTCCATTTCAGGCTCTGGAACATCATTGGATGCAAACTCATATGCAACATTTAATTTGAGTACCAATACACTTACACTATCTTCATCAGGATATTTTAAAGCGCCGGCTGGTACCTGGAATATGGAGGGAAGCATAACTATAAATACTGGTACTTCTTTCGACCCTAATGGTGGAACCATTAACTTCAACGGAGTTTCACAAACCGTTACCTGCACCCAGGCAACTGCATTCAATCTTATCACCCTATCAAATTCCTCTACTTTTACTTTAGGAAACGGATGTACGGCAACACTGTCAGACAGCCATCCTACAATCCCCGGATCCGTTACTATAAATGGAATCCTTTCACCGGGTACTAATGCAAATTTATCTTTTTCGGGCACGAGTTCCACTCTTACAATTAGTGCTACGGGTACTTTTACGGCACCATCGGGAACTTTGAATACCAAGGGGAATATCACCATCAACTCGGGTGGTACCTTTAATAACAACTCTGGTACAGTTAATTTGAACGCTTCTGGCCTTGTTTCACAAACAATCACCTGTACCGGTTCGCCTTTTAACCTGGTTACCATGAACCAGACATCTTCTTCAGCTTCTGTCATTATCGCATCAGGATGTACTGTTTCGGTCGGCAACAACCCCACTCTTCAGGTGGGGTATAGTAGTGGCGGTACCGGTATCATAGTTAATGGTATTTTGTCAGGCACAGGAACACTTTATCTTAAAGGCTACAATAACGCCACAACTTTTTGGAATCCATATTTTACCCTTTCCTGCGGTTCGTCATCTTGTCTTTCAGGCTTTACAGGTTTGGATCTTGAAACTGCAAACAACGCTCATGTCCTTGGCCCTAACTTCACCATTACAGGCTCTGGAACATCATTGGATGCAAGCTCATACACCACGTTAAATCTTAGTACTGACAGCCTTGTGCTTTCTTCATCCGCCTCTTTTACAGCACCATCTGGAATAATGAGTGTGGGACGAAACATTACCATTAATTCCGGTACTACTTTCAACACCAATGGAGGGACAGTTCAGCTGAATGGAAGTTCGGCTCAGACACTGAGTGGTGCTATAACCTTTAATAATCTTACAATTGTCAACGCGGCTGGAAGGACTATAACGTTCCCTGCTTCAACAACCCAAACTATTCTAAACGCGTTGACAATTACCGGTATCAGCTCAGGGAGCAAAATACTCTTGAGAAGCTCTTCTCCCGGGACGCAGTGGAACATAAACGCAAATGGGCCAAATGACATTAAATATATAGATGTCCAGGATTCAAATGCCTGCTCCGGCCGTACTCTGATTGCAACCAACTCTACCGATTCCGGCAGAAACTCATGCTGGCAATTTGTAACGTCAGGCGTAAAAAACCCAACCTACATATTAAGAGGCGTCCAACTGGGCCCCGGTGTACACGTTAGCGGCAATTAAAAAGAGCCTTTATTCCTTTTCAATCTTCTTTATTACAAAACTTCAGCCGAGTGTCCGCTTTTTGTCAGCTTTCCGTCAAGCGGCCATCACCGCCTCTGCTATACCATTGTTTTTTATGACACAAACAGAAACTCGTAGACCACAAGGTCCGCAAGACCCGAGAAAAGATGCTACAATCCCGGTTGAAATGAGAAACCAAACATTAGCTCCTGAATTCCACACCTTCCCCAGAACAGAAGTTGCTATAAGCACCTGCCTAAAAGCTACAGTCCAGGGAGCATCAGCAGCCGCATTCCATGTGGAACAATTTACGGGAGGAAATCCTGAACCGGCTAAATTAGAAGAGAGTGAAAAAAAGAGGCGCGTAAAAATCCTTGATAAATCTTCAGACGCAGGTTTTAAAGACGCCTGGAGAGACGCTTCTGTAGAGGTGACTATGCAGGACGGTGAAGGAATACAAGAAGCTGACCCTACAAAATTAGGTGAAGCAATGCCTACTGCTATTGGTGTACATGGAAGCGGCGAGAAAAAAGTAGTCGGCGTACTTGATGAAGTTGAAGCCACCACAAAAACTTCCCATGGCTGGAACGGCGGGATTGCAATAGTTGGCATTACTACTTATGGCGGCTTAACCAAGCTTCCTGCAGATCCTGATACCGGTAAACCACTCCAGTATTTGGAAAAATGGTTTGGCCCCAAAGAATATAGAAAGGTAACCGACATAAGAAATCCTATACGAGAAAACATTACCGCTATTATGAAAGAGGGAGGAATACCTGCGGGAAATATTACCATTGCTATGATGGAGCGGGATTGCAACAGTAATGGTATCCAAGCTGCAAGAGATATGGGGGTAAATGTAATACTTACGGATTCTGGAGATTTAGAATGGGGGCTAACCGCACTAGGATCAGACCCTGAACACCCTACATTCATGGCTTTTAGGGGAGGTGCTCCGGAAGGTGGAATTGCCATGATAGCAGGCAGGGCAAGGGATGCAACAGCACAGATACGGGTTATCAGATATGGCGAGAAGGATTTGGATATTGACCGAGTAAAAAATGGTAATGTCTGGAATGCTGAAGAGTTTGTCCCTGGAGCACGGGAACATTCTATAGTGGTACTTTCTTCTATTACTCCAAATGATAAATTTGACTTGCACCCGGTACGCCGCCATGACGGTGCTATGGAGCATCCGCTTATCCTTCCACCCACTGATTCTCCGTTTGATCGCACTCTTCATCCTGGCCATCATGTAGTCCATAGTGGAATAATAACCGCAAAAGGATTTCAGACAAGGATGCATAAAGTTCCTATAATTGAATACCACTTCCCCCAAACATAACCCAACCTTATTTAAAAAACCTTAACCCACTTCTCTCTTCCTGCTTTGGGAAATATTCTTTTCTTCTCTCATAAAGATCCATAATGGCATCTACCTGATCCGCTTTTTCAGGTGCCTGTGCTTTTACCGTATTGGCAAGGGTATCCGGAAAATTATCTAAAAGCTGCAGAGGATCTCCACTGCCCCTGGGAGGCAACAGCTGTAAAAGGGCATTTGCCGTATAGTATTCAAAATAGGCACCGTTATCTGACTTTTTTGCTATCCTACGTTCCGCTTCCCTAACTTGCCCCGCCTGGGTAAACACACCAACCCGCCTTACTGACTGTGAGAATACATGGGATGCCCTTCCTATATCCACCAGAACATGGTCATACTGCGTTTTTGTTGCAGACAATCCTTCCCGGACCGACATAAGAGAAGAAAACAGGGTATTGCTATCTTCATATGGTTGGGGCATACGCTCATCAACCCCCGCATAGACACTGACCCGGTCAACTCCTGTAAAAAGATCCCTGAACATTTCTTCAATATTTGCATTGTGGATAGCTCCGCCTATGTGCAAATGGTGCATATGGCAGCCTGCAGACCGGGGGTCCTGCAGCAGCTTGTTTATAGGTTTCAAAACCCCCTCCACCTGGGCCTTGTCCACCCTAAGCCTTATCAAATGGTCTATCCCTTTTTGGGCTATTTCAAACTGGTCTATATACTGGCTCTCTCTACCGCCAAATACCAACTGCGCAAACTCCATCATGTATTCAACCGGAAGAGCATACTTTCCAGAAACAACTGCAATATTTGACCTCCAATCCGGAAACTTGTACTGGTGGTAATAGAAAGAAGATCCATCTACTTCTTCCACTCCTGTATAAGGAAAGGGTCTACGGGGTTCCAGGGAAATGTAATCTGCACCCATGGGAATAGTTTCAGGTGCTAAGTAAAAAGCATAGGTTGAGAAACGTCTCTGAAGATACTCACTTCCTTGTTTTTCCAGATGTGTTGCCAACTCCGGATCACGGGTTGAAAAAATTGCGCTGGGCTTTGTCCGTCCCGGCCTAAACCTCTCCGGAATACGTCCGTCCAGAATCCTCATGGAATCTATCCCGGCTTTATGGTTATTTACACCTCCGACCGGCGTCCCGGTCTGCCTGCAGTAATCTATTGTCTGCCTCCAAAATGTGCTTTCCTGGACTTTATTCCTTCTTCTTGACCGGAGTTCAGAAACTGAATGGGGAAAACCCTTTGCCTGAAGATACCCATCCACTGCTATAGAAGGCAATTCTGCTGAAACACTGGTTGCCCAGTCTATAGAATCTTTTATCCCTTCCCCTATATTGCCTACATGCAGCGTACCAAGGACTGAAATAGTAAGGCAGGCATCCCTTTGAGCCAAATTCCTTGCAATGTTTTTTGCAATCTTGCGCTCTTCTGCTAACGGATCTTTTTCAATAGCAGGGCTTTTTTCTCTTGTTTCCAAAACCATCCATGCATCCTAGCAGTAAAAAATGGAAAATGCAAAGAATTAGTGCCCCGGTTGAGAAGACCTAGACCTCATGACGCTTTTTAACCAGGGCATAATAAAGGAGAATACTTGACGGCAGAATAAATACCATACCCACCAGAAACAT
>JBLMVJ010000017.1:0-19029 GCA_050255815.1 Candidatus Levyibacteriota bacterium | reverse complement strand
TCCCCTACCGCATAAGAATAAAATTGTTTTGCTGCTTCTATCAGATTCTTCCTTTGCGGCCAGTAAACAATAGCATCAGCCCGAGTTGTAAATAGGGCGCCTGATTTTTTCAAGCGTTTATCAAAAACAAGGTCTTCACAGGTATCTAGCTCTTCCGGGTATCCGCCTGCTTTTCTCCATGCTGTTTTTGTAAACGCAATTGAGCGGGAAGACGGAAGAAAATTTTTTTTGTCCAGTTTATCGGGCATCACACAAGTATAGGTACTGAGACATTTTTCAAAAACAGAGTTTGTAAGAGGCTTATAAAATCCGGCAACTACATCAATATCTTTGTCTTCAAAAGGCTTTGTAATCTTTTCAAGCCAATTTCTATCCAGAATACACCCGGCATCAGCGCAGACGATTATCTCATGACTTGAGTTCTTTACCGCCTCATTTCTTCCCACTGACCTATTCCCACTCTTTTTAAGAATTTTTACTTTTAAGTTTAACTTTTGACTTTTGACTTTCAGGTTTTGAACTGTATCATCCGTGCTTCCTCCATCCACCACAATAATCTCATCCGGTTTTCTCGATTGGTTTTTCAATGATTCGAGGAATCCTTGGATGGTTTCTTCTTCATTTTTTACTGTTGTGATGAATGTTATTTTCATAAAAAGTCTCTATAGATATATCTAATGGTTTTCTTTTTTGAAAATACCGGGAGTCTCTGGGGCAGAAGACCTGAAAGATCTGAGCCCGCTTGCAAACCCCGAAGGGTTTGACAAGGGTGGGAACGATTGAAATCGCCTCCACGCCTGTCTGGCCTTCGGCCGCAGGCGAACTCCTGAAACTATCGTTTCAGTCCGTTCCAAGAGTTAACGGTATAAAGGTAACTCTCATATACTATTTCTTATTCCAAAGTTCCAGGTAAATTTTTGCTACACTCTCCCACGTCTGCTTATTGGCCCAGTTCTTTCCTTGTTGTAGCAACCTTTGGTTAGGAGTGTTCCTCATAATCTTTTTTGCCAGCTCATCAGCACTTCCGGAAATAGTAATGTATTTCCCAAAAGGTGAGTCCTTTAAATAGTCGTGTTTCAGCGGGTTGGTATAAACAGCAAATGCAGGCTTCCCTAACTGCATGACCTGAAACAGCGTCAAATATGATGAAGCAAAAACTTCATCTGCTTTATCAATATACTTCTGCAGTTTATCCTGAAAGCCCACTACTTCTCCATATGGTTCCAGCTCTTGTCTCAGAGTACCATCCCCGCAGATAGTGAGTTTAAACTTCACCCCCTTTTCTTTTAAAATCCTTAAGGCATCACGGTACAGCAGTATCCCTATATCCTTCTCCAGCCTCCCAATCAAGAGTATTCTGTGTCTAGTATTGAGTATTGAACCTTTCTTCCTGAATACTGAATACTTCATACTGGATTCTGGCTTGACGCCGCCGTACACTACATAATCCGGCTTGGTCCCATACCATCTACTGATAAAGTTCCCTACGCAAATATTTCCGTAACTTAATTTTTCAGACCACTTTCTTATTTGGATAGCCTTTTTCTGGGGAGGAAACACGGTCTCATATCCATGGAAGGTAGTGAATACTTTTTTTTGGGGATATAAAAACCTGAACGGTAAATACCAGAAGAAAACATCATGACAGTGGATTATCTCAGCATCTAAAAATAATTTTCTGTTTAAAAAAATTAAAAACCAAATCCTAAATTTTTTAAAAAAACCTGCTTGACCAAATTTGAAATAGAATATATCAATTTGATATAGTTTTTTGTGTGTAAAAAAGGTTGATTTATCAATACTTTTTATATTCTTAGCCTCATTATCACTCTCTTCCCCAGTCTGCTTATCCTCTGTTATGACTGAAACTGTATGTCCCAGCTTCACCAACTCTCTAGCAACTTCCAGAGCATGCGTCTGCACACCACCTATAGACGGATAGAATGCAGAGCTAATAAATACAATCTTCATATAATCCTCTGTGCGTATTATACGGTATATAGGTGGCTGGATCAAAAAATGATAAAATACATGAACGGACTCGTAGCTCTCGGCTAAAGGCCGATCGTCCTCTGGACGAAGTGATAAACCTACGCGCCAACGGACTCGTAGCTCAGTGGTAGAGCGCTGCATTCACATTGCAGATGTCGGGGGTTCAAATCCCTTCGGGTCCACCCAGGTCAGAATTGAGCTTACTTCTATTGACTTTTGGGGTCTAATCAGCCACAATTAGAGCATGCAAATTGTCCGTACTATTTTTCATTGGCTTCAGGACCTGGCAGAGACGTTAGTGATTGCAGGCGCTATCTTTGTAGTAATCTATGCTTTCCTGGTACGGCCTTTTCAGGTTAACGGCAGCTCCATGTACCCTACTTTTATTAACGGTGAGTATGTGTTTACCAATTTACTTACCCAGCGTTTTGGGCAGCTAAAAAGAGGGGATGTTATTGTCTTCAAAGCTCCACCCAGCCAGGATAAGGACTATATAAAACGTATCATAGGACTTCCCGGAGACACCGTGAGAATTCAGGATGGCGTGGTGTTTGTGAATGGAAAAAAACTGGATGAATCAGCGTACCTGGCGTCCAGCGTCAGGACTGACCCCCGCGGCTTTGCCCATGAAGGGGAAGACGTAAAGGTTTCTGCAAAAAGTTACTTTGTCATGGGGGATAACCGTCTCTACTCTTCAGATTCCAGGGATTGGGGACTGGTTACCTTTGATAAAGTGATTGGAAAATCTGCTTTTGTCTACTGGCCTCCCCAGCGCATGCGCGTAGTAGTAGACCCCAAGTATCCCAACAACTAAACCTTGAATGATAAGTAATTCTTAATTTCTAATTTTTAATTTAAAAAAAGAATTTGAAATATTAAAATTTAAAATTAAAAATTCACTAAAAATTGAAAATTTCGAATTAAAAATTAACCGAGGAGTGCTTTGAGGATCTCTGAAGTCTCTGATGGGTCTCCCTTTTTCACAATCACAATCCTTAACTGTTTACTGGTCTGGTCCACCCGGACATCATCCAACTTCTTTGCTTCTTTAAAGCTATTTGCAATAGCGTCCAGTTCAGGAATATGCAGCCGGTCACCCTTCTTGCGTGGCTCTTTCTCCTGAATCTCTGCTTTTACCTGGCGTGCCACTTCTTCTGCACCGCGTACGCTTATCCCTTCTACTAAAATCCTCTTGAATGCGGCAAGCATAAGCTTGTGGTCGCCTATAGAAACCAGTGGCCTTACGTGCCCTTCCGTAATAACTCCTGCTGCCAAAGCATCTTTAATAGCGTCAGGAAGGGTTAAAAGCCGTATGGTGTTAGAAATATAAGGAAGACTCTTTCCCACGCGTTTTGCAACTTCAGTAACAGAAAGGCCAAATTCATCAATTAACCGTTTGTATGCTTGTGCGCGCTCAATAGGGTTCAGGTCTTCACGCTGTACGTTTTCAACTATAGACATTTCCAGCATGATCTGCGGACTTACATTCTTTACCACAACCGGAACCTTAGGAAGACCTAAAATTTTTGCAGACCTCCAGCGGCGCTCCCCTGCAATGATCTGGTATCCGGCAGGAGTGTTTGCAACCACAATAGGTTCTAAAATACCTTGTTCTCTAATGGAATTTACTAAGTCTGTAAGTGATTCAGGGGAAATAAGGCCTCTGGGCTGTAGGGGATTTGGTTGGAGCAGGGTTGTTTCTAATTCTATTATTAGTTTATCGTCATCCATGGTTATACAACTTCTACTAATTGTTTACCTAGCTTCTTCTTAAATGCTACAGCGCCTTTAACGGTAGCAAAGATAGTAAAGTCTTTCCCCATGGAAGTACCGTCTCCGGGGAAAAATTTAGTTCCTTTTTGGCGGACTATGATATTTCCGGGAATTACCTTTTCTCCACCAAACATTTTAACTCCACGCCTCTTTGAGATGGAGTCTTTATTTGTTTTAACTGAACCTGATGATTTTGTATGTGCCATTTTACGAGCTTCTTATAAATCAAGTTCTTGAGCGAGTAAAATACCGGAAGTCTCTGGTAAGGCGCAAGGTCTTGCGCCGCCCCAAGAGTTACCGGTATAAACTAACTCAAGTTTTTAATGTACTTCCTAGATTGTGAAAACTTGAATAATATTACAAAAACTTTTCACAAATGTCAAGTGTATCAAACCGATATATTTCCTTTATTTATCAGCTTTTTTTGGGGCAGATTTTTGGACAGGTTTAGAAAATGCAAGAATTTCTATTGACGTAAGGCTTTGTCTAAACCCTACGGTCTTTCTATATCTGGACTTCCCTTTAAATTTAGAAGCACGGATTTTTTCCCCTTTTTTTGCCCCGTTCACTTTTGCCTTTATAGAAAATCCTTCAATGTATGGCTTTCCCAGGGTTATGTCTTCACCTGAAACGTGCAAAAGTACTTTGTCAAAGCTAAATTCCCCGCTTTCTACGCCCAGATTTTCTACATCCAGGGTAAGCCCGGAGCTAACCTTAAATTGCTTTCCTCCTGTTTCAATAACTGCGTATTCCATAGTATTGTGGTATTTTACCAGATTTGGCCTCAATAAGGCAAGCCCTAAAGACAGTGAAGAGATCAGTTGATTTCAAAGATTGAGCCTTTTTGTTTTTCAGAACTAATGGTGGAAAGAATGCTGAGAATAATAAAATTGGTCAGAAGAGAACTTCCCCCATAGGAAACCAGCGGCAAGGTAATACCTACAATAGGCAATATGCCTAAATTCATCCCTATGTTAAAAAATGCATGGATCAATAAAAGGAAGAACAGGCCTACCGTTGTAAGGTATGAGAATGAATCCAGGCTGTCAGTTGAAATTTTATAAATGCGCAGCAGAAGCAAAAGGAATAAGGTGATAATCAAAATGCCACCCACCAGCCCCAGGCTTTCTGATATAGTTGCAAAAATAAAATCCGTATGCCGCTCAGGTAGAAACCGCAGGACTGACTGGGTCGCCTGACCTAAGCCTTTCCCCATGAAGCCACCACTGCCTATAGAAATAAGCGCCTGTATAGAATTATAAGAAGAGCCAAACGGGTCAGAAGTAGAGTTTATAAATGAAAAAAGCCTGGCCCGCTGGTATTCTTTCAAGAGTCCGTAAAAAAACGGCAACGGAAGTGCTACTAAGGCAAAAAATGATACAAAATACCGCTTTGGGAATCCATAGGCTAACATCATACAAACTGCGGTCAGAAAGAAAATAATTGCATTACCCAAATCAGGCTGCCTTAAAATAAGAAAAAATACCGGGAAAGTAAGAGCCAGAGCTTTCAGAAATGTTGACAAAGAATGACCTTCATCTGATGAGAGTACTTTTGCCAGGATAATAACAAAAAATGGCTTAATAATCTCAGAAAATTGGATACGGATACCAAAAACGTCAATCCACCTGACTGCGCCTTTTGCTTCTATCCCTATAATAAAAAGCAACCCTAAAGACAACAGGATACCTATATACATCTGTTTTGAGAAAAACCCAAAAATCCGGTAGTCCAAATTGAGGAATAACACATAAAAAACCAGGCTTACCACTAAAAACGTGAGCTGCTGCCTGAACAAAGAAATATCTATGGAGTACAGCGTAATCAGGCTTAAGAAAATGAGCGCTATTGCCGGCAAAAGAAGCAGCAGGTCAAGCCTATTGAAAGATAAAGACCTTAAGGAATGGTTCATCTAGATTTTAGAAACGGAGAAATCTCCTTTGGAAAGCGATTTAATCAATGTTTTTTTCTTGATTTCCTCTTCAAACTTTTCCGGCCATGAAGGAAGAGTCACATTCACCATTTCGGATAAAGTTGTACCTATATTCTTCCGTTCTGCTTGAATCTTTCTAATTATTTCTCGTGCTTCGCCTGCTGCTTTATCTTGGTTAGAATCATCAAAGTTGCCTTTGAAATATATCTCGTCACTTTCTTCTTCAAGTTCTAATTCGTAAACATTTACCTCCTCAAGTAAAATCTTTTTGACTTCATTAGAAATTTTAGGTCCATGATATTTGAAGCTTTTTAGGGGTATCTTTACTGAAACTCCTTCGTTTTTCCTCATCATATGGATGACTGATGCTATCTTCATTGCATTATCCATATCCACTTCTAATTGTTTGTCAACATATTCTTTATTGCTTTCAGGCCAATCAGCTAAGTGTACTGATATTTCTTTAGTAAGATTCCTATAGATCTCCTCAGTAATGAAAGGTATTAATGGAGCCAAAGCTTTCGAATATTCCTTAAGAACGTACCACAATGTTGAAAATGCGTTATTTTTGTCCTGTTCATCATCGTATGTAGGACTCATCCTGTCTCTACTTCTTCTCAAATACCATAAAGATAAATCTTGTACAAAAATCTGGGCTTGACCAACAATTTCTACTGTGTCGTACTTTTCATAGCCCCTTTCCTTAATGTTTTCGATATTTCCATTCATACGAGAGATGATCCACTTATCAAGCGTATTGGTTGAACTCTTGTATCTGTCAGGGGACCATCCATCGAGATCCGCGTAGGTAACAAAGAAATTGTAGACGTTCCACAGAATCAAAAGCATCCCACGCACCTGCATTTTGTAATTATCTTCTGATATTAAAATATCTTCACCGTGCATGACGGGACTTCCCATGAGGTATAAACGCAATGCATCTCCACCGTAAGTCTCCAGGAGCAATTTAGGGTCAGGATAGTTTCCATAGTTTTTACTCATCTTCCTGCCGTCTGTTCCCAGGATAACTCCTTCCACTACTACATTTTTAAACGCCACGGAATCATACAAAGCCGCTCCTATTACATGGAGAACATAAAACCATGCCCTGATCTGCCCGGTGTATTCAGCAATAAAATCAGGCGGGAAAAAGTCTTCCAGCTTTTCCTCCGTGTTAAAGGGGAAGTGCCGCTCAGCAAATGAAGCAGATCCTGCCTCTATCCAGGAATCCAACACTTCCGGGACGCGATGAGCTTTTTCACCGCATTTTTTACACGTCACGGTGACTTCATCTATAAGTGGTTTATGCAGGTCCGTAATTTTTTCTCCGCTTGCCTCTTCTAATTCCTTTATTGACCCCGGCACAAAACGCTCCCCGCATTCACATTCCCACACCGGTACCGGACTCCCCCAGTATCTATTCCGGGAGATATTCCAATCCGGTGCGCTTTCTAAACTCTTTAAAAACCTGCCGTGTTTAAAATGCTCCGGGAACCAATTCACCTGTTCATTTGTTTTTTTGAGTTTTTCTTTCAGGCTTTGAACATCAACAAACCACGCATTCAATGGTGCATAGTAAAGACGCGTTCCGCACCGCCAGCAAACCGGAACATTATGCGGCACCATTTCATCCTTATATATCAGACCGCGCTCTTCCAGGTCTTCATTCACCGCTTTGTTTGCCTTCAGGTAATACATGCCGCCAAATTTGGGGACATCAGGCATAATAGTACCTTCTTCATCCACGTGTATTTCTATATGGATATTCTGCTCGTTCATGGCAGTCAAATCCTCTACGCCGTATGCAGCAATAGTAACCACACCGGTACCCTCTTCAGCGGTCACAAAGTCCCCGGGAATTATGACAAATGCTTTTTTGCCTGTCTCTATTTTGTCTTTGTAGTAGTCATAGTGAGGAATAAATTCTTTTCCAACCAAATCTTTTCCTTTAAATTCCTCCAGAATTTTATATGTTTTTTCATCCCCTAATGTTTTCAGGGTGGTCTTAGCAAGAATATAATACTGGTCATTCTGCCAAACTTTTACATAGTCCAGCTCCGGGTTCACTGCAAGCGCAGGGGTTACTATCTTATTCCAGGGTGTGGTAGACCAGGCCAGGATATAGGTGTCTTTTTCATCTTTCAGTTGGTATTTATAAGTAGTGGCCGCATCCTGGATCTCTTTATAGCTGTTATCCATGGCAATCTCAAAATTAGAGATAGGCGTAGCGCAGTGCGGGCAATACAAGGTGACGCGTAAGCCTTTATAGATATTGCCCTTCTCATACATTTGCTTAAATACCCACATGACTGATTCCATGTAGTTAATGTCCCACGTTTTATACGCGTGCTTAAAATCCACCCAGCGGCCTATCCGGTCTACATACCATTCCCATTCTGCAGACACGTCATTCACATACTTTTTACATTCCTCTATAAATTTCCCTACGCCTACCACGTCTTCTATATCCTTTTTCCGCTCTATTGCCAATTTGGTTTCTACCTTATTTTCAATAGGAAGGCCGTGGCCATCCCAACCCCAGACGCGGCGTACCCGGTACCCTTTCATGGTCCAGTACCTACCAAACAAATCTTTTGGCAGGCTTGATAAGAGAGATCCGTAATGGGGAACTCCGGTCACAAAAGGCGGACCGTCTAAGAAGGTCCAGCGTTTATCAGCGGGACGGCTTTCGACTGATTTTTCAAAAATCTGATTTTCTTTCCAATATTTAGATACCTCAGATTCCATTTCCGGAAACTGTATCTGTGGAGAAACAGGCTTAAAATACGGCTTTTTTGAGTCCTTTTTCATGGTACTAATTGTACTGCAAAGCGCTCTTATGCGCAAATAGATCTGAGTTATAATAAAAGCATGGAGAAAAATGAATACCAGGGGCTGATTATTACTAATCATTGTTTAGAACGCATGAAACAGCGCGGGGTAACGTACCAAAAGATTTGGGAAACCCATACATATCCTGATTTCCAGGATGTGTTAAGAGGAGAAGCTACAGAACGCAAGAAAAAGTATGGAGAAAGAACGGTAAGTATTTTGTTTAAGCGGAATCACCAAAATGAAACCATCATCATTTCCTGCTGGATGGAACCACCTATGCCCGGTTCAAAAGATGCAAGGCAGCAGGAATGGTACCGTAGGTATAAAAAAGCAGGGTTTTGGGGCAAAATTTGGCTAACCGCCATCAAGCAGATTTGGCGATAGGAAAATTGAACTCTGGTGAAAGAAGATTCATGTCAGGAGTAAAAATCGGTATTGGTAATGTTCTTTTTACACCACCAGCGCGGGAAAAATAGTTAAACATTTCTAATCCCATCACGACACCTTCCCACATATCCGGAGTAATGGCAAAAATCTTGGGGTCACGGGGGAAAAATCTTACCTCTTCGTTGTATACGACAGGATGTGATACGTCTATAGGGATACCGAATACTTTTCCATCTCTGCTAATATCGTATAAACTCTGTGCATCTTCCATAGCACCTTTTAAACCCACTGATTTAAAAGTATGCCCCACAGCATAAACTTCTCCCGGAAATCTTTCTAGCGCTTTTTCTCGGGAAATAACTATTCCTAAGCTTCTGCTTGTAGAGGATGTGCCGGGGTAAGGTCCTCTGTGCGTTACTGATTTATATGAATCTTTTCTTTTTGAAAGGATTGCGGTACATATAACATCTCTTGATAGAGTTTTTACCCCTATAGCAACAGGAGCCACAATGCCCATTTCTACAAGAGACGGTAAGCTCTCAAAACCCTCGCGAGTACCCCACACAAGATTCCCCGGTTTAAATGTTGTTGCGGCAAGCTCGGTGCCTAACGCCTCCAATCGTTGTCCTGCTTCTTTCCTGCTCCTCATAACGGGCTATTTTAGCATATTTTATGGCGTTAAAGCTCCTTACGAGCTTACTGCGCCGGTTCTCCGGTTGGACGCTGGCCGTTAAACCGCACCTGCGGGTTTAACTGGATATCCTGTGCCGTTACTGATCCATCAGAGTTTGCGGTCCCAAAAACTGCTACCCGCTCTCCGGTAGTTAAATCGTCTTTAGTAGCTTTTGCTGCTTTGTTAATAGGAGTTTTATCTGAATATAAAACTATTTTGGAACTTCCATCATTCAACTTTACGGTAATGGAAGTATCATCTTTGGACAATATCTCTCCTACTACTGCATTTCCATTCCTCATCATACCGTTTCCGCCGCCAAAACGCCTCATACCATTTCCGCCTGCTCCTGCAAATTGAGAATACGGATTGGATATCTTTGACTTCTGGTACTGCATACCGCCGGCAAATGCTGCGGCCCCTACAATAATTGAGACAATAACCGTAATTAAAATTTGATTCGTCTTCACATAAATCACCTCCTTAAAGACTTTTGCGTCTTCTAAAAATACAATAAACAAAAGTCTTTAACTCAGTTATCCGAGGATAACTGAGAATTTTCTTATCTCTTATACTTAATACTCAATACTTGCTACTTAATACTTATTCGTATCTCAGAGCCTCTATCGGTTGCATTTCTGCCGCACGGCGGGCAGGATACCAGCCAAACAAAATCCCTATTCCCGCTGACACTGCAAAAGCCAATATTATGGATGATAAAGAGACTACAAAGGGCAATGAGGCAATGATTGAAAACCCCAAAGAAATTAAAACACCTAAAACCAGACCCACTGCCCCACCTACAAACGTCAGAATCACCGATTCCACCAAAAACTGCATAGTAATGCTCTTCTTTTTAGCACCCAGTGCTTTTCTTAACCCTATCTCCCGGGTACGTTCATTCACGGTCACCAGCATAATATTCATAATTCCTATTCCTCCAACTAACAAAGAGATTGCCGCAACACCTGAGAGAAGGGCGGTAAAGGTACCGGTAACCTGGGACGCTGCACTTAAAATATCTGACTGGGAAAAAATACTAAAATCAGCCTTAGCGGGGTCAGATAATTTATGGCGTGCCAGCAGCAGATACCCCACTTGGTTTTGTGCATCCACCATAACATCTGATGATTTTGCCGACAGAGCAATAGAGCTCACATAGTCCACGCCAAATAGTTGTTTTTGCGCAGTAGTCAGAGGCACAAACACTATATCATCACGGTTAGCAAATCCCGTGCCTCCTTTTGACGCAGTCACCCCAACTACCCGAAAAGCCAGCTTGTTTATGCGGATACTCTTCCCCACCGGACTGGATCCGTCAGGGAATAAGTCTACCGCAACCTGGGGTCCTAATACTGCTACCCGGGAAGTGCTGTCTACATCCTGCAAACTAATAAAAGAACCCTGATCCATAGTGATCGCATTCACCGGTACATATGAATCCGTAACCCCAATTACCTGAGTGTTCGTATTATTTTTTCCGGAGGTAATTTGGGCACGCCTGGAAAGTTGGGGAGACACATTAGCAACCGTAGTAACATCTGGAGAAGCCGCAATTGCTTTAGCATCTTCATACGTTAAGGTGGTTGCTCCGCCGGCTGCCCCCCTAATATCCCCCGTGGTAACTGCTCCCGGATTAACAGTAAGCAAATTAGACCCTAGTGACTGGATCTGTGTTTGGATAGTTTGGGATGATGCCTGGCCTAAAGAGATAAGGGCAATAACGCTGCCAATTCCTATCACTATCCCCAGGATTGCCAAGCCTGTCCGCATTTTATTTAAAAACAAGGTTCCTATACTTTCCTGTATGGTTTCTTTCAACTCCTGCATATTAGTCTATGTTTCCGGAACGTTTTGCCGGAGCCTGCTTATTTTTTCTGTCATCAATAATTTTTCCGTCTTTAATAGTAATTATCCTCTTGGCATGGCTTGCTATATCAGGCTCATGCGTAATCATAACTATGGTATGCCCCTCTTTATTAATTTCCTGAAAAATTGCCATGATCTCTTCTGCCTGGGCTGAAGCTATATTTCCGGTAGGCTCATCCGCCAAAATCATAGAGGGACTTAGCACCAGGGCCCGCGCTATGGCTACCCTTTGCTGCTGCCCCCCTGAAATCTGGTTGCTGGTATGGTATAGCCGGTGGCCTAACCCTACCATTTCTAAATATTTTTTGGCTATTTCAGAACGCCTTTCCGGCTCTACCCCTGCATACCGCAAAGGCAGCATGACATTTTGCAATATTGAGATCCGGGGAAGCAGATTAAAAGCCTGGAAGACAAAACCTATTTTGCGGTTCCTGATATCTGCCAGCTCATCATCAGGCATATCCTCTACATTCTCTCCGTCCAAAATATAGGTTCCGGAAGTAGGTGTATCTAAAGCGCCCATAATATGCATGAGGGTTGACTTGCCAGAACCTGAGGGGCCCATTATGGCCACAAATTCACCTTTATCTATCTGGAATGAAACATCCTGGAGAGCCGCGGTCTCTATATCCCCTGTTTGGTAGATTTTAAAAATATGTGATACGGTAATTGCTGCATTATTTTTTGCCATTATCCTCCTCTGTTAACCCTTACGGCTCCTCCCCCACCGCCGCCAAATCCGCCAAACCGGAAACCTCCGCCGCCAAATGGAGAGGCTCCGGCAGCGCCTGCCCTTCCACCGGAAACTGACGTAACCACATCTTCTCCTTCAGATAGCCCTGAAACTATCTCTGTCTGGGTATCTGAAGCAAGCCCTGTCTGCACCGGCACTACACTCACCTGTCCGTTTTTCAGCACCCGTACGGTTGACTGGCCTCCTAAACTTTGGACCGCAGCGTTTGGCACCACCAGAACATCCGGCTTCACATTGGTAATGATACTGGCATTTGCGGACATATTTGGCAGTATTTTTTCATTTCCCGTATCCAAAACTATAGTTGCCGGATAAGAGGTAACCCCGCTGGAAACAGTACCCGTGGTATTTATCCCCAGCACTTTTCCGGTAAACGTCAGGTTGGGAAGCGCATCAAAAGTAACGGTTACTTTTTGGTTAGGCTCTACTTTCACCGCGTCTGATTCCGGCAGCTGTATGGTTATCACCGGATTTCCCTGCATTTTAATAGTGGCTACGTTATTGGAGCTGATAGTATTAGAGGAAGACGATGAAGAATTTGAACTGTTTCCTCCGCCGCTTGAGGCCATCTGCATGCCTGAAGCTATGGTAAGGTCAGAAATAACGCCTGCTGCAGGCGCATCAATTTCTGAAGATGATTGCTGATAAGAATTCCAGGCGCTGGCTAGTGCTGCCTGGGCCTGGTTTACTACCGTTTGCTGGTTCTTGTAGGTTGCTTCTGCTCCTAACCAATTATCCTGTGCCGTAGTAAATTGCGGTAAAGCACGGTTAGAGATATTTGGTGATCCGTCAGGATTTTGGTATGTAGAATTTTGCGCAATATTAATATAGGTATTCCAGTCGGCATACATGGAAGATTGCGTATTAAACATATCTGCCTGCGCTTTATTAAGAGCAGATTGGGCGGAAAGATAAGAAGCATATGCAGATGACTGGCGCTGCTGCCCCTGCTGGTCCAGAGTAACGGTAGCAATTTTCTGGCCCTGGGCTACTATATCACCGTTTTTTACAAAGACCTCCCCTACTACACCACTTGCCTGGGTACTTACCGGCATCCGGTTAGATACGGCAACAGATCCAGACTCTGAAAGGGAAACAACCAGCGTATCACGGGTAACCTGCGCTGTCTGGTACGTTGTTGCCGGCACAGCTCCTGCAGTATTTTTCCAGACAAAATATCCTATTATACTGATGACGACAAGGGAAATAATGACGTGTGTTCTTGATGAAAATGGCCAGCGCAGGAAGCGGGCCATACCCGGCTTTTTCACCTGATTTTTTTTAATAACATCTTTCTCCATATCTTCTTAAAGTCTAGAGGCCTTTTCTTAATAAAAGCTGAGCTATACGGTACTTTTAGGCAAAACGACCAAAAAAGTTGAACCCTTTTTGGGGTTGTTATGGGCAGAAATTGAACCTTTGTGGGAGATTACAATCTTCTTTGCAATTGCAAGGCCTAACCCAAATCCACTTACTACATTTTTAGACCGGGACTTTTCCGCCCGGTAGAACCGGTCAAATATATGGTCTATATCCGCTTCCGGAATCCCAATTCCCTCATCTGAAACGCTAATTACAACTTTTTTTTCTTTCCTTTCAACAGAAACAGTAATTTTTGAGTTCTTAAGGCTATACTTAATTGCATTATCCAACAGGATGACAAAAAGTTCAACAAGAGTTTTCTTATTCCCGTTAATTTTTTCGTTCGTCTTTCTGAGTACTACATCTATTTTCTTGCTCTTCGCAAGCGGGGCAACCCTGGTTCCGGCCGTTGTAAGGATTTCCTGCAATGGCAATACTTCAAAGGTAAAATCTTCACTCATTTTTTCATTCAGGCTTAATCGCATTAAGTCATCAGTTAAAATTTGCAGATGGTTTATTTCCTCTAAATTAGATGCTAAAAGCTGTTTGGTCTCCAACAGGCTCAGCTGTTTATTTCTGAGATGCACTTCAGTTGCAGTCTTAAGGCCGGTAATAGGAGTGCGCAATTCATGTGAGGCATCTGAAATGAATCTGTTTTGCTCATTAATCATCTTCTGGATAGGCCTCAGTGTTCTTCCTGCCAAAAAATACCCCAGAAAGCCTGCCAGGCCTAAAATCCCCAGGTTAATTCCCAAAAGAGTGAGGATAACACGGGCCCTTGCTTGCGCTATTTCATTAGGATCAAAAACGCGGATCTGAACAGGACCGGACGGAAGAATAATATCATCCCGCTCTTGCTCAATCTTGATTTGCTGGAATCGTCCAAAACGGATAAACTCACGGTTTGCCTCAACATAAATACCAATACTAAAGAAGATGCTGACGAGCATGATGATGAGAAGATACCAAGCAGTTAATTTTACCCGAGCAGAGTGGAACATGTTACCCAAGCCTGTATCCAAACCCTCTGATTGTTTGGATAAGCGCGCCTCCCTTGAACGGTTTATCTATCTTATTCCGCAAATACCCTATATAGACTTCAACGGTGTTAGGCAAGACATCAGACTCATAAGACCATACGTGGGAAATAATCTGGTCTTTGTTTAGAATTTGTTTGGGGTGACGCATCAGGTATTCCAGCAGAGCAAATTCTTTTTGTGATAAAGTAATCTGTTTGCCGGCCCGTTTTACCTCATAAGATTTTGTGTCAAGAGTTAAATCGCCAACTTTTAATTTTTCTTCAGAAATGTGTGCCGGGCGCCTGATCAATGCACGGATCCTGGCAAGAAGCTCTTCAAAAGCAAACGGTTTTGTGAGGTAATCGTCAGCGCCACTTTCCAACCCCTCAACTTTATCTGCAAGCTGAGATTTTGCGGTAAGGATTAAAATAGGAGTATGAATGCTTTTTTCCCGCAGTTTCCGGGCTATTTCAACACCCTCCATGCCGGGAAGCATCCGGTCTAAAATGATAATGTCATATTCTTCAGAGACAGCAAGGTCAAATCCGGTTGTCCCATCATAGGCCACATCTACGGTATACCGCTCCTGCTGCAAACCTAACCTGATAGAATTGGCTATCCGGTGTTCATCCTCAACAATTAAAACCTTCATATATGCTTCCATATTATACAACCGTATATGAGATCAAGCTGAGAAAAAACCTGATATGAAATCTTCCCTGCCTTAAAAGACGGCGCCCCTAATTCTGAGGAAGATATTTCAGCGTTGCCTCAATTCCGGATAAAACCCTGAAGCTTTTTTAGAACTCTGATATAATGTGGGTTATGAATCCCGAATTTAAGATAGAAGACCTGAAGGTGGGAAGCGGCCCGGAAGTAAAAGCAGGAGATACGGTTGTGGTTCACTACACCGGCTGGCTAACGGACGGCAAGAAGTTTGATTCTTCAGTAGACCGGGGGGAACCTTTTGAAACCAGGATTGGAGTTGGGCACGTAATCAGAGGCTGGGACATGGGAATACTCCATATGAAAAAGGGCGGCAAGCGTAAACTCACCATACCTTATGAATATGGCTATGGGGAAATGGGTGCAGAGCCGCTTATCCCCGGCTTCGCAACATTAGTATTTGAAGTTGAACTCCTGGAAATCAAATAATTCTTTCCTTCTTATCTCTTAAATCTTACGTCTTAAGTCCTAAATCCTGAGTCTTCCCTCTTACGGCTTGACTTTTCCGTTGTAATCTTTTACTGTTAAAGAAGCCCTATGGTGAGAGTTATCCAGAAAAAATCAGGCGCGGATAGGTTTATGGGATTTGTGTGGTCGCCTGAGTTTGGCGCAACCATCATCTCAGTCCTCCTGCTGTTTGCAATCCCTGTTACTATCCTACTTAACTCTAAGCAGCAAGATTTACAGCAGCATGCATCAGGGATCAGTAAAACAGCTGTCTTTTCCGTTAATCCTCCAACCGGCACGTTTAGGGTAGGACATGAAATGACGGTTAACCTTTTAATTGATGGGGGATCCCAAAGCGTGGACTCCGCAAAAGCACATGTAACAGTTTCTGATAACCTGAGTATTACATCCATTTCCCTTACCCCTGCTTCCCAGGGAGGGTGCGGATTTATCTTTGCAGATGATACAGACAAACCAAGTATAGTAAACCCTTCATTCAACGCCCTTCTTCCTTCCAGCACTACTTATCATTGCACCCTGTATTCTATGACGGTCATGCCCACTGCAGAAGGGACTGCCCGCATTTCACTTTCTGATGCACAAGCTTCAACCTCATCCGGGAGCGGAGATATTTTGGAACATACGGAAGACGCTATGTACACTATTATTAAGTAACTCCGGTAAAGCTTCCTGAACCTATAATCCTAAATTCTGATACATTTTTTCCTGCTGAGCAAGTGAGGTCTGTACCTGGTTGATAAATTGGATGGAATAAACAACTATGAGAATAAGTGAAATTACCGTCAGAATAAGACCTGCTCCCCCAACTATTTTTGACTTCTCATCTTCCTGTGAGAGGTAGCGTAAGCTGGGGATAAGCCCAAATGGCGTAAGAAAAATACAGACCAGAAAGAATCCTATAAGCTTACCTATACCGGTAGATGGCGGTCTCTTCTTTACCTGCTTCCCGCAATTAGGGCAATAATAATATGTTTCTAGAATAGGTAATTTACAGGAAGGACACATGAGTTCCATATTTACTGGGCAAGTTGGATAAAGGATGCTGATGGAACTTCAAACCAAAAAAGAGGACCGGGAGTCCCATCTGTATTTTCCGTCTCAACCATCATCAGATTATATCCCGCCCAACCTGTTGCGCCTTTATATACATACGGAAAATTTTTTTGTTTATACAAATCTAAAAGATCCAGATATTTTTGGCCGTCTGAAAAGTCCTCACCTGAAGTTTTTACCGCAAAATCATTTCTTACTCCATCCTGCATTTTCTCTATAAAAAAATAGGTTCCCTCAGGATCCCAGGCATTATCCGGAACAGAGAATACGGCAGAATTGCTGGCAGGCAAAGAAAGTACCAGGTTATCCTGTATATAGAAAGAATATAAGGCGGAGCTCAGGTCACCGGAAGACTTCATGGTAAGGGATTGGGTTCCGTCAATAGAAAGTGCTTTTCCGGTTCTTTCTTCTGCCTGTACCTGGACAATGGACTGTACACTTGCGGTTTTTGGCGGTTTTGCTACCCCTGCAACAGGAGTTTGGATTAATGTAACTTTTTTAGGTGCCGGGAATAAAATCTGATAGGAAAGTGCAGAAGAAATAATTGTGGCTATTCCTATAATCAAAAGGGTCAATACTTTTCCAACACTCATACCTTTTTAGTATACCAAAGTTTAGAGAAATTCTTTTCATGCTTCTTACTCTCCTATTACACAGGTATAAACTTCTCCTTACCTCACGAACATAATATTGAGGCTATGAAAATCGCCCAAATAGCTCCGGTAATAGAACGTGTCCCGCCAAAAAAATACGGAGGAACAGAACGGGTGGTACATGCACTCACTGAAGAGCTGGTGAAACGGGGACATGATGTCACACTCTTTGCAACTGCGGATTCACAGACAGACGCAAAACTAATTTCTGTAGTGGAACATTCGGCAAGAAATGAAACTAAAGCAAATGCGTATGAGAATAGTCTCTTAACTCTGGCAAACCTGGGACTTTCTTATTCTCTGCAGGATGAATTTGATATTATCCATGACCACAATGCCCCGGTAAGCCTTCCACTTGCAGTATCTGCCAAAACCCCGATAGTTATGACGTTACATAATGCATTTGATAAGTACGCATCTCCTTTATATGAAAAACTTCACAATTCCTTTAATCCGTATCTCACCCCTATATCTAACGCCCAGCGGAAAAATGGACCATCCCTTAACTATACGGAAACTGTTTACCACGGCCTTAATATGGAGCATTACCCATTTTCAGCCAATCACAACGGTTACCTGCTGTTTGTAGGAAGAATTAGCCCTAAAAAAGGACTCCACCACGCCATTACCGTGGCAGAACGACTTAACCTTCCCCTTTTAATAGTGGCTAAATTAGAAAGCTTTAATATGACATACTTTAAATCAAAGATTGAACCACGCCTCAATTCCCAAATAAGATGGCTGGGAGAGGTAGATGAAAGACAGAGGAATAAGCTTATGAGCAAAGCTTTTTGTATGCTTCATCCGGTAACCTGGCCTGAACCTTTTGGACTGGTCCTTATTGAGGCTCTGGCAAATGGCTGTCCGGTTGTTGCATTTAATAACGGTTCTATAGCGGAAATTATTGAGGATAAAAAAACCGGGTTTGTGGTAGAGGGTGTTGATGGGATGACACAGATGGTAAAAAAAGTTTTTAAGATAAACCGGGCATACTGCAGAGATTATGCCTTACATGACTTCGGTGCAGAAAGAATGGCCGGGGAGTACGAAAAAATATATGAAAAGATTCTTCTCAAAAGGCTTACCTATTTTCAGCGAATATACCATGCGAAAGAAGAAAGAACTGCACAAGTTTTAGAAAAGTATTTAGAATGAGAGGAAGTTTATGTAAAAAAGCTTAGATACCGCGGGAAAGCATGAGAAGAAAAACAGTCCGCAAAGATGTACCAAAATAGCTACCGGGAGATGTATTCACTAGGGAAGAAAGCATACCCTGGGCAAATGAAGATGAACTGTTTATCTGCGCAGCCGCGGTATAAGCTGTTTGGAAGGTTGTATCATAATAAGTGGTTAACGGAGAGCCGGAAAGAGTATACCCGCTTTTGAGGTTTTGCTGACCCACTCCGCTCAGGAAAGATGCTTGCCTGGTGAGGATTGTCTGGGCATTAGCATCATTATTGTTACGTGCAGCAATCAAAAGACGGACCGGCACCCGGGAAGCATCATAATAAAAGTCGTTTTTATAAGAGTCA
>JBLMVJ010000016.1:0-11205 GCA_050255815.1 Candidatus Levyibacteriota bacterium | reverse complement strand
AAGAGGCGGAGGATTTAACCAGGAACATACTGCTTTTGGAAAGTATGAGTTCAGGGGAATTAACTGGAATGAAGATAAATTAAAAAAGCAGACGCTCTTTTTAGGAAGGCCGGGAGATTTGCCTGATAATATTGGTAAAACCATTTATTATTTAGACGGGACTCCCGCAATTGTTTTTTCTGATAAATATGAGTAAGAAACCTGCCGGAAACAAATATACTCTGTTATTTTATGGGTTTCTTGCGCTTGTTTTCCTGGTAGGGTTTTACCTGCGCTCCGTTGGGATTTTTTCCAATTCATTTGCTTTTACCTATGATGTGGGGAGGGATTTACTGGAGGTCCAGAAGATAGTATCCGCCCATAAAATTCCGCTCATAGGGCAAACAACAGGTTTAGGTGGGCTTTTTTACGGGCCGTGGTGGTATTACTTTTTAACGCCTGCTTTTCTAGTCTCCCGCGGCAGTCCCCAGGGAATAGCCTTTTACATGGTTTTTCAGGGTTTGCTTACCATATTTCTGGGGTATGTATTTGGCAGAATGATAAGTGGAAGGCTTTTAGGCTCTACCTTTGCCGTATTACTTTCTTTTTCCTGGGCTATGATAGGCCTTTCGTCCCAGATTTGGAACCCTAATATTGCCC
Organism: Candidatus Levyibacteriota bacterium; assembly: GCA_050255815.1. Taxonomy (GTDB): domain Bacteria; phylum Patescibacteriota; class Microgenomatia; order Levybacterales; family GWA1-39-11; genus JAGORM01. The sequence goes on along the minus strand of JBLMVJ010000016.1, from coordinate 10,566 downwards.
CTCTTTTTGTAATTCTTGTTTTCATATGTTTGTTTAAGCTGAAAGAGCAGAAAAGAAAATCATTTGCTTTGTTTTTTGCTTTGGGATTTTTGTTAGGGTTCCTTTTGGATGCGGAGCTGGTATTTGGCTTGCTATTTTTTGCCGGGACTATTTTTGTTTCTCTATATTTGCTCCGGAAAACCTTGTTATCTATTCCTGCTTTGGGTGCGCCTTTGGGATTTTTTGTCATTTTATTCCCCCGCATATTTTTTGAATTCAGACATGATTTTATTATGACCAGGTCATTATTTGCGGTCCATTCCGGGGACCAGCGGATTTTTGATTTGGGCAACTTCTTTTTTGTATTGCCCGGCAGGTTTATCAGCCTTACGGAAACCCTCAGGGATACTTTAGGAGTTACTTTTGTTCCTGTAGCCGCAATTATCTTTATTACTTCTTGCTTTATATTTTATCTTCTGAGAAAGTCCCTATTACAAAAAGAAAAAGAAGTTATAGTATCTGCATTCATGATACTTGGAACATTTATAGTAGGAAGTTCAATTTTTGCACGGCCTGTTTGGGGCCATTATCTTATAGGACTTCCCGTACTGTACATTTTCCTTACCGGAATAGCAGCTGCCTTACTCTCCAGAAAAAATATATTTGCAGGTATTGCGGTCCTTCTTTTATTCTCCTATATAAACATAAACCCTTTGAAAGTGGTTGCAGATATGCGTGCGCCATTATGGGAGGGGAATGCAGCGGTATATAGGAATCAGGTTGCCGTGATTGACTATATTTACCAAGATGCAGGGGGAAGGCATTTTGACTATATTGCCTATACTCCGGTACTCCATGATTATACCTACCAGTATTTATTCTCCTGGTATGGGCCAAAAAAATACGGTTATCAGCCCGATACTAAAAAAGACGATTTATTCTATGTCATTATAGAGCCTGACCCCGGAAGTGAATGGCGGATTACTAACTGGCTGAAAGTGAGGGAAGGGGACGGAAAGGTACTGAAACAGAGAACGGTAAAAGGCGGCATTATGGTGCAGACCAGGATCCACTAGTTCATTTTCAGTTTTTCTTTAATAAAATTAAGAAAAGAAAAGGTAGAAGTTAATTTTTCATGCTTTGCCCAGCCTATACTTTCCTGATATACGTCTTCCTGGTTTTTCCGTTTCCAGGTAGACTGGTTCAAATCAGCTCCTTGTAAATCAAGCAGCAGAGCGCCATTTATATCCCCAATAATCCGGTTTTTTTGCAGGGAAGCATAGTTTCTATCCATCACCCCAATAGGGTATCCTTTTGGGTTGTCCGCATGTCTTTCATGCAGGAAAAATACTAAAGCAAAACTTTGGTCTGTTGTCCGGTACAGATAGTCATATATGGCAAAAGTTTTTCCCGGATATTTTTCTAGTAATAAGTCCCGTGCATTTTTATCCCCATTGGTGCGGGGATTTTGGGTGAAGATGAACTGTGTTGCATTCCAAAAAGATCCAAGGATCACAATGATGAGGAGAGCATGCCCTAAAAATTGGACCTCAAAAATAAATGGATACTGTTTTTTTATAGAAATGAAAAACTCTATTAACGTGAGTAATGCCCAGGCGCTCAAAATAAAAATGAATGGTGCCAGAAAGATCACATACCCGTCAAACCGTTCCCCCCGGTAATAACGGTTTAATATGAGCAATGAAAGAAATGAGAAAAATGATAGCACTAGGTATTTGTTTAGGTTTTTTTTGAAAGCGGCAAAAGGGGCAAGCAAAAAAACCAAAATGATAAGAAATGAAGATATGGTTCTATAGCCGCCAACTACCACCTGCCAGTAATCCGGGAGAAAAGAAAACAGGAATATCCTCCAGCTATTGGGAACGTACATCCGGTACTGGCCTATGAGAATGAAATCTGCAAAATTTCTCAGGTTAGCAAAAGATTGGGAACTATCCCAATAGAGGAGAGGAATCCACATGAATGCAAAACCCGTAGAGAAAAGAATAAGACTTAATAGTTTCAGCTTGATTGACATTTTTGGGATGAAGAAGATAAATGGAGCCAATAACAACAGGTTAATTCCTGCATAATGGAACATAGTGGCTACCCCTATGGTTATACCCAGTATGAAGGCATACCGGATTTTCACCGTTTTTATTAAAAGGATAAAGAATAAAAAAGAGAAAACAGACGCGAATCCTAAATACCCGTGCTGGGTAAGAAACGTAGACCGGGCAATAAATTGGGGGGAGAAAGCAATGAGCAGACCGGTAACAATAGAAAGCCTGCTACCGCCTATAATTTTTGCCGCATGCATCATGATGCCAATAGTGATGGTCCCAAATACCAAAAGCAGAATAAAGGGCGCAATATACGTAGGAAATATTACATAAGAAATCATGTTGAGCCAATAATAATGAGGGCCAAAGACGTATGGTCCGGTGGAGCTGAATGATGCAAATAAAGGAAGTTGATGGGTTCTTACTGCCTCTTGCGCAATGAGGATATCCCGTGTAGTATCACTGCCATAATCTATGCGGTTTATAAAGTTATAAGACCTGAAGAAAAGTCCTATGAGGATAACGCTTAGGAAAGCAGTTTCATATGAATGCTTTTTAATGAACGCAATAATTTCAGGCACAAGTAATTCTAATCCTATTATCTCTTTGTATTCAAGGGAGATTCTCTTGTTATACTCTTTTACTCTAATCTAGAAGAAGGTAACCCCGTGCAAATTCATTTGCGAGTGGTATACAATTGGAATATGTTAAAGAAGTTATTTTTTCCTCTTTTTCTTGCCGCTGGTTGCGTTCATTATGTTTTTGCTGCCTGGTATGTGCTGCATGGAGATATTGTGTTTACCTCAGAGATAGGACGTGATTTTCTCCTGTTGCGGGAGCTGGATGCAAAAAAGATAGTGTTTATAGGCCCCAGTTCCAGCTCCGGATTATTCCATGGGCCGTTATGGTCTTACCTGAATTATCCGGCATACCTTATTTCCGGAGGAAACCCGGTGATAGTGGGGTGGTGGTGGGTGGTGTTGGGGATTTTATTTGGCATAGGAAATTATTTTATTGGCAAAAAATTATTTAATAAAACGGTAGGCGTCTTATTTGCGCTGATGTCCTCATTGTACGTTTCCTACCACACCAGGGATATGTATAATCCGCACGGCGCCATGCTGTTGATCCCCGCATTTTTCTTCTTTTTTGTTAGATACCTACAGACAAAGAAACTTAAGTTTTTGATTTTCCATATTATTCTGGGCGGCTGCATTATCCAGTTCCAGATGGCCATAGGCATTCCGTTCATTATCTTGTCTTTTGCCTGGATCCTTGTGTATGTAATAAGAGAAAAAAAGTATTTGGATATCTTATCCTTTGGATTAGTGCCGGTTTTACTTTCTAATTTTCTGCTTTTTGACCTGCGCCACCAATTTCTCATTACCAAATTAGCGTTTCATTTTCTGGGCTCCGGGGGAAGGACGCACCCGGCTTATGGGCAGCTTTTAATGGACCGGCTTAATATGATGTTTTCCTCGGTAGAAATTATCAGGGCAGATCCGGGTGGAAGGAATCTCTTATTGTTTTTCATCCTGCTTGTTTTTCTGGCAATCCAGTTTAAGGTCAAAAAATACCGGCTTATTTATAGTGCCTTTTTATATTTTTATGTAGGGTTTTTTGCTTTAAGCATGATAAATGTGGGAGGTCCTCTTTTATATTTCTACCTATTTCCACTATTCCCTTTGGTTTTTCTTATTTTCTCGTCTTTTGCCACGTCTCCTTTTAAGCCGGTCTTCTACGTTATTTTTATTGTGGTGTACTTTTTTAATTTACAAGCCGCATTCTCAGACATACAGTCATCAAAGGGAATTATTGGGATAGACCAGTATTCCTGGAAGTTCCTGCTTACTGCTTCTGAGAAAATCTACCAGGGGCCTGAGCAGTCTTTTGGCTACTTTGTATACTCCCCAAATGTAGTTGCTTATGAAGGTAAATATGCCATGTGGTATACCGGCAAGAATACCCAATCAAACGGAAAGTACTTTTCCAAGCAACCGGTTACATACCTCTTGATTGCGCCGCCTCCGCCCAATAATCCTTTTATGAAAGAAGACTTTTGGATAAAAAACCAGGTGCATATAGAGAGTAGTCCATCCGCAGAAATAAAATTCCCAAATGGGTACAAAATACTGAAATATTCCCTGAATACAGAAGCAGTAAAAGTTCCGTTTGATCCCGGCATAGACCCCGGGCTTACTTTTAGATAACCTTTTTAGGTATAATTCAGATATGCAGAAGTTATCCGTAGCACTGGCTACTTTTAATGAAGAAGAGAATATTAGGATGTGTTTAAATGCAGTCCACGGCTGGGCAGATGAGATAGTGATAGTAGATGGTACCTCTACAGATAAAACCGCAGAAATTGCAAAGTCTCTTGGTGCGCGGGTAATAGAAAAGCCTAACCAAAAAAATTTCCATATTAATAAGCAGATTGCCATAGATGCGTGTAAGCATCCATGGATTTTGCAGCTGGATGCTGATGAGGTGGTAAGTGAGTCCCAAAAAAAAGAAATTGACCGGATTAGAAAAGGAGAGGCAGAAGAAGTTTTTGACGGCTACTGGATGCCCAGGAAGAACTGGTTTTTAGGACGGTTTCTAATGAAAGGTGGTCAGTACCCGGATTACACCCTTCGCTTTTATAAAAATGGAAAAGGAAGGCTCCCGCAAAAAGACGTACATGAGCAGGCGGTGGTAGACGGAAAAGTAGGATATTTAAAAGAAGCACTTCTGCATTATCCCTACAAAGATTTTACATTTTATATAAAAAAATGGAACCGTTACAATATTTTTGCCGCAGACCTGTTAAAGCAGGAACTGAAACATACGCCCTTTGGTACAAAAATACAAAGATTTTTCCTGGATTTATTTATACGTCCTGTCTGGTGGTTCCTTTGGGTATATGGGAGACATAAAGGATTTATGGACTCCTGGCAGGGATTTGTGTTTTGTTTTTTTTCTGCTATACGTTTTCCCGTCTCTTATCTTATTTATCTGAGGAATACGTTGATGTTTCGGGAGTAGTATGAAAAGGATTTACTCTATTCTTCTTGCGCTTGTTTTGTGCATACTGTTTAGTGCGCAGTCTACCCTTGCATCATCTTCCTATGTGCTCCCCTATCCCGGAATAATGCCGGGAAACAAGCTATATAAAGTTTCAGAGTTATTCGATTCCTTAAAGAGATACTATGCTTTTGGGGATTTTGCGCAATTTTCTTACAACCTTTCTCTGTCTGATAAAAAATTGGTAGAAGCAAAAACGCTTTTTGAATACAATCAGTACCCATTGGCCCTTACTGCGTTGCAAAAATCGGATAAGTATTTTATACAGGCATTCCGTGAATTGAAGATTGCCGCCTCTCACAATAAAGACATTTCAGACAAACGGAAAACATTTATGAGTGCAGCCCAAAAGCATATAGAGGTGCTAGAGAGTGTGAAAAAAATTGTTCCATCCTCATTCACTTGGGCTGATGAGAAGAAAGCACCGGTAGGTTTAAATCTATGGGCGCAGCTTGATACCTCTCTGAAGATACGGAAAACATATGAATAAAATTTTATTTGGTTCATATGTTTTTATGCTATTCCTATTTACTCTCTTCTCCTATCTATTTATAGACCCTAACTTTTTTTATCTGCGGCCATTATATTCCGGCATTGCTTTTGACCATAGGGTTTTAGTAACTTTGGGCTACGCTATTTTTATCTGTGGTTTTTTTGTTTTCTACCTTTACTTTTTAAAAGCTGTTAAGAAGATATCAGTGCTGAAGATTCTGTTAGTCTTTAGTTTTCTCTTGCTAATTTCCTACCCAACCATTCTTTCCTATGATATTTTTAATTATGCAACCACCGCAAAAGTAACGTATTTTTATAAAGAGAATCCCTATTTGGTTATGCCAAATGAGTTCTTGGGGGATAAGGATGTGGTGTTTACCAGGGCCACTAATAAAGTTGCGCTGTACGGACCTTTCTGGATTATGCTGTCCTTTCTTCCATATCTTTTAGGTTTTGGTAATTATCTTGTCCAGGCTTTTTTCTTCAAGGTTTTAGTTGGAACATTTTATTTTCTTACCGTTTGGGTTATTTATAAACTCTCAGATAAGGATGTAGGAAAGACTGCTTTTTTTGCGTTGAACCCATTGGTCCTTATTGAGACGTTTGTTTCCGGACATAATGATGTAGCAATGGTTTTCTTTGCCCTGTATTCCCTGTATCTTTTCAAAAACGGAAAAAATCTTTTGTCCGGCTTTTCCCTGGTACTGTCAATCCTTATTAAATATGCTACTCTCTTTTTGCTCCCTGTTTGGGTCTATCTCTTATATTTCAGACTAAAACAGAAAAAAATAAGTTGGGAAAAGGTCTATGTATACAGCTTGATTCTCATGTTTTTCGTTTTCCTTTTATCGCCCTTGAGGGAGGAAATGTACCCCTGGTATGCAATTTGGTTTATCCCTTTTGTATCCCTGCTGGAAAGTAAGAGGTTAAAGGCGCTAACGATAGCTTTCAGTTTTGGGCTTATGCTCAGATACCTTCCCTACATGGCATCAGGCACCTATTTTGGATTTGTTCCTCTTGTACGTATTTTGCTTATGTTGGTTCCGGTTATTCTTTCAGCTGTTCTCTTACTGTTTCTACAATTGAAAGCGAGGAAGGTATGAGAAAAATAACTCATTTTTTCATAGAATACAAATATTTTCTTCTGGTCGTTTTTATTTCGCTTCTTTCTGTTGTTAGTTTGTTTCAACCGGGATTGCCGCCTACCCATGATGGGGAATATCATGTGGTGCGGTTTTATGAATTTGATAAAACGCTCCGTGAAGGGAACTGGTATCCGCTGTGGGCTTCAGACTTGAACTATACCTATGGTTCCCCTTTGTTTAACTATATCTATCCGCTCCCTAATTATGCAGCCTCATTGTTCCACTTTTTCACCTTAAGCTTTATTGACGCTTTCAAAGCTAACTTAGTTACCGCTTCCTTGGTAGGGGGAATTGGGATGTATTTTTATGCACGGAAACGGTTTGGGGAACCAGGCGGAGTAGTAAGTGCCGTTTTTTATACATTTTCCCCTTACCACTTTTTGGATATGTATATCCGTGGCTCAGTAGGTGAAGTATGGGCTTTGGCTTTATTTCCCCTGGGGCTATTTATGTTTGACCGGATTGTAAAGACCAGGAAAACCAGAGATATAGCATTAGGCGCAGTGGTTTATGCTCTTGTTGTATTTTCCCATAATATTCTGGCGGTTATGTTTTCCGCCTTTTTAGGCAGTTATATTTTACTGTTAGTTTTTGAAGAAAAAGAGAGAAGGGAAGCGTTTGTATCATGCGTAGTAGCCGTTCTTCTTGGATTGTTAGTGTCTGCAGTATTTTTCCTTCCGGCACTACTGGAACAGAAATATGTAATAGGCTTGAATACTTTTAATGTGAATAATAATTTCCCTGAGCTGTTTCAGCTTTTAATTCCCTCCTGGGGTTCAGGCTTTTCCGGGGGCAGTCTTTCTAATGAAATGTCTTTCCAGATAGGTGTTGCCAACTTATTAGTTGTAGGCATTGTTTTGTTTGCTCTTCTGTTTAAGAAAAACAAAAAAGGGAAGGTCCTCCCTATCTTTTTTCTTGGCTGGTTCTTTCTTTTATTTTTTCTGATTACGCCGTTTTCCTCAGGGATTTGGACAATTATCTCTCCCATGAATTACTTCCAATTCCCCTGGCGGTTCCTCAGTCTGGTCATTTTATGCAGCAGTATCCTTGCCGGGTATGCAACCACCTTGATTAGAAAGAAAGTCTTTGCCATATTTCTGCTGGTGATTGTTTTGCTTACCACCTATTCCTATGCACATCCGGCCTATTTTATGCAAAGAACTGACAACTACTATATGACCCGGCCCAACTTTATCTATGGGACCAATAGCATAGGGGATGGCTTCCAGACCAGGTGGTTAAATCAGCAAAAATCACTTCCGGAGAAAAACTTGAATGAGGTGGTAGGCAAAAGTACGTATCATGCATATAGTTTAACTCGAAATAGAGGTGGAATAGCAGTTTTTGATATTGCCTACTTCCCAAATTGGATGGGATATATTGATGGAAAAAAAGTAGCGGTGAAGAACTTAAACGGGAAGGTTTCACTTGAGATTCCTTCAGGAAAACATCTGGTGGAGTTAAGACTTGAAGACACGTTCGTACGGTCCGCAGGAAAGCTTCTATCGTTCGTAGGCGTAGCTTTGGCACTGGTTCTTCTTTGGAAAAATACTGTGATACAATATTTCTATGCGCGTCGCCATTGACCATTCCCCACTGGTTTCTACCCATAAATTAGCCCATAAAATCAGAGGTACCGGGTATTACACAAAAAACCTTATAGAAGCCTTGCAAGAATACCATCCGGAGCATGAGTACGTGCTCTTTACCAGAGGGGAAAAACTGCAAAACATTGACTTATTCCATTTTCCGTACTTTGAGCCATTTTTTGTCTCCCTCCCATTACGGAAACTCGGCAAGACGGTGGTTACCATCCATGACCTGACTCCCATTGTCTTTCCGCAGTTGTTCCCGTCAGGAATAAGAGGGAAGGTAAAATTCCAGGTCCAGAAGCGCCTGGTGAAAATGTCAGACGCCATTATTACGGATTCCTATGCCTCCAAAAAAGATATTGAAAGTTTTCTTGGTTTTCCCTCTGGAAAAGTACATGCTATACATCTGGCTGCTTCCGAAGATTTTAAAAAGGCAGAAATGAGTGTAAGCGGGCGGAAAACTCTTTGTGCAAAATATAGGATCCCTGAAAAATTCATTCTGTACGTAGGAGATGCTACCCCAAATAAAAATTTAAAACGGTTGGTTGATTCGCTTCCGGCAGGACTGCCTTTAGTTATGGTGGGAAGCGCATTAACAAAAAAAGACGTTGATCCTTCAAATCCCTGGAACGCGGAACTTGTCTACGTGCAAAAGAAAGCAGAAGAGTCAAAAAACATCTACCTTCTGGGGTTCGTCCCGGATGAGGATTTGCCGCTTCTGTATAATGCGGCAACTGTTTTTGTCTTCCCCTCTTTCTATGAAGGCTTTGGACTGCCGGTTCTGGAAGCAGCTTCTTGTGGGACACCTGTGGTTACTACAAAAGGAGGGAGCATACCGGAGGTAATAGGAGAAGCGGCGTATATTATAGATCCTCTTGATGAATTAAGTATTGAAACCGGAATCCGGGAGGTGTTTGAGTCAAAAGACTTGCAGGAAAAACTTTCAAAAAAAGGTTTGGAGCAGGCAAAAAAATTCAGTTGGAAAAAAACAGCTGATGAAACCGTACAGGTGTATGAAGGAATTTATCAGTAAACACGCCACTATCTTATTTATCAGCTTTGCTTTGTTTATCTGGAGAATTTTTCTCTTTGTTATTGAGCAGAACATATTCCTCCTCCAGACAAAAGCTACCTATTTAGGTCCTCTTTTCCAGGCAAATTTTGATGGTGTTTATTATGTTGCCATCTCTCAATTTTGGTACCGGGGATTAGACCAGGCTTTTTTTCCGTTATACCCGGCAGTAATATACTTAGCTACCTGGCTTACGGGTCTGCACCCTGCAACCGCAGGCCTTATTGTTTCAGTGGTGAGTCTCTTTTTTCTTTTAAAATTCTTTTCCCTGCTCCAGGTTGCCGATGGTTTTAAAAAGTCCGTGTTTTGGTCTATTATCCTGTACCTATCTTTTCCATCCGCATTCTTTTTTGGGGCAGTTTACACAGAGAGTTTGTTTATCTGTTTGACGCTGCTTTCTTTTTACCTTGCCAGGAAAAACAAGCACTTTCTATCTTCCCTGGTAGCATCATTTGCCACCGCAACCCGCATAGTAGGTATATTTCTACTTCCTGCACTGGCGCTGGAGTTTTATGAGCAGTTAAGAGTAAAAAAGAAAAAAATTTCCAAAAAACTTCTTATCCGGCATTTTTCTCCATTACTGCTGGTTCCTTTAGGCTTAGTGTCCTATATGGGATATTTATGGTACCAATACCATGATCCGTTACTTTTTGTCCATATCCAGCCGGCATTTGGCGCAGGACGCAGCGGTGGCGCTATCATCCTGCTTCCCCAGGTCCTTTTTAGGTATGCAAAAATACTTCTTTCTGCCAGGACTACCGACCTTACGTTTTACGTAGCCATATTAGAGCTAAGTACTCCTGTCATAGTCAGCCTGTTGTTATACCTGGCTTATAAAAGTGGGGTCAGGAAAAGTTACATTCTATTTTCAGCGTGTGCCCTTCTATTCCCAACGCTTTCGGGGACTTTATCTTCCCTGCCCAGATACGCCCTGGTTTGTTTTCCCATATTTATATTTCTTGCACAGATAAAAAACCAATACGTGAAAGCTTTGCTGATTTTATCCGGGCTCATCCTGGAAGGTATCCTTGCGCTGTATTTCCTGAACGGTTATTTTATTTCCTAATATGCACAACCACCTCAAAAAAGCAGCTTCACATCCGTTAATATCCGGCAGTGTTATTGTATTTGGAGGATCCTTTTTTATTAACGGCCTAAAT
>JBLMVJ010000015.1:0-51798 GCA_050255815.1 Candidatus Levyibacteriota bacterium | reverse complement strand
CTCACCAGAAAACCTTTTAGACGGTAACCTGCTTAAACGTTGAGTCACTTCTGGAAAAAGCGTAATTTTCAGTATAGAAATGTGGAGTACTGTAAGTCCCAAAAGGACGTGATCCGGTTCTATATCCTACTAACTTCAGAGGTTCCATGAGGGAAACCAATCCGTCAATATCTCTGAAATAAACAGGAACCGGGTACATACTTTCTAAATAAGGTTTTGCTTTTTTAGGAGTTGTACTTGCAAGGACAATACCATTCTTTTTTAATACTAGAGCTGCGTTTCGGGAAAAATCAGAAACTGCACTATCTTCCATAAAATCAGCCGTTCCGCTTAGTACAATAAGGTCAAGAGAGTCACTCTTAAAAGGTGGATGTTCAAGTTTTGCTCTAACAGCCTGCTTTGTATCTACTCCATCAAGAGGCCGCTTGTTCATGTCCAAAAAGATAAGTCTATCCTGGAACCTTGCCTCATGCTCGTAGCGGAAATTATATATAAACTGTTTGAAATCACCGGGTGTACCATTATGGGAGGCAAATCCTCCCAGAACAAAATTCATACCTTCCGGCGAATCAAAAAGTCCGGAAGATTGCCCGTTGAGGTTGTGTAGAAGAAGATTAAAGTCGCCAATATTATTTCCCAGTCTGGAAACAGTTAAGCGGTAATAAGCATCCCAATTAGCTTCAGTTTTTTGCATCGTGAGGATTATAGCAAGCAGAATTGAAGAAATCCAATTGGATTAGTGCCAGAATTTGCGCTCTCCGGTCATCACCATGGGGATTCCCGCCTTATCTGCCGCTTCTATGGATAATTTGTCATTTACAGACCCTCCCTGCTGCACTATAGCGGCAATTCCTTTTTTTGCAGCCAGCTTTACCGTGTCATCAAACGGGAAAAAGGAATCTGAAGCCAGAATTGCGCCTTTTGTCAATTCTCCTGCCTGTTCCAGAGCAATCTTTGCTGACCTAATCCTGGATGTTTGTCCGGACCCTATTCCCCTGGTCATGGGCAAATTTTTATCTACCACCAGTATGGTATTCGATTTGATTCTTCCAATAAACTTCCAGGCAATTTTCATTTGGTCCAATTGCTTCTTGGTTGGTTTCTTCTTAGTCACCACTTTCCAGTTTTTGGTATCATCCCCGTTATTGTCCCAGTCCTGCATCACATATCCGCCGTCAAAAAACCTTATGTGCATATTATTAGACCGTTTTTTTGGAATTTTCCCAAAGGTGTAAATGCCGGTGGACTTCCTGATACTCTTTACATACTCTCTTGCGTCTTCAGAAACACTTGGAGCAGCAACTATATCTATAAGTACCCCATTTTCCTCTTTAAACCCTGCAAATGTTTTTGCAGTTTTTAAATCTAACGGGGAATTTAATACTATTACCCCGCCAAACGCAGACTCCGGGTCTGCTGCCACCGCCCTCTTGAGCGCCTCATCAGCCGTTTTGCCCAGCGCTATCCCGGAAGGACTATTATGTTTTATCACTACTGCAGCAGGCTCATCAAAAACTCTCACACACTCTAAACCTGCAGAAATATCCGTAAAGTTCACATAAGAAAGTTCCCGCCCGGTAAGACGTTGTAAGTTTTTAAGAGGAGAATTTGTGTTTGGCTCAAAATACACCGTGGATTTCTGGTGTGGATTTTCTCCATAACGGAGTGTCAAACCATTCCTGCCTGCTAAAGACATCTCCTGAGGAAAGGGCTCCGAACGTAAAAACCGTGCTACCTGTGCATCATAAAAAGACAAATGCGAAAATGCTTTCCCTGCCAACTCCTGGCGTAATGATGAATCTATTTTTTTCTGTTCGAGTAAGCTCAATAACCTCTCATAATCTCCCGGATCCACTACTACCAGCACATGGGCATGGTTTTTGGCAGCAGCACGCACCATAGTGGGACCACCTACATCTATCTGTTCTACTGTCTGTGCAAATGTAGATTTATTATTTCCTACTGTTTTTTCAAAAGGATATAAATTAGCCACCACTATGTCTATAGGTTTTATCTTCAGGTTCTGTGCCTCCTGCACGTGTTTCTTATTAGAACGGTCAAAAAGAATACCGCTTTCTACCTGAAAAGATATGGTCTTCATACGGCCGTCAAAACTTTCAGGATTTCCGGTTATCTCCTGGATAGGAATTACCTTCAAGCCTTGCTCTAGTAATGTTTTGGCAGTTCCACCCGTAGAAATAATCTTGTAACCCAGGGAAGCAAGTTTTTGTGCAAATTCAACTACACCGGTCTTATCTGAAACACTGATGAGGGCAAATTTTTCGTGGTTTTGTTTTTGGGGTACGGCAGGAGAATTCTTTTTTTGTTTTGCCTGCATAAATTCAGTTCTATTTTTATATCACCCTGTTTAAATTGTCAAGCATCTACTTGACAATTTTTCTTGTCTTTGACAATATAACAGATGTTCCGAGGAGCTACCTCAAGAGAGCAGGTGATTATTATGAATGGAGTAAACGTAGTTTTACAAGACACTTTAAACACCACGCTTACCAGTCTGGCCGCTTTTATTCCCCGCTTTATTTCAGGGCTTATTGTTCTTTTGATAGGTGTTATTATTGCCACATTTTTAAAGCAGGTCCTCCAGGAACTGTTTAAATTTGTGCGGTTTAATAACCTCTTAAAAAGGTATGGGTTCCCTGAAGCAAAAGACGGCGTGGATTTTGCGAATATCTTATCTGAGATGGTCAGGTGGTTTGTCATAGTACTGTTCTTGGTTCCCACGTCAGATGTATGGGGTCTGGGACGTTTTGTGGAAGTCTTAAATAATGTCCTTCTCTTCCTGCCAAACGTTTTTGTATCAGTCCTACTGCTCATTGTAGGTTTTGTTATAGCAAAGCTGGTGCATGACGTGGTTATAGCTTCTGTCCATGGCGTTTCCAAAGAAACCAGAAAATCTATTGCGCTGGTTGCCCGCTATTCTGTCCTGGTCTTTGTTTTTCTGATTGTGTTAAACCAATTAGGGATTGCGAGTGACCTGATTAGGATCCTATTTGGCGGCATAGTTGCCATGGTAGCATTAGCCGGAGGATTAGCATTTGGCCTGGGAGGACGCGAATCCGCAAAAGAAATACTGGATAAGGTAAAGAAAAAGATTTAGAGCCTTTCTACGTTTGACTCCTCTACCGCTACGCGGTATATTATTAGTATGAAAAAATCGCAAGATGAATTCGCGACAAAAAAAGACGTTGAAGACTTAAGGAAGGAAATGAGTCAAAGGTTCTACAGCATTGAGGAAAGATTGGACCAACGTTTTAATGATGTTGATAGCGAAATGTCTAAAAACCATAACAGAGTTATGACATCTTTGGATAAAATAGTGGGAGAAATCCAAACTATGCGGGAAGAAAGAATTATTGCAAATGAACAGCTGGAAGACCACGAAAAGAGGATAACGAAACTAGAAACCCACAACTAACCTCAACATTTGTATTTTAGACCTCAAATTCTGTATAATTAGGAGTCCCAATTTACGGCGCCATCGTCTAGTGGCCTAGGACCCGACGTTTTCAGCGTCGTGATCAGGGGTTCGAATCCCCTTGGCGTCACAGATTCCGAAGGCTAATCAATTAAATTTTTGTTTTTGAGATCTTCCAATATTAATTTCCCAGTCAAGGTGGTATTCTCCATATCCTTACTAGAAATCCACCCTATTTCTTTTATCTCTGAATTAGCCTTTAACTTCCCAGTGTAATCAGCGGTATAACATGTAATCTTAACAAATGTTCCTTCCGGTTTCCCATGCGCTTGTGCTTCAAAAACTTCATATGGCTTTATAGTTCCTTTTAGAAGATTTACCGAAAGCTCCTCTTCCACTTCTCTAACAAGTGCTTGCTCGTCTGTCTCGCCTTCTTCTCGTTTCCCTCCTGGAGTAAACCAAACGTTCTTTCCTTTGCTTTTTGTTGCAAGAGTTTTTCTATCTTTTATTAAAATGTATCCGAGCTTATCTATATATTTTTTTTGCATTTGGGCTAGTATATACGATTCTAATCCCTAATGGTAGTTGTAGGCTAGGTTTGGGGCTAAGCTAGGATTGAGAATCTGTTTCCACTCATTGAGAGAGAGTAGAAGCTGGTTCCAATTCTGTAAAGTGTGGGTCACTAAGGAAATCTTCTGAGCTTAATGCTCAGAAGATTTTTTAATAGCGGGAGGGATTCGAACGGCCGGACTGAGCATAGTGAAAAAGGCGGGGTCGCAAGGCTCCGACAACGTCGGAGAACTTGTGACTCGAATCCCTAGTGCAAAACGTTGTAATGTTAAAATAGACTTAAAGTGCCATAGCAACCAGAATTAGTATATTCACTTTGGTACTGCTGTCTGTATCCTTCAAGCGCTATTACTCCATCAGCAGAGCTATTAAAGTTATTCATCATTGAAGCATTAAACTGTTCTTTGAAGGAAATCCACTCTGATTTAATTTTGTTACATTCATCGGTAGGGTACGGAGGCGTTGTAGGCGCTGGCTGATATGTGTTATTCGGAATATAGACTGTAGGAACGGATTTTTGCAAGTTCAACGCATTCTGTTGAAGATCAATACAATACTTGCTTGCTTCGTTGTAGTCTTTCCCATAGGAAGCATATGTTCCATATACGGTAACGCATGCTATACTTACATAGCTAGGATAAGAAGGTTTTGACTGTACAGGTAGACTTTTGGGTGCAGTAGGCTTCGGTAAATTTCCCCATTTGGTATTAAAATCAGTACATTCCTGTGCCGTTGTAATGAAAGTCTTTCCGTCAGGACCTGTACAAGTAACCTTACCCTGTAAGGTTGTCGTAGTCCTTATATTCTGCTGCTGTTTGTTTGCGAGATACACAACAACAAGCGTTGAGTCTGCTCCTTGATAATTTCCGCTTTTGACGCTTACACCTATATCTTTATATATTTTATTGAGCATGTTCTTTTTTATGTCCTCCTTGCTAAACCAGTTATCTAGTACATCATTTACAAAAGTGTAACCTTGAGCAATTGCGATGTTTGAATAATCGTAGTTATATCCAGCTTCAGCAATAGGTGTCCACCATTCTTTTCCGTCAGGACCTTTATAATCAAAATAATTCTTACTCATCATATCCTCCGTTTTTGCATTTGCAGCATTTGTAAGTTGGTCATTAACGGTAAGCGCATTTGCGCCTTCTTCTATTCTTCTTTTATTAATTTGCTCTACGACAGCATCAGCGGTATAAGGCTTTATTTCAGGAAGTGCAGTAGAGGCTGGTGCAGGTTTAAACCATTTTGAATTTCCAGTACTGTCATACCGCATAACCCAATTTGCCACAAAAATTCCTTTCATGCCTAGTACAACTATGGTTGATGAAAGGAAAAGGAATGCAACAAAACCAATCAGTAACAATTTTAAACCAATATGAAGCTTGCTAAATCTCCGAAAGGAGTTGTGATATGCTTTATGGTGCGTACCCATACCATTACTTTGGCATAATCTCTGTAATTACTCAATTACATAATGACTCGCAAGGGGTTCCGTCCTTATCCCCATCAAGTCTGCTAACACCACAGCTATTGAGATAGAATTGTGCTTCTGAGCAACTTGTCATTTGACCACAGGTAGTTTTCCCAGAACAACTAAACCCTCCCGTAGCATTTGTAGTAGTTTGTATGGAATTTGACCGCACAGGGGCAACGTAAGATCTTGTAGGAGCAATTGTTTTCTGGATAGTGGTTTTTGTAGTTTTTGGTGTAGAGGCAGCATTTACTGGACACGACCCCCATAAGCCAAGCTTGTGTTCGCGAGCGTATGTTTCAAAATTATTAAATTTTGTGAGCATTTTTGTCGGGTATTGGCGATAACTAAATGCAAATCCTTGCTTTACCATTTCTCCGTTAACAAAAGTGCGTACCTTATCTGGGAGATAGACGTAACGGAGAAGACGATTGTATTTATCTCTGTTACCTTGAGTACTGTCATTAATAAGAATAACGGATTTACCGCTTACAATTGACTTCATTTTGTCGCTTGCAGCTTCCCCAAAACATTGAACTGGCTTCCGTGGGTCAACAGTTTCTGGTGTGTCAATACCAAGTAACCTTACTGTTTCCTTCTTCCCTCGTATGTCAACTTGTATGGTGTCTCCATCGATAACCTTTAATACTTTAAAGGTTGTATCTTGAGCGTGTACTCTTGGTACAAGTGCGAGAAACAAAAAACTGATAACAAGCAATATCCGCTTCATTCTGTTTGAGATTATATCACTTTGAAGTTTTTTTCTAATCTCTCCCAACCGGGAACCTACTTAGAAATCTTCTGGGCGAGTCTTTAGAAGATTTTTCAATATCATACCCTATAGTTTGACTTCGCCTCATCAACTTCTTATAATACCCTCATGTCCATAATTATTGAGACTGCAAATAGGGGACATGTTGGAGACTTTGGGTTTTCAGCTGTATACGTGAATAGGCTAGGCATGGGAGAACTACCCCCTATGCCCCGGGTAGAATTTTGCGGATACGCTACTACTACCCTACTGCAATCAATACCTTATGCCACCCCTGAACAGATAAATAGGATTCGAAGAGAAATTGATAGCTGCGGCAACATGTTAAAGTCAAAAAATAATGGCACCATTCCACTGTTAGATGACGCACTTCCACTGGAAAAACCCACCGATTACCCCAATAACCCTTTTATATTAGATAGACAAACGCGTACCATTTGCATTGGAGAAACGTATACCGGAATTGATATAGGAGCGTTTGGTAGTTATGTACTCCAGGTGTTAGGTGGTGGATTTTATGGCTGGCTTCCCGGAGCTACCCCTCCTGAAGCTATCCAAAGTTTTAGAATCATTAAAGGTTTTGTATAAAATAAAATCAGGAAGAGGTCTCTTCAAAAAGTGGTTCTATGGCTTGGTAGGTTGCTTTATATAACTCTGCAGCTGCCATTCTCCCTGCATCAAATATCTTCCTGTTTACTATTTGATTGGTTGCTGAATCTGGGGCAAGCATAATTCTTCCGTCATCCTTTACCAGCTCATCTACCAGGGCAAATCCTGTTGGGTCCTCTTCAAGAATCTGTGCACTCTCCCGGGTTTTTCTCAGTGCAGAAAGGTAAGCGTCTACCCGCTCTGCCATACCTCTTCCCTGCGCTTCCGTAGACCGGTCAATAACCGTTGCAATCTCTTCTGTCAAATCTTTATTGCGGGCCTGCTCAGCTATGGGAATACTGCTGTAAACATAAAACATACCGTAGGCAAAATCAAAACATGCGGCAAACGCCCTCATGTCATTCACGCCAAGCATCATTTCTGCATTAAAAAAATAAATATTAGCCTCTTCATAAACCAAGGATGCAGCCAATAGCGGCTGGGAATCATCCGGCTCTCTTATTTTCATTGCCTCTCTTCTCAGTGCTCCCGGCCTTTTTCTGGCTCTCTCCAATGCCTGTTTTTCCATATCTAAGAAAAATGGAAGCATCTCAGCTTCTTCTTGGTGAACTGCAGGGGTTACATTCCTGGAAGCTTCTTTTCTAACAGGAAGAAACCTCCTTATGGGGTTTTGCTCTGGACTTGCCATAGGGAGAAATTATAACAGGGTTTTTTTAAGTCAGCAACTATAGGACAGAAAGTCTTAATAAATACTTACGGTGTTTTCTCCCAACCCTTAAAAATAGATCTCATAATATCTGGGATCTTTAAGAGAAAGGAGGGGAATATACGAATGATTAAAACTCTTATAATGGCAGCTATAGTATTTGTATTTTCGTTCTTTATGACTTCAGTTGTTGTGTATGGACAAACATACACTCCCACAGCTACGCCTACATCTACTATGATGCCAACTAACACACCAACCGCCACTGGTACCCCGTCAGGTACCACAACGCCAAACGCGCCAAGGACAGGCTTCTAGAAACCTAAAAGCAGGGGACACAGAATATACTGTGTCCCCGCGGAAATATGAAAAAGCTATTTTTACTATTGGTGTTTGCCGTTCTGGGAATTGGTTCCGCTTTTGTGCTCCAGAAAGGCCAAGCCCAATACACGAGAGCAAGTGTATCCTCAAAAACTTCTGTAGATATTCCTACCCAAATCGTTATTCCAAAACTTGATGTTTCCGCACCTATAGAGGCTGTAGGGGTGGATAAGGAAAACAGGATGGATGTACCTAAAAATGTTTATAACACTGCATGGTACAAATATGGCCCTAAACCGGGTGAACTAGGTTCAGCCGTGATAGACGGACATTTTGACACCCCCACCGGATCTCCTTCTGTTTTTTGGAATTTAAAAGACCTCTCTCCCGGAGATATTATCCGGGTGATTGACACAAAAGGTAAAAGCTATACATTCTCAGTAGTTGAAGAAGCTAAATATCCGGTTACTGATATCCCGCTCATGCGGATTTTTAGCCCCAACACTGTTCCCATGCTGAACCTTATTACCTGTGCAGGCGTATGGGACGGTGCTTCTAAAAGTTACACCCAAAGGATAGTTGTCTACTCACGGCTTAAGGACTCTTCTCACTAAAAGGTATCTACTATCCTTATGGAAGGCTTTATCTTGCAGGAATCTTACCTTTTCTTTATTGAATCTTTCACAAGTTGGAATACCATATTCCATAATATGGCAAAAACAATTCTGGGAATATTTGAAAAACGCACAGATGTGGAAGAAGCTATTTCTGAACTTAGGGAGTTAGGCTACAACCCCCAAGATCTATCTATAGTCATGAAAGACCGGCGGGAAGCAATGGAAATTTCAAAAAACACAGGTGTTGGAGAAATGGTAGGCGGTGCAGCAACCGGAGTTGCAACTGGTGCCGTCCTGGGCGGTTTAGCAGGACTTCTGGCCTCTTTAGTCCTCCCGGGTGTAGGGGCATTTTTTATAGGTGGACCCATTGCAACAGCCCTGGGCCTGGGAGGTGCAGCCGCCACCACTGCGTCAGGAGCAGCAACCGGCGCAGCAGCAGGAGGAATTATAGGAGCACTTACTTCCTTCTTTGGTATGACACATGAAGAAGCAGACCGGTATAACAACAGTATACAAGAGGGCGCAATTTTACTGGCAGTTCCGGTAGAAGATGATAGGGTTTCCGAAGCCTCAGATATATTTGACGAATATAATGTATCTGATGCAAAAGTAATTAGTCAGACAGACCAGGAAAGAAGGATACTGTCAAAACCACGCTTTGCAGACAGGGCAAATGAAGAACCGGAATATGAAGACAGGGAACACAGGAGACATCATACGTTAACATAAGTTTGGGCAGGCAAGCAGGAAGCCGGTGAATGAGAACGGTACAAAGGAAAGTGGTACTACTGATATCTGAGATTGTGTACAATAGGCAACATGCACGTCTTCAAAAGATATCAGTACATAGACTCACTCAGAGGAATCGCTATTCTTTTGGTATTAGTGGCACATTCAGCGATGTTTGGAAAAACAGGGCTTCCTGCTTGGTTTGCAGAAACAGCAGCTGTAGATATAGGACCACGGGGAGTACAACTATTTTTTGTAGTCAGCGCATTCACCCTCAGCTTGTCTTTTTTAGAACGAAAACCCCAGGAAAAGCATTACTTACGCAATTTTTACCTCAGGCGTTTTTTCAGAATCGCACCACTTTTTTACCTGGCAATTATCTTTTACATACTGTTGGATTTTCTATTGCAGCATGAATCTTTCTCTTTGGGGAATATTGCAACCACCTTTTTATTTCTCAATGGGTTTTCACCTGCCTGGATAAATAACATTGTCTTTGGTGGCTGGTCTATAGCGGTTGAGTTCTCTTTCTATGTCCTCTTCCCCCTGTTCTTTTTTTATCTGCGTTCTATCAAACGTTCCCTGGCGCTCCTGTTTTTCTTCATGGTTACCATGCAATTTTTACGGTTATTCCTCTTAACCATTCCCGCCATACAAAATAGCCCTGATGCCCAGACGTTTACCTTCCAATTCTTTCCTTCCCAGCTGCCGGTATTCCTCATGGGAATTACTATATTCAGAATCATGCATGAGAAAATAACCTCCAGGTCTAAACTTGAAATATCCATATTCCTAGGACTTGTGGGTTTTCTTACCATTTTTCAAACACCACTGAGCTTAAAAATTATTGCCGGCCATTATTTATATGGCTTAATTTTTGCGCTGCTCCTTCTTTTCCTTTCAAAATTTCCGGTCAAATTCCTGGTAAATTCATTTACCGTATTTATGGGGAAGATAAGTTTTAGCGTATACCTGTGGCACAGTGGAATAATCTACCTGCTTTCATTTCTGGGATTCTTTGATTTATTCCCCAGCTTCCCCTTCTTCAACTACTTTACAAGGCTATTTCTAGTTTTGGTCCTTTCCGCTGCCCTGGGGAGTTTTACCTATGAACATATAGAAAAACAGGGAATCATCTGGGGAAAACAAATAATTGATAATTTTGAGGATAAATCTACAACCGTCAGCAGCCTATTGAAGTAAGGAATTTTAACGCGTTGCACCGGGCAAATTCCACGCATGATCTACCGCCTTGAACGTAGCAATTGCACCTAACCTTACTACACCGGCATGAGCATCACTCATAGCTGTTACTGAATAGAACTGAACAAAATCGCTCAGTTTATTCTGTGTAGGCGGAAATGTTGCGCCTTTTCTTCCGCGTTCCAAAAAAAGATTTAAGTCATCTCCCACTACGTCTACCTTACTAAATCCTTCATTCCAAACACTTCTGTTCCCCTTCATTCTTTCAAAAAATCTATCTTCCCCTACTTTCTTCATAAATGCTTGTGCCACTATGGCACAACCTATACTTGCACTGTTTATCAGAATATTGTTACTAGGGTATGTTTTTTTACCCCATGCTTTAAATTCATCAATAAACGAATCTACTCCGTTTTTTGCCAGCAACTCAAAGGTTCTCACGGTAAGAAGTTCTCCTGCTTTATAAGAACTGGGTGCATCAAAATCATATTTTTCTCGGTATGCTGCCCTGGCATCTTTTGTCAGCAAAAGTATATCCTCAAGATCTGTAACATCATCAATAATAGGCACTGCGTCAGGTGTAATATCCTCAGATCCGCGCGTAAGTGCCTTTTCGCGTATAGACGTCAAGTCTGCGAGCTGTGCCCCGGTAAAGGGTATTCTTCTTCTCCGTTCTTTTCCGCTCATAACGCAGTATTATAAGTTAAGTTTTACTGTGAAATCAACTACTTTTGGATGTATGCTTTGAGGATGTGGACAAATGCAGCATAGTGTGCGTAATAGATATAGCCCGTGAGAATCATAAGTCCGGGAAATACTATAGACTTTTCTATAATGCCCCCGGTCTTCATCCGTAGCGCTTTAAATGGCGGAACTCCAAAACGTACGGGAATGGGAAATAACCACGGAACTCCTTCATGAGTAAAGGTATCCATAACCAGGTGGGAAATATATCCTATCATAAAAGACCACCAGACTATATCCATATTGACCAGTAATACCCCGGACATAGCTTGTAATAAAAATTTTGCGCCAATCCCAAAAAGAACTATTCCAAGGATAGAGTGGGAAAGAAAGCGGTGTCCTCCCAGCAACGGATATAAAACCTTGCCTATCAGCGTTCCAGCAGGGAATTTGTGCCATAAATCAGCAGTGGGCTGGTCTATGTCAGGAGTTAGTCCACCAATAAGGTTTGCAGAAAGGGAAACTATTACGGTAGCAAAACTGATATGGGGAAGCGCTACGGTTGCGGCAACATAGGAAAACGCGGTGAAAGCAGCCAAATCATGGGTCCTTCCGGTCATAGAGTTAGTATAAAGTATGGAGTATGAAGTATAAAGTATTCAAACTATACTTAATACCTGATACTGGCTAGAAAGTTATATTCATGAGGTGGTTAATAATTGGCATATCATCTTTCCTAAAGATAATTTCTATGGCATCAAACCGGTAAGGCTTGCTGTGTAAGTTTCTCTGAGACAGATAAAATTGGGAGGTCTTTACCATTTTTGAAATCTTACTTTTCGTTATTGCTTCTAACGGAGATCCAAAGGCTGATTGTGTCCTGGTTTTCACCTCAACAAAAACTATAGTATTACCGTCTGAAGCAATAATGTCTATCTCACCAAACCGGGAATGGTAATTACGGGCAAGAATATAATACTCTTTCTGGACCAGGTATTTTTCTGCGTAATCTTCTCCTATTTTGCCAAAAGAATTGTCCACGGTAGTAGTATTCAGTATACAGTATCTAGTATTAAGTATGGGGTTAACGGGTTAAAAAATGAATTTCGAGGGGAAGGATTACGGTGAACTGCGAACCAAGAACTCTCTACCTCTTCTTCCTGTTTGCTTTTCTCTGTTGTTTCTTAGACTGTTTCTTTTCAACCAACACTTCAATTTTAGTAATGGTTGGGGAAGAAATTGGGAAGATTCTTTCTACCAGCACGCCTTCCAGAGCATTCTGGACCGTGATCATTTGGTTGCTGGCTGCGCCCTTAATCTTAATAAGTTTTCCGGTAAAAGGCACTAAACGTTCCTTTTTCCCTTCAATGACTTTCTGGATTACTTTCACAAAAACGCCCTCTTTTAATAATGGTGTTTCTTCCATAAGTATGTATTATACAAATTCTGAGATCATTTAGCAAGATTTATAGTTCTTAGTTAGTTAGTTAATTTGTTACTTAAAAATCTACTGAATACTCAATACTAAATACTGAATACTATTTCGATGCAGCTTTAAGGAACTCTATGAAGATTGGGTGCGGATCCATTGGGCGGCTCTTATACTCAGGATGGCCCTGGGTTCCCATGAAGAACGGGTGAGCAGATTCAGGAAGCTCAATAATTTCCACCAGGTTCTCCGCTACAGACCGTGCAGCAACCACTAACCCTGCATCTTCCAACTCTTTTGCAAAATCATTATTGAATTCATATCTGTGCCGGTGGCGTTCTGATGTAAGCCCGTCTTTTCCGCGCAGGAATCCGTGTTTTTTGTACAGTTCATACGCCCTGGTCCCTTTTTTAACCATGGCGTCCCATCCTCCCAAGCGCATGGTCCCTCCATATGCACGTTTTTCTATAAGCTCTTTCTGAGTTTCTATCAGATGAATAACAGGATGGGTTGTCTTCCGGTCATTTTCCGTAGTATTTGCATCCTTCCAGCCCAATATGCGGCGTGCAAATCCTACTACCCCCAGCTGCATACCGTAACACAAACCAAGGTAAGGAATTTTTTTATCCAGCGCATATTCTGCTGCCGCTATCATCCCCTCTGCCCCGCGTTCACCCCAACCTATAGGAACTATAATGCCATCCGGCTTGCCTATTTCTAACTCAGGGCCATTTTTCTCCACCTTTTGCGCATCTATCCAGCGGGTCTTCACCTCTACGCCATCTTCCCAGGAAGCGTGCTCTATGGCGTCAAACAACGCTGCATAGGAATCCCTTAACTGGTAATCCCCGGTGCCAAAATATTTCCCTACTATGGCTATGTCCAGTGCCCTTGTTTTTTTTGCCTTCATTTTTTTGACCAGCGCCTCCCACTCCTCTACCTTTGGTGTTTTTGCGGCAAGTCCCAGTTTTTCAAAAATACGTTTTTCAATTCCCTGCTCATGTAGTGTTAATGGAATTTCATAAACCGTGTCTACGTCAGGATTTGAAAAAATGTCTTCAGGGTGCATATTACAGAAAAGCGCCACCCGCTCCCTGCGCCTCTGGTCAATATTCTTCTCCGCCCTGGCTACAATAATATCCGGCTGGATCCCCATAGAGTTTAATGTCTTTACAGAAAGTTGTGTTGGCTTAGTTTTAGGCTCACCCAAATGGCCAGGAGTAGGCATGTAGCTGACATGGATATGGATAACATCCCCCGGATTTTTGAGCGTCATAATACGAGATGCTTCATAATATAGAATGTTCTGGTATTCTCCCGCGGTTCCTCCCAGCTCTACTATGACAATATCTGCATCTTTTTTCTTTGCCAGAGTTGTCATCCGGGAAATAATTTCATCAGTGATATGGGGTATTGCCTCTACATCTTCACCGTTATATTCAAAACGCCGCTCCCTGTCTATCACGGTCTGGTAAATACGGCCTATGGTCACAAAATTATCCGCACCCATATCTTCATTCAGGAATTTTTCATAGGAGCCTATGTCCATATCCCCCTCTGTCCCATCTTCACACAGGAAAGGATCCCCATGCTCTATAGGGTTTATGGTTCCTGCGTCTAAATTTAGATAATTTTCAAATTTAATTGGAGCAATTTTGTACCCGGCTGACTTAAGAAGAAAGGATATGGATGATGCGGTAAGGCCTTTTCCGATGCCTGAAATGACTCCCCCGGAGACGAATATAAATTTTGTTCGTTTAGCAGTGTTGTTCTTGAGCGGCACGATTTATCTTATCTCAAAACGCCTTTTTTTGCAACAAGGTGTTTCTAGAATACGTACAGGCCTAATTTTTCTAACTCCTGAACCACGGCACAGATGGGAAGCCCTACCACGTTATAGTAGTCACCCTCTATTCTCCTAATAAAAACTGCGCCTTTTTCCTGGACTCCGTACCCACCTGCCTTATCCAAAGGTTCACCGGTTACCACATAAGCCTCAATCTCTTTTGCTGTTAATTCCCGGAACCATACACTTGATTGTTCACTTTTTGTAATGGTTTTTGAACCATGCATAATAGTAAAAGCCGTTATAACCTCATGTCTTTTTCCTGAAAGCGCTTTCAGCATATGCATAGCTTCTGTGGCATTTCCTGGTTTGCCTAAAATCCCACCATCAAAAACAACTACGGTATCCGCAGCCAGAATAATGGAATCAGGGTTTTTTCTTGCTACATCTTCTGCCTTCAAACGGGAAAGTTTTTCAGCAAGCTTCTGAGGATTCTCTTCAGGAATGTTCTCGTCTACATTGGAAACTTTTACTTCAAACGGTATGCCAACTTGTGTTAAGATCTGTTTTCTCCGGGGTGAGGCAGAAGCTAAAATTATATTTCTCATGCACCGGTTTTTTGCTCCTGCTTCATTTGCTCTTCAGCGGCAGATACCATCTTTAACATTTTCATCTTATCCCGTTTCTCTGCGCTTTTAGTGTAGTCTGCAAGAATTTCATTGTTTTTCAGCAAAACATTCTCCCCCGCCCCTGCTCCGGGTGTTATTTCACCTTCTTCTTTTTTCTCCCCATGCCGCGAAGCTCTGAAAAAAGAATACCCACCAGCACCAAAGAAAACGAAGGATATAGGAATAAGCCAGGGTATCTGGTCATTTCCGGCTTGCTGGAGCCCCCAGACGCCCATAGCCATTCCACCAACAAAGCCTGAAATACCCAGAAGAACTAAAAGGGAAACTTTAATCATAAATCTAAGAATAACAAAAAACTGAAGTATTTTGCAAAAAAAATGAGCGGCGAACCGGACTTGAACCGGCGACCTCTTCCTTGGTCCCGCTGTTTTCAGTGAGCGAGGTACGAGAATTGAACTCGCTTCTCTACCTTGGGAAGGTAGCATACTACCGGTGTACTAACCTCGCGAATAATTTTCAATGATAATGGAAAGAAAGAATATAATCAAGACGGATAAGGAAGAGCTACCTTGGGATGGTGAGGACGTTGTCATTAAAAATCATGTCAGGGTCTGCCAGATTGTTGGCGCGCGCTATATCTACCCATTTGTATCCGTCTCCATAAGCACGCTCTGCAATATTCCATAAATCATCTCCTGTCTTTACCGTATAGGAATTGCCGGCAATTTTATCAGCAACCGGAACGGTTGGCGCAGGAGTTTCAGCTGCTGCTACCGTCTCCTGCGGTTGGCCCTGCTGTAGTTGGTTAGAGATAGTTTGCCCTTCAGGGACCGGTGTAGTTTCTAGTGCAATAGTGGGTGCAGGAGTAGGTTCTGCTTCTGCCAGTACGGGTATAATAAGCTTAGTCCCTTTTTCTATATTTCCAGGGTCTTGCAGGTTATTTGCTTGCGCTATTTCTGTCCATTTGAAACCGTCATTATATTTAGTTTCAGCAATGCTCCAGAGAGTGTCACCTTCTGCAACGGTATAGACATTATCTTTTGTTTCTTTGATTGCCTGCTCAATCTTGCTGACGCTCACTGCTTCACGGTCTATTTCCGGTTTTGGGCGGTTCATAAACATTCTCACTGCAGAAAAGCCAAGGATGAAGAGGACTATAACGGTTGCAATCCCATAAAAAAGACTCTTATAAGAGTCAGGGCTGGAAAGGATTTCTTTCCGGATTTCTACTTTCGATTTTTTTTGTTTTGCTTTTCTCGGCATGGATCTGAGGGGCAGAAAATGAATTTTCGGGCAGAAAAAACAGTTGTATATTTATATATTTACAAGTTGTATATTTATAATATCAAGGAACCTAAAAGTCAACAGCCAATTTAGACCTATAAGGCATTCTTTTTGCGGGAGCGACGGGACTCGAACCCGCGACCTCCTCCGTGACAGGGAGGCGCTCTAACCAACTGAGCTACGCCCCCAGCGAATCAATAATCAAATACTTTATTCTCTTTCCGAACCCTGTCTTGTAAAACTTCTCCCTACTCACTGCATCCTCTTTACAAGAATAGCGTTCGTAATAAATCAATTTGAATGGCTTATTGTTTTTAGACCATTCATTCGCTGAGTTATTATGTTCTTTTACTCTCTCCTCTGGTTCCTTTCCAGTATGGCCAACGTACACTTTTCCATTTTTCAAACTTTTGGCAAAATATACATGAAACATATCTCACCAAGGAACCAGTAACCAACTTCGGCCAGAGGCCGATCGTCCTTTGGACGAGAGCTACGCCCCCAAATTTAATTTTCAATGATCAGATTCCAATAACCAAACAGGGAAAGTGAAACTGGAAATTAAAAATTGGATTCCTGTATTGTAATAAAAATTTGCCTCACGGTCAATGCTCTGCTATGATCATATTGGCTTGTAGCAGATAGCTTGTGGTTACGCTCAGTACTCAGATAAGTATGGATAATAAGGAAATAGTCAAGCTTTTTAGGAATGTTGCCGCGGCCTATGCCATCCAGAATGAACAGAAGTATAAATTCCAAATCATTGCATACCAAAAGGCTGCTGACGCAGTAGAACACGCTAGCTCAGAGCTCAAAACCCTCTTTGAATCAGGCAAGCTGAAAAACATCCCGGGAATAGGAGCAACTATCACGGCCAGATTAGAGGAGCTGTTTCAGACCGGTAAGGTTGTACATTATGAAGAACTCTTTAAAGATCTTTCCCCTGCTGTTTTTCCCCTCTTAGACATCCCCTCTTTTGGTCCTAAAAAGGCCAATAAACTGGTAACGCACTTTAAATTAAAAAACCCGGAAACGGTGATTGAGGATATAGAAAAGCTGGCAACAGATGGAAAGATTGCAGAGCTGGAAGGTTTTGGAGAAAAATCCCAGACAGACATTCTCCGGGCTATAGAAGAATACCGGGGCGGAACTACCAAAACAAACCGTATGGTTCTTCCCTATGCTTTTGAGCTTGCAGAAGAAGCCATTGTATACCTGAAAAAGCACCAGGATGTGATTGAAGTTGAACCTCTGGGGAGTCTCAGAAGGATGGTCTCCACGGTAGGGGATGTGGACATAGCCGTTACGTCAAAAAATCCTGCGGCCGTCATAGATTATTTTGCGCAGTACCCTGCAAAAGAACGGGTCATAGAAAAGGGTCCTACCACCGCATCTATTCTCATAGGAGGCGGGAGGCACATGGATCTCTTAGTGCTTCCGCCTGACCAATTTGGGTCACTTCTGCAGCATTTTACCGGATCCAAGGAACACAATGTTGCCCTACGTGAATACGCATTAAAAAAACGTTTTTCCCTCTCAGAGCGCGGCATTAAGTTGTTAGACAAAAATAGCAAGCTGGTTGAATTTAAAACAGAAGAGAAGTTTTATGCATACCTGGGGCTGGAGTGGATTCCGCCCGAAATGCGGGAAAACACCGGAGAAATAGAATTGGCAATCCAACACATGTTACCAAGGCTTATAGATATTAAGGATATAAAAGGAGACCTGCATGTGCACTCCGCATACCCATTAGACTCAAGCCATGATTATGGAAATGCAACCATGGATGAAATGGTTGGGAAAGCTATTAACATGGGATATGACTACATAGGATTTTCTGAACATAACCCCAGCGTCATGAACCATACTCCACAAGAAGTCTATGACATCCTTAAGAAAAGACAAGAGAAAATTGAGCAATTGAAAGACTCGAACAAAAAAAATATTCGTATAATAAATTTACTTGAAATAGATATCTTAGCTTCAGGAGATCTGGCAATAGATGACAAAAGCATAGACCTTATAGATGGCGCCATAGTTTCTATCCACAGCTCTTTTAGCACCCCAAAATCAGAAATGACTAAACGGGTCCTAAAGGGCCTCAGTCATCCAAGGGCAAAAATCTTAGCACATCCTACCGGAAGGCTTTTAAATGCCAGGTCCGGCTACCAGCTTGACTGGGACAACCTGTTTGATTTTTGCAAAAGACAAAATAAAGCAATTGAAATAAACGCATGGCCGGAGCGACTTGACCTGCCGGATCAGCTGGTGAGAGAAGCAAAAGACCAGGGTATTAAATTTGTGATAGATACTGACAGCCATGCGCTCTCCCACATGGATAATATGTTTTACGGCGTTTCAGTTGCACGACGGGGCTGGTGTACCAAAGAAGACATCCTCAACGCGCTTCCTTACGAAAAATTCTATAAGTGGCTCATTTCTTGACTTGCAAGCAATATGGTGGGATAATGTTTTTATGGGTGTGTATATTGGAGTTGTCATATTTATCATCCTTGCAGGTGCCCTCTA
Source organism: Candidatus Levyibacteriota bacterium (assembly GCA_050255815.1). Lineage (GTDB taxonomy): Bacteria > Patescibacteriota > Microgenomatia > Levybacterales > GWA1-39-11 > JAGORM01. Next base: position 33,017 of record JBLMVJ010000015.1, on the reverse strand, counting down.
CCTGTGGCTTACCTATAACTCTCTTGTTGTACTCAAAGAACGCATTAAAGAAGCCCTTTCCAGTATTGATGTCCAGTTAAAACGCCGTGCAGATTTAATTCCCAATTTAGTTGAAACCGTGAAAGGGTATGAAAAACATGAGCAGGAAGTTTTTGAAAATGTTACCAAAGCAAGGAGTGCGTTGGTAGGCGCGGGATCATTAAAAGAAAAGGCTGCAGCAGAAGATATGCTTACCGGCGCTTTGAAATCTTTGTTTGCGGTAGCAGAAGCATATCCGGAACTAAAAGCTTCAGATAATTTTAAAGAACTCCAGGAAGAACTTACTGACACAGAAAACAAGATCTCATATTCCAGACAATTCTATAACTCAAATGTTTTGGAATACAATTCAAAAATTAAAACGTTCCCCGCAAATATAATTGCCCAGCGCTTCAACTTCACGGAAGAAGAATTCTTTGAGGCATCAGAAGACGAAAAGAAAAACGTGGAAGTAAAATTTTAGCTCTTCAACCTCTCCCAAGCTCGGCCTCAACTTCCTTATGGTAAAATATTACGTATGACTATTTATAGCGCAGTAGGATCAAATAAACGGAAAACCTGGCTGGTCATGATCCTATTCATCCTGTTCTTCTTTATGGTTTCCTATATCTTGGGTCGCGCCTTGGGATACGGACTTTCTTTTGCCGGCGTCATGCTGATTATCTCCGGCTTTATGTCTTTTGGCTCCTATTATTATTCGGACAAGTTAGTGATTGCTTCATCCGGTGCAAAAGAGGTGACCAAGGAAGATTACCATGATTTTGTGGCAGCCGTAGAAGATATGGCTATAGCTGCAGGTCTTCCCACTCCACGCACGTACGTAGTTGAAGACCCTTCCCCTAATGCTTTTGCTACCGGACGGGACCCAAAACATGCGGCAGTAGTAGCTACAACCGGACTTTTGCAAGTTATGAAAAAGGCTGAGCTGGAAGGAGTTATAGGCCATGAACTCTCCCATGTTAAAGACTATGATACACGGCTTATGGGAGTGGTTGCTATTCTGGTAGGTTCTATTGCAATTCTTGCTGATGTGTTTATGCGGTCTCTTTGGTTTGGCGGCTTCAAAAGCAGAGATGATGACCGGAATAGTAATAGCGGCATATTCATGATCCTTGCCTTGATTCTTGCAATTCTGGCACCTATTGCCGCCACACTAATCCAGCTTGCTGTTTCCAGAAGACGTGAATATTTAGCTGACGCAAATGGGGCACTTTTAACGCGCTACCCGGAAGGCCTTGCTTCAGCCCTGGAAAAAATTGCAGCTAACCCTATGGCTTTAAAACGTGCAAGCAATGCAACGGCACACCTGTATATAGAAAATCCATTTAAGGCAGACACCGGACGAAAAACTTCCTGGCTCATGAACTTGTTCTCCACCCATCCTCCTGTTGAGGACCGCATCAGAATCCTGCGCTCAATGTGATTTTCAGTTTATGAAGCTCTAGCACCAATGCTGTGGCGCTTCAACTCAGCTTCACAGCAAAATGCTGTACGCACGCGACCGCTTTAGAGAAAAGAGAATACATCATTAACATGATCCATGATATTCTTCACTTTTGCTGATAAGTTGCCAAAACTGGAAATCGCCCTGAGCTAAAAGCTAAGGGTTACTTTGATATAATCATTCTATGCGACTGTCAATAGCCCTGGGAAAAACCGTTTTCATGATAGCAAGAATAGGAAACAGGGCAGGCTCTACCTGGCCTGGGCATATTGCCTTAAATCTAGACTCAAAGTTCGTCAGAAATATCCTAAAGAAGAATCCACATCTCTCTATCATTTTAGTTGCCGGAACTAATGGAAAAACCACCACCACTAAATTTATAGAAGAAGTTCTGGAGAAAAGCGGGAAAAAAGTATTTAGGAATGCAGCCGGCGCTAACCTCCTGAACGGCATTGCCACTGCATTATTAAAAAGATCAAGCTTAAGCGGAAAGATTCCTTATGATGTTGCTATTTTTGAGGTTGATGAAAACACACTCCCCCCAGTCCTCTCTGAATTGTCAGATGTCTCTTGTCAAATGTCAATTGTCCTCCTGAATCTTTTCCGTGACCAACTAGACCGCTATGGTGAGGTAAACACCATTGCCAAGAATTGGCTTTCCTCGCTAAAAAATCTCGCAGATTCAAGAAAAATACAAGGTTCAAGCTTAATTGTAAACGGGGATGACCCTATGTTGCGTTTTATTGGAGAGAATTCCCATCTGGCGGCTTACTATTTTGGCCTTGATGAAAAGCATATGCAGAAAAAGGAAATTTCCTCTGATGTGGATTTTCTCTACTGTCCCTATTGCGGTACTAAACTTACCTATCAAAAACGTTCTTATTCCCATCTGGGAATTTTTAAATGCCCCCACTGTTCTTTTTCTCACAAAAAAACCATCAGCTACCCTGAATTTCCCAACCCCATGCTCGGCTTATATAACCGGTACAACATTAATGCAGCAGCTCTTCTTCTCCAGAAAGAATTTAGTGTTTCACTACCAACTATTAAAACTGCTTTAGTCAATTTTAGTCCTGCTTTTGGCAGGCAGGAAAAAATCACCTATCAGGGGAAAGATATATTTCTCTTGCTCTCAAAGAATCCTACCGGGTTTAATCAGTCTTTGGAGGCAATTTTGGAGGAAGAAAAAAATCCCCACATCCTTTTGCTTTTGAATGATCGGATTCCTGACGGACGGGATGTCAGCTGGATTTGGGATGTAGATTTTGAGATGCTCGCAGAAAAACGCGGAACAGTATCTGTAAGTGGCGACCGAGTCTACGATATGGCTTTAAGAATACGGTATGCTGGTATTAATTTACAACCTATGCAGATTAACGCAGATTTAGAAAAAGCAATTGGGAACTCGCTTCAACATCTGAAAGATAATGAAACGCTATATATTCTGGCAACCTACTCCGCCATGCTTGACGCAAGAAAGATTCTGAAAGGACACGCAATCCTTTAGCTTGTAGCATGTAGCAGGTAGCACATAGTTAAAATGAAAAAAACATTTAGGTTCCAACAATTGGAAATTTGGCACAATGCAATTGCCTATGCAAAGCATATATATCTAGTGGCAGATAAATTACCTCAGTCGGAATTGTTTGGATTAATTTCACAGTTGAAAAGAGCCGTACTATCAAAGGAGAAATAAAAATGCCTAAAAACCACATGCCACATGCTACTCGCTACTCGCTCACCGTCGGCTGGCTCTACCCTGAACTCATGAATACGTATGGGGACCGCGGCAACATTATTGTTCTGCAAAAAAGATGCGAATGGCGCGGGATAAACGTAAAAATTGAAAAAATTTCTCTGGATACTCCATACTCAATACTGAATACGTGTGACCTTATCTTCATGGGCGGTGCCCAGGACACCCAACAGGAAATAGTAAATAAAGATCTGTTTGAAAAGAAAGGTAAGACATTAAAGGAAAAAATTGAATCGGGCACACCGGGGTTATATATCTGCGGAGCGTATCAATTTCTTGGCAAGTACTATAAAACAGCAGATGGAACTATCCTCCCAGGCCTGGATATATTCCCGGTCTATACTGAAAACCCCGGAGAACAGGAAGCTCGTTTAATAGGAAACATAGTAGTAGAAGCAAGTAGCGTGTGGCGTGTAGCAGGTAGCAAAACCACAAGCCACGAGCTACAAGCTACAAGCCAAGTGGTTGGTTTCGAAAACCATGGGGGTAGAACCTTCCTGGAGGACACATCCATGGCTTTTGCAACTGTGGAAATAGGGTTTGGAAATAATGGGAAAGACAAAACTGAAGGAATAATTTATAAGAATTCTATTGGATCATATCTGCACGGCCCTATTTTGCCAAAAAATCCTGAACTGAGTGACTGGCTGATTCAAAAAGCTCTCGAGGTAAAATTGGGGAAAGAAGTAATATTAGAGGCTTTGGATGATTCCCTAGAACACAAAGCAAAAGATTTTGTATTAAGCAGAAAGTAACCCTGCGGCCTTTTGCTCTATAGGTTCAAAATTAACCTGCGGTCCTATAGGGCTTAGTACATTATATTTCTTAAGGCCCCCCATAACACCATCCAGGACTGCATGTCCTTCATATGGCCGGGTAGCTTCTTCTTCAATCTCACGAGTAGTCTCTACTATTCTACCTCTTTCCATGATCTTCCTCCATGTCTTAACAGTTACAGTAAACCCGGCGTCCGTAAACTCTACTGATATGCCTCTCTTAATCTTAAACTTGGCCGGAAACATATTCCGGGCTGCCCTGACAAACTGCTCCGGCCCCATAAATGAAATGCTGGGCCACTCCTGGAAATTACCCCTGGACAGTTCTACCCCTACCCCAAATGTTTCATGAAGGTAACCAAAGAAATCAGGTGTTTTTGAAACTGACATGTGAGAACGAGCCATATCTAGCTCCTCACGTCTCCTTTTTCTGTCTTCTCGTATTTCCCTGCGTTCTTGTCTATTCATAAGGCGTTATTGTACTCTTTAACAAAATAGGTTGTCAAATCAAGAATATTACTTACTCTCTTTATTGTCCTGCTGGTTGCAAAATGTCTTTCTTATATATCTGGGATCCCAGAAGTCTAAATGATTTTCTCCCATATTTGCCGGACTGATACTTACAACCCCAAGCTCCTCCATCCTATCTGCAACTTTTAAAAACTCCCGCGGGTAATCCCGGTTTGCATATTGCATTAATTTATCCACTGCCACCGCAATAGCATCAAAAGTATCTACGTCAGACTTAGGAACAGCGCGCAATGTATCTAATATAAATTTATCTGATATTTCTCTAATCTTCATTCCTGCTCTCCAGGCAGTTTCTAACCTATAAAGGTCAGTTGCAAGACCTACGGAACCATTAATTCTATCTGCGTCTGTAAGGGTAATTGGCTGCTCAGGAACGAAGATGACTTTCAGAAACGGAAGAGGACTATCAGCTCTTCCAATATATAATCTGGTGTTGTTTCCCTCCGCGGTTGGAATTGCTCTCTGGTCTATTTCCCTTTGCAGCCCTTCAAAATGCGCTGTATAGAGCACATTTCCAATTCCAATACGGACTACACCCAGTTCTGTAGACATGGGGTCTCCGGTTTTTGGCTCAGGCACTAGTGTTGCCCATTTAATTTCAGGCCTGGATCCTATCTTTTCTGGCATAAGTTATGATTATATTATAGGATGTGCTATAAAGTCAATTTCTTTTTATTGTAAAGATGAGGCTGTACGAATATAATATGCATACAATGAAAAGGTCGCCAAGGCTCTTTTCATAACAAGTTATGAAAATTGATGTCAAAAAAGTTGCCAAGCTTGCAAATTTATCCCTTACCGCTGAAGAGGAGGGGAAGTTTGAGAAACAACTCTCAGACATACTCTCTTATGTAGAAAAACTAAATGAGGTGGACGCAAAAGGCATCACCCCTACTTCCCAGGTCACCGGACTTGAAAATGTAACCCGTGAAGATACATCTGCAGAAAGCCTAACCCAGGAAGAAGCACTATCCGGGAGCACTGAGACATATGAAGGAAGCTTTAAGGTGAAAGCAATATTAGAAGAAAGCACGTAGCAAGTAGCAGGTAGCACGTGGTAGAAAACTACATACCACAAGCTACTAGCCACAAGCAACTTATGGATATAACCAGTTTAACCATCGAATCAATTCTAGAAGGATATAAATCAAAAAAATTCTCCGTTTCAGAAGTGGTTTCCTCATATCTTGATAGGATAGAAAAGGTTGACCCTCAACTAAATTCATTCATAACGGTTTGCAAAGAAAAAGCGCTAAGCCAGGCAAAACAACTTGATGGCAAAGAAGTTTCTTCGCCTTTACATGGTTTGCCCATAGCCTTAAAAGATATGTTCCTGACGAAGGGCATCAGGACTACGGCTGCCTCAAAAGCTCTGGAAAACTACATTCCTCCATATGACGGAACAGCAGCTAGGAGACTGAAGGATGCAGGTGCAATCATTATAGGGAAACTAAACCATGATGCATGGGCGCATGGGTCTTCCGGGGAAAATTCAGATTTTGGCCCTGCAAGAAATCCCTGGAATACCCTATTTACAGCAGGAGGCTCTTCTTCCGGCTCAGGAGTATCTGTTGCAGCCGGATTGACGCCATTTGCCTCCGGCACTGACACCGGTGGATCCATCAGATTACCCGCAGCATTCACTAATACGGTTGGCCTCAAGCCTACCTATGGAAGAGTTTCACGTTATGGAGTTATTGCTATGTCGTCATCTCTTGACAGCATTGGACACTTTACTAAGACCGTAAAAGATTCGGCGTTAATACTTGGAATAACTGCGGGACAAGACGGGTTTGATGCCACCCTCCATAAGGAAAAACCCTCCGGTTACACCCAAAACATTGATAAAGGAATAGAGGGGATGAAGCTGGGAATTCCTAAGGAATTTGTAGCAGCTGGATTAGAACCTGAAGTAAAGGAAGTATATGAAAAAGCAGTAAAGGAATTTGAGTCTCTGGGCGCAGAAATAGTTGAAGTGTCACTTCCCCATACGGAATACGGGATAGCTACCTATTATATTATCCAGACGGCGGAGGTCTCTTCAAACCTGGCAAGGTATGACGGCATCAGGTATGGCAATTCCCGGGCCTCATTTGGAGAGGAAGCAAAACGCAGGATCATGCTGGGCACTTATGTTCTATCAGCAGGTTATTATGATGCGTATTACAAAAAAGCTATGCAGGTCAGAACTCTGGTAAAGCAGGATTATGAGAAAGCGTTTGAAAAGGTTGATGCCCTCATTGCTCCTGTCTCCCCTACACTTCCCTGGAAATTAGGAGAAAAAGTAAATGATCCGCTGGCAATGTATTTATCAGATGCACTTACCGTTACTGCCAATATAGCAGGCATTCCGGGTCTTGCAGTTCCCGCAGGATTTTCCAATAACCTTCCGGTTGGCATCCAGATCCTGGGCCCTCAGTTTTCAGAAGAAAAGCTTTTCCAAATTGGATACACCTTTGAGCAAAAAACAGAATATTACAAGAAGATTCCTAGCTTGTAGCACGTAGCAGGTGGTTTATATGAAAAATACTTTTAGATTTCAACAATTGGAGATTTGGAAAGAAGCAATAACTTATGCGAAGCATATTTATGTGCCAGCAGATACACTGCCAAAGTCAGAAGGTTTTGGGCTCATTTCCCAGCTCAAAAGGGCAGCATTATCTATCTCATCAAATATCGCTGAGGGAAGTGGAAGCACAACAGTAAATGACTTCAGTCACTATCTTGATATCTCTATTAAATCTACTATTGAAACTGTTTCTCAATTGCTCTTTGCCTTAGAAATGAAATACATATCCGAAAGGGATGTGGAACCATTGTATGATGAGGCAGAATTATTGATTAAAAGAATCCAGGGCTTTAAGAAATCTTTGAGGAGGAATAAAAATGGATAAAAACCACACGCCACAAGCTACCCGCTACCAGCCAGTTATCGGCTTGGAAGTTCACGTGGAACTAAAAACGCAGAGCAAGATGTTCTGCAGATGTTCTGCTGATTACTTTGGCAAGGCACCTAACACCCACACCTGCCCGGTTTGCCTGGGACTTCCCGGTGCTTTACCGTATCCCAATAAAACCGCAATAGAATGGTGCATTAAAATTGCGCAAGCACTCAACTGCTCTATTAATGAATTCTCCAAATTTGACCGCAAAAACTATTTCTATCCGGATTTGGCAAAAGGGTATCAAATTTCCCAGTATGATTTGCCTTTTGGAAAAGAAGGGTCTATTGAGGTGCAAAAAGACAAAGAGTCAAAAGAGTCAAAGGTAATAGGCATAACCCGCGTTCACATGGAAGAAGATACCGGAAAGTTGTCGCATGAAGAAGTCCATGGGGAAAAAGTTTCTTTGGTTGATTTTAACAGGTCCGGAGTGCCTCTGGTAGAAATAGTTACGGAACCTGACTTTGAAAATGAGTACCAGGTAGTCCAATACCTGCAAAAACTGCAGAAAATTGTCCGCTACTTAGGGGTCTCTAACGCTGATATGGAAAAAGGAGACATGCGTCTGGAACCAAACATATCTTTACGAAAAGTTGGCGAACAAGGCCTACCAAAATATAAGGTAGAAGTTAAAAACATTAATTCATTCCGGTTTGTAGAGAAGGCAATTACATTTGAAATAAACCGGCATGCAGAGTTGCTGGATGCAGGAGAAACACCTGCCCAGGAAACCCGCGGCTGGAATGAAAATAAAAATGCAACTATTTCTCAGAGGTCTAAAGAAGAAGCGCATGATTATAGATATTTCCCTGAACCGGATATGCCACCGGTTACGTTCAGTAAAGGGGAAATAGAAAGCCTGAAAGACCAGATAGGAGAACTCCCTGATGAAAAACAAGCACGGTTTGAAAAAGAATATAGCCTTTCCTCTGCTGATGCGGAAATTTTAACCCGGGAAAAAGAACTGGCAGACAAATTTGAAAAAATAGTAAAGGCAATAAATCCGCCAGACAACATTACAGCAAAAGACGTAGCAAACGTTATCATTAACAAAAAAGTAGAACCGGAAAAAGCATTGGAAGAAGCAAAAGCGGGGAAGAAAAAGGATGAAATAAACCCGGAAGAACTGCAGAAATTAATAGAAGAAGTACTAAAAGAAAATAGCCAGGCGGTTACAGATTATAAAAATGGGAAAGAAAACGTAATCATGTTTTTATTGGGAATGGTCATGCGCAAAGCCGGAAAAAAATTGGACGCAAACCTGGTTAAAAACCGGCTTCAGGAAGACCTTCAAAAGTAGTTGCTAAACTCTGTGGAAAGGTTATATACTTGATCCACTTAAATGACAGAAGTAGCACCCCAAGCTCCAAAAACCCGTGAAGGATTGGCATCCCGGATAGTGGGACGCTTCTTCAAAAAAAACCAACAAGAACCCAGGGTAACCCTGCAAGAATTTGCCGCCAAGTCAGGTGAAAGACCACTGGAACAGGTGATGGCAAAGCTTCCGGAACAGGAACAGGAGTCTTTACATAAACTCTCAGAGGTACTCACTCAAGCATTAACTGAAGAGGGGAAACATGGTGTACTTGCAATAGTAGGAGGGGTACACACAAAGCCATGGCCCAGAAAAGATATTGATATAGCCGTATATCTGGAAAAAAATGAACCGTTGCAAGGAAGTTATTTTGACCGTTCCATGAATAGCTACAGACAACTTGAAGAGCTGGCTGAAATGGTAACGGCAAAGGACCCCAGTTTTACCATAACGGAACGCCTGGAGCCTGAACAAGACCAGGAATTCCCGGGAATGGACATTTTAAGGCGAGACGGTAGCATTGCCCTGAGCAGAAACGGTACAAAAATAGAACTAATCAGAAGCGCAAAAGAAAAACCTACGGATGAACTATTGCGGGAAGAAAAACTTCCCTGGAGCTTACTCGCAAAAGTATAACTATGGCAGACTTTGTACATCTTCACAACCATTCTGAGTATTCTTTACTGGACGGATTGTCTAAAATTCCGGACATGGTAGCAAAAGTAAAAGCACTGGGCATGAACGCGGTTGCCATCACTGACCATGGCAATATGTATGGAACTATAAAGTTCTACAAAGAATGCAAGGCGCAGGGAATAAAACCCATCATAGGCTGCGAAATCTATGTGGCAAAACGTTCTCTAACGGATAAGGAAGCCGGTATAGATAATGACTATAACCATTTAATTTTACTTGCAGAAAACAACGTAGGGTACAAAAATTTAATGAAAATAGTATCTGTTGCTAATCTGGACGGATACTATTATAAACCCAGGACGGACCTGGCTTTATTGGAACAATATTCGGAAGGCCTTATTTGTCTTACCGCTTGTGTGAATGGCTTTGTAGGAGAACCGCTGTTAGCCGGCCAGCAGGAAGAAGCGGAAAAACGCCTCAAAAATCTCTTAAGAATCTTTGGGGAAGGAAACGTGTTTTTAGAGCTGCAAAAGCACCTTCATGTTCCGCCGCAAGAACCATTAAATGAAAAGTTAATTGCCCTCTCCAAAAAATTTGCAGTACCGCTAGTAGCAACAAACGACAACCATTATATTAACAAAAATGATGCTGAAGCACAGGAGATTTTGCTGGCAATCCAGACTCAAACAACCATTCTGGATGAAGACAGAAAACTCACCATGATAGATTCCCCGGACTTCTATTTAAAAACACCGGATGAAATGATGGGGCTCTTTATTAAAAATCCTGAGGCAGTAGAAAACACCGTGAAGATTGCAGAACGCTGCAATGTAGATATTTCTTTAGGAAAATGGATTCTGCCAAAATTCAAAACCCCGGATGACAGTACAACTGCCGAATATCTTAATAAACTGGTAGAGGAAGGGCTGGTAAGAAGATATAAGGAAGTAACTGATGAAATCAGAAAACGGGTGGAATATGAGCTTTCTGTTATTGTGAAGAAAGGCTACGAAACATATTTTTTGACTGTTGCAGATTTTGTGAACTGGGCAAAATCCCAGGGAATCAGCGTAGGACCGGGAAGAGGATCTGCAGCCGGTTCAGTTATTTCATATGTGCTCAACATTACTGATATTGATCCCTTTTATTTTAATCTGCCTTTTGAACGCTTTCTTAACCCGGACAGACCTTCCGCTCCTGATATAGACCTGGACTTTGCAGATACCAGACGGGATGAGGTCATTGCTTACGTTACCCAGAAATATGGGGAGGATAAAGTTGCACAGATTATTACCTTTGGAACCATGGAAGCACGGGGCGCCGTACGTGACGCCGGACGTGCACTGGGCATGCCGTATGCCGGACCTGACAGGATTGCAAAAATGATACCTCCCGGCTGGCAGGGGCATGCCATGACCATAGAAAAAGCACTGGAACAAAGCCCTGATTTGAAGCGTGCCTATTTAACTGAACAGGATACCAAAAGGCTCTTAGACGTAGCACAAAAACTGGAAGGAGTTGCCCGCCATGCTTCAGTACATGCTGCAGGAGTGGTGATTGCAGACAAACCATTAACTGACTATACGCCGCTCCAGCGGGAAACCAATGGGGATAAGATAGTAACCCAATACGACATGTACACTGTAGGGGAAGACGGGGTAGGTCTTTTGAAAATGGACTTTTTGGGACTGAGGAATTTAACTATTATAGAAGAGGCACTGCGGTTTATTAAAGAAGTAAAAGGGGTAGAAATAGACCTGACCCATGTGCCTCTGGATGATAAACCAACATATGAACTTTTATCAAATGCTGAAACCACCGGTATTTTCCAGTTAGAATCTGCCGGAATGCGCAGGTATATTAAAGAATTACGGCCTACCTCTATTTTTGATCTCATGGCTATGGTTGCGCTCTACCGCCCGGGCCCCATGCAAAATATTCCAGACTTTATCTCCAGAAAACACAATCCAAAGCTCATCTCTTATCCTGATCCCAGACTGGTAGATATCCTGAAAAATTCATACGGCATTTTAACATTCCAGGATGACGTTCTCTTAACCACTATAGCACTGGCCGGCTATACCTGGCTTGATGCCGACAAGTTTAGAAAAGCTATGGGTAAAAAAATCCCTTCTGAAATGAAAAAACAACAGGAAATCTTTATTATGGGCGCAATTAAAAACGGTCTTACCCAACGCAAAGCGGAAGAAATATTTGAGCTGATAGCACCTTTTGCAGGATATGGGTTTAACAAGGCACACGCAGCCTGCTATGCCACTATTGCATTTAGGACTGCTTATTTAAAAGCCCATTATCCGGTAGAATTCATGACTGCGCTCTTAACTGCTGAATCACGCGGCACCACCGGTCCACAAAAAAATGAAAAAATAGCCCAGGCGGTTGCAGAGTGCAAACGGCTGCATGTAGAAATCCTTGCACCATCAGTAAATTATTCCGAATCTGATTTCTCTATTGAGGCAAACATGGTACGGTTTGGACTTTCCGCTATAAAAAATGTAGGATCTTCTGCCATTAGCTCTATCCTGGAAGCAAGAAGCCAGGGCAGATTTACCTCATTGCAAGATTTCCTATCCCGGGTAGATTTAACCAAGGTAAACAAAAAAACAGTAGAAAGCCTCATCAAAGCGGGTGCTATGGATGAGTTTGGGAAACGCTCTGCTCTTTTAACCACCTATCCTGAGTTAGCGGAAAAAGCGTCCCGTGATCAAAAAAACGCAACCAGAAACCAGGCAAGCCTTTTTGGAGATATGGAAGAAGAGCTGGACATGTCTTCCACTAATCTTCCTGACGTTGAGGAATTTTCCGAACGGGAAAAACTCATGTTTGAAAAAGAACTCCTGGGATTTTTTCTGACTAACCATCCGCTCAGCCAGGAACTTGATAACCTGGCGCGGTTTATCTCACACACTTTAACTGAACTGGAGGAAGAGAAGGAAGGGATCAGTCTCAAAATAGGAGGGCTAGTCTCTTCCGTGAAGAAAATTATTACCAAGAAAAGCAACCAGGAAATGGCATTTGTCACCATAGAAGACCATACCGGAGTTAGTATAGAATGCGTAGTATTCCCCAAAACTTTTGAAGTAACAAAACAGGTCCTATTACGGGATTCCGTAGTAATAGTAGAGGGAAAGCTGCAGTTCAAAGATGAGCGTCCGGTTATTATTGTTGATGGTATCAAACGTCTCACAAATTAATCATATCCCCATTTAACTGTTGACTATCTAGTGCCTATTTTATACAATAATCGTGCTCGCAAATGAAAGGTTGCGAGTTTGTTGTTTTGAAAAGAATTAGAAAATAATTTTTCTACATTATATGTTCAACTCCTACTTGTTCCTCGTTTAGTCTCGGAACAATGTGGAGCCTCAACATATTTTTTAGAAAATTTATAATATATAGTAAGACATTTCTAAAAAATGGAACCCTTAAAGTCTGAACTTATTTTTAATTTATTTGGTTTTGGCGTAACCAATACCATTATTGCCACCCTCTTTACTGACCTAGTGCTTGTCTCCTTGGTCTTCTTTATTGCTAAAAATATTAATAAAATTCCCGGAAAAGTACAGCTGATTGCTGAATTGGGCGTAGACTATTTTTATACCCTTACAGAACAAGTTGCGGGACATAACACTAAAAAAATATTCCCCTGGTTTGCCAGTTTCTTTATAGCCATCTTCTTTACTAACCTCCTGGGCCTGCTTCCCGGATTTGGAACCATAGGGTTTTTCAAAGAAGCAGAAGGCCATAAAGAATTTATTCCGCTCTTAAGGGCTGCAACCAGTGATTTCAATACTACTTTTGGACTTGCTACTGTTTCTGTTTTGGCTACCCACATTATTGCAGTAAGGACCGTGGGTATAAAGGATTATTTGCAGCGTTATTTTTCACTTAACCCTATTTATTTATTTGTAGGAGTCTTAGAACTGGTATCTGAAATTACAAAATTGTTCTCGCTTTCTTTCCGTCTTTTTGGTAATATCTTTGCGGGGGAAGTGGTTCTGTCAACTATTTCTTCCCTTTTTGCTTTTTTAGCACCTATTCCGTTTTTACTACTGGAAATAATTGTGGCTCTGGTGCAGGCATTAGTTTTTGCCATGTTAACCATGGTGTTTATGTCAATTCTTGCTACTCCGCACGGAGAGGGCGCAGAACATTAGAGACAAGGGGGCATGCCCCACCGAAGCAGGAAAACAAAATGAACAAGATTACAGAAACAACTATTTATAATGAATCCCTCAATGTATTACAACTTCAGAGGGCGAAGGGGGGTGAATATTAATTATGACATTTGCAATTACTGGAGGATTAGTCGTTGCACTAGGAGGTATTTTCCCGGCTTTTGCTATTGGAATCATTGGTTTCAAAGCAATGGAAGCTATTGGAAGAAATCCTGAAGCAGCAAGCAAAGTTTTGCCACCAATGCTTTTGGGAATGGCGTTTGCTGAAGCTATCGCTATTTACTCATTAATTTTAGCCTTTATCAAATAGGCAGTGGGATTCATACAAGAATTTCACTGTCATTGTGAGGTGCTTGAATGGGTAAATGAGTCGAGAGTCTCAGAATGACAGTGAGAAATAATATATTTCCGCTGTTTTAGATATATGGAAATATTACAGAATTTTGGTTTTCAACCAACGTTATTTATTGCGCAAATTGTTAACTTCTTAATTCTGGCTTATGTGTTTAAAAGGTTTCTTTATAAGCCAATTTTAAAAACGTTAAAAGAGCGCCAAAAAACTATTGCAAAAGGGTTGTCTGATGCAGAGGATGCTGCGCGGGAAAAAGAACTGGCACTCTCCAAAAAAGAGGAGGTCCTGAACGAGGCAGCAAAAGAAGCGGAGAAAATTATAGACAGTACAAAAAAATCTGCAGAAGACCTGAAGGAAGAAATATTGTCGGAAGCAAAAAAAGAGGCAGAAAAAATTATTACCTCCGCAAAAGAACAGGCTGACATCCAAATGGAGTCCATGGAGAAACGTGCAAAGCAGGCATCCCTGGATAATTCTATGGCAATACTGGAGAAAGCGCTTTCATCACTTTTTACTAAAGAGGAACGTTCTAAAATATTATCAAGGTCCGTAAAAGAGTTAAAGGATATTGACTAATGAATGACTATTACCTGAAAAAGCTGGCAGCATCTATTGCGCAGGACGGAGAGATTAAGGGAGCAAATGCGCAGAGAGTATTAAAAACACTCAGCTTAAAGGACCTGAAAAAATTTTTATCCTTTTTAAAAACTGAGCTTTTAAAAAGCACGGTTGAAGTCTCTTCATCAGATAAGCTAGTAGCTGAAACAAAACAATTGCTTGCAAAAAAATTCCAGGGGAAGCATCTGGTTGAAAAGGTAGATGAAAATTTAGGGGCGGGAATGATGGTAAAAAGTTACGACATGATCTATGACCTCACTGTCATGGGAAGCATAAAAGAGATTGCACAAAAAATAGAAGATACTATATAATACGGTATGGCAAAAAATAATTTTACAACAGAAGATTTTATTTCTGAAATTGAAAAAAAGATTTCAGGGATTGATAGCAACCCCAAAGTCCAAAATGTGGGGACTGTCCTTTTTGTAGGGGACGGAATTGTCCGTGCAAATGGATTAACCCAGGCAGGATTTGGAGAAGAAGTTGAATTTGAAGATAAAACCCGCGGGTTAGTATTGAATTTAGATGAAGATGAAGTCTCCATCATTCTTCTCTCCCCATCCCTTACTATTAAAGAAGGTGACTCCGTTAAAACCACCGGAAAAATTTTAAGCGTTGAAGTTTCAGATGACCTGATTGGCCGCGTTATTGACCCTCTGGGAAAAGCATTAGATGCAAAGCCGTTAAAACTTAAAAACGCAAAAACATATCCTCTTGAAAGGATTGCAGCCGGGGTGGTTGAAAGAAAAGGGGTTGATACTCCACTTAAGACCGGAGTTAAATCAATTGATGCTATGACCCCTATTGGACGCGGACAGCGGGAACTTATTATTGGAGACCGCAACACCGGAAAAACCGCCATTGCTATTGACGCCATTCTCAACCAGAAGAAAAAAGATTTGGGGCTTAAACAAGTTATCTGTATCTACTGCGCCATTGGACAGAAACGGGGTAATGTTGCAAAAACAATTGCCATCTTAGAAGCAGAAGGTGCTATGGACTACTCTATCATAGTTTCTTCATCCGCATCAGATCCGGCATCCTTACAATTCTTGGCCCCATTTGCTGCTACTGCTATTGCGGAATACTTTATGGAAAAGGGCCAGGATGTCTTAGTAGTCTATGATGACCTTTCTAAACATGCTACTGCATACCGCCAGATTTCTTTAGTGCTTCGCCGTCCTGCAGGACGTGAGGCATATCCGGGAGATATTTTCTATCTGCACAGTAGGTTATTAGAACGGTCTGTCAGGATGGCAGATGAATTTGGTGGAGGCTCTATCACTTCCCTCCCAATCATTGAAACTCAGGCAGGGGATAACTCAGCATACATTCCTACTAATGTTATCTCTATCACTGATGGACAGATTTACCTGGAAACAGATTTGTTTAATGCAGGGACCAGGCCTGCTATTAACGCAGGACTTTCCGTTTCCCGTGTAGGAGGTGCAGCCCAGACAAAGCCTATGAAGCAGGTTGCCGGACCACTCAGGCTTGAGCTGGCACAGTTCAGGTCACTTGCCGCTTTTGCACAGTTTGGCTCTGACCTGGATGAACAGACCATGAAGCAAATTGACCGGGGAAAGAGAGTATCAGAAATCTTAAACCAGCCACAGTACCAGCCTATGGATGAGGTCTCCCAGGTTATCAGTATCTACTCTGCTACTTCCGGTGCATTAGATGATTTTCCGGTAGAAAAAATCAGGGAATTTGAGGCAAAGGTTTCATCTTTTGTAAAAACCAGGGCTAAAAAAGCAGTTGACGCGCTTGCAAAAAGCGAAAAATTAGACGAGAAACTCCAAAATGAGCTGAAGGATGCAATTGTAGCATTCAAAAAGACGCTTAAATAGAAATTCCCAATTTAGTATTTTTATCAAAATATGTTCAACTCCTACTTGTTCCTCGTTTAACCTCGGAACAATGTGGAGCCTCAACATATTTTAAAAAACAAGTATTTATAAATTTTAGAGAAGTTTTAAAAAATGGCCGAGAACTTACAATTATTGAAAAGAAGGATAAAAACAGCAAAGAATGTTGCGCAAATCGCAAAGGCAATGGAAATGATGAGCGCTTCTAAAATCAAACGCGCGCAAAAAACAGTAGAAAGCAACAAACCATACGTAAAAAAAATTGAAGAGATTACTTCATCCCTTATTTCCCAAACAAATAAAAACACCTTCCACCACCCTTACATTGACGGGAATGAATCAAACAAAAAACTCGTGATCGCTATTTCTCCTGATAAGGGACTCTGTGGTTCTTTAAATACCAATATTTTTAAAAAATTATTAACCGTAGACACAAAAGAAGTAAAGCTGGTAACCATTGGCAAAAAGGTTGAGCGGTTTGCAGCAAAAATGTCTTTTGATTTTGTAGCAGCTTTCCCTATGGGAAATACTATCCCCAGATATACTAATGTCTATGAAATGGTAAAGCTTATTGAAACATTTTATAATAACGGTGAAGTAGGCTCAGTTGATATTCTGTTTACAGAATTTCATTCATTCTTTCAGCAAACCCCTGTTATTAAAAAACTCTTGCCTATTGACTCAACCGCTTTTACTGAAAACCAGGGCCCATTCCATCTTTTTGAGCCAAACGTACCTGCTTTGCTGGAAACATTATTACCTCAATATATAGAGATGAGCATTTACAGCGCCCTTTTGGAAGCATATACCTCTGAACAGGTAGCCAGGATGATAGCTATGCAAAATGCAAAAACTAATGCAAATGACATAGCATCTTACTTAACGCTTTCATATAATAAAACAAGGCAGGAAAAGATTACGGGGGAGATTTTGGACCTTACCAATTCCCAGCAAGCATAATGACCCTTTTCCTAGGCACAAAAATATAGTAAAATCATTGAATACAAAATTATGAAAAACGAAGGATCAGTCATACGGATTCAGGGAGCAATTATTGACGTAAAATTTGACGTTTCCAACATGCCGGGCATTTATGAAGCACTGGAAATTGACCTCAAGGGCGGCAAGAAGCTTATTTTAGAAACAGAATTCCAGTTGGAAAATGGGGAAGTAAGGACTATTGCTATGGGCCCTACGGAAGGGTTAAAACGCGGCACTAAAGTCAAAAAGACCGGAAAACCTATTGAAGTCCCTATAGGATCAGAAACACTGGGCCGTATTTTTAACGTATTAGGGGAAACTATAGACGGCGGCAAAAAGCTTTCTGAAAAAGTAAAAAAAGATGCAATCCACAAGGAAGCACCGGAGCTCTCTGAACAGGCAACTACCCCGGAAATGCTTGAAACAGGTATCAAAGTTATAGACCTTATTGCCCCATTCACTAAAGGGGGAAAGGTTGGTATTTTTGGAGGAGCCGGAGTAGGAAAAACGGTTATTGTGAAAGAACTGATCCGTAACATTGCTATGGTCCACCATGGACACTCTGTATTTGCCGGAGTTGGAGAAAGAACCCGTGAAGGAACAGACCTCTGGATTGAAATGAAAGAGGCTGAAGTTTTGGATAAAACGGTCATGGTCTTTGGCCAGATGAACGAACCGCCGGGAAACAGACTGCGCGTAGGCCTTACCGCTCTTACCATGGCAGAATACTTCCGCGACCAGAAGAATGAAGACGTGCTTTTGTTTATTGATAATGTCTTCCGTTTCGCCCAGGCAGGCTCTGAAGTGTCAGCGCTTTTGGGACGCATGCCTTCAGCGGTAGGCTACCAGCCTACTTTAGGACTGGATGTTGGCTCTTTGCAGGAAAGGATCACTTCTACTAAAAAAGGCTCTATTACCTCAGTACAGGCTGTCTACGTACCTGCTGATGACTACACTGACCCGGCACCGGCAACTATCTTCTCCCATCTGGAAGCAACTATTACCCTGGAGCGTTCCATTGCAGAACAGGGACTCTATCCTGCGGTAGATCCGCTTACCTCATCCTCACGTCTTTTGGACCCAAATATAGTTGGAAAGGACCATTATTTTGTGGCTTCAGAAGTAAAAAGGATTTTACAGAGAAATAAAGACCTGCAGGATATTATAGCTATTTTGGGAATTGATGAACTGTCAGATGAGGATAAGCTTACCGTATCACGTGCACGTAAAATCCAGAGATTTTTGACCCAACCTATGTTTG
The DNA here is from genome assembly GCA_050255815.1 of Candidatus Levyibacteriota bacterium. Classification (GTDB taxonomy): domain Bacteria; phylum Patescibacteriota; class Microgenomatia; order Levybacterales; family GWA1-39-11; genus JAGORM01. The sequence goes on along the minus strand of JBLMVJ010000015.1, from coordinate 14,299 downwards.
TGGCTGAAATCTTTACCGGTGCTCCGGGTAGATATGTTAAGATTGAAGATACCGTAAAAGGCTTTAAAGAGATTATTGAAGGGAAACATGATCATCTTCCTGAACAATCCTTCTACATGACCGGAACTATTGAAGAAGCTGTCAAAAACGGCAAGAAATAGTTCCCACTATGGCAGACGCACACTTTCACCTGGAAATAGTAACCCCTGACGGCATTATCTTCAAAGATGATGTAGATGAGATACGGGTTCCAACGGAAAACGGTGAAATAACCATACTCCCCCACCATGTCCCCCTATATACCAGGCTCGCAGAAGGAGAGCTTCATATTAAACGCGGCGGAAAAGAAACGTTAATAGCAGTTATGTCAGGCATAGTCCAGGTAGAAAAGACTTTCACTAATATTATTTCCGATTATGCCGTACATGCAGACAGCATCCAGGTAGCACGTGCGGAAGAAGCAAAGAAACGCGCAGAAGAAATTATGAAAAACCAAAAAAATACCGCAGAATTTGCATTGGCAGATAAGGATTTGAGAAAATCTATATTAGAGCTAAAAGTAGCTAAAAAGATTAGGCATAAAAGCCAATAACGTATGCAAAAAAGCTCAAGACTTGCCAGAACCAGCGAGCAGAAAAGCAGAAAACAGATCATTATCTTCTCCATAGCAACCATCCTGTTTCTTGCTATCCTTTTTAAATTTGGGCCATCAGTACTTTCCTCAGTTTCCTCATTTCCTCTTTTTAAAAAACAGGCAGTAAATACAGCGCCGGTAAATGATACCAGCACACTGGAAGCACCCTTTATCACTTCTATACCTGATGCTACGGACAGTGCAAGTATAGTGATTAGCGGAACTTCATCTTATTCGGATGCCCAGGTTGAACTGTACCTGAATGGAAAGTCTTATGATACCACCTCCCTTTCAAAAGACCAGAGATTCTCGTTTGATTCCATAAAGCTGGCAAACGGGACTAATACTATAAAAGCGCGGGTGAAAAAAGGGGAAGAAACAAGCGACTTTACCCGGGATTATACAGTAATTTACAGTCAGGGTGCTCCCAAGCTGGATGTAAGCTCACCTTCTGATGGGCAGCAATTTACCAGAGGTGACCAAAGTATTAACGTCCAGGGCTCAACTGACCCGGATAATGACGTTACCGTAAATAATTTCAGGGCTATTGTAGACTCTTCCGGAAATTTTTCTTACTATATGAAACTGAATGAAGGGGACAACCAAATCAAGATAATTGCCACTAACCAGGCAGGGAAAACTACTGAAAAAGATCTCAAGGTAAACTATAAGCCTTAACAGGCTTGCGTCCTTCGGCCTTAAGCCTTAACAGGCTTGCGACTTTCAGTCTTAAGCCTTAAAAGGTTGCGAACTCCGTTCTAAAGCCCTAGCTCTAAGCTTTCTTGGTGTTCTTAGAATTGAGCATTCCAAAGAGTATTCCTGTAGAAAGCACAAGCCACAGCATTATTTGAGCGTAAAACAGAGAATTCTCAAATAAACTATCTACCAGAACACCCAAAATACCTGCAAGTATGTAGTTTGAGAACAGTATGTGTCTTCTCCTTACATTCCATACCTCTTGGATAATTCTGGCCAATAGATACACAAATAAGGAAAAACCTAAAATACCGGTTGTTGTCAACACAAACAGGAAACTATTGGGGATACCCGCTGCAGCATGGGAAGCAAGTGCTTGGTCCTGAGGTACAAATCCATAACGCTCTGAAACAAATCTGAGTGAATTAAACCCTACTCCCACAACCGGATTCCTGGTAAAGATAGTTATAGCCTCTTCATACGTGTTTATACGGGCAAAAATAGAGGCAGTCCTGAAAAGTTTTACCCCCTCTCCCCCCAAATTTTTAGGGATTAGTATGATGCCCAGTAAAAATATTCCCAGAAAAAATAAAAGGAGTTTCTTTTTCCCTATGAAAATCAAATAAAAGATAGCTGATACAAAGAACATAATAAAAGCACTCCTGGAATAGGTTAGAAACAAAGAAGGCAGAATAAATAGATATCCGGCAAGTAATAGCGCCTTTATATAGGGCTTTGATGTCTTGAAACAAGAGAAGAAAAAATCAGCATAGAAAAGCAGCATGAGGACAATGAAAGCACCTGCAAAATTAGGGTCTAAAAAAGTAGAAAACAACCGGTATAGGTGCTCATCCCACCCCAGGTAGAAAAGGTTCCTCAGATTAGGGTAATACCAGTACTGGATGTACCCCAGTCCTACAAAAACAAAACCTCCAAAAAGCATAACATGCTTCAGCTTTACTAAACTCTCTTTTTTTAATGCCAAAAGGGGTATGGCAACTAAGCTATAACCAATAACCCTAAATAAATATAAAGTTGAAGATAAAAACTCAAATAGGTCTTTAGTATTAAAAAACAGCCCCATTGCTGAAACCAGTATCATGAACAAAACAGGCAACAATGCCTTATTGTTTTGCTTTATAAAATTAAATATCTTCCGGTAAGAGGTTAAAAGAATCAAAACAACAAAAACATCAAATAAATATATGCTGATTCCTGAAAAGGAAACTCTGGTAACTACCCCCGGAATAATACTCAATACCAACAATGAATACAGTATCACCATAATGTTTTCCCTACATCATATAATTTTACATGAGTTTTACTGTTAACGTAAGCAAGCTTTGCGGTAGAAAATCGGGAAGGAAGGATAGCATTTTGGACCAGAACATAATTAAATTCTTCTCCATTTCTCACATAAGAACTGTCAACAAAAGGAAAATCTATATAGTATAGATTGTGGAGTCCTACGGTTAATACCTTTTTCTGTCCCACTATTTCTTTAATAGCCTGCTCTTCATCATAAAAATCACCATAGGAAAAATTTAAATAATTCATGAGAAATTCTTCTTTTGACTCACTTCCTACAATATAAGGGATAAACTTTGTATTCGCCGCCCCTCTATAAAAAATAGAAATAAGCATACAAAGAGTGATGAGGACATAAGCTGTCTTTATATAAAATTTATCCTTTAAATACTTCAGCGGAAGGGTCACTGCAATACTCATGACGGGCAGGTAAGGCAAAAGGAATCTGGAAGTGCCTGTCCTGGGAGTTATTGTCCAAAGCATAATAGCTAAAAATGAGTAAAACAGCAGCGTCTTTTCAACTCCTTTCATTTTATTGAAGGTGATACCAATAAGAGGAATAAACAAGATATACAGAGGTGATATGGGATCAGGGGAATAGAAGGATAATATAAAAAGGTCTTTTCCTGCTTGTATTACTGAGGCATATCCTTGCCCTAAATCGGAATACCTTGAAGAGAAAAGCGGGTAAAAAGGATTGCCTGAAGAGATATATGCGTACACAAACCAGAGGATAGATGTTAATGCTGCGGATAATATAAGCAACATCATAGATGAGACTTTAGACTTTGATTTTGAAAATATAAGCAACAATGCATATAGAGGCAAGGACCCTAGGGACAATGTCTTTACAGAAATACCAAGGCCTAACAGCATCCCTGACGTAATGATATTTTTTTTATTCCCGGTTTTTAAAAAAGTCACAAAGTAGTAAAAAGCAAAAAGTTCAAAAAAGGTACGGGCCAGGTCTACGTACCCGGTTATTGATTCCCACCCTACCACCGGATTTGAATAAAAAACCGTTAGAACCAATAGTGAAAATGTTTTATTTAAAAATATCCTTGATGTTTTATAGAGGAGGACCAGAGTTAAAATTCCAAAAGAAAAATGGATAAATTTTGCGCCTGCTTCACTTCCCAGAGAAAGAGGTACCAGATACAGCATCTCCGTGAGTTTTGGAAAAAGGGAATAGTACAGAAGATCTCCCGGAATAAAAAAGACTTTATGGTGCTCCAGAAAAATTTTAGGAAGAGTTAAATGATACCAGAGTGCATCAAACCCTAATTCAGGCCCTAATACCCCTATAAAATTAACTACGGATTGGAGCAGCAACAGCCCAATTAAAAATTTTTGGAAAAGGGAAAAGCCTGAAAGGGAAAAGGTAATAGATCTTCTTTTTTTATAGATATACATTACTTCCGCAGCTATAAATAATGCAAATATGGCTATAATGTTGGGGATATACAGTAAGCCAAATAATCCGGCGGCAAATAGCACTAAAGACAACGCTCCTATGGATAACGCGGTAAATAACATGATTAATGCAGCCTTCCTATTCCTTTCTCTAATAAAAACACCAAATAGTTTCCTAACAGCAGAATTGACCAAAGAAGAAATAGAACCTTTAACCGGCTTTTATTCATGAGTCTGAAGCAGATAGAGCTTGGATCTGACCAGAAATGAGTGAAAAGACATCATAAGGGAAAGAAGGAGTCCCGGAATACCGTCCAGAAAACCGAGTTTTAAAAAATAAGTTATAAAAAATTTGCCTTTGGTATAAAAAAGAATATTCCAGAAAGAACTTTTTATTCCTTGGGTATGTAATTCTTTAGCCCTTAGGGTGGTATAGTAATTTACTTCTTTTAAAAATTCAGCAATGGTTTTATGCGGTTCATGAAGTAAAGAATGGTCTAGTTTTAGAACATTTCCGGCTATATCCCATTTCTCATGTACGGACCCTTTCCATAACCCACTGCCTTTCTTTCCTAGTCTCAAAAAATATTTATTCTTCAGTTCACCATGTTTCAGAATCTTTCCAAACAATTTATCCCTTCTTAGTATCTGGTACCCGTCTGCATGGTTCTGCTCTATGCTTCTTTTAATTTCATGTGCTAAAGTCACGCTCACACGCTCATCAGCGTCAACAAATAATACCCAGTCATTTTTTGCTATGGACAGTGCAAAATTCCTTTGTTTTGAAAAATTATCCCCCAAAGAATTCTTCACCACTTTTGCTTTATGGAGTTTTGCCAGGGAAGCTGTATTATCTGTAGAATTGTCATCTATAACCAGTATTTCATCACAGAAGGATACAGACTCCAGACAGTCTACTATATTCTCCTCTTCATTTTTTACAAGAATAACAGCGCTAATCATTTGATTTTTGAGATTTGAATAGTATTGTTGGCCTCCCAAACTTGGATCACCGTTTTTTCAGGGCTATGAGATACCGGATGCCCATCCCACCAAAGTAAATATTCATACGGCATAAGAAATACGGGCAAATCAGAAAGTTCTCCTTTCCCTTTTATATTGTACTTCTTTCCCTGGCTGAGTTCTATTATTTTATCAACGGCCTTCATACGGTCTGAAAAGGAAATTCTCTGAAATTCTCCGGGTAGGGTAAAGAAGTTGGTAGAAAACAACAGGTAGGAATTTATAAGCACTATAAACACAAGCAAAGAAACTCCTACTGCAAAAAAACGGGAAGATTTTAGCAGGGTTTCAATTAATAACGTTAGAAACATGATAAAAAATGGAGCAACCAGCAGAGTATCCGCTTCTATTGGTGCCCTATGAATAAACAGGCCCAGGATAGAAATAACAAAAAAAAGTATTAACAGGACTACGGGAACAGAACGTTTCCTTAGGAACAAATATAATACACTCATAAAAGAACCGCTCAGGATAAGTAGGGAAAATACAGAACTAGCGGGAAATACCAGCTCTTTATAGTAGGAGAAAAATTCAGGAATAGAGGAAGATGTTTTAGATTCAGAAAACCTCTTGTCAACAAATCCCAATGGCAACTTTACCACCCGGTAAGCCATCCATACCAAAAAACCAAACGTTTGCTTATACCCATGTCCTATGTCATACAGAATAAATGGAACCATAGGAATAATAAAAAGAAGCAGCGAGTAAAAAATTATCTTTACACTGACGGTTTTTTTCAGCCACTCTTCTTTTTTTACCATCCCATAGAGAAAAATTATCCCAACAGCAATAGCAAATACAAAAGTGGTTATTTCATGGTTGTATAAAACACCCAACAAAAAGGCTATAAAAGGAAAAACTTTTGGGTTTCCCTTTACCCACAAATAAGTAAGATAAAATAGGATGACAACAAAAAGGGGAATTGGACTGGTGTGGTAAGGCAGCCGGGAGTTCATAACAAGCAGAGGAGACACAGCAAAAAGTAAAGATGCAACCAACCCTACCCGTTTTGAAAAGATTTTTGATGCGGCGTAATACATAGCACCTACGGTTAAAACTCCCAGAAAGACCATATAATACGCGGGGAATACCGGATTAAAACGGGAAATGGCAAAAAGGATTCCCAACATGTAGGTCCAAAGGGGACCATGGTGCAGCCAGGTATGGGAAGTTTCTATCCCGACCAGCGGTATTTTTCCGGTTAACAGCATATTCCGGGCAGCCAGATAGAACCATCCCTGGTCCGGAATAAACTGCATGGTCTCATTCAGTTTGTAGATGCGAAGAAACAATGAAAGTAAAACAATAAGGATAATTAAATAATTGCGCCTAATAAAATCCATACTAGCCAAACATATTGGGCCTAAATAAACGTAACAGCAACTTTTCTGCCTTTAATAAGATAAAAAGCAAACTTCCTCCTATAGCATAACCGTTCTTGTGGTAATAGCACAACATGTCGTCATAGTACAGATCAAGCTTTCGCCACTTCAATTTATTTGCTGAAACGGAGACCTTGTGATAAATATATGCATCACCTTTATGCATGACCTTATACCCCTCTTTTCTCACCCTTAAACAAAGGTCATTTTCCGTGTAATATAGCTTTAAATTTTCATCATATCCTTTAATTTTTTTCAAAAGGGAAGTCCTTACCAAAAGAAAGGCATCACATCCTACCTCAATTTCAAAATCTTTATCCCTCCTTTGGGAAGCATATCTAAACGCTCTGACAAGCTTCTTGTTCTTATATCTCTTTCCAATTAAACTTAACTCATAGAAATCAATCAGGGGAGTTACATCCTGGGAACCATTTGGTATCAGTTTTCCATTTTCAAACAACTCTAGCCCCTCACATGCCCCTACATACGCATTCCCATCCATGTAGGCTATCAACTTTTTAATAGCATTGGTCTTAAAGTAGGTATCCGCATTCAGAATGAGAAAGTATCTACCCTTTGCTATCTTCAAAGCCTGATTGTTTGCTCTAGAATAAAAATTGTTTTTTTTATTTCTTATAATGTTAACCTGTGGAAATTTCTCTTGAAGCATCTCTATAGTTCCATCTGTTGAGGCATTGTCTATAACTATTACTTCAAACCCAATGTCCTTAGTATAAGAATATATTGATTTAATACATTTTGCGAGTTCAGGGGCAGTGTTATATGAGACTATAGAAATAGTTACATCCATGTTATACATGCGCTTTAATAAGCATTTGGTAGGCAAAAAGACCGGGGAACAGTTTGGAACCCAATATACTTACTCTTGGAAAACCCCCACCTTCTGCATCAATATCAAATATATCTATGGTATATCCTGCCTCCTGAACTATCTGTTTAAAACTGTCAATAGTAAACAGCCTTAAATGGGTGTTATCAAGGATGCCATAATCTTTATAATCAAACTTTCCTCTCAGAAGACTAAGTCTCATAGAAAAATGTGCAATATTTGAAGTGCTTAGGATTAATGAACCATCTTTACGCAGCAATTTTTTCCATTCTTTCAAAGCGGCTAATGGATCTTTAAGATGTTCTATCAGGGCTGAAGCATTTACCACATCATACTTTTGTTTTATTTTATTAAGATCCCCTTTATTTTCCGCATTCCCTATATATACATACCTTAAATTATTTTTAGCTATTTTTGCCTCTTCTGTTCCCATTTCTAATCCATCCACAACGCAAGCTTTTTGCTTCATCAGATAATCTCCTAAAAATCCAGTTGCACAACCTATATCTAGAACTTTTGAGCCTTCAGGAATTAAAGCGGCTGTCTTTCTATCAATATTGTGCGAGCTTAATAACGAGGGGTTAAATTTTTTATTTTTTCCGTACTTTAGCATAAATAAGATCTAATCCAAGCTCTTTGGAGTGCTCATATTTTACAATATTTATGCCTAAACTTGTACAGAGCTTTTTGTAGTTATGGATAAACGTATATCCGTTCCCACCGTAATTCTGCTCAACCATCATCAAAGATTCTTTTGCTACCCGTTTCATTTCAGACAGAGCTTCTTTTACGTCTTTATTTGGCACATGCATAAGCACACCGTGAGTAAAAACTAAATCAAAAGATGTATCTTTAAATGGTATGTTCAAGATATTCCCTACTTTTAAATGGACTTTTCGATTATGAATATATTTTCTTGCTCTTCTAATCATCTCGCCACTTATGTCTATACCGGTCATATCAGAAGCAATATTATTCTCATGTAAAAATTTTAAATTCCTGCCAAATCCACAGCCTACTTCTAGTAAAGAGGTAGGCTTCTCTTTCTTTATAATTTTTAACATCCAAGCATGCTGCTTGTGAGTAGCCACTTGCCAGGGATCATCCATAAAAGTTTTTGCCCACTTATTCCAGAATCTTTCCGGGCGATATCCTCCCATAAGTTTCCAATACACCATGAATAGTTTATTTTTGATCATAGGGTTTTTACGATTGCTAAAATAGTTTTAAATCGTTTTGCATATACATGGTCTTTCAAAACTCTTTTGTATCCTGCCAATGCAATCTTTTTCCGTTCTTTTTCATATCTCAAGTAAAACTCTATTTTTTTTCTAAGATCCTTATTACCATGGAAGATAACTATTTCTTTGCCTTCTTTAAACCATGCAGAGTCATACCGATCAACCATTTGAAATGCACCACTTGCGGGAATTTCAAAAGTTCTTAAATTCCCTCCATATTTCATTTCTTCAACGTGAAGATTCAGTACAATTTTTGCACTATTAAAAATCTTAACTGCTTTTTCTCCAGCAGCGGTTCCGTAATAATAAGGCTTTAGCCCATGGAGAAGTTTTGTTCCTGTTGGAATACTTCCCCAAATTTTTAAATTATACCCTGTTAATGTTTTAAGTATTTCCTGTCTATCCGCAGTTAATGATCCTATGAAACAAATGTCTGAATGGTAAATCTCTTGCTCCTTTTTAGATAACATAACTTTTTTCCAAAGATGTATATTTGCCGCAGAAATTGGTAACGATACTACTTCTTTTGCACCTAGTTTCTCCCAATTTTTAGCAAAACCCTTATCATTTGCTATTACTAAATCTACTATCCCTGATGCTACTATTTCCTTTTCTGCTTTTGGTGATCCATGCGTTGGGTTAACACCTGAGATCAAAACCACCGGAGCATTAAATGCATCCTTAATCTCCTGAATAGTTTTTGGAAAAACACAAAAAGCACCCCCTGATATAAACACTAGATTAGGTTTAAAAGAATAAGTATTTTTTTTAATAAGCAGATTCTTAATTTGATTGTCCAAGGAAAATCTATATATTTTGTCTTGGACTTTTTGGATCTTGCTTCTTAAGGTAGGAACATGCGATTTTGCAAAAAACTCAATTTGCGCCTTAACGTACAAAGGCAAAATGCTGCTCTCCGTATATCTTATGACTTTCACCTTATGGCCAAGCTGCTGCAGTGCTTCTACCCAGGCTTGTTGCAGTTGATTTTTAGGGAACTCGTACCGCTTCTTATCCTGCAAGAAAGAAATCTCATCATGTACAGGTGCTAAAAGTAAAATATTCATTTTTTTACTGCATACACATATAGGATATTACCTTTTTTTAATGCTCCCCCTAACTCCGTATATTCTAAAAATAATTTTTGGGGAAATGTAAAAAGTCCAATCAAAGGCCTTTTTGGAGGCATATGGAGCGTGGAATAATGCCTGCTTGTCATCTTAACCACCCTGAATCCCGTCTTTTCTAATAAGAGAGTGATCGACTGAGGGTTGTAATAAAATAAATGTTCAAAAATAAATCCGGGAAAAGATTTACGTAATTTTTTATACTCAAAATACTCTAAAGAACTCATGTTCGGTACGTTAAACACAAATAGTCCTTCATCCTTCAGTTTTTTCCGTACTTCCTGCAGTGTTTCTAGAGGATTTGGGACATGCTCAAAAACAGAGTGCATAGTAACTACATCATAGGCATGATTAGGTATTTTTTTGCTGAAGATATCACCGGTATATATCTTTATTTTCTTATCTACGCGTTTAGCAACTGCTCCTCTTGAGTACTCAACCCCTTCTCCATCCCATTTTTTATGTTTCAAAAGGCTCTTTAGGAAAAAACCAGTAGATGCCCCTACGTCCAGAAGCCTTCCTCCGGGTTTAAATTTTTCAATTGCTGCAATCCGTTTTTCTTCCTGCAAGTGGTTATAATCAGTAAAAGCTGATTCCGCACAAATTAAATTGTATTTCTTTTTATAAATATCTTCATACAGCTTTTGCAGGAATGCGGGGCTAGGAATTGGATTTTGAAAGTGCAAACCGCAGAAAACGCAAGAAAAAATTGTAAACGGAATAGCTTGGGAAGAGGTTTGAACAATTCGCCTAAATCTTTTTTTCCCACAACAAGGACATACCTTCAACATCCCCATAATTACCTTCCTATTCCTTTATAGACCACTACGGACCTTTTAAATAGTTCTTTCTTCAGACAATTCCGCCCATCAACTATCACTACCATCTTGTACTTTTTTAGCATGCTAGGATTTAACCGCAAAAACTCCTTATGTGGGGTAACTAAAACGAGGCACTCTGTGTTTTGTAAAAGATTTTCTAATGAGGTATCTGTTGAGAGTTCAGGGACATAAGGATCATATGAAAAGACCTTTGCCCCTTTTCCTATAAGTGCGTCTTTTATTTTAAAATAAGGGCTTCCTCTAGTGTCTGAGATGCCAGCCTTATAAGAAATCCCTAGAATACCTATTCTTGCACCCTTTATTCCTTTCCCTAAAGATACCAGGGTTTCTTCCAAAACTGAAACCGTATAGGAAGGCATAGAGTTATTTACTTCACGCGCCATAGCTAAAAATTTGTGGGAAAATCCCTTTTTCTTCATAGAACGGATGAGATAATATGGGTCCACCGGAATGCAATGCCCTCCCACCCCACATCCTGGATTGTGCCGCATGAAGGAAAAGGGTTTGGTCTCTGCACCATCCAGCACATGCATAATATCTATGCCTAAAACAGAAAAAGACTGTGCCAGCTCATTCACAAAAGCTATATTCACATCCCTAAACGCGTTTTCCACTATTTTTACCGCTTCCGCCTCTTTTAAGGATTTCATCTTTTTAATATTGGAATCAAGGACGGCGGTATAAAAAGAATAAGCGAGTCTGAGACTTTTCGGGTCATTTGCACCTAACACTCTAGGAATATTTTTTACGCTCCAGGCTTTATCTCCTGGGTTTATCCGTTCAGGACAATAAGCAAAAAAGAAGTCCTTTCCGCATTGCAATCCTGATTCTTTTTCCAAAAGAGGAATAACTATTTCTTCTGAAGCGCCAGGGTTCACGGTAGATTCTAATATGACCAGCTGATTTTTCTTAAGTTCTTTCCCAATTTGGGTTGCAGCTGAAATAAGCGGCCCAAAATCTGGGAGATAATCTGCGGTTACCGGTGTGGGCACACAGATTACTATGATATTTGATTGAGAAACAGTTTCAAAAGAAGCTGATGCCGAAATTTTTGATTTTTTTAGTTGTTTTTGGACTTTTGCATCTGCTACTGTAGTATGTTTCTTATTAATTTTTTCTGCACTTTCCTGGGTTTTTACTATTCCAAAAACGTGAAATCCTTTTTCTTCACACCGTAATGCAAGCGGCAGGCCTACATAACCTAAGCCTACAATTGAAACGCTTTTTGTTCTATTCATTATTCCTGGTCCAATGCCATATCACTTAAATAACTTGATGGTGTCAATTATATACATCTGCTCTTTATCTGTTAGTTGCGGGAAAAAAGGGAGGAGTAGGATTTTTTTCCAGACTTTTTCAGTTACAGGAATCTCACTTTTATATTTTTTGTATATCTTGTAATGATTGTTCGGAATATAATGAACGCTTGTCCCTATGCCATTTTTTAATAGATATTCTGAGAGCTTATCCCTCTGGGGAACTTGTATGCAAAAGTTGTGGAGAGCATTTTTTTCATAGTTTCGCTCGTAAGGAAGCTTAATCCAAGAAACATCTTTTAATCCACGCAGATAATTATCATATAGCTCCCTTTTTCTGGCAAGTACAGATTTGAACTTTTTTAATTGGGCAACTCCTAATGCAGAAAGCACATCATTTGGATGATATTTGTATCCTACTCCTGTTACGTCATAGTACCAGGAATATTTTTTGCTTCCAGTCCTGTGCCAGGTGTCTTTGTTTATACCCATCCATCTGAGTTCTTTCAGTTTTTTTGCCTCTATCTTTTTCTTTGTAAAAATTGCCCCACCATCAGCCATGGCTATATTTTTTACTGCATGAAAAGAATAGCACCCATAATCCCCAATAGTACCTAGCATCTTACCTTTATATTTGCCGCCAAAAGCGTGTGCAGCATCTTCTATTACTTTTATATTTTTCTCTTTCGCTACTTTTATAATTGGGTCCATGTCAACCGCATGGCCTCCATAATGCACCACAATTATTGCTTTTGTTTTTTTTGTAATCTTTTTAATAATATCTTTTGGGTCAGCACAAAGTGTTTCCGGGTCTACATCACAAAAGACTGGAGTTGCTTTTTGGTAAAGGATAACGTGGTTTGTAGAAACAAACGTAAGGGCAGGAGAGATAACCTCATCACTTTCTGACACACCCGACATTATAAGTGCTAAATGGAGAGCTGAAGTAGCTGAGTTAGTTGATGTAATGTATTTTTTTCCTAAAAACTTCTCTAGAGCTGATTCAAACTCTTCTGTTTTGGGACCTAATCCAATCCATCCGGATTTTATAACTTCAGAAACTTCCTGAATTTCTTCCTTCCCTAATGATGGCCGATAGAACGGAATCATAGGGAGTATTGTAACATATTTTCTTTATGAATAAATCTATTTTACAGAAAAATAAACAGTTATTACATACATAAGAAATAGGAGAAATTGAGTTAATACAGCAGCAACGCCTGCACCGGCAACACCTAATAAAGTGATAAAAATAACATTAAAGATAAAGCTTATGACCGCCCCCAAAATACTTATATATAAATAGTATTTTTGTTTTTTTATAATAACAAGAACCTTATACAAAAGCGCTGAAAAACTCATAAACGGAACCATAAAAATAAGGATCCTGAGAATAGAGATACCTGCATTATATTTACTGCCAAAAATTAAAGGAATGAGAACAGGCGCTAGAAAATAAATAAGTAATGCTGCGGGAATACTCCAAAGGGCAATAAACCCCAGACTTTTTAAAATACCAGTTTTCAAGCGTTCTTTCCCTTCTTTTTCAATCCTCACCAAGGCCGGGTAGACAGCTACAACAAATGGGACATTTAGCAATTGCACTAAGGCAAAAGCAAAAGGAGTAGCAGAACTATAGATGCCTACAGATCTGTTGTCTAAAAGCTTTGCGAGAACCAATACATCTATATGGGTATAGATGAGAGCTGCAAAAGCCGCCAGTCCCAGAGGAGTTCCTTGCTTAAGGTAATACACAAGAGTCTTTCTATTATATGAAAATACAGGCCGGATATATTTTAAAAGAACCGCCCACGAAATACCCAGTGAAAAAATGGTAGCAAAAAACATACCATAGAAAACCCCTAATAATCCAAAATGGAGAAAAACTCCGGCAGAGGCAAACAGGACCAGTAAAAAAGAATTGAGTGAGTTCAGGATGGCAGAATAGTGCATTTTTTCCCGCCCGTCAAAATAGAAAATGGCAACGCTTCTCAGAGTTGAAAGAAAAAGGGTACCAGCGGCAATTCCTATCAGGTAAAAAACAAAAGGGGAAACACCGGAAACCAGAGAAAAAATAATAATTACTACAAGCGTAATGAGTGCAAGAAACCCATTCAGAAAGAATGAATTGCCTAAGAATTCTGGAGCTTTTTTAGGCTCATGCGCAATTTCCCTGATGACAATAAGCCCTACCCCAAAATCCGGAAGAAAAGAGAAGATAGCTATAGTTGCAGTTACGTAATTATATATTCCATAATCACCAACGGTAACGGAATGCGCTAAATAAACAATCCATGCAACTCCTAAAAACTTGAGGAAAAATTCAGAGATAGTAAGATAGAACGTATTGCGGAATACCGTTCCCGTATTATTTCTTATCTTAAAAAGCTTTAACAGTTTCTTCATGATAAAAAGCCTACCACATTTCCGCCAATAGTTGCCATATCGGAGGTAAGCTGTAAAAGTGGCAAATAGAGAAAAGCCAAGGGATGTTTCACGTATCTATAGTTTTTCCAAACAGCCCAGG
>JBLMVJ010000014.1:0-118581 GCA_050255815.1 Candidatus Levyibacteriota bacterium | reverse complement strand
CAGGCGGCGTAGACAAATTAACTATTAATGAAAACGGTACCCTCTCTACATCAGGCAATATCTCAACCACCGGATCAGGAACTATTACTTCAGCAGGGTTGTTGACCGTCTCTTCAGGCGGCGCCTCTATTACCGGCGGGCTGAACAACAACTCAGGAGGCATTACTAACGCAGGTGCCATTTCAGGTGCAACCAATATCACCGCTTCCGGCACTATTTCCGGTGCAATACTCAATGCAACTTCAACACTGGAACTCAATGGGACAGACATTAACACTGCAGGGACTCTTACCGATGTTGCATACAAGGACCAGAACAACAACTTTACCGTAGGGCAAACTATAGCAGGGCTGTTGACCGTTTCCTCAGGCGGTGCCTCTATTACCGGCGGACTGAACAACAACTCAGGAGGCATCACTAACGCCGGGGCCATTTCCGGGGCAACCACTATAGCAGCTAATAACACGGTAACCCTCTCAAGCGCTGCTCCATTAACCCTTTCCAGCGCTTCACCGGTCCTTACCCTGGCAACAACAGGCAACAATGGCACGCTTACTATCAAAGATGCGGAAGCCTCTCCTAATACGCTTCTTACGTTAGTTGACAACGGTACTTCAGGAACCCTGTCAGTTGCAAATATCAATGCGACAAATGCGCTTCAGCTAAATGGAACCAGTATTAATACGACCGGTACGTTAACTAATGTGGCCTACAAAGGGCAGGACAATAACTTTACCGTAGGGCAGACTATTGGCGGCACCTTAACGGTTTCAACCGGGGGCGCATCCATCTCAGGCGGCATTGATAATAACAACGGCGGCATTACCAATACCGGCGCCATAGCAGGCGCAACCAATATCACCGCATCGGGAACTGTCCAGGGGGCAACCGTAAATGCAACAACCGCAATCCAACTGAATGGTGCTAATATCAACACAGGGGGCACGCTTTCTAATGTTGCCTACCTGGACCAGGCAAATTCCTTTACCAACAGCAATACCTTCTCCAACGCAAATCCGCTGGTCCTTTCTAACACTACGCCTAACATCACCCTGGCAACAGCAGGAAACAATGGCACGCTTACTATCAAAGATGCGGAAGCCTCTCCCAATACACTTCTTACTTTGGTAGACAATGGCTCAAACGGAACACTCTCAGTCGCAAATCTAAACGGTACCTCAGCCATACAGCTGAACGGTACCAGCATTAACACTACCGGCACCCTGACCAATGTGGCCTACAAAGGGCAGGACAATAACTTTACCGTAGGGCAGACTATTGGGGGAACCCTCACTGTTTCCTCCGGCGGCGCATCCATCAGCGGAGGACTAAACAATAACTCTGGCGGTATCACCAATGCAGGATCTGTTGCAGGAGTTACTACCCTAAACGCTTCCGGTGTAGTAACACTTTCCAGCGCAACGCCACTGTCTCTTACCAGCTCTACTCCGGCTATCACCTTAGGAACCGGAGGGGCAAACGGAACCTTAACTATAAAGGATTCTGCAGGAGTACCTAATACCCTGCTCACCTTGCAGGATACGGGGACTGCAGCAACCTTAACCGTAGGCACTATTAATGCATCCTCTACTCTGGAGCTAAACGGAACCGATATTAACACTGCAGGAACGCTTACCAATGTTGCATACCTTAATGCTTCTAATACCTTTACTGCCGGCCAAACCATTTCAACCGGAGGGCTTACTATCCAGGCAGGAGGCGCAAATATCACAGACGGTATTGACAATAATTCAGGAGGCATTATTAACACCGGTTCAATCACCGGAGCAACTAATATTACTGCCTCAGGGACCATACAGGGTGCAACCCTGAACGGAACCGGTGCAATCCAACTGAACGGTGCCAGCATTAATACCACCGGAACTCTGACCAATGTTGCGTACAAAGGACAGAACAACAACTTTACTGTAGGACAAACCATTGGCGGACTCCTGACCGTCTCTTCAGGCGGCGCATCTATTTCCGGCGGCATAGATAATAATTCCGGCGGCATCACCAACACCGGGTCTATTGCCGGCGCAACCACTATAGCCGCGTCCGGTGTCGTAACCCTTTCCAGCGCAACGCCACTGTCCCTTACGAGCTCTACCCCATCTATTACCGTAGGGACCGGAGGAGCAAACGGCACCCTTTCTTTTAAAGACTCTGCAGGAGCCCCAAACACCCTTATGACCTTAACGGATAACGGGACTACCGGTACCCTGGCTGTTGCTAACGTAAATGCCACCTCTGCCCTGCAGCTGAACGGAACAGACATTAATACTACCGGCACCCTCTCTAATGTTGCATACAAAGGACAGAACAATAATTTCACAACCGGCCAAACAATTGGCGGACTCCTGACCGTTTCATCAGGAGGGGCGTCTATTACCGGCGGCATAGATAATAATTCCGGCGGTATCACTAACACCGGTGCTATTTCCGGGGCAACTACCGTTACCGCAAGCGGCACAATCCAGGGAGCAACGTTGAATGCCACCTCTACCCTGGAGTTAGGAGGAATTGATATTAATACCACCGGCACCCTAACAAATGTTGCCTACAAAGGGCAGGATAATAACTTTACAACGGGCCAAACCGTTGGCGGAACTGTCACTATTTCAGGAGCTTCAACTGACATTACAACCGGTACAAATGAGGACCTCACACTGGCTCCAAACGGCTCCGGGCAAATTGTCCTTTCCAACCTGACCCAGGTCCCAACACTGGGTGCAGCAGGAACCTCTATACTGTGTAGGAACGGCTCTAACCAGATCTCATCCTGTTCCTCATCCGCCTTTAATGAAACACTGCAGCAGGCATATGATGCCGGAAACACTATCACTACTACCACCGGCAGAAATATTGCATTCACGCTTTATAACCAGGCATCAGATGCTGGCGTTGCAACCTCATTCTCACTTACCAATGCCGGAACTGCAAAGTCATTTATCATAAATGACACGAATGCTGCCACCAACACTGCCCTTTCTATCCAGTCAGGCGGCGTAGACAAGCTCACTATTAATGAAAATGGTGTACTCTCCACCTCCGGTAATATCTCAACCACCGGAACAGGCACCATCACATCTGCAGGCGCATTAACGGTTTCAGGTGGAGGCGCATCTATAACTGGTGGCATAGATAACACCACGGGAGGCATTACCAACACCGGAGCAATAGCCGGTGCAACTACCATAGCAGCATCCGGTACAGTTACCCTCTCAAGCGCAGCTCCACTAGCGTTCTCTAATACGCTTCCTATTATTACGCTGGGTGCAGGCGGCGCAAATGGCACCTTAACTATAAAGGACTCCGCAGGTGTTCCTAACACCTTGCTTACCCTGCAGGATACCGGCACTGCTGCCACCTTAACGGTAGATACTATTAATGCAAGCTCAACACTCCAGTTAAACGGGACTGATATCAACACTGCGGGAACCCTTTCCGATGTTGCATACAAGGACCAGAACAACAACTTCTCAGTAGGACAAACCATTGGCGGATTATTAACTGTTTCAAGTGGAGGCGCATCTATAACTGGTGGCATAGATAACAACAGTGGCGGGATTACCAATACCGGCTCTATTGCCGGGGCAACTACTATCACTGCAAGCGGTACTATCCAGGGCGCAACCCTGAATGGGACCGGCGCAATCCAACTGAACGGAACCAGCATCAACACTACCGGAACCCTGACCAACGTAGCATATAAGGGCCAGAACAACAACTTTACCGTAGGGCAGACAATTGGGGGAGCACTTACTGTTTCTTCCGGAGGAGCCTCAATTAATGGCGGTCTAAATAATAATTCCGGCGGGATTACCAACGCCGGGGCAATCTCCGGGGCGACTACTATTGCGGCAAACAACACCGTTACCCTTTCCGGCGCTTCACCTCTTGCAATAACCAACGCTACCCCAACCGTAGTCTTAGGTACCGCAGGAGTTAACAGTGTCTTAACTGTTGAGGACGCTGAAGCTTCCCCAAATACGTTAATGACCTTAACGGATAACGGAACAGATGCTACCCTGGCCGTTGCCAATATTAATGCAACAAGCGCCCTGGAATACAACGGTACAGATATCAATACTACGGGGACGCTTACCAACGTTGCGTACAAAGGTCAGGACAATAACTTCACCGTAGGGCAGACTATTGGGGGAACCCTCACCGTTTCCTCAGGCGGAGCGTCCATCACGGGCGGGTTTAACAACAATAACGGCAATATCACGAATGCCGGCGCTATTTCCGGGGCAACCACTATTGCTGCATCAGGAACGGTGACACTTTCCGGCGCAACACCTTTGGCACTGTCTGCGACTTCCCCAACCGTTACCTTTGGGGCTGCAAATTCAAACGGGACCTTGTCTATCAAAGACACCAATACCCCTACTGCCAATACGTTGTTAACGTTAGTTGATAATGGAACAAACGGTACCCTGTCAGTTGCAAATATTAATGCCACTACTGCCCTTCAATTGAACGGCACCAGCATTAATACGGCAGGGACCCTGTCCAATGTAGCGTACCTGAATGCTTCAAATAACTTTACCGCTGCACAGACCATTTCATCAGGCGGATTAACTATTTCTGCAGGAGGCCTGAGCGTTACCGGAAATATTAACAACAACTCAGGTTCTATCACCAACGCAGGTGCAATCTCAGGCGCAACTACTATTGCGGCAAACAGCACCGTTACCCTTTCCGGCGCAACACCTTTGGCACTGTCTAATGCAGCCCCTGCAATAACCCTGGCAACAGCAGGAACTAATGGAACGCTTACCATCACAGATGCTGAAGCCTCCCCTAACACGCTCTTGACCTTAACGGATAACGGGACTGACGGAACGCTTACGGTAGCAAATATTAATGCCACCTCAGCATTGGAAATTGGCGGCGCCAACATTAACACTGCCGGAACCCTCACTAATGTTGCGTACAAAAACGCTACCAATAACTTTACCGCTGCACAAACCATCTCTGCAGGCGGATTGTCTATTACGGCGGGCGGTGCCTCAATTGCCGGTGGTTTAGATAATAATAACGGCGGCATTACCAATGCCGGTGCAATCTCCGGTGCAACATCTGTAACGGCCTCCGGCACTATCCAGGGTGCAACTGTAAATGCGACCGGAACGCTCCAACTGAATGGGACAAATATTAACACCAATGGAACTCTTACCAACGTTGCCTATAAAGGGCAAGATAATAACTTCACCGTAGGACAGACTATTGGGGGATTATTAACTGTTTCAACCGGCGGTGCATCCATTTCAGGCGGCTTAAATAATAATAACGGCGGCATTACCAATGCGGGTGCTATTTCCGGGGCAACCACCATAGCTGCAAATAACACGGTAACACTTTCCGGCGCAACTCCTCTTGCGGTAACTAACGCTGCCTCTACCTTTACCGTAGGTGCTGCCGGGGTAGATTCAACCCTTACTTTTAAAGATGGTGATGCAAATGCCCTGATGACGCTAACTGATGCTGGGACTACCGGCAACCTTTCAGTCACCGGGAACATTAATGCTACCACTGCCCTGCAGGTGAATGGCGCCAACATTAATACCACCGGCACTTTGACAAATGTTGCTTACAAAGGACAGAATAACAACTTTACCGTAGGGCAAACCATAGGCGGCGCTTTGACTGTTTCCTCAGGCGGCGCATCCATCTCAGGAGGATTGAATAACAATAGTGGAAATATTACCAATGCCGGTTCTATTGCCGGCGTCACTACGCTGAATGCATCCGGGCTTGCAACCTTATCAGGAGGAAATCCTCTGGCACTTACCAACTCTGCCCCCAACATTACCCTGGCAACTGCAGGTGTTGATGGGACCCTTACCATCAAAGATGCGGAGGCATCTCCAAACACCTTGCTGACACTTCAGGACACCGGCACGGCAGGGAACCTGACCGTTACCGGAATTATAAACGGCGTAGGAGGACTTCAAATAAACGGAGCAAACCTGAACACCGCGGGAACTTTAAGCAATGTGGCATATCTTAACCAGGCTAATGTATTCTCACTGGGCCAAACCATTTCAACCGGCGGGCTAACTATCTCAGCAGGAGGAGCAACTATCACCGGAGGAATTGACAACAACTCCGGCGGGATTACCAATACCGGGTCTATTGCCGGCGCAACCACTATCACTGCAAGCGGTACTATACAGGGGGCAAATGTAAATGCAACAAGCGCGCTTCAGGTGGGAGGCACTGATATTAACACCACCGGCACTTTAACTAATGTGGCCTATAAAGGACAGAATAATAACTTTACCGTAGGACAAACCATTGGCGGCGCAACCACTATTTCATCCGGAGGGTTAACCGTTTCAGCAGGAGGGGCGTCTATTTCAGGGGGATTAAATAACAACTCAGGCAATATCACAAATGCAGGGTCAATTGCCGGAGCTACCACAATAAATGCTTCAGGACTTGCAACACTCTCCAGCGCTACCCCGCTTGCTATTACCAATTCTGCACCCGTGGTAACGCTGGGAGTTGCCAGTGTGGACTCTACACTCACGGTTAAAGATGGTGATGCAAATACCCTTCTGACCCTGACTGATGCCGGAACCACCGGAGACCTTTCTGTCACCGGAAATATTAATGCAACCTCATCTTTGCAGGTAGGCGGTGCCAACATTAACACCACCGGCACTTTAACTAATGTAGCCTACAAAGGACAGAATAATAACTTTACCGTAGGGCAAACAATAGGCGGACTCCTGACGGTTTCCTCCGGTGGCGCATCCATCACCGGCGGATTGAATAATAACAGCGGGAACATTACCAATGCCGGTTCTATTGCCGGAGTTACCACAATAAATGCATCAGGCCTTGCCACCTTCTCCAGCGGCACTCCTCTGGCACTTACCAGCAACACCCCATCTATCTCTCTTGCTACTGCAGGAAATAATGGAACACTGACTATTAAAGATGCTGAAGCCTCCCCTAATACGTTGTTAACCCTTACGGACAACGGAACAACCGGCACATTAACTGTTGATACCATAAACGGAACCACTGCTCTGCAGGTAGGCGGTGCCAACATTAACACCACCGGCACTTTAACTAATGTAGCCTACAAAGGACAGAATAATAACTTTACCGTAGGCCAAACCATAGGAGGCGCTTTGACCGTCTCCTCAGGTGGCGCATCCATCACCGGCGGACTGAATAATAACAGCGGGAACATTACCAACGTAGGCTCCTTAGCAGGAGTCACCACGGTAAATGCTTCCGGCTTAATAACTCTTTCCAGCGGCACCCCAATTGCCTTTACCAGTAACACGCCAACGCTTTCCATGGCAACCGCCGGAAACAATGGGACCCTTACCATCCAGGATGCAGAAGCAGTACCTAACACGCTTCTTACCTTAGTGGATAATGGCACCACCGGAACCCTCTCCGTAGATACCATAAATGCCTTAACTGCCCTGCAGGTAGGCGGTGCCAACATTAACACCACCGGCACTTTGACAAATGTGGCCTATAAAGGACAGAATAATAACTTTACCGTAGGACAAACCATTGGCGGCGCAACCACTATTTCATCCGGCGGGTTAACCGTTTCAGCAGGCGGCGCATCCATCACCGGCGGACTGAACAATAATTCAGGCAATATTACCAACGCCGGAACTATTTCAGGCGCAACCGGCATCACCTCTTCCGGCACTATCAACTTCAGCGGTATTGCCGCAGGAACCGCAACCCATGGCGTTTGCATAGACGGTTCCAGCAATCTGGTGCAATGTGACGGGCTCCAATCCGCATACGCCCTGGGCAACACTATTACCACCACCTCAGGACGGGATATTGCATTCACCCTGGCAGGAAGCCTGGGTGTTTCCACCTCATTCAGCCTGACAAATGCAGGAACTGCACCGGCATTTATCATTAATGACAACAATGGTGCTACCAACACTTCGTTTGAGATCCAGTCCGGTGCGGTTAACCAGCTAACCATTAATGAAAACGGGGTAATAGCTGCAGTAGGAGGCGCAACCCCTGCCCTCACCACTCTGGCCGGCGGATCAAATCTTACGGTCCAGCCCGCAACAAATACAAATAACACCCAAACCGGAGGAACCCTTAATCTCTATGGAGGAACAGAATCAGGAACCGGATCCACCGGAGGGTCAGTCAATATAGATGCAGGAAACGGAACAACCGGCGGGAACATTAATATAGGTGCTACTTATGTATCTACCTTTAACCTGGGCCGCTCAGGGCTTACCACAAACAACTTGGGCTCATTAACTTCTACCCAGACGCTTACCGCATCTAACGGCTTTACCATGACAACCGGTGCATTAAGCCTTACCTCTACTTCAGGGACAATCAACTCAACCGGATTAACCTCCGCTACTATGACGTCTTCCGGAACCTTTGCTATTAACGGTGCGCCGGTTAACATAAATACTTCAACCGGAAATACTACTATTGGCAACGCCACATCAGGCTCTGCGCTGGCATTTAACTCCGGTGCCAATGCTTCCCAAACCTTTACCTCACTGGTCACTAACGGCACCGGGACTTCATCCGCATTTGTCTTTAATGCTTCAGCCCTTACTTCCGGAACTGCCATGTATGTAGGCTCCTCAAATGTCACCACCGGAACGCTTTTGAATGTAGACAGCAATTCTATTACCTCAGGGTCTGAGCTGAGCCTTACCCAGGCAACCTCTACCTTTACCGGAAACCTGGGACAGATTAACCTGGGCAATGGAAGCGGAACAGCCCTCAATATAACAAACGCCGGTTCCGGCTATTCCCTCCGGGTAAATGATGACGGAACCTTCACGGACTCTTCACCGTTCATGATTGACGCATCCGGAAATGTAGGAATAGGCACTACTGCCGCTTCAGACAAACTGGTAATTGGCGCGGGAAACAACTACGGCTTAAATATGGGAGTCCCCGGCACTCCATCATTTGGGGTTGGCGGAGGAGGAAGTTTGAATGGTACCTACTTCTATAAGATTACGGCGCTTGACGTCCAGGGCGGAGAATCCACCCCCAGCACTGAATCTTCCCAAACCGTTGGAGCAGGCTCTTCCATTACGGTTTCCTGGAGCGCGGTTACCAACGCAACTTCCTACCGCATTTACCGCGGAACCAGCTCTAACGGAGAAAATACGTACTTTACTTCTTCTACAAATTCTTATGTAGATACGGGAACCGGCGGAACCGGCGGGAGCGTTCCTACTACCAATACTGCTTTTGCCAGCAGGTTTATGTCTAATGGATCCGCATATATTCAGGGAAGCCTTAACTTAGGGTACGCAGCCATATCATCATCCGCTACTGCTGCCCGGACGCTTACTATCCCGGATGCATCAGGAACCTTCTGTATCAGCGGGGATACCTGTGCAACCAGCGGTATTGTGGGATACCTGCAGCGCAACCTGGGGGCTTTGGCACCTGCCAATATTACTGATGACTTCTTACTGGGCGGCACCTCCACGTCCTCCGCACGCTTCTCATTTATAAATAACATTGGCTCCGGTACGCCAACCTTTACCCTGGGGATAAACGGAACATCAAACGGTACTATTTCCCTGGGAACAAGCGGCGCATTTTCTAACCCAACGCTTTCGTCTGACGGTGCCGGCGGCGTAACCCTGCAGGCATCAGGAGGAACTACTACTATAGGAAGCGGAAACGGAACTATTAACATAGTGCCTTCCAGCACTAATCCGGTCACCGTATCCCTGGGAGTATCCGGTGCAACAGGCGACTTTATAGTCCAGAATAATGGAACTGCTTTTGCAACATTCAACCAGCCCGGCAATATTGTCTTTAATGCTCCCTCTTCCTTAACCACCGGAACATTACTGTCAGTTGGAAAAACATCAAGCTCTTTGACCGGTGCATTAACCGGCTTAAGCATTGCACCGGCAATTAATAATACAAATAGTAATGCCGTAACAGGACTGAACGTTGATATCTCCACTATATCAACCCGGGGAACCAGCTCTATAGCCAGCATCACGTCTTCTGCATTTACCGGAGGAGGAACCGGTGCATCAAATTATGGCATTAACGTTGGGGCTGTTACCGGAACTAGCACATCCACTAATTATGGTGTCTATATAGATGATGTTTCAGGGGGTTCCAATAGTTACGGGGAGTATATTAACAACACATCTGATTCATTCGGCCAATACATCAACCACACCGGAACAGCACTTTCTACTTCCGGAAATACTATGTTAAGCGTCCGCTCCTCTACCGCGGACACCAGCAACCATCTAGTTGATATAGAAAATACCGGTACTTCTGCAAACTACGGCAATACCACTACTGATTCAGGCATTGTAAAGATTCTCAATGCCTCTACTAGTACGATTGGCACTACCACTACAAATCCAAACGTTGCGGGCTTATTTGTCTCCACTGCAGACTCAGATACTCTTTCTACATTAATCAGAAACACCGCCGGGTCTATAACAATGCAAAACGTGGGCACCTCCGGCGCTCAGGGAGACCCCGGCGTATTAACAGTTGAGGGTAACACCGGAAGCTCCACTACTTATAACTTAATTACCGCTTATAATTCCAATACCCGGTCTGATGCTGCTGCAGTCTTCCGGGTACGCGCTGACGGAAACATTTATGGTGAAGCAGCATTTAACGCAACCGGAGCCGACTATGCCGAATACTTCCCGTCAACTGACAGCAGTATTACCGCGGGAGAGGTGGTAACCGCAGACTCTAATGATCCTGCAACCGCATCTATTAAGAGGTCTGCCTCAGCCTATGACAATAAAATCCTGGGGGTCATCTCTTCTAATCCTGCATTTATAGGAAACGCCCACAGTGAATCTGATCCAAATGCAAAGCTGGTGTCCCTCCAGGGACAGGTTTCCACCAGTGTAAATAATGAAAATGGCATTATCCATAAAGGTGATTACCTGACCACCTCCTCTACAGCAGGCGTTGCTATGAAAGCATCCAAGCCGGGACTTATGGTAGGACGCGCCCTGGAAGACTTTACCGGAACAACCGGAACCATTTCCGTATTAGTCAGCGTTGCCTTTGCTGATCCAAATGATGCCCTGTCCCACATGATTTTAGACAATTCAGGGTCACTGGTCTCTGACACCAGCCTGAAAGTTAACGGCAATCTGGCTGCAACAACCGGCGCATTTGGCTCTACCGGCCAGCTTACCATAGACGCATCAGGCTCTATTTCTACCAGCGCATCTGTTTCCGCCCAGCTCTTAAGCGTAGGGACCGGAACCATCACTTCTGATACAAACGGGAACGTTATTAATACGCTTGCGCAGGATACAAACACCGGTGGTGATAAAACAAAGTTCCTGTTCAGGAATTCACTGGGCACTGATATCTTTGCCCTGGATAGCGCAGGGAATGCAACCATTTCCGGTACCCTTACTACATCAGGCGGCACATATGATCTGGCTGAAGACTATCCAACCAAAGATCCTAATGTAGAAGCAGGAGATGTAGTTGCGGTAGACCCACGCAATGCCGGATATGTCCTGAAATCTACGCGGGCATCTGATAAAACCGTGCTGGGTATTTATTCCGAAAAGCCCGGTTTTATTCTTTCTGAGAAAGGCAACCTCATTAGCGGAGATAAAGCTATTCCGGTTGCCCTGACCGGACGCGTACCGGTAAAGGTAAACCTGGAGAACGGCGTAATCCACAAAGGAGACTTCCTGACTGCCTCCTCTACTCCGGGTGTTGCCATGAAAGCAGTAAAACCGGGGCAAATAGTAGGTAGCGCATTGGAAGACTTTACGTCAGGTACTACCGGAAAAGTTATGGCATTTGTAAATGTTTCTTATGCGGATCCGTCAAATGCCCTTTCTAACTTGGCTTTGGATGACACCGGAAAACTCATAATCTCTGATGTAGACAGCAACAAGGTGGTCCTTCCTGCAAACCTGGCTATTAACGGACGGGAAATGAACGGGACACTCTCTGACGGATTGTTGGCCATCACCCATTCTATAGATTCTGTCCAGGCCCAGGTAAATACTTTACAGGATAATGTCCTGGCAGTAGCGGCGAAGGCTGAAACTATTGAAACAAAAGTAGCAACGCTGGAGCAAAAAACAAATGCTAACACCGCACAGATTGCAGCAGTTGAAGGTATTGCCAAAAAAGCAGAAACTAACACTAATTCCTTTGCTGACCGGATTACATCCGCTACATCTGATATAGCAAAGCTGAATTCCCAGATCCAGGACTTCCTGTCTTCTTATGGCAGCAGAAATGCTTCTTCCTCAGCGGGACTGAACCTTACCCCGGCAGAAACCATTATGGCTTCCGACTCTGCAAGCATGAACACTACTACCATGGCTTCCACGGCGACATTGCCGGCAAGCCTTACTTCCGCTGACAGCCTGACTATTGATCACGACCTGAAGGCTCTGGGCAACACCTACCTGGGTGATACTACTGTTGCCGGGGCTATTACGGTTAACTCTGAACTGGCTATTTCCCGGAATGCTATTAACGTTGCGGGTACACCGGTCACGGATGAGACTGCTCCAACAGATGGCATCCTCTACCTGCAGAGCTCACCACTTGCCAACCAGGTTAATATATTCAACGGCAACGTTACTATCAGCAGGAACGGGACTATTGAGGCTAAAGGAGATTTGAAAGTTGCGGGCAACCTGTCTGTATCCGGCGCTATTACTATTTCTGCCATAGCCGGGGAAGATATTAATGCGGGAGATGTCCTCTATGTGGCAGCAGACGGAATAGTGAAGAAGGCTGACGCAACGGATTCTGCCAAGACAACGGCTATAGGGGTCGCAACAGAATCCGCAAAGATAAACCATACGGTTGATATAGCAGTAGGCGGAAAAGCGAGCGGATTTAAGAACCTGGAGGCAGGACGCAAATATCTGTTAGGACCAAAGGGCATCCTTACCACCCAGGCACCGGTGAATGCAGTAAAAGTAGTCCCCGTGGGAGTAGCATTTTCAGACACCCAGCTTCTCATCCAACCACAAAATAATCAGTAATCCTGTCAGTATTCAGTATGGAGTATTCAGTATTCAGGATGTCGGTTAATTAGTTGTGGGATAAAAAATGCTACTCGATCAGGGAGTGAGGGTGGTTGCGGGATAAGAATACGGGAATGATGAAAAAAGGATAGGAGTGGCAGTAAGAGGATACCTTATTTCACAGCTTTCATTTTCTCCAAAAAAACTTAAAACCAGCATTACCCGGTCAAACCCGTTATTGTGCAATATGTCATAGGCGTTTTGTTCACTAAAAATATTTTGTGTCCTGGTGATAGGCTTTATAGCGTTATTCGTGTTCCCTACGGAATCAAAATTAGCCGCTGAAGTATCTGTATTTCCGTACCCCGTGTTTAACGTCCAGGAGGAAATGGCACAGGATGGGTTGCTGGCCTGGGCTGCCGCAATATCTTGTGCGGAAATGGTAACGTCATACCGGATATTTGTATCTACCCCGTTATTTTTATATACGGAAATGAATTCACTAACCGCCTGCGCCTTCTGTAAGGCAAACAGGATAAACAAAATAATCAAAAATGGCAGTATAAGCTTCTTGCCGGTCCCCATGGTAATTATTATTGCATAAATTATTACTGGATTTTTGTCCTTCCTTTAATTTCAGAACCACCTCTAATAGTGACATCTGTTTTAACCGTAATTACCTGCGGATAATTCCGGTATGCATCCAGCTCAGTCCCGTCCCCGTTTATTACCCGCAGGCAATAGTGCCTGGAGTAAGAATCATCCGTGTTATCAACCAGGGATAGGTCCCAAAGCCCTGCCTGGTTATTTGCCAGGACATTCTGGTCATTGGTAATATTCCCCGGGTTTGGCCCGTTAGGACCATTTGTATTGTCCTCATAATAACTCTCCGCCAGTTCCGTATAGATAGCGTCATTAGGATCATTTGCAGTAATGGATATATTAGTCCCGCTTCCTCCGGAATCAGGATTAGTATAAAAAGCAATATCAGTACCGCCTGCTGCGGCCTGGACCGCATCCCATTGGGTTACATCTATGCAGGACGCCATGGTTGCTGACATAGTTGCATACTGCAGGATAAAATCCCCTGATTGTAGACCCATGGTGGTACCACTGGCTGAATCTACATCCAGGAGAAACCTGATCCGGAACGGATAGTTGGGGAATCCCAGCTGCATAACAGTATTTACGGCAGCAAGAGGAGAACCGGGGGTAATACTGTTGGCATTATCAAAAAACCGGTAACTACCCTGTGACACCGTATAGGGAGGATTAAAAGAAGCAACTCCCATAGAACACCTTCCGCCTGCGCCTGAAAGCGTGACAAAGTCATTTTGCGCAACCTGCGGGTTGTTCACTGCCTCTCCCCATGCACTATCCGCACTCATGTTTGCATTGCTAAAACCCGGCCCCGTAGGATAGGTATCCTGGCCGGTAAACCCTACGGAAGATACCCCGGAAATAGTCTTATGGTTGCTAAACGTCAGAGACCCGTTTTGGGAAACAAAGGCGCTTACCATAAGCACGTCAGGATTAGAAGAAGTCCTATTGTTAGTAGTTGCGGTAAAAGGGCTGCTATTGCAGGCGGTTGAGCTATTGGCGGTTGCCGACCCGTCATAGTAACCTGAGGTGCTATTTCCGGAAAATTCCAGGATCTGTGCAGTTTTTGAGCCGGTACTGGAAGAAAAAGAACACGTACCCGTAGTATAACCCGCGGTTGCAAGCCTATAAAACATGGAAATCTTTGGGACAGTACCTCCTGAAGAGTACTGCCAAGCCCTGCTCCAACCTCCGGGGGTGCTAATAGAAGCATTGGTAGCATCTCTGGCACATACCAGCACCAGAAGATGGCCGGCGGTAGCCCCTGTTGAAAAAGTTGCAGCCAGGCTGGTACCGCTGGTGCTGGTATTATGCGCTTCCTGAATGAAAGAAAAAAGTGAGTCTGAAGCTACTTGCCATGAACGCCCTTCATCATATTTATCTATAGTTAACGGCCCAATTAAATAAAACTCCGGTGCAACACGCGGAAATTTTATGGAGTACGTAAGCTGGTATCTGCCCCCCTTCTTCCAGTCTACCTGCCAAACTATTGCTTTAACGTCTCCTTTATCCCTAACCTTACCGCCAAAAGAGAGATCCTCTATGGTAAAACTGGAAGGTACCATGTCTACCACCTGCCCCTTATAGTCCTGCTGTGGCACCACGGTAACGGCAACCGGATACCAGGAACGGGGATAGATACGGGTAGGAAAAACGGTACGTTCTATTACAAATGGGGGAGTATTATGCTGGACAATAAAAGTATCAGTAATACTTCTAAGCCCTAAAAGTGTTTCTGCTTCCATCTCAAGCTTATATTTGCCTACTTCCCGGGCATCTATCTGAGCAAGAAAATCCGGGATATTGGTAACTGTCCTGTCCCCGCATTCCTTACTTCCCACAATAGTCCCGTTATCTGTTGATAATTCCTGTTTATTCCCGTCAGGGGTGGTTATAGTCAGGTGCACTTTTGCAGTCCCGTATGTAATAACTCCCTCCTTATTTACTATGCACTTTGTTGCGCCAAAATCGTCCAGTACTGCCATGCCAATTTTCACTTCTTCTCCTACTTTATATATTCCTTTATTTGTATTAATTGCCAGCACCCCCCAGGTAAAATCCTGTGTGATAGTAGTATATTTCCCTTCAACCGTTTTTATTTTAATGTCTAATTTATAGAGCCCGGGTTTTACTTCATTTGAAATTTTAGGCGTTGCAACTACTTCTTTTTTTGCATCATTAAATTTAGTTTCCACCTGAAGCACGGTATCCCCTTTGGCGTTTTCTGCTGAAGCCTCCACCAGTGAATCGCGCCCTGCAGCATGCGCCTGCCAGAGGTTATTAAATTTTTCATCTGCCAGCTTTACCGCAAATTCAGGGAGTGTAGTTGCCAGCACATTCAGAAGGTCGTTTTGATGGTCGTTAATAAGGTAAAGCTGCGTATCCTGCGGCTTATAACGTATGTTAATGTTGTCAGTAAAACCTCCTACCAGATAATAGACTATTACTGACAAACACAATACACTTACTGCAACGGTAACGTATAAGAGATATTTCTTCATGGAAAATCTTACTTAGATTACACTAAAAAGAATATTTTCTCAACAGAAATTTAAGGGCCGAGTTCAGTGTTTTTTACTGTTTTGGAGTTACGGTAGGAGCAGGCGTAGTACTTACCTGTGGAACCTTTGCGTTGGGGTTTGGTTTTACGGCCGGTGCAGGAGTAGTCTGCGGAGGCGTGTTAGGAATATTCACGTTTGCGTTCAGGTTTTGGTTGGTTAACGCACTATTAGTCTGTGCTGCCGGTGCGGTAGTCTGGTTTGCCTGCTGCTGTTTTGCGGCTTCAGCTGCTGCTGACTTCAGGTCAGCCAAAAGTTTGAAAGCAACTTTGTAGTCCGGTGTGCTGGTATCTTTTGCAAGAAGGGTAACGGTCTGCTGTGCCACTGCAACGGCATTTGGCAGGTCGCCTTTATCACGCAGTGCTACAGCCAGGTTAAAGTATGCGTTTGCATAATCAGGTTTAAGGTTAGCTGCATCAGTAAAGAAGCGGATAGCAAGGTCATAATTCTTCACGGAATAATAGATTCCTCCTACGCTTACCCGTAGCGCAGGGTTTAGCGGATCACGCTGGATTGCGCGCCCATATGCGTCCAGTGAAAAAGCAAGTGCATTTTGGGCTACGCCGGTTATGTTGCGGTATATGGCGCCAAGCACTTCCCAGTCTCTGGATGAACGCGGAGAAAGTGCAACTGACACCCGTCCTTCATTTATTGCCTGGGACAAAAGCTGCTGGATAGTTTTCTTATCAGTATCAGTCAGATTCCCTTTTGGATTGTCTTTTGTTGGCCCTTTCTGGATAGCCAGTGCATTTGCCAGCGCAAAATTAGTTTGGGCCAGGTCTACCCTGTATAAGTCTACATAGGGGTTCATCTGCTCTGCTTTTTGCAGGTATTGGTATGTTAACGTGCCATTCTTGCTTGCCTGGGAAAGCGCAAGCCGGTGGTAGTAATCTGCAGATACAACATTAAATGCATTATAGAAAAGCGGTGCTGCCCCTATAAGAAAGACTATAAACACTATGACGGGAAACAGGTCAAACTGGCTTCCTGAAGTAGTTGCCTTCAGACCCAGTGACAGCTCCATAACCTTTTCCCTGACTGACCTCTGGGAAACCATAAGCACGGCAAGCATAAAGAAGGTCACTACTATAGAAACCAGTGTGGTTGCATGGATCAGAAGAAGGACTATGGTTAGCAGTCCTGTAATTGCAACTCCTGCCTGCAATACATGGTCATGGTCTTCTCCGCTGCCCATAAGGTTTTTGCGCGCGGCATTTAATGTAATCAAACAAATTACCACTAATGCTAACAATCCCAATGACCCAAGCGTTCCCAGGACTAGCAGGAACTCATTATATGCACTGTCAAAGGAGAAGCTCCAGAATGGCAGGGCATTAAATTCTGCCGGTTTGTAAGAGGTGAAGTTAAACAGGTATGAGGAAGGACCGGTGCCTATAAGCGGTGCATCCCTAAAAGTAGAGATAGTAATTTTCCATGAGATATCAAACGGGAGCTGGATTTCCTTAGGGAAGTTTGCCTCCAGCTGCTGTAGTTTATTTCCGGGAAGCGGCAGAAATGCCAGAACAAAAGCTAAAATAATTGCACCAACCGGAATGAGAAACATGGGAAGTGTCTTTTTGTGCTCTAACGGTTTTGCGGCAATAAAGCAAAGCCCTAAAGCTATGAGAAGCGCTATATAAATAGGTAGTGACCCAATTAAGACTATGGTTACCCCAAACAGGATGGACATAGCTAGTGCAAATGGAGCAGGCATATATTTGTATGGCTTAACTAATGACAGAAGCGGCAGGGGCAACAGCAGTAAAAGAAATGCCGCGGTTGAGAAGGATGAACCGGTTGGGGTAAACCCTACGCTTTTTGCATAATCCATGGGAAGGAATGCGTGGAAGAAGGACATGATGGTAACCAGGGCAACCGCTACTGCGCTACCATATAATACGTATAAAAATGTCCTGATCTTTGCGACCGTCTTTAGCTGGGAAACGGTGACAAAATATAATAATATGTAGGCTACCCAGGAGATTGCAGAGCCGTGGACCCGCGGGAAGTTGCCATAAATAGCAGGAAACCTGGTAGGGCTAAAGTATGTGGAAACCAGCACCACGCCCAATAAGAACAACAGGGGAAAGTCCAGGGGAGTCCTGGTAATAACCACTTTCCCTTTTAAGATCCAGGAAAAAATCCAAAGGCCTAAGATCAAAACCGTTGCAACCACTAAAAACGCCAATTTTGGCATTTCAAAAAATTCAGTTGTTTTATCCAGGAAAAGTAAAGGGGTAAATCCGGCTACTATAAGGAGTAAAAGAGTAATTAATTGATCAAAATATAAAGCCAGTTTGTGTCTCATACAGAGATTAAGAGGATACCCTCTTTAGAATTATTACTTATATAAACAAAAAAAACAGGGCTAGTCAAGGAGCAAATTTAATATAAGATGCAATACAATTTGCATACTCTCTTCAGCTAAAATTCATGGTATTTTTTCGGCTGCAAGATGGTGGAATTTGAGTATAATAAGGGTGAAATGCAATTCCTCCTCTTTATCCTTACCGCGTTATTTTTAACCATAGCCTTTTTTTTAAACTACATCCCGTCCCCTACTTCCCACCCATTCTTCCTCTATGCACTTAACCTGTTTTTTCTTATTGCCGCCCACCCGTTTATTGCGGCAGGATTATTTTTAGCTACCTGCTTATATCTGGTGCGGTCCTATAAAATTGAGAAGCATTACCCTCTGCGCCGGAAATTCATATTTTCCCTCATGCATGGGTCCCTGCTCTTGCTGGTTGCTTTTTTTCTTTCTTTTGCAGCACTACTTATTATTGCTGTAATAGAACTCAACCTTATCTCTGCAAGTGTCAGCATGAACCCCGGCCTGGTAGGGGTAACTACAGACCGGAATAGTATTGTAAAGACGGTAAAAAAAGCCGCAACACCATTTGAAATTATTGCATCTGACCGGGACCAGACTAAAATAGTGTTTGCCGTAGCAAGAGCAATTACCGGTACGGATAGCTTTTACGGAAAATATCTGCTGCCTTCTATTTCAAATTTTTATATCCTTCCCGTTACTACGCCTGCTGCGAGCATGCTTCTCTTAGACAATACGCTTATTTTTACCCAGATTAACCAGCATGATATACAGGCGGTAAGCCCCTATCTCAGTTATTTATTTGTTAAAAATTATTTCTCCAACCGCCCTATTAGGCACTACCCTACCATTTCTATCATGACCCAAAAACAATACATAGCATTCAGGACACAAGACGCACAGATAAAATACAACAGGGTTCTGGACCAGATAAAAGAAAGTGATGAATCTATCAGTACCCTTTCCGCCGGACTCAAAACAGACCAGGAGGCAACCATTTCCGCGTCATCAAAACTGGAAGATACCTATAAAGGGCGGGAAACTGAATATAAAAAGTGCTACTCTGCCGGGGAGTTCCGGGAAGGAAAGTTTGTCAGAAAGTTTACGGATACCTACTGCAAAGGAATCTATATGGACTGGGAAACAGATGTCTCTGATGCACAAAAAGGTATAGATACTGCCAATAAAAAATTGGCTGATGACCGGCAGCTTCTTAAAGAAGCCCAGGCCTACTCCCTTTT
Source organism: Candidatus Levyibacteriota bacterium (assembly GCA_050255815.1). Taxonomy (GTDB): domain Bacteria; phylum Patescibacteriota; class Microgenomatia; order Levybacterales; family GWA1-39-11; genus JAGORM01. The sequence goes on along the minus strand of JBLMVJ010000014.1, from coordinate 98,843 downwards.
CTATAAAGCGCAGAAAAATGTAGTAACTGCCCAGACCGGCAACATTGCAAATGAAATGGGCTTTTATGCTCCTGATAAAAACACGCTGGAGCTTTCACTTCTCAATACTAACCCCCATGCTATTGCCGATTATTTTGAGAACATGGTGCATGAATATTTACACTATGCCAGCTATATCCCTGACAAACGGCTGACAGACACGTTTTTTGAGGAAGGACTCACGGAATATTTTGCCAGACAAGCTATAGAAAACAGCCTGAATTTTAACACCAATCTGGGGTATCCCATCCAGGTAAAAATTATCAGACAAATGCTCAAATCAATTCCGGAAACAGATATGGCAGATATTTATTTCACCAAAGACCAGGGGCTGTTAGAACAAAAAATTGACAGCGTATATGGGAAGGATTTTTATAAAAATAACCGCATTTTATTGGGTACTTTGCAGTATGCAACAGAGCCAAAACAAATAGTCCAACTGGCTAATACTGTTATGAAAAAGATTGGAGGTGCGCAACTTTCTGAAAAAGACGTCTTTACTATCTATAGCAGCTACTGAGACTAACCTGTGGGTTACCTTTGTGATTTCAATCATTGACAAATGTAAGGGAATGCTGTTGACTAAATATACGGAGGAAAATCTCCTATTTTTCGTTGGTGTTATTCTGCGAGCTTAACGCGAGTGAAAAAAAGTGATGGGCGTAAGCCCTGAAAATTTATCTCATGATTAAATTTATAGGAACTACCCAAAAAGGGGCCGACTCTCTCTTATACTATCTGCAACCGGAAGGAAAATACCTCTTCTTAAAAGCAGTCACCTCCTCTACCGACTTTCAGAATGCGCTCAAATATGACCATGTCTTTCTCATGGACAATAAGGGAAGGGACGAAAAATCCTACAATTGGTCAGGGTTCAGGGTGGCAAAGCTGGGGAACCAATACTTTTTAACCTATAAAGAAACAAAGAACACTACCTCCCTGCAGTCTGCAGTATCCACTAATTTAACACTTTGGGAAAAAACCGGGACAGTGAGGGGTATCAAAGAAACCGCCGCAGTAATACCCGACTATGTGTTTCATGATGCATTTGTTATGTATTATGGGGAAAAAGCTATAAAAGCTGCTACATCAACAGACCTGTTGACCTGGAAAGCAGAAAAAACGGCTGTACTGGAAAAACGCCAGAACTTTTTTGATAATGGAGACCTGGAAACCGGAAATGCATGGGTAATTGGTGACCACATTTTACTCACCTACTATGTGAAAAAGGATAATAGGTATGCGGTAGGCGCAGCGCTGTTTGACAGGGAAAATCCGTTGAAATACGTTTGGCGGTCTGACGAGCCTATCTGGGAACAGCCGGAAGAACTTTCCCGGGAAGAAGTGGCACCATTAGGCGCAGTTGTTTCAGAAGACCAGCTCATCCTCTACTGGGTAATAGGACAGGAAAGTTTATACACGGTTACCTGCCAAATCCCTACTATAACAACCGGACTGAAAGATAAAGTGTTCCAGCCCATGTTTAAAAAGGCTGAAAACAATCCTATTATTTCTCCGCAAGAACACAGGCCGTGGGAATCACGGGCTACTTTTAACACGGCAGCAGTTTATGAAGATGGAAAAGTCCACTTCCTGTACCGTGCCTTGGGGGACACTGACCTTTCCGTGTTGGGATATGCAACCAGCTCTGACGGGATCCATATAGATGACCGCTCTATTGAACCTGTATATATTCCGCGTGAACCTTTTGAGACACCCGGCAATAACGCGTTCAAAAGCATTGCAGAGCATTTCATGTCCGGAGGAGGCTATGGGGGCGTGGAAGACCCGCGCATTACAAAAGTAGATGATAAATTCTATATGACTTATGTGGCCTTTGACGGGGCAAATCCGCCGCGCGTTGCGCTCACCTCTATTTCAGTTGACGACTTTTTGAACAAGCGCTGGGATAACTGGGAAAAACCAAAGCTCATCTCTGCACCGGGCATGGTGAATAAAAATGCAGTTATCTTCCCGGAGAAAATTAAAGGCAAATATGTTGTCTTCCACAGGATCTACCCTAATATCCTGGTTGATTACGTAGATGACCTCTCCTTTGAAAATACGTACCTACAGGGACATCACTTTATTCCGCCCCGGAAGAAATTCTGGGACAGCAAAAAGATTGGCGCCGGGGCACCTCCTATTAAAACTGAAGATGGATGGCTGTTTGTATACCAGTCAGTAGGCTACCAGGACCCGGGCAAATATAAAATTGGGGCTATGTTGCTGGATTTGGAAAACCCTTCTAAGGTCCTGTACCGGACCAACTCCCCTATTGTAGAACCTGTGGAAAAGTATGAGAATGACGGTTTTAAGGCAGGCGTTGTCTATCCATGCGGCGCAGTTGCAATGAATGATAAACTTCACGTCTACTATGGCGGTGCCGATACGGTGGTTTGTGCTGCAAGTGCTGATTTATCCACCTTCCTCAAGGAAATGAAGCACAACCAGGAACCCAAACTGAGGAAAATTCCTAACACGCTGTTTAACTAAAACGTGTTATTCTTTATCCAGAGCCTTTCCGTAGGATAATCATGGTCACCTTAACAAGATCGCAAGACAATCCGATCCTAACCCCTAACCAGAACCACGCATGGGAACATGATGGTGCTTTTAACGGCTGCGTAGTAGAGGTAGACGGAGTCTACCACATGGTCTATAGGGCATTTTCTTCCCCTACCCAACAAAACGGCGTCACTATGCAGGTTTCCACCATAGGGTATGCCACCAGCTCTGACGGCGTACATTTTGGGGAACATAAACAGCTTATTGTCCCTACGGAGGTCTGGGAAACATACGGATGTGAGGACCCGCGGATTACCTATATGGACGGGAAGTTTTACATCTTCTATACTGCCCTCTCCACCTACCCTTTCAGTGCATACGGCATAAAACTTGCCGTTGCCATAACCTCTGATTTCCAGACGTTTGAAAAGCATCAGGTAACCACCTTTAACTCTAAAGCTATGGGGATGTTTCCTGAAAAAGTGAACGGAAAATATGCGGCACTTCTTACTATCAACACTGACCTGCCTCCTGCAAAAATTGCCCTGGCACTGTTTGACCGGATTGAAGACATGTGGTCACCATTTTACTGGACAGAGTGGTATGACAATGCCAACAACCACATCCTCCACCTTATGCGGGACGTCCGGGACCAGGTAGAACTGGGCTCCCCTCCTATTAAAACTGATAAAGGGTGGCTTATTATTTACTCCTATATAGGCAACTACCTTTCCAATAAAAAGACCTTTGGTATAGAGGCTATACTGTTAGACTTGAACGATCCCCACAAGATTATAGGCAGGACCTCCCAACCGCTTATTACCCCTTCGGAAGAATATGAACTAAAGGGCATTGTACCAAATGTGATCTTTCCGTCAGGAGCTCTGGTACAAAACGGAAAGCTGATGGTCTATTACGGTGCTGCGGATACCAGCTGCGCTGTAGCTTTCTGTGACTTGAATGAACTCTTGGGTGACATGCTGCCTAAAGCATCTCCGGAAACCCTCTCCATGAATCCGGAATTCCGCAAATTTACCAGATTTGAGGGAAACCCTATCATTTCTCCTGTCCTGGAATTAGAGTGGCAGGGCTACGCCACCTATAACCCTGCTGCAATTTATGAAGACGGGAAAGTCCATATCATATACCGCGCGCAATCCCATGACGGCACGTCTGTTTTTGGCTATGCCAACAGCAGAGACGGCCTCCATATAGATGAGATCCTCAATTACCCAATTTATATACCCCGGGAAAGCTTTGAGAAAAAAACGGCACCCAAAGGAAATTCCGGATGTGAAGACCCCCGAATTACAAAAATAGACGATAGGTTTTACATGACCTACACTGCATATGACGGAAAAAATCCTCCCCGGGTTGCCATGACTTCCATCTTAGTCAAAGATTTTCTGGCTAAAAATTGGATCTGGGAAAAACCCAAGCTTATTTCCCCTCCCGGCGTTGATGATAAAGATGCATGCATCATTAAGAAAAAGTCAGGAGACGGATATATTGCCTTCCATAGGCTGGGGGAAGTCATCTGGCTGGACTTTTTACGGGACCTGGAATTCCCTGATAAAAAGTTTTTAACCGGCGGTATTATTGCACAGGCCAGGAAAGACCGGTGGGACAACGTAAAGATAGGCATTGCGGCTCCTCCTATAGAAACTGAGCACGGCTGGGTCCTCCTGTATCACGGCGTGCAGGAACCGGGTTTCTATTATAAAACCGGTGCAATGCTCTTAGACTACAATGACCCCCGGAAGATTTTAGCCAGGACTGAGGACCCCGTATTTGATCCTGAAATGCCGTATGAACTGACCGGACAGGTACCTAACGTGGTGTTTGCATGCGGTGCGGTAGTAATCAACGGCATCATTTATCTGTACTATGGCGGTGGTGATTCAGTGGTTGGCGTAGCTACCATGCCCCTTAATACTCTTCTGGAAATACTCCTGGGCAAATAGTTTTTATTAAAACATGTTGAAAATGCTATACTGAAAGTGTCCCCTCATGAAAATAAAATTGACCATTTTCATACTGTGTCTTCTGGATGCTGCGCTAGTCATAACCCTCCTGATTGGAAATGGAACCGTTGCGCTTCTTACCCCTGAGGGAATTATTGCGCGTTCTGAAAAAAACTTACTGATAACTATGGTCCTCATCATGCTTTCTTGTGCTATCCCGGTATTTTTGCTTGCCTTTTTTATAGCGGTAAAATATAAAGAAGGATCACGCGGAACATACGCCCCTGACTGGAAACTTACCCGCAACGCAGCGGTGCTCAAATGGATAATCCCCATTACCGTCATTCTTTTTATGGCATTTCTGAATTGGAAATTTACCCACGAGTTGGACCCCTATAAGAAACTTGCAGGAAGTACCCCTCCGGTTACTATTCAGGTGGTAGCACTCAGGTGGAAATGGTTATTTATTTATCCGGACCAGAAGATAGCAACCGTTAATTTTATTGAGATCCCGCTGGACACCCCTATTACTTTTGAGCTTACTTCTGACGGCCCCATGAATTCTTTTTGGATTCCGCAATTAGGAGGACAAATGTATGCAATGACCGGTATGAAAACGCAGATTCATCTGGAAGCAAATACTCCGGGTGAATATAGAGGATCTGCTGCAGAAATAAATGGGGCAGGGTTTTCAGGCATGAAATTCAGGGTGAAAGCAGTAACACCCCAGGAGTTTAATACCTGGGTAGGCTCTGTCCGGTCATATCCGCAAGTCCTTAATGGAACAAGCTACCAGGAGCTTTTAAAGCCAAGTGAAAATAATCCGCCTGCCTTCTATTCAAACGTTGATCCAAATTTGTATAATGAAGTGCTAATGAAGTATATGCTTCCTTCTGTACAAAAGGTCCATTAAACTATGCTTGAATTTATTTTTGGCCGTCTTACTCTCAGTGCATTACCCCATGAGTGGTTCACCATAGGCGGTACGGTTTTTGTCACCGCCATGATGATAGCAACCGTCCTTCTGATTACAAAACTGAAAAGGTGGCAATGGCTCTGGCGTGAATGGTTAACTGCCGTGGACCCAAAAAAAATCGGGATCATGTACATAATTGTTGCCTTTCTCATGTTTATCCGTGGCGTTTTGGACGCGTTCATGATATGGGCACAACAATCCATATCAGTAGGAGCATCCCACGGATACCTGTCTGCCGACCACTTCCAGCAGGTATTCACCGCCCACGGTGTTATCATGGTCTTTTTTGTTACCATGGGTTTTTTGTTCGGGCTTTTAAATATTATTGTTCCCCTGCAGATAGGCACCAGGGACCTTGCTTCCCCGTTTTTGAATACCCTGGGTTTCTGGCTCTATGTTGCCGGTGCAATTTTAGTGAACCTGTTTTTTGTCTTAGGGGGAGAGTTTTCTGCTACCGGTTGGCTTGCGGTGGCGCCCCTGTCAGAATCCCAGTTTAGTCCGGGGGTTGGCGTGGATTATTGGATCTGGAGCCTGCAGGTTTCAGGGCTTGGGACAACACTGGGGGGAATCAATTTCCTGGTTACCATTTTGAAAATGCGTGCACCGGGCATGAGCCTTATGAGAATGCCGTTATTTGTATGGACATCCCTTTGCAGCTCAGTTTTGATCATCACTGTTTTTCCTATCCTGGCTGCAACCACTGCCCTTCTCTCATTAGACCGCTTGTTTGGCATGCACTTTTTTACCGCTACATTGGGGGGGAGCGCCATGATGTATGTAAACCTTATCTGGATGTGGGGACACCCGGAGGTGTATATCCTTATCCTTCCCGCTTTTGGCGTCTATTCTGAGGTTGTTGCAACATTCTCCCAAAAAAGGTTGGCAGGCTATGTCTCTTTGGTTGCCGGCGCAATAGGTATCACTGTCCTCTCTATTTGGGTTTGGCTCCACCACTTTTTCACTATGGGGTCCGGCGCGGATATTAATGCGTTCTTTGGCATTATGACCATGTTTATTGCCATCCCTACCAGCGTCCAATTCTTAAGCTGGCTGGGAACCATGTATAAAGGCAGGATCAGATTCCATACCCCCCTGATGTGGTTTTTTGGATTTATGTCTACCTTTACCTTTGGAGGCATGGCAGGCATGCTCCTGGCACTTCCTCCGGCTGACTTCCAGCTGCATAACAGTTTATTTTTAGTAGCGCATTTCCATACTATGGCTATAGGGGGCGCAGTGTTTGGCATCTTTGCCGGCATAACGTATTGGTTCCCAAAAGTGACCGGGTTTAGGCTGAATGAACGTATTGGAAAGATTTCCTTTTGGCTTTGGCTTGTTGGATTTTTTGTTTCCTTTGTTCCCTTGTATATTCTGGGCATGATGGGCGCAACCAGAAGGCTTGACCATTATGACGCTGCAACCCATTGGCAGCCGCTGTTTATCACCTCTTTTATAGGGGCATGCATTTTAGGGATAGCAGTTGCTTCACAGATAATCCAGGTTGTTGTCAGCATCAGGCAGCGGAAAAAACTGAAGGACCTTACGGGTGATCCCTGGAACGGCAGGACTCTGGAATGGGCAACACACTCCCCTGCCCCGTTTTACAATTTTGCTGTTATCCCGGAAGTGAAATCCCGGGATGCATTTTGGGAGATGAAAGAATCGGGTAAAAAGAAACAGCGGGTGGTGTATGAGGATATAACGTTGCCTAAAAATACAGCCATGGGCATGTATCTGGCAGGATGCATTTTCCTTGTTGGGTTTGCCTTTGTCTGGCATTTGGTCTGGCTTATTGTGCTCGGGGCTATAGGCGCAATCTTCTGCGTGATAAAAAGGACATTTAATGATGACACGGAATATGTATTGAAAGCGGCAGATGTAGCAAAACTTGAAAGAGAAAGGGTCCACCATGGCTGAACACCATTCCTCTGAAAAAGCGTTATTTGGGTTTTGGATATACCTTATGACAGACCTTATTATGTTTGCCGTGCTTTTTGCGGCGTACGCGGTGCTGCATAATAATACCTTTGGAGGAATCTCAATCCACCGCATCTTCAATCCGCTTTTTGTACTCTCTGAAACCATTGTCCTTTTGGTCAGCAGTTTTACCTGCGGCATAGCAACCGTCTATGCCGGACAAAAAGACAAGAAGAAAACCATTCTCCTGCTTGCCTCTACCCTCTTGTTGGGACTTGTCTTTCTATCCATGGAACTGTCTGAATTTTCCCACTTAATACAGGAGGGGCATACACCGCAAAAAAGCGCCTTCCTCTCTTCTTTTTTTACCCTTATTGGGGCGCATGGAATGCATATCTTTGCCGGCAGCATCTGGCTTGGAATCCTTATTTTTTACCTGTACAAACGGGGAGTTACAGACTCTAATCTGGGGAAAGTAAAACAGCTCAGTCTTTTCTGGCACTTTCTTGATATTGTCTGGATATTTATTTTTACTATTGTATATTTAATGGGGGCAATTTCATGAGGATCAAAAAAACAGTTTCCAATTATCTCATAGGGTTTATCCTATCCCTTGTCTTAACTCTGGGAAGCTATGTATTAGTGATGTATCACCTGAAAACCCTGCATGTGTTTCCGCCTGATGCCCTTCTGGGTATTTTGCTGCCGGTTTTTGCGGTTGTCCAGCTGCTCATACAACTGTTGTACTTCCTCCATTTGGGGCAGGAATCAAAGCCCAGATTAAACCTCCAGCTATTCCTATCAACTGTTTTTATTGTCCTAATGATTGTCATAGGGTCTATCTGGATTATGGACCATTTAAATTACAACATGACCCCTGATATAAATACCTACATCCAAAATGAGGAAGGAATCCATAAATAAGTCTTCATGAAATCTTTTTCCCTCAGCAGTTATACCGGCGGAAACATTTGGAAGGCATATTTCTATATCACAAAACCCGGTATTATAGGAGGAAACCTCATAGCCGCTTTTGGCGGTTTTATGCTTGGCACTCAGGGGTCTATCCAACCGGGGGCATTATTTGGCGTCCTGGTAGGGATGGCTTTTTCTATTGCCAGCGGGTGTGTTTTAAATAACTACATTGACCGGGATATAGACAGCAAAATGGAGCGGACCCAACAAAGGACGGCTATTGTTAAACTCATACCTGCAAAAAATGCGCTCCTGTACGCCTTCATCCTGGCGGTTATAGGGGTGTCTACGCTTGCTCTTTTTACCAACTGGCTTGTTCTTGCTGCGGCGGCGCTGGGGTTTGTGTTTTATATTGGCATCTACACCTATACCAAGCGGCACTCTATTCTGGGGGTACACATGGGTGCAGTTTCAGGTGCTGTGCCGCTGGTGAGCGGATACCTTGCCGCTACAAACCATTTTGATCTGGGAGCACTTCTCCTGTTTTTCATTTTATTTTTGTGGCAAATGCCGCATTTTTATGCCATTTCCATTTTTAGGATGGAAGATTATAAAAAGGCACACATTCCTGCTCTTCCTATAAAACGCGGCATTGCAGAAACAAAGCTGCATATCATAACCTACATCATACTTTTTATATTGGCTTGCCTTTCTCTAACGTTATTCCAATTCACTAAGTACGCTTATGCTGCTGGTATGCTTACCGTGGGAATTTTATGGCTTCTTAGGGCGCTGCAGGGATTCAAAACTCATGATGATATCAGGTGGGCAAGAAAAGTTTTTGGGCTCTCCCTTTTGAACCTTCTGGTATTTAACTTGCTGATTTCATTAGCGGTTATTCTCCCCTAACACATCCCTGATAACCACTGCCTGGTTGTGATCCTCATCTTTTGCCCCAAACAATAACGTTACGGTTGTATGTTCTTTTTCCTGTTTCTTGATTTCATCAAGCAGATTCTGTTTTTCCCTCAACTCTGCCTGGTATTTTTTCCGGAACCCTTCCCATTTTGGGACCTCATGGCCAAACCATTTCCGCAGCTCAGTTGTAGGTCCTATGTCTTTTAACCACAAATCAACCCGGGCTTCTTCTTTTGAAACTCCCCTGGGCCAGATCCTATCTACTAAGATCCTGAACCCGTCTTGTTTATCAGGGTCTTCATATACCCGTTTTATTTGGATCATGTTGTGTATGTTAAGAGAATGTTCCCGGAATTGAAAACTTTTGTGTTTTTTAAGGTAAACTTCTTCTTTTCCTTGAGCCCATAAAATAGAGGCGTACCCTTCTCTATCACTACCGGGTTTATCATGATCCGCAATTCATCAAATAACCCCAGCTCCAGCAAACTGACTGCAAGGCCATTGCTTCCAAATACTGCCAGGTCCTTGGCGGACTCTTCTTTTAGTTTGTTTATCTGCTCAACATTTACTTCTTTCACTAATGTTACATGCTTCCAGGTTTTTGTCTCATGGACTTTTTCCAGGGTTGTAGAAAATACCATTTTAGGGGTGTTGTTCATCAGCTTAGCTGTTTCCGGGTCATCCTGCGCCTGGGAAGATGGCCAAAAATTTTCCATCAGCTCATACGTCCTTCTTCCAAACAGGAGCGTGCCAACCTGGCCGGTCTGTTCTATGGCAAAATCAACAAATTCCCGGTCCACATTATGCCAGGAAAGGTCATGCTCAGGCCCTTCAAAATATCCGTCCAAAGACACCATCATAAACAAAAATAGTTTTGCCACATTACACTCCTTTCAGGACATTCCCTAATTTGTCCAGTGAGGAATTCCATCCATCCTTCATTCCGGATTTCAGCATTGCCTGCACCTGCTCTTCTGTTTCCGGTTTTGGGTACACTATGGAAAGCTTAGACTTTCCAACCCCCACCTTTTCAAAAAGTACGGTAACCGTTAATTCTTTTGGGAAATTGGGATCTTCTAGTCCTGCCTCTTGGGGTGATACCATGTTCCCTTCTTCATCTGAGAAATAGTCAGTCACTACTAACTTTCCCGGGTTTGATCCGGAAGGAGGAACAATTTCTTTATAGATCCCGGCGCTATACATATCTTTGTCAAATTGGCTATCTTTTGGCCCGTGCATGGCAAAGATGTACATACCGCCAACGCGTAAGTCATTTTTTATTGAAGGCGCATAAAAGTGCTCGGGGCCCCACCACTGTTTTATCATTTCAGGATCAGTCCATGCTTGCCACAGTTTTTCAACCGGCGCGTCAAATTCCCGCTCTATCACCACTCCTTTTTCATCCATTGTTGTCAGCACCTCCCCTGTAGGCTTCCTGTAAGCCTTTTACTTCTATCTTTTTCATTTTCAGCATGGCCTGCATAACCCGGTCTGCTTTTTCCCTATCCGGATCCGCCATAAGTTCCATCAAAACATTGGGGATAATCTGCCAGGAAACGCCAAACTTATCTTTCAGCCAACCGCACTGCTCAGCATCAGGCTGCGCAGAAAGCTCCTCCCAAAACCGGTCTACTTCTTTCTGGTCCTGGCATCGCACAAACAGGGAAACTCCTTCACTAAACGTAAAATCATGGGGAAGGCTGCTGTCCATGGCAACAAAATCCTGGCCGGAAAGAACAAATGATGCAAATTTCAAAAACTCTTCTTTATCCCCTTCTCCCGGCTCATAATGGACCAGGGCATTAATCCGGGAATTCTCAAATAAAGACGTGTAGAAACGGATTGCCTCCTCAGCTTTCCCGGCCTTGTCCCCCGTAAACATAAACGCAGGTGCAATTTTTTGCTTGTCCCCGGTGAGGTTGAGCTGCCAGGAAACTCCATATTTGTCACTGAGCCAGCCATATTTTTTACTGAAAGGGTACGTATCAAAAGGGATAAGGACCTTACCGTCCGGCAAAAGCTTTTCCCACAATGTATTTATCTGCTCTTCCGTCTCACAGGAAACAAAGGAAGAAATGGAGGGATTAGGGTGCTGGTAGTCTCCCCCGTTTAACGCCATGAACTCCAGTCCGGCAAGTTCAAACGTAGAAACCAATTTGTCAGCGTGGACTATTCTGGAATCCGCAAAGATAGAGGTATAAAAGGCAACTACCTCCTGCGCATTATCAACAAACCAAAGAAATGGGACTATTTTTTGCATATGTACTAATTCACCCTTTTCAAGGGGAGCTTTATGGTCTTCCATGTTTTCCCCTTTTTTGTAACAATGAATCCAGCCTTTCAAAACGTTTACTCCACAGGCTTCTGAGTTTTCCAATCCACTCCTCAATATCTGAGATAGTATCCGGATTCAAAGCATAAATGCGTTTCTGTGCATGCTTTTCCATGTCTACCAGCTTTGCCTCACGCAAAATTTTTAAGTGCTGGGAAATTGCCGGAGCTGAAATGCTAAAATTCTCAGAAATATCTGTTGCGGAAAGCCTTCCCTTTTTTGCCAAAAGTTCTACAATCTCTCTTCTTCTGGGTTCTGCTAACGCCTGGAATGTATCCATAATTTAAAATATCCTTAATTAAGTATAAGCTTAACATATAGGTAAGAAAAAACCATAAGAGGAACGTAAGAGGTATGTAATAATTTACAGCGGAAGGATTTGAAACCGGTTTCCGGTCCATTCTAAAAACCTTTTAAAATCGTTTGAACTTATCAGTAGTGTTGCAGTGTTTTCATTTGGGTGGAACCCTACCCGGTCATTTCTGAGCAGGTTCTCTTCAACTACCACTTGCACCTTTCTGGAAGACTCATGGATTAAACAGAATGGAGAAACAGAACCCGGGGTAATCTGCAAAATAGTGTTCAAGTCTACCGGGGAGGCAAAGCTCAGCCTTCCTGCACCTAACTTTCCGGATATCTTTTCCAGGTCTAGCCTCTTTTTCCCTTCCATTATTACCAGAAAATAGTGCTGCTTCTTTTTATCCCGTAAAAATAAGTTTTTGGTAACTCCTGCCTTAAACCGGATATCAAATTTCTCTGCTTCTTCCACCGTAAACACTGCAGGATGGTCATGTTTCTCGTAAGATATGTTTAGGCTCCTGAGGATTTCGTAGATGTCTTTCATTTCTTTTTATAAAGCCCTATGAGCTCTACTTGGCCTAGGATATGCCCTTGCATGAGTTTTAGGATGGAGTTTTTATCAGCCTTTTCTGGAGAATCGAGTTTTATATCCAGCGCATACAGCTTGAAGAAATATCTATGGGTCCCTGATGGTGGGCATGGTCCCCCATATCCCGCCTTTCCAAAACTGGTCAGGCCCTCTACTCCACCGGGTTTCGAGTTTTCTACTATCCGAGTGATATCTGGAGGCATATTAAATACTACCCAGTGTGTCCAGGTTCCCATAGGCGCATCAGGATCATCCACCAGCAATGCCAGGCTTTTTGCCTGAGGGGGAATTTCCGAAAAGTCCAGCTGAGGATTAATATTTTCCCCCTGGCAGGTATATTTTGCGGGGATGGCTGTATTGTTTAAAAACGCAGGGCTGGTAATCTTCATGCTAGTTGATTTTACTGCAGCGGGAGCGTTATTCTCAACTTTCGAGTTGTTGCTTCTCAAATAGTACAAAACTGCCCCCAGCCCTATCAACATCAGAACGAATATGATTGCCAACTTCTTCACCACTGCATTATACAGCTAAATAAATCGGCTTTGATTATTTCTGTTCTGCCTCTTCTTCACCCTTTGCTTCATCTGGTTTTTTTGATGCCCTTGACCTGCTAGTGCCTGCACTATCTTTTCTTACCACAGGGATCTTCTTTGCTATTTTAGACCCAGTAGCTTTTCCGCTTTTCATGCCCATAGGCATTGCCCCCATGTATTCAGATGCTTGTTTTGCTATACCCGTTGCCACATCCCTGACTTTCTTGCGGTTTTTTTCATCTTTTAGCGCCATAGTTCCGGCTACCGCCATTCCTGCACCCACTACTGCTCCGGCAACTCCGGCCACAACCGGATTCACCCCAGCCTTCTTGTCATTTTTTTGGTTATCTGCCATATTTTTTCACCTCCTTTAGGAGCTTTTTACCTTCTCAATATAATAGGTGAAAGCTCCACTCAGTGTACTCACTGAGCAACTTCTTTAAATGATCGTTATTCGAATTTACCTCAGCAATAATAAGAGGTTGCTAGAAGGAAGTAAGAAACCGGTTAGAGGAGCAGGGAAACTGCTAAACCCACAATGATGATGATGACCAGAATGCTGGGGAGACCGGCAAATGCAAAAATCCCAAAGACGGAAAGGATCCAAAGCAAGAGGAGAACTGAAGCAATCGCCTGCAGCGGCCGGGGGAGAATTCCAATGGCCCATCCTACCACCAGCAAAATTAACAATTCCCATAAAGTAACCGTATGCGCTCCTATGGTAATGAGAGGAATGTTGGGGATATACAGGCCGGAAACGGGAAGATACCCTAAGACCCAAAGAATAATAAGGATAATAATAATGGCAATTATCATAATACCCAATCTATCTCAACAATAAAAAAGCTCAGCTAAAAGGTAGTAAGAAACAGGTAACAGTGAGAAGTTACGACTTAAAACTTTACCGTGCACCAGCAAGAATTGGGGATGCTCCGGATTTATCAGCAAGGGTAATATACATAAAATCCCTTGCCTGTGTCTTATAAAATCGGCCCAAATCCCGGTCACCCATCTTATCCCTGATAAACTTGGGAATAAGGGTTCCGTCCGCTCCCATGGCATATGTTATGAGCGTGGAATGGGGAGAATTAATATCCAGCTGCATTGCCGTTTCTGCGCCGGCAGCCTGCATACCGTACGCTAATGTTTTTGCAGACAGGTCGTTTCCAATTGCAACAATAAGGTTACCGTCTTTTGTAACTCCTATTGCTGACCGCCAGGTAATAAATGCACTTGATGACTTATCTATATACCCCCAGATGTCATTATTTGACCCTTTATTTTCTGCTTCAGGAGTCACTTCTCCGCCTTTTACCAGCAACGCACAGTTTTGCCTTATTGCTACCATATCATCTGTTTTTACTGCCAGGTCCCCTTCCCCCCATGCACCCATTTTTATGGATCCGTCAGCCATAACCACAACGCTTGCAATTCCGTTTCTCAAAGGCATATACATAGTCCCCTGGGCAAACATCCCAAAATATCCGTCCGGATTTTGAAATCCACCGTTAAACGCTACAATAAGGTTTTTGAGGTCACTTTCAGGAATCCTTCCGGGTCCTCTTCCCGGCTGCTCCGTTCCGCCCACCAGGTTTAGTTTCATCTTTGTCTTGTCTAATAAAAGGACCGCAAGGCTTGCGTAAGGCCTGTCTTTATCCGGCCTGACGTACGTTTTTACCATTAATGGATCATCAGGGTTAGCATAGGGAAGGTCATTAACAATCCATTTCCCTTCCCCCTCAGCAGGAGACTGGAGAAGGTGTACTTCAGGAGTAGCCAGTTTTGGCTTTGGCATTTCGGGGAGAATGACAGAGGGAGGCACATAATCTAACGGGTTTGGCGGAAGAGGCGCTTCAACCGTGGGTGTTACCAGATCAGGAGGCAGAGTATTACTCACTTGTGTAAAAGTATTTCCATAAGGATTTTCTTTTCCACCAAACAGTTCATATCTCCATTGCTTTCCCTTATCCTCTATTTTGAAGACCCATCCTTCAACCATAAGCCTGTTTTTGTTTCCTATGGTTGCCCGCAGAAAATCAGAAGTTTCTTCCGGATGGGATTTTGCATAATATCCTGTTCCCCCAACAAAAGCAGCGCTTACTAAAGCAGAGCTTAAAAGGATCCTTTTCCCCCTGCCCATTCTTTGGATAACGTTTTTCTTTTTAACCTCCGGCTGTGCCTGCTCAGCTGGAACTGGTGGTCCTTCCCTTAACATAGCCACATATTATAGCAAAGAGGGAAGAATCTAAGTCTGTATGAATTTTGTAAGAAGGATATTTCTCCTACCGCCGCCTACTTGGGGTCGCTGCAGCGCTACAGCGGCCCTAGACAGGTTTTTTTACGCCAGATGGCTTACCATCTCTTCTATCCCTTTCTGGAAGTCCGCTACATTCTCAGGAAACAGGATAAAGGAGTTGTAGATTCTTGGTTTTCCCTCTTCTACAAATTTTGATTCGGTAATTCTGAGGTACTTTTTATCCTCTTTAGTTACGTTGACATCAAAGAAGTATGTTCTTTTGCCAAAACGGACATGTGAAGATTTAATGCTGCTATTACTCTTACCCACTCTATACTCACCTCCTTTCCTTGTCCTCCGCAGCCGGTCTCAAAAACTGCCTTTCCTGATACTGCTACATTGGTCTCTTAAAACTCTTCCCAAATCTTTTTAGTCCTCTTGCGGGATTTCTTATGAAGATTATGAAGGTAAAAATGAGAATAACTCTTACAAAACTATTTGTCAACTGAGACAAAATGGGTCAAGATCTATACCATCTTTGCTGCAACATCTTCATCCCTTCACTAACCTGCATCCAGCCTAACGACCATGCCCATACAAATCCTACCTGCCACAACGGAAGTCTGGCGGACATCAGGAATCCGGTAAGTGCAAACCCCGTTGCAACTAACTGAGTGAGAGTTGTTGCCCATATAACCCCCTTACTGGGGAGAAACTGCCACCACCGTTTTTTGGTATGTGCAACATAGATCAGTAAATGCCCTGAAACAGTTAGCTTGAGAAAAAACATAGTCTGAAGAAGTGACCAATCAATATGCCATATATTACTAACTAGGAAAAACAGCAATAAACTATTTGCTACACCGGTTAACCCATATAATGAACTTAACGTAAAACGGTTTTTTGCATCTATCTTTGCCGGCCTGTTTGTTGTCTTTACCCGGTCAGAAGCTAGGGAAATGATAGGGATATCATTCAAAAGCGCTATGAGAATAATTTGCAATGCTGTCAATGGGTACACCCCGTACAATAAGCCTAAAACAGCAATAGTAATAATCAACCTCAGGCTTTCTGAAATCCTGTAGAGGGAATACGTATAAATGCGTTCAAAGATTTTTCTGCTCTCAATAATAGCATCCCTGATAACGCTTATCCCTTCTGAAAGAAGAACAATGTCTGCAGTTGCCTTCAGGGCGGCAACAGCGTTTTTAACCGCAATACCAACATCTGCTGCTTTAACCGCCGGCAAGTCATTCACCCCGTCCCCATTTGAAGCAACAACAAAAAATTCTTTTGCTTTCTGGACCAGATGCATTTTGTCTTCAGGAAGGATTTCAGCAAAGGCGCTGGCACGGGTATAAAAATTTGCCTGAATACCCTTCCAGTCCATGGAGTCCAATTGTTTTTTTGTGATAGTTTCCCTCTCAGCCAGGCCCAGCTGGGCAGCAATGTTGGCGGCAATAGATTTGTTGTCACCCGTTACCATGGCCACCTGGATGTTGTTCTCCGTAAGGAATTGTACGACTGATTTTGCATCTTCTCTGAGGGTATCTGAAAGAGCCATAACACCTACCATTTTCATATTCTCTTCTTTACCTGTTTTTGAAACTGCCACCGCCAGTGTCCGGTAACCGCTTGCGGCCAATGTTTCTACCTCCCGTTTAAATTTCTTCTGCGTATTTTTATCCAATCGGCACAGATCTTCTATAATCTGGGGGGCGCCTAAGGCAAGGGCTTTTTCAGACCCATCTTCTTGTATGGTGAGGGTGCTTCGCTTCCTTTTGGAATCTGCAGGGATGAAATCTTTTTTAGTCCAGGAAGGAAGCCTTAAGCGCAGTTCTTGTACTTTTTCAGTTATTGCTGCGTCTATTGGGTTATCACTTTCAGAGGCAGCAATGACAGCAGCATAGGACAACACATCATTATGGGTAAAACCGTCATATGCATAAATATCACGTACAGTTATTTTATTTTTTGTGAGTGTCCCCGTTTTATCAGTCAGTAAAAAATTTACATTTGCCAGGTCTTCCAATGCGGAAAGCCTGCGGACTATAACATTCTTTTTTGATAAGGCAAGTACCCCAAATTCTATGATAAGCGTCATAACAGTTGGCAGGCTTATAGGTATTCCTGCTATGATGAGGCTCAGGTCCAGCGTAAGCAGTTCTAGGAGGGAAGCCTTTCTCATCAGAAATATAATGCTCAGGATAGCAACCGCAATCAGGCTGAGGACCGTCAGGAATTTAGAAATATTAATAATATCTTTTTCCAATTCACTCTGCTTCCTGATCTTCTCAACAGAGAAAATTGTTTTCCCAAAGCTGGTCCTTACCCCTGTGGCAACTACGGTAACTATTGCTATCCCAGAGGCTATAAAAGAACCGGAAAATACTTCATCCCCTTCTTTCTTGTCTTTTGGCAGGGATTCTCCGGTAAGGGCGGATTCATTGACTTGCACGTGATGGTCTTCAATAATTTTTCCGTCCGCAGGGATTACTTCCCCGGAAGCAAGCTGGACTACATCCCCTTCTACTAAAAAACGGGAACCAATAGATTGCCACTGCCCATCCCTGAACACTTTTATCTTTTGTTGCAAATGTTCATTTAATTTTTTAATGGCGTTGTCTGCTTTTTTCTCCTGCCATAAGGTAATGACTATATTTAAAAGCAGTAATATGAGGATGAAATAGCCGTCAAATGTTTTATGCAAAGAAAAAGACAGTCCGGAAGCAAGCAACAGCATGAGAGCAATAGGAGATATAAAGCTCTTTATTATTTTCCGGTATAACGGTTCTTGTTTTTCAGGTATTTCGTTAAACCCTTTCTCCTTGAGGATGTTAGTAGCTTGGGATGAGGATAACCCGGAGTACATAAGACTCATTTAGTATATACCCAGAAACTCAAGACTGAAACCCTAGCAGAAGATATGCAGGACTTCTCACTATACTCTTACAAGCCATTGCTATATTGCTCTTATGAGAAAAGCCCTGCAAAAAATCTACGGTTCTTTTGAAGGAAAGCTGGTTGGGAATGTCAAAATGAAACGCTATGTCTGTGAGACACTGGAGAAAATGCCGGAGGAAATAATAAGCTCCATAACAAAAAACTGCTGGTTTTTTGCTTCCCTGGAAGACGCCTGGGCCTTTACCTTTACCGGTTCAGACCTGAGAAAACAGCATCTCATTTTTTTGAGTGATGACCTGCTGCTGCAGAACCCCGGAAAAATCTATTACACCATAGCGCATGAGATAGGCCATGTGGTTTTAGGCCACCGCAACTCCGTGCTGGAAAAACAAACCAGGGAAGAGATAAAAAGGCAGGAACAAGAAGCGGACCAGTTTGCAAAACAATTCGATTTTTAATTCCTTTCTTCGCCAAATGTAAAAGCAGTCTGGAGCCATTTTTTAACCGCACCGCTCAGCTCTGCTTCTTTTTCCATAATCACATGGTGCATAAATCTCCCGGGATACGGCTCAACAACCTCTACTATCTGCGGATGCATAACGCGCTCCCCCAGGGAAAAACTCAGGACAATACTGTTTTTAGGTCTTCCGGTATCCCAAGGCATAGGCAGCCAAACCCATGCAAATTGCCGTTTATTAGAAAATGAAATCTGGCTCTTTGTTACTTTTATTTTTACTACCCCTAATGAGGAAATATACTTCTTAATGGCATCAAATAAATGGAGCTGTACGGAGTTATCTGAAAAGAATTTATGGGCTACGGCGTCATCCATAACTAAGCCTTCTTTTTTGGTATAAAGAAGATAATCCAAAATAGCCAAACAAGCCAGATGGCTGTCCCCCAATTCCCGGTAACTATTCCGGGAATAGCAAAGAGGGCAAAAAGACTAAAGAACCCCAGATACCAATTTTTTGTCCGCATAATCTTTAAGACTTTATCATGATAAGTAACATCTTGAACTGCTCCGGAGCTTTTAAGGCGTGTGGTGAATGGGCCGGCATAAGAAGCATTTCACCTGTCTTTACTTCATGGTTTTGGCCGTTCACCGTTATGTCAGCTATTCCGTCAACAACCATGACTAAAGCATCATAGGGGGTGGTATGTTCAGAAAGCCCCTGCCCTTTATCAAAGGCAAAAAGGGTAACGGTACCGGCCGGCTTATTGACTATTTCCTTGCTGACTACGGAGCCTTCCTGGTACTGGATAGACTGGCTTATGTTTTTAGGTATGTCCATATAGTTACCTGAAACTCATATAAAAAAACCAGGCGCCCAGAAGAAAAATAACAACGCCCCACAAGACTTGCTGGTTTTTAAACAATTGCGCTGCTTTGTTTATGCGGTTGGGGAATGCAATTTTTTCAATTCCTTTAAACAAGGTTCCCCACCCCAGGATAGTAATGGCAACCCGCCAGTCAAAAACCCATATGTTATGTGCTACAACAGTTGCCAGGCCCAATAAAAAAGTAATGTAGCCCGTAGATACCGTAATGGGTTTTTCCTCAGTGTATTGTATTACTCTTCCTAAAAATTTAAGAAAGATAGACTGTAAGCCCAGGATCATAAACAGGCTACCCCAGAAACGTGCTAAGAAGACCGTAACATCCATAACTTAATTATAGGCCTCATTTTAGGCAACTTGCGCAAACGCAATGCAATAATTGTGCCCGTATTTTTTCACGCATTTTGGGCAATATGCAAAATGGAAATAATATTTCAGTGCTTTCTGGTTTTGAGCACTGAGGTACTTGTCCATATCTTCAATCCATTTGGGGACCTGGTTGTACGGGCCATCATAAACTTTACTTATATAGGTACCGGAAAGTTTTGCCATTTTGCCGTTGGGAATATCTTTTACAACCGTCATATATATTTCTGACTTCCAGGGTGATGGGTCATAGGCAAGCATTAAAAAATCTTTTACTTCCGGCATAGCATCTGCATCCTCAATTTTCTGGAACATCCGCTTTACCACAGTAGTCATATTTATAGGAATATGCATGATCTGTCTTACTTCATCCTGTAAGAACAGCTTATCTTTCCATTCATGGGTTTTCTCCTCCCAAAGTGAGGTATCCAGCGGAAAACAGCAGATACCTTCATCACTATTCATTTTCATATCCTCATTGTAATATGCGCCCATTTATATTTATGTGATAAAGATCACAGGGGAAATTGTTGTGCCATGAATTGCCCGCGCGGTAATTCTTCTATACAATAATGGTATGCCCTATAAAAATCCTCCTGACCTGCAGAATTTTTCCCACTTAAATTCCCGGCCGGAACCGCATGAACGGCTATTCAGAAGTGACGTAATTGAAAAAACTATTACTGCTGTTTCTGAAAAGATCACAGATGAAGACATCCGCAGAATGTTTTCCCAATGTCTCCCTAATACGCTGGATACTACCGTATATCATCAGGAGCGGGAAGGACACCCGGATACCTTTATAGTTACCGGGGATATACCGGCCATGTGGCTGCGTGATTCCGTTAATCAAGTATGGCCCTATCTGCGGTTTATTAAACAGGATGAGGAAATCAAAACTCTTTTTAAAGGCCTCATCCACAGACAATCCCTCTGTGTTGTCTCAGACCCTTATGCAAATGCATTCAAGCGGGAAATAAATGACCACCATAAAGCAGAAGTTTTTGAACGGAAATATGAGCTGGACAGCCTGGCAGCATTTTTCCGCCTCTCTTATGGATACTTTGAGGAAACTAAAGACACTACCCCATTTGATGACCGCTGGATCCAGGCGGTTGATAAAGCGCTGGAAGTAATCCACATAGAGCAAAATACGCTGAATAAAGACAACCATGAATTCCTGTACCAGTTTAAAACGCATTCCGGACACCTCCACCCTGCCGTACGGCTGAGCGGGTATGGGTACCCTTCAAAACGCTGCGGACTTTCCCGCTGTGTCTTCCGTCCCTCAGATGATGAGACAGCGTTCCCGTATATCATCCCTGCAAATGCCATGGCCGTAGTGTACCTGCGCAAAATAAAACCAATCCTGGAGGAACTGGGGGCGGTAGATTTAGTAAAACGCTCCTCTCTTCTTGCTAACCAGATAGAGGAAGGAATTTCCCGGTGGGGAATTGTGGACCATAAAGAATTTGGCAAAATCTATGCGTATGAAGTAGATGGGTTTGGCTCCAGCTGCATTATGGATGACCCTAATATCCCCAGCCTGTTAAGCCTTCCCTACCTGGGATTTTGTGGCGTACAAGACGAGTTATACCAAAACACCAGGAAACTGATCCTTTCAGAGTGGAATTCATTTTTTGCAAAAGGCCAGGTTGCCTGCGGACTCACTTCCCCGCATGTAGGGATTTGTGACCATTTCTGGCCCATGGCAACTATTATGCAGGCGCTGACCACAGAGGATACGCAGGAAATAGCGGAGTGCTTAAAGACACTGAAAAAGACACATGGAACAACATTTTATATGCATGAAAGCATAGATGTGGATGATGCGCACCACTATACGCGCCATTGGTTTGCCTGGGTGAATTCACTCTTTGGGGAATTAATTTTGACTCTCCATGATAAGCATCCGGAAATCCTGAAGCAGGATTTTTGAGTTGCTCTTGTGTACTAAACAAAATTACTGTTACAATAATTATTATGAAATTAAGACGGTTTAGGGGGGATCCCATCATAGAGCGTGATCCGTCCCATGATTGGGAAAAAGGGTCGGTCTTAAACCCCGGGGTCATTTATGAAAACGGCTTTTTCCGCATGATTTATAGGGCTACAAATGACGTGCATCCTGATATAGAAGGCGCGTATATGTCTTCCCTGGGATACGCAGAAAGCGTGGACGGTATGCATTTTGACCGGTTTGAAGAGCCGCTTATTTCCCCTACGGAAAGTTATGAAAACGGCCTGGGGTGCGAAGACCCGCGGGTGACAAAGATAGATGGCGTCTACTATCTCTACTACACGGCTGTAGGCGGCGCAGGCCATGAGCAAAAGGTAAGGATTGCACTGGCAACCAGCAAGGATTTTATCCACTGGAATAAACACGGAATTATAGGACCGGACCTTTTCTCTAAAGCTGCCTGCCTGTTCCCGGAAAAAATTAACGGGAAGTACACTATGCTCTTTACCTTTGAACTGGAAAGCCCTAAGGCAACCATCATGATGGCGCAGTTTGATGACCTGTATGACCTCTTCTACCCTTCAAAAGAACGGATGAATAGGATAGTAAATGAAGAATATGAAGAATATGTAGTGATGAAGCCAACTGAGGACCGGGGAAATGAAGTAGGTGCGGTGCCTATTAAAACTCCGCACGGGTGGCTTTTTATCTATAGCGCTATCAGTAAAGTGGGAAACCACCCGGAGTGGTCCATTAGCGCGGCTCTCCTGGATTTACATAATCCCCGGAAGATCCTGGCAAATGTGGACCATGTGTTAAAACCGGAGACAGAGCGGGAACTGCATGGCATAGTAAACCATGTGGCGTTTCCGGAAGGCGCAGTGGTATACGGGGAAAATCTCTATGTATACTACGGAAGCGGTGACCAGGGAATCTGCCTAGCTATGTGTGACTACCAGGAACTCCTAGACCACCTTGTATCCTTAATTCAGGAATGAAATCAAGGCTTCAACCTTATTTAATGCTTCAGCTGCTAAAGAGGAGTTGATGGTTCATAGGCTGCAAATATAATACCGTTTGAGGTAATTTTCCCATCCACCATTTTAAAGCGCTCCGGAATTGTGCCTTCTGCGAATAGTTTTTTACCAGTACCAATAGTAAGGGGAAATATCCAGAGATACATTCTATCAATGAGGTTATTTTTAAGCAGTGTTTGAATAAGAGAGCTACTGCCCCACACCCAAAGGTTTGGACCATTTGAATCCTTTAGTTTTTTAATTTCACCCACAACATCTCCTGAGATAAGTTGGGAGTTTTTCCATGGTAGCTTAACCGGCTTATGAGAAACTACATACTTTTTCGCCTTACTATACGGTTTTCCCCAATGTGGTTCATCTTCATGGTGCGGCCAATATCCGGCAAAAATATCATAAGTACGTCTTCCAAAGAGTAGGTCCAAAGGTTCTGCTTGAATTCTGTCTGTTATTGCGTCTGCTTCTTTATCCCACCCCACCTGCCATCCTCCGTATTTGAAACCTTCACTCTCATCTTCTTTAGAAACACCAGGAGCTTGCATAACACCATCCAGCGTAATCATGGTAGTGGTAATAATTCTTCTCATTCCAAGAGATTATAATAAAGTCCTGAAGGGAATCTGAGACCTAAGATGTTTTAGATTTATGAAATTAGGATATTGGAATTTTGTGTCCTGTGCTAAAATCAAAGCATGAAGCTGACAAATGACTGCTATACCATTTTTATAGGAACTAAAAACTTCACTGAACGTTATTTTAGGGATAAAGAAGGGTGGGTAAAGATTTCAGCTAGGGGAAGAGAGTTTAGGATGACTGCTGAACAGGTCTTAAACCATTTGCTTCCCGCGGTTGCAGGGGTGAAAAAGAATGTAATCTTAAAAGTTGAGCACAAAGAATAGCCTATGTGTGACTACCAAGAACTCCTAGACCACCTGGTATCCCTCATCCCAAACCCCTAAATCCTGTCTATGTTATCCCTAATTGCTTACTGAGTGGGATACTTGAAAAATAAAGCAGCGCATCAAAAGAGTCATCTTTTAACTCAATCATTTCAAAGTCGGGCCTCACTATAAGAGTGAACTCATTATTGTTTAAATACTTCTTCTTAAACTCGGGATAATTTGTATTTAGATCCAAGTCTCCTCTCTGTGCCCTGGTTTCATCCGGCTTTCTGATTTTTAACAGTTTTGGACTACCCATAACCGTTTCTGGGCGGGTGGTAAAAGCAAATACTGGACCTGTGGGAGTATCTGTAGCAATTTTACCTAACGTTTTAGCTACCTCTAGTAACTGATTATATTCATCTTCACTATGAGAAAATATACACACATAATCAGCCTCTAAAGAATTCTCTATGTACTTATTCTTTAACCTATTACATTCTGTAGCAATGTAATCCACAATTTTTAATACGTCTTCTGTGGTCATTTCTTGGATTATATCAAAGGCTATAATGCTTTGTTCTCATTACGCCCCAAATTAGGATATTGGAATTTTGTGCGTAATTGAGTATAATCGTAAGAATCTTAACTGCAGAGTTGAGATGGAATGAGCATTCCCCTGTAGCTCAATGGTAGAGCAGAAAGCTGTTAACTTTAAGGTTCGAGGTTCGAATCCTCGCGGGGGAGCCAATAAAATTAGCCTCATTTTTTAACACCTCTTCATGGACTATACGAACCTTCTGATATAATTCCATGTCATCCTTAATAAGCATCGTTATTTCTACATATAATCGCAGAGAGTTAGTTCATGATGCTATAAGTGGCGCTTTAAAACAAGAACTGTGGATTGTTGAATTTCTTCCTGCTCAATAAAAGGTTCCCCAAGTATTATTCAAAATCCGGTAGATTTAATCTACAACCATGCGGAGTTAAAAATGGGAGATCTAAAACCAAGAGAATAATCCCTTTTTTCTAATTTCTTCTTGTGCCATATTATTCAACCGCATTTGCTCCTGATCCATAATCCTTAACTGTTCACGTAGAAGATTTTTTGTTTCTTCATTGCAGTTGCAACTTTCTACCAATCGTTCCATTTCTCTGATACGGTCTTTGTTTTGCGTTGTTATCTGATAAAGTTCCTGTCCGGTCTTCTTATCTCCTCCCCAAAAAAGGCGCATTAAAAAGTTACGGTCTCTAATTTGTTGCTCCAATTTTAAAGTATTTTGTATTGTATTCTTAACTTGAGTTGCCAGGTTTTCTACTTGAGAGTCTAGTTCATTATTATCTTCCCTTGCTTGAATCAAAACTTTTGCTCCAAGCATTGTTCGGTCTTGATCCTGCTGCATAATTTTATCTTTTTCTTGTAGTCTATCCCTATCTTTGTCCATGACTTGCTCTTGGTCTCTAAGAAATGTCCTCAACCTGTCTTGGTCTTGAGTGGGGGTAATTTTCAATGAGGGTGTCGCTTGCAAAGCATTTCCTGTCCCCTGACTTTGACCTTTTGTAGTGGGGTTAACAATCCCTGTCCCGGGCGCGTGAACGCCTTGTGCAAAAACAGTAGAAACTGATAACTCCAGCAGAGCTAGCACCAAAACAACGATAATATATTTCATAAGTCATTTATATTGAAAAATTACTTTTATATCAGTGATTTTTATCACAAGGAATCATTCCGGTGCATGAGCAAATTCTTACCTTCAATAAACCTTCTGATATAATTTGTGTATGGATTGGTTTAGCCTTATCCTCATAAGTGTTTTTGCAGTATCTATCTATAATATTCTCCAAAGGGTTTTGATGAGGGATGATAAAAGCGACCCGGTTCTCTACACCATTCTTTTTGCCTTTTTCCTAAGTATTGCATATTCCGTTGTTTCCCTATTCCTGGGATTTAAACTGCCCGTATTAAGCTGGACTTTGGTACTTTTTGTTCTCTCTGCGCTGCTATGGGGATTTGGGACCATTTTCCTTTTCAAGGCATTAAAAGTAATTGAGGCCTCAGAAGTTACCATCCTCACTTCTGTCAGGGTGATTATAACCATCCTTATTTCCGTATTTTTCCTGAGGGAAATATTTGGTTTTGAAAAAGTACTGGGTGCAATTTTAATCCTGGGGTCAGTTATGCTGGTCGCCAATATTAAGAAGGGGTTTAAATTTAACAGCGGCACTTCTTATGCACTCATTGTCGCACTGTTCTATGGGGTGGCTGTTTCCCTGGATGCAATAATCCTGAAAACGTATGATGTAGTGTCTTACCTGCCCATTGCTAACCTATTAATTTTTGTCCTCCTTCTATTTTGTTACCCCAAGGCTGTTAAGAAATGGCAGGTGGCAACTGATAGATCTTTTTTAAAAAAGATGCTACCGCTGGTCTTTTTCAGTTGTACCCAGGCATATGCGTATTATTTTGCCATACAAAAAGCCCAGGTTTCCCAGGTCAGTACCATAGGCCAGACTCAAGTGGTAGTAACGGTTATTCTGGCAGCCATACTATTACGGGAAAAGGATAATCTTTTAAAAAAACTTATTGCATCAGTTCTGGTTTTTATTGGAGTACTCCTGGTGCACTAAGTAATTGGGGAGGGGTTAGGAGATCCTTTCCATCAAAGAAACTACTTTCTCTCTTAAGTGGGGCTGCCTCAACTTTCTGTAGGCTTTTTTCTCAATTTGATCAATCCTTTGCTTGGTTACCCCGTATTCCCTGCCAATTTCTTCCTGGGTCATACTCTGCCTTTTACGCAGCACGTCTGCTTCCCTGGGCGTTAACTCTGCCAATAACTCTTCTATATCTTCTGCAGAGAGAGTTTTTTTCACAGGGTCGGAAGTATCAGGAATGTCAATTAAATCCATGAGGGTTGTACCTTTTGTAGTGTCTCCTGCTGGCTTGTCCAGACTCACATCTGTTACCATATAAACCTGATCACCTAATATTCTCAGGGCTGTATCTATATCAGGTACCGGAACCCGGTCATTGGTAATAGCTTTTGCCGCGTTCATAAACTCCCTTTTGTCTGCGGGGCTCATAAATCTCCAGTTCCCATTTCCCTGTATAATTCCCTGTTTCCATGTATCCACAATGGTACCCGGGAGCACACGCTCCTGAGCAGGGTTTATCCCTATTACTCCTTCCAGAAAAGCGTAATGGTTTCTGGTTGGGAATTCCAGGTGGGATGGGGCCGTTATAAAAGATTCCTTAAACCTTTCGTCTAATCCGTCTTTTGGCAACACATACCTTTGATCAACTTTACCAATATGTTTCCCTGTTTCTTGTGTCATAATTTCTTATTTGTGTTGTGATAAATATCCTAACAACTTTCTTCTTGCCGCAAAATTACCCCTGATCTTATTGTATGCTTTTGCCTCTATTTGGCGTATCCGTTCACGGGTTATCCCATATTCCGTACCTAACTCATCTAAAGTTCTGCTCACTCCGGTATAAACACCATTCCTTTTTCTCAGGACATCTTTTTCTCTTGGGGTAAGACTTGCAATGCGCATAGCTGCCTCCAAATCATCTCTGAGCATGGCGTCTGCTACTGCAGTCTCCGGGTCTTTTGCGCTTTTATCTCTTACTAATGATTCTAAAAACATCTCTTGGCTCTCACCCAGCGGTGTATGCAGGCTTATAGGCACCCTGTACATAACCTGCTCTTCCATGAGTTCAAGCGCCTTCTCAAGAGTTATCTTTTTGGTGGGCTTTTCTCCTGCACCATTATTTATAAGTCTTTTCGCGGCTGTTATAATTTCTTCTTCATCTGCAGACGTAAGAGGACGCTCACCTTCTCCCGGGGTCTGGACCGTATATTCTGTAACAGTCCGGACAACAACCCGTTCTTTTTTTGGATTAATACCCATAATACCTTTTAAAAAGGCAAACTGGTTTCTGGTGGGGAACTGAAGGTGCCGGGGAGCCATAATAAAAGCTTCTTTGAACGCAGGGTCAACCGTGGCACTTAATATGTACCTGGGGTCAATCTTTCCGTTCTGTGGCTGCGCTTCCGGTTTTGCCATAAAGAAGGTATTATAGGACTAAATTAAGTATTTTTCAATGAAGGTTCTGAAACACGGGTTACTCGAGGTAGTCTTTCAATTTGTTCCCACGACTTGGGTGCCTTAATTTTCTCAGTGCTTTTGCTTCTATCTGCCTAATACGCTCACGGGTAACCGCAAACATACGGCCCACTTCTTCCAAAGTCTTTGGCTTGCCGTCTCTGAGGCCAAACCGCTCTTCCAGTACTCTTCTCTCCCTGTCAGATAATGTTGAAAGCACGGAGCCGAGCTGTTCTTTTAACAGGCCACGGGATGCGGTATCAAAAAGTGTAGGTGCGGTAATGTCATAAATAAAGTCTCCCAGATATGAATCTTCCTCATCCCCTACCGGAGTGTCCAGAGAAGCAGGCTGCTGGGAAATCTTTATAATTTCCCGCGCTTTATCTGGGTCAATTTCTAAAATATCTGAAATTTCTTCCGGGGTAGGCTGGCGTCCCAACTCCTGCATTAACTTTCTCTGCACGCGCATAAACCTATTAATATTTTCCACCATGTGGACCGGGATACGGATAGTCCTGGCCTGGTCTGCTATAGCGCGGGTAATAGCCTGCCTGATCCACCAGGTGGCGTAGGTAGAAAACTTAAAACCTTTTTTCCAGTCATACTTTTCTACCGCGCGTATCAGTCCCTGGTTCCCTTCCTGGATCAAATCGAGTAAAGTCATACCGCGACCCACGTACTTTTTAGCAATAGAAACCACCAGTCTTAAATTGGACTCCACGAGTTTCTTACGTGCGCGCATATCACCTTTTTCCAGCCTCTTTGCCAGGTCTACTTCCTGTTCAAAGGTCAAAAGCGGAATACGGCCTATTTCCTTGAGGTACATCCTGACCGGGTCAGTCACTGCGCCACCCTGGATAATGTTCAGTGCTTCCAGCTCTTTTTCCAGGTCCTCTATAGATTTCTGGTTTTCCTTTTCTTCCTCTACCGTCTCAAAAATATCTACATTTTTCTTAATGAGCTGGTCATAGAGAAAATCTAAATCCTGGATATGCTCTTCAGGTTTTGGGAAGGAGGTTAAGATTTCATCTTGGGATATATAGCCTTTTTTCTTTGCTGCTGCCAGAAGGCTGGCAACGCGGTCACTTTTTATGGTTGTTTTTGCGGCTGTTGTGCTCATATCTCTTTAATACAGAAAAACAAACCCCAAATTCCTCTGGGGTTTTAAACTAAGGTCTATTGTACGCTTTTTCAGGCTAAATAGCAAGCCTGGAGTATGTGACTTACTTGAGTTTTTGGGTAAGAGTTTGGGCTTCCTCCTGAAGCTTATTTTCCGTCTGTGCGCTTGTTTCCCGGGACAACTCCACGGCAATCTCAGAAAGCCTTTTTTTGACGGCTAATGTTTTCAGTTCCAGCGCTGTTTTTTTCAGCTCCTCAGATAGCTTTTTCTCATCATATTCAGGGACCGGGGCTAAAAATGCTACGTCATACGCTTCTACCAATTCTGCCGGTATGGTTTTTGCAAAGACTTCCAGAGATTTAAATTCATTCTTTTCTATGTCTGACTTTAGCAGCTGGAATAGTTTTTGGTAGGAAATACTGGGGAAGGCTACCCCATCCAATGCCGCATCCACTAAGCGCAAATCCTCCAGAAGATGCGTAGAGGAAAGCAGTAGTGAAAATAAATGCTGGGGGAGAAGTTCTTCCCTGGATTTTTTGCTCACAGAAGCGGTAACCACCGGCTTGCGCTCAGCCTTCTTTTCTTTCTCAGACTGCCTGAAAATAGAGTCATAAGACGTATCCAAAGCTTCAGCTAACCTCTTCAGGTAATGCTCTTTAATAACCTCATTATCTATAACTGCCAGGAATGGAATGGTTTTTGCTAGGACCTCCCGCTTCCCATCCACGCTTTTAACGTCATGCTGGTTTACCGCGGAGTTAATAATAAAATCATAGATATGCACATCATCCTTCACGGCTTTTTTGAATTCCACCGGGTCTGTGTTTAGTAATTCATCCGGGTCCTTACCTTTTGGCAGCATGATAACGCTGGCTACAATGCCGGCATTCTCAATGAGTTGGATAGAACGCCTTTGGGCAGTAGTCCCTGCCGGATCAGTATCAAAACAAAATACCAGCTTCTGGGCATACCGTTTTAACAGCTCTATCTGCTGTTCTGTTAACGCTGTCCCTTTTACTGCCACCACGTTTCCAATCCCTTCCCGGTGTGCTGAGATCACGTCAAACTCACCTTCCATAATAATCACAGACCCCTGTTTTTTTATCTCATCCCTGGCTAGATTCAGGCCAAACACCGTTTCTCCTTTGGTGTACACTGCGGTTTCTTTGGTATTTACATATTTAGGCATCTGCTCAGAGCTCAGGGCGCGCCCGGAAAAGGCAATAATATTTCCCCTAGGATCTGTAATAGGGAACATGATCCTATGCCGGAAAAAGTCTATCAGCCTACCATGGGCAAATATTGCCAAACCTGCGTCTACCAGATCCTGCGGCTGGTATGTTTTTTTCTTCAGCAAAAACTGGGTGAGGGAATTGCCGGTATTAGGGGCATACCCTACCATGAAGGTTTTGAGTAGAGCTTCCGGCTGGCGTCTTGTATCCAGAACGTACCTGAGTGCGGTTTTGCCAACCGGATGAGAAAACAGGATATATTCATAAAACTGTGCAGCCAAAAGATTCAGGGAGTAAATCATATCCCTCCTCTTCTCTGCTTCAGACCTGGCAACAGAGGTAGTGAGCTGCACTCCTGCTTTCTGTGCCAAATATTTTAATGCGTCTGCAAAGGTGGTCTTCTCATACTCTTCTACAAACGTAAAAATATCCCCGCCTTTATTACAGCCAAAACAGTGCCAGATCTGCCGGTCAGGGGATACTACAAATGAAGGAGATTTTTCATTATGGAACGGACACGGAGCCTTAAAATTACGCCCAGCTTTTTTAATGGGAATATAACTTTCAATCAGCTCAACTATATCTGTTTTCTGTTTTACTTTTTCAACATCATCCACCGCCCTATTGTAGCATACCCCTCCAACCTACACTCTTACTTGAAAAGGGTTATCTTCAGACTTATACTAGCCTTATGTTAGAAGCATGGAACGCCAGAAGGGCTAGAGAAAGAATGATTAGAACAACTGCGGAGGCTGACTTTAGGAGAAAGGCGCGAAGAGTTCTAGTCACTGGTCTTACTGCTGAACAACTCGAAGAAACTACCGGGAGAAAATATATAGTCCCCAAAACTTCTGAAGATAAACCTAAGGAAACAAAAGGAAAATTTGTGCGAGATATAAGTCCTGAAAGAAGGGATATTGTGAAGGACGCGGTTCTAGTGAATGCTGATGCCATTGTTAATCATGAATATTTCTATGACAGAGACAAAGGCTGGCTCGAAAAAGGAAATTTTGCCTATCTTGTCCAAGAACAGACCTCCACTCCCTCCGAATCTTAATAAAATAGTACTCGTAAGATTGGCTTAGGGAAAAGTGCTATAATCCCAGGTTATGAAAGCTGAAAGAGCTATTGGTCTTCATAGAGAAAGAGCAAAAATATCCAACGAGGGCTCTGTCTTCAAGCCGGATATTAGGACAAAGGCGGTTGTCATGATAAGAGATGTGATGGAAGGTGGCCTTCCTCCTGAAGAAGAAGGGGTGCAGGCAATGAAAACAATTCTTGCAGACGATATTGCAAGAGGTTTATCCCGGCCTGGCGCATGCGCTAACTTCCTTGTCGAAAACTTCTTGGATGATTTTATGGAAGGATTTGTAGAAAAAGCATTTGACCAAGAAAATCTTGCCTTATTTATTATGTCTTATGATGCAGCTTTTGGGTTTGCTAACACATTAGGAAGAATTGCTTTTGCTGAAATCTCCAGTGCAAAGAGGACAAACGAATTTTTTGATGAGACTGTTAATTTGCTTACTGATGACCAGATCCCATCATTAGCAGAACAAACTGAAACATTTTTGAGCATTAAGGATGAGGAGAAGCGTTGTGCTTCCTTACTGGAAGAAGATCCTTCTGGCATTAAAGTATTGGAAGATTTCATAGGAAGATTAAAAAACCCTCAAGACCCTTATATTCAAGAACTTCTTGGGTTTACTGAGGTTCCCGAGTTTGCCACAGCAGGAGCTGAAGTTGCTCTGGACTACTTCAGAACTCTCTACCCCCTCTCGGAATAATTCCTGAGAAATACTTGATAGTTCTCCTCTTATCCTTAATACTAGATACTGGATACTTAATACTAACCTATGTTTGCTAAAGTTTTATCCTGTGCAGTGGTTGGCCTTGATGGCGTGCTGGTTGAGGTAGAAACTGACATTTTAAACGGACTGCCGGTTTTTACCGTAGTAGGTTTACCTGATAAAGCGGTTGAGGAATCAAAAGAGCGGGTTCGCTCTGCTTTAAAAAATACCGGCGCAGAAATTCCGCCAAAACGGATTACGGTTAACCTGGCACCGGGAGATCTTCCTAAGGAAGGACCGTCATTCGACTTGCCAATTTCTATATCTATTTTATCAGCGTCCGAGCAACTGAGATGCGACCTGAGCAAGTCAATATTCATAGGCGAGCTTTCTTTGGACGGATCACTTCGCCATACCAAGGGTGTACTATCGACCGTTTTATTAGCGCTCGAAAAGAAACTGGAATCCGTTTTTATTCCTGAAGAGAATGCACCTGAAGCATCCATAGTCAAAGGCATTACTATCTACCCGGCAAAAAACTTGCGGCAAGTTTTTCTTCATTTGTCCGGAGAGAAATTAATAGAGCCCCTGAAACATATGGCTTTTGAAGATCTTGAAACGGAAGAGCTGTATGATTTTGATTTGAAAGACATTAAAGGACAGGAGTTTGTAAAGCGTGCCGTAGAGGTAGCGGTTGCCGGCGGACATAATATTTTACTCAAGGGACCACCGGGTGCGGGAAAGACGTTAATAGCCAGGACAGTTCCAAGCATCCTGCCAAGTCTAACGTTTGACGAGGCGCTGGAAGTAACTAAAATTTACAGCATTTCAGGGCTACTTTCTTCCCATACTATTATGAAACAGCGCCCCTTCCGCTCTCCCCACCATACCACTTCCCACATAGGTTTGATTGGAGGCAGCGCGAATCCAAAGCCCGGTGAAGTTTCTCTGGCGCACCGGGGAGTCTTGTTTTTAGACGAGTTTCCTGAATACCCCCGTCATGTATTGGAAGCGCTCCGCCAACCCATGGAAGACGGGAAAGTAGTTATTTCACGGGCCAGGGAGCGGGTGAATTTCCCCAGCCGCTTTATGCTCATAGCCGCTGCAAACCCCTGCCCCTGCGGATATTATGGAGACAGGACACGTTCATGCAGCTGCACTACTCTGCAGATACTTAAATACCAAAAGCGGGTCTCAGGACCACTTCTGGACCGCATAGATATTCATATAGACGTACCGGCAGTAGATGTTAAAAAAATTACAGATAACTCGGATGAAGAAGGAGAAAGCTCGGACAGTGTTAGAAAACGGGTTGAGAAAGCACGCAAAAAACAGCTGAAACGTTTTACCGGAAAGAGGATAGTCAGCAACACAGAAATGTCAGCAAAAGATATTAAGCATTTAATACAAATCGAAGAAGATGCCAGGGATATTTTAAAAAATGCGGTTTCAAGTCTGGGTTTATCCGCCCGCTCCTACCACAAGGTAATCAAGGTTGCCCAAACCATAGCAGATTTAGCAGGAAAAGAAACCGTAGAAACGGCACACGTCCTCGAGGCTTTACAGTATAGACCGAAAACAACTGATTAGGAGGTAACTTCACGGACTAGTTTCTCATACGCTTCTTTGGGGTTTTCAGATCCCCAAATAAAACTGGTTGCAACAAACCTATTAGCCCCGGCATTTCTGGCAAATAAAATAGTCGTATCTTTCATACCGCCGTCAACCTCTATAGGAATCTGCGTCCGCTCCCGCAGCGCACGTACCTTTGTAAGCTTATTGGGGTCAAATGGCGGTCCGGCAAACCCAACTTTCTCACACGTATAAATTAACACGCAATCCAGGTCTTCTAAATTTACTTTCTCTAAAACTTCTATATCCGTGGGCCCATCTATTGCCAAACCTACTTCCCCGTACACCTGGGCTAACGCAATAAATTCACTGATGTTTGGCATTTTCTCTATATGCCCTATAAACCGTTGGAAACCTGCTTTTCCAAACGGCTCCACATATTTAATAGGGTCCTCTACCATCATATGCAGCTCTAAAAACAAATCTTTTGAAAATGCTTCAAACGGTTTGGGGTCTTGAAAGGAAGTATTCTGTGCAAATTTCCCGTCCAGAAGATCTACATGGATAGTTTTTGCAAAACCTTTTGCAGCGGTGAGTTTTTTCTCAATCTCACTCCATTCTTTTTCTAAAACACCAACTGCAATCTCATGTATTAATTCTTCTTCTGCTAATTCCATCACTATTCTTCTTCCAGTTTTGCAATTTTATCAACGCGCCGCAGATGGCGCTCTTCTTTAGAAAATTCAGTAGTGAGAAAAATATCAATTGCTGTTAGCACGGTTTCTTTTGATAAAAACCGTACGCCAAAGGAAAGCATATTGGCATTATTATGGATGCGGGTCAATTTAATAATCTCAAAGGGGTCATCACTGGTGTTACCGCTAATATCTATAGAGTCTGTTGCTTTTGCCGGAGAGTAAAAAAGAGCACAGCGTACTCCTTTAAATTTATTGGCAACCATTTGCTCCCCCTGGCCTGACCCGCCAAAGATAAACCCTACCGCTCCGGGATTTTTTGAAACACCCTGGGCTGCCTTGCTGATAAAATCCGGATAGTCATCATCTTTATCAAAGGTGTAGGCTCCGCAATCTTCTACTTCATAGCCTTTTTGCTGCAGAAAGTTTTTTACTTCATTCTTGTATTCCACTCCGGTATGGTCATTTGCTAAGAAGATTTGCATAGTGTATTACAGAACATTTACCGTGTTGTAAAGCCGCATCTTTCCTTCTGCCAGTTCTGCGGCAGCGGCGCGGGCAGGAGCCTCATATACTTGCGGGGATAATTCTTCCGGTTTCTCAGAAAGGCTCTTTCTGAGGGCATCAGTGTACGCTTTTCTCAGCTCTGTAGAAATATGTACATTATTAAAGCCCATCTGCACCATCTTTTTTATATCCTCATCATGGATTCCTGAACCGCCATGAATAGTAAAAGTAAGGTCTTTTGGCAGGGCTTCCCTCAATTTTTCAATCAAATCAAATTTAATGACCTTATCATTTAAGGCAATACCGTGCATGTTCCCTACGGCCGGGGCAAACCGGTCTATATGCGTTTCACTAACAAATTCAACCGCTTCTTCTACTTTTGTGTAAGACTCTTCCGGAATTTCAATAACCTCATTATATATTTTTGAAGAATCGGTAACCAAATACCCCAGCTCTGCCTCTACTTCAACTTCCGGATTTTTACTTTTTACGTAATCCACTACTTTTTTAGTGCCCTCTATATTTTCTCTAAACGGGAGTTTTGAAAGGTCTATATGGATAGAGTCATATCCTGCGTCAAAAGCTGCCATAGCCGCTTCAACGCTATGGGTATGGTCTGCGTTTAAATACACAGGGAGTCCTTCTTCCCGGAAACTTTTTGCAAGGCCAACTGCCTGCTTCAGGCCTACAAATTTCCGTTCTCCCTCAGAGGTCCCCAAAAGTATAGGCGCATTAAGTTTTTTTGCAGCATCTATAACGCCATTCAGCTGTGCCAGGGAAGAAAAATTAAAATGAGGAACCGCCCAACCTTCTTGTTTTGCTTTTAGATGAAGTTCATGAAGTGTTAACATCTGTATCTACTAGTTATATACTTTTCTTGCTCTCATTTGCAACTATGGTGTTCTATTGGAACTCAGGAAAAGTTATACCCCTGGAATTAGGTACGAAAGGATAAGTCAAATACTATCTATCTGGAAGTCCGCATGTGAGGAAATCTGGGCTTCTAAAGTATCCGGCGTTAATAGTCCCGGCTCAGCCCCAACTTTCTGCATCACTGAATTTGAATTGACTAAACCCCATCTCATAGCCTCTTTGATATCCTTGCCCAGAAGAAGGGCTGCAAAAAAACCTGCGGCATAGGAGTCCCCGGCACCGGTTTTATCAATAGTCTGCGCCTGTGTATCAAAAGGTTTGGAAAAATAAAATGAACCGTCTCTATATGCGTACGCACCTTCTTTTCCGTCTGTTACAGAAACGGTGGGGGGGCCCATTTTTGATAATTTCACCAGCAGGTCTTTTACGTCTGTTGCAGTTTCCCCTTTTTTTGCCAGAAGTTTTTCCCCTTCTTCCTTATTCACAAATATCAGCTGTGAGGCTGCAATAATTTCATAAACCACATCCTGCAAATCTGCAAACTGGGGAGAACCCGGAGAAAACGCTACCATCATACTGCTGGCATGGATAAAGGTTAATATTTCTTTATAGGCGCCCACCCATTCTTTTCCTATGGAAGTAAGGTACATGGCGTCATACCGATCAACTGTTGAGGGGTTAAATTTATGCTCCCTGGTATCATGGTGGGAAAAAATCACCCGGTCATGGTCAAAATCAAATATTAAGGATACTGAAGTGTTATCGCCCAGTCCGTCATGATTTATTAACGTTACCCCCTCTTTATCTATAGAATCATGGATCAGGTGGGAGAACAGGTCATTGCCAAAAAAAGAGTAGAAATAACTTTCCATACCTAAGCGCTTCAACCCTACGGAAACATTAGATCCGTTTCCCCCCAGATACATGCCGTTTATATTAATAGGTACTTTATCACCCAAACGGAAAGAAACGTCAGTGTCTGTCTGGGTAAGGGAAGAAGAAAGCATAGGAGTTATAAAAACATCTATATCACATGATCCTATGGTGAGAGTTTTCATAGCAATTTAATTGTATCCTAGATTTTTGCCTAAATGCAATGTTTTCCCTTCTTTTTATCAGGCATGATTTCCCTCTTGTGAAAACTCAGCAGCAAGGCTATAATCACTTTGAATCCCCTGGTTTTATCCTAGACTTTTTGTACCGAGATTATCGGAAGATAAAATACTGGCATGAACACATTAAAAGTACTTATATTTTGGCTGGTCCTGG
This sequence comes from Candidatus Levyibacteriota bacterium, assembly GCA_050255815.1. Taxonomy (GTDB): domain Bacteria; phylum Patescibacteriota; class Microgenomatia; order Levybacterales; family GWA1-39-11; genus JAGORM01. The sequence goes on along the minus strand of JBLMVJ010000014.1, from coordinate 61,962 downwards.
TCTTAATAAAGATCGGGGACAGTGTGCTTTTTTTACTCACCCTTCCCAAACTGCTTCTCCAAAAACAAGTTTCTTCCCTGAAGAAAAAACGTATTAAAAAGCCTTCTGCAAACTGGAGGCCCCTCTTTTTTTTTAGAAACTTTAACATCTCGTTTCACCTGGTAAAACCTATCAAAAAAAAGCGCGTCCTATATAAAGCCCCTAAGCCTAAAAACTGGCAGATGATGATGGTAAAAAAAACGGGCAAAAAGACATGGCGGGAAACATACAAGACCAGCTATGCCCTATTGAAAGCTGCACTTCTCATAACAGGTGTTTTATTTGACTTCCTACTCTTTCTCATACAAACCGCCTTATTGCTTCTTAAAGTTATCACGTACCCATTATTTGCTTTTTACCGGCTGGATAAAAAATCACGAGCAATTTTTGCAAAAGAACAAGAGCACCTGAAAGAAATTGAGGAAGAGCGCAAACGGGCAGAAAAAAAACCCAGTATCTTTTTTGTTATTAAAGTATTTCTGTGGGGAGCTGTTTTTGCTGCATTTTTCATCTTCCTCCCGCTACTTGCCCTTATCTTTTTAACGGACCTTCCCAACCCTTCCACACTTTCCGTCAGCACCATCCCAAAAACAACAAAAATATTTGACCGGAACGGAAAACTCCTGTATGAGATTTTTGCAAACCAGAACCGGACTATCGTACCGCTGTCTAAAATCCCTCAAAACCTCAGGAATGCAACTATAGCCATAGAAGACCGCGACTTTTACACCCATCCCGGGTTTGATATCAGGGGAATAATGCGTGCACTGGTGTCTGATGCTACGAACAATGAATTCCAGGGAGGCTCAACCATTACCCAGCAGCTGGTAAAATCCTCACTCTTAACATCAGAGCCGTCAATCAGCAGGAAAGTGAAGGAACTGGTCCTGGCCTTCTGGACTGAGCGTATCTACAACAAGGACAAGATATTGGAGCTGTACTTTAACTATGTTCCCTATGGCGGGACTGCATGGGGTGTGGAAGCAGCTTCAGAAGTGTACTTTGGAAAACACGTTGAAGAATTAAATCTGGCAGAATCTGCCTTTTTAGCAGGACTGCCACGCGCTCCTAGTATTTACTCCCCTTATTCAGAGTATGCTGATGCATGGAAAAAACGGCAAAAGGATGTGCTGGATGCAATGGCACAAGAGCATTACATCTCTTCCTCTCAGGAACAGGATGCGCTCTCCACCCAGCTTACGTTTACCGGACCTAATAACATTATAAAGGCTCCTCATTTTGTGATGTATGTTAAAAGTCTTTTAGAGCAGCGCTATGGCCTCTCTGAAGTGGAGCGCGGAGGATTGCAGGTAAAAACCACCTTAGATTCCCAGATGCAGGATATGGCAGAACAGGTAGTTTCATCTGAGGTAGACGCAGATGCGTCCCTGAATATTTCAAATGGGTCTTCTTTAATTTTAGATCCCAGAAACGGTGACATCCTTGCAATGGTAGGGTCTCGGGATTATTTTGACATGGAACATGACGGGAATGTAAACCTTACTACAGCCCTGCGCCAGCCCGGCTCTACCATAAAAGTAGTAACCTATTCCCTGGCACTTTCTTCCGGATATACCCAAACTACCCTTCTGGATGATTCTCCTCTTTCCATCCCCCAGGCGCAGGGGCCGGCATACACGCCGGTTAACTATGACGGGAGAAACCATGGAAATGTTCCGCTGCGGATTGCCTTTGCAAACTCATTTAATATAACTGCAGTGCGGGTTGCGCAAAAACTGGGGGTAGGAAATATTGTGGAGCAGGGACAAAGGCTGGGGATTACCAGTTGGAACCAACCCCAACGGTATGGCCTGTCCATAACCCTGGGGGCTGCTGAAACCAGCATGCTTGATCTGGCAACGGTCTATTCTACGGTGGCAAACGGCGGCAAAAAAAATGTCCCTAATCCAATCCTGGAAATTAAAGATGCAAATGGGAGCACTATATATAAGAAAGCTCCTGAACCTTCCCAGGTATTAGACCCGGGAGTTGCTTTTATTATTTCTGACATCCTGTCAGACAACGCAGCACGCTCCATAGAATTTGGGACCAATTCCCCATTAAATATTCCCGGACACCGGGTTTCCGTTAAAACCGGAACTACTGACAGCAAACGGGATAACTGGACCGTAGGCTTTACCCCAAATATAGTAGTCGCAACCTGGGTAGGAAACAATGACAATAGTCCTATGAGCCAGGCTTTAGCATCAGGAATAACGGGAGCTGCTCCTATGTGGAACAAGATCATGACTAATATTATCTCCAAGAGTACTGACGGTCCGCTTCTCATCCCTGACGATATAGTAAAAAAACCGTGTTATGGAAAAGACGTGTACTTTTTGCAGGGAACAGATACCGGGGCTTCCTGCATAATGCCGCCGTCCACAACTCCCACCCCTACTCCGGGAACTACAGCTTTGGCCCGCTAATGCTTGCAAACTTTTTTTCTTTCCCGTATAACTAGTGTATGCCTGAGTTAAAAAATATAGGAGCTGTACCATCCTTTGAAAATAAGAAGGCCCTGGTACGCGTAGATACAGACGTAGACCTGCAGGGAGAAGTTATATCTGATGACACGCGTCTTGCCTCCAGCTTGGAAACCGTCCGGTACATTTTAGACCACCAGGGAACCGTTGTTATCCTGGGGCACTTGGGACGGCCTGATGGGAAAGAAAACCCGGAATTTACCCTGCTTCCTATAGCAAAATGGTATGCCCAGAAATTTAATGGGGTAACAGAAGAGACAAAACTGGGGGATTTTAACGGATGGAAAATCACAGACCATATGTTTGTGGTAGAAAACCTACGGTTCTTCCCTGAAGAAGAGGAAAAAGGGGAAGAGTTTGTAAAGAAACTGGCTGCACTGGGAGACGTTTATGTAAATGAGGCTTTTGCAGTTTCCCATAGGGATCACGCCTCTATCAGCGGCATCCCCACCATTCTTCCTTCTTATGCCGGCTTCCATCTCCAGGAAGAGACTGCAACCCTTTCAAAAATTCTGGAAAATCCGGAACGGCCGTTAGTAGTTGTTATAGGGGGCGCAAAGATTGAAACCAAACTGCCTATGGTAGAAACCATGCATAAAATAGCGGATTATGTACTGGTGGGTGGACAGATTGCAGAGCAGGATAAAATCCTTATGGGAGTGCAGGAAGAAAAACAAGGGGACCATAAATGTGTTGTCCTGGTTGCTGATAATACTGAGGACGGGCTGGACATTACCCCCAAAGATACGGAAAACTTTATCCAGATTTTTATGCTGGCCAAAACCATAGTATGGAACGGGCCGGTCGGGAAAATGGGAAATCCTGAAACAGAAGCAAATACCCTGAAGATTGCAGAAGCTATTGCTAACTCCGGCGCTTATACCGTAGTAGGCGGCGGGGACAGTCTGACACTTCTGAAGCAGCACAATATGCTTGATAGGTTTTCTTTTGTTTCTACCGGCGGCGGTGCCATGCTGGAATTCCTGTCCGGCAAAGACCTGCCTGGCATTAAAGTCTTAGAACAATAGGTTGCAGTTTGCTTTCTTTCTTTCCCAACACTATAATTCCCACATGAGGGGAAAAGAACTTCCGCAAAATGGCTTCCTTGCAAGACTTCACGCGGTCTATGACAAACCAACCCCTCCGCCCACTCACCGTGTTTATGAATATGATTTCTCCCCTACCCCTGGTATGAAAACAGCGGACCTTCCGCCAGAATTAGTATTCTCAGAATTGGTAAGTAATGTCTATGCCCTCCAATATGGGGCAGAAACAGAAGGAAGAAGATATAACAGGTTCCTTTATACACGGGCCCTTGCTTCCCAATTAACCCAAAAGCTGGCAGAGGATATAGATGCACAAGAATTCTGTTCTCAGCAGTTGACGGAATTGGAAGACAGAGCTCCTGAACTGGCAGAGGATATTGCTAAAATAATGATGGAAGCAGAAGACCAAAGGCGATTTAAAAAAAGATAACTACACAACGCTTCAAGAAAACCGTTCTTTTTAATGAAAATAACTGATGAATTGAAGCTGCGTGAGCATCTTCCTTTAGAGGCGAGATGCTATTTCTTTGTTTTTTCCAGTGCATCTAAGGCTATCTGAAGACTTTCTTCTTTGTGGTGTTCAAAAGTATTAATTACTAAATTATAAAACTTAGGGTCAAAGTACACCCAGTCCTGGTCATTATCTACATACATCTTCCGCCATTTTTCCAAATCATTCCGCTCACGCTCTAATACTTCCTTTTTTGCATCTTCAACCGGTTTCCCTTCACGGTTTACTAACCGGTCAATTCTGATCTGGGTCTGGTCATTCCCCTGATGGTCCTCACAAACTACAAGTATTTTAAACACACCCTCTACTCCCTGTGCGTTAAATCCTGCCAGTTTTGTTTCCATCACAATATTCCTATTATCTGTAAGGATAGTTTTAAGCATGTCATCAAATAGCTGGTCTTCTTCATCAGGACGCAGGTTAGTGTCTTTAGTGTCCACATTCATTTTAGAACGGAGTGCTTCCCAGAAGATTTCTCCGCCCTCCATGTGCTTCCACCCCAAATGATGGGCAAGCCCCTTTGCTAACGTGGTGGATCCGGCACCAATTCTTCCGGAAACTGTAATGATTCTAATATCTGGAGACATAAGAGGATTATTATATCATGCAGCTGAAAACTTTTTCCCAAGCACAATAGTCTCATCTACCAAGCGGTTTGCATATCCAAACTCATTATCATACCAGGCAATTACTTTTAGCATATTCCCCCCTACCACCTGGGTGAGGGAAAGGTCTGCTATAGATGAATGGGAATTCCCTATCACATCACTGCTAACAATAGGGTCAGTTGTGGTGGTAAAAATTCCTTTCCACCGGTCAGAACCTGCAGCCTGTTTCAGAATATTATTTACTTCTTCTACCGTAGTATCTTTTTTTAACAGAAAGGTAAAGTCTGATAAAGAACCTACCGGAACCGGTACCCGGATAGCAAGGCCGTTAAAAATGCCTTCCAAAGATGGAATGGTTTTTGCAGCAGCTTTAGTTGCGCCGGTTGAGGTAGGGATAATATTCATAGCAGCAGCCCGTGCTCTCCTGTAGTCCTTATGTCCTCCATCATGCAACCGCTGGTCTGAAGTATATCCATGGATCGTAGTCATCATAGCTTTTTCTATCCCAAAAGTTTCTTCTATAATAGCGGCAACCGGTGCAATGCAATTAGTAGTACAGGAAGCGTTACTGATGATATTTTCCAAATTGGATGTTTCTTCCGGATGTAAATTTACCCCCAATACATAGGTGGAATCTGCAGCCTCATCTTTAAAGGGAGCTGACAAAATAACAGACTTTGCTCCCGCATCCAGATGGAGTTTCATTTTGTCAGGGGTGGTAAAGTGTCCCGTAGACTCTATCACTACATCTACTCCTAAATCTTTCCAGGGAAGTTTTGCAGGGTCTTTTTCAGAGAAAAAAGGAATTACTTTGTCATCTACCACCAGCGCTCCTATAGAAGGAAGTGCTGTTTTAACGGTTACTTCTTCAGGTTTTTGGATAAAAAGGGAATGGCTCTGGAGTGTGTGGTACACCGTGTCATATTTTAATAGCTGCATCCAGCCCAACATGTCTGTGGAAGATCCTGCGTTAACTGCTACTACCTCTATCTCTTCCGCATGCTTCTCTATAATAATGCGGTGCGCTACGCGTCCAATCCTCCCGTACCCATTCACAGCAACTCGAATCATACAATAACTGTAGCAAAATTTCGCTTTATTGAAAAGGGGTAATATATTGCAGTTGTCAAGCTGGGCACAATTTAGTATAATAACAACATGTCTGAAAAAATGATGAAGCACAAAAAGGTCAAGGGCATTAAAAAGCATGGCTTCTTGTCTAAGATGAAAACCCATGACGGCCGCAACGTTTTGAAAAGAAGAAGACTGAAGGGCAGAAAAAGCCTGGCAGTTTCTCTCTAGCCCTCATGTTTAAAAAATCCTCCCGGTATTCTTTTGGAAAAGGTGTTCCCAGGCAAAAATCCGTAACCCCATTCTATGTCTTACGGTTCCAGAAGTCAGAAGATCCTACCTATGCCGTAGTGGTTGGGAAAAAGGTCTCAAAGAAGGCAACGCAGAGAAATAAGGTAAAACGCATGTTTATAAGCTGTCTTCAGGAAGAACTTAAAAAAATACCCAATTCCTATGATCTGGTTTTTTTCCTCAGGTTAAGCTATCAAGAATACCAAAAATCCGCTATAATGGATGAACTCTCAAGATTACTGGTAAGACTGAACGCATGAACATAGGACTTTTATTTATCACTATCTTTATTAACCCCATCACCAATGTTTTAATTGGCTTGTACCACTTGCTGCTTTTAGGACATATCCCCTACCCGTTGGGATTTGCCGTGATCCTTATGACTGTACTTATCCGGCTTATTCTGTACCCGTTTGTTTCTGCTCAAATAAAATCTGCCCATAAAATGCAAAAAGTAACCCCGCATCTGGCTGCAGTAAAAGAGAAACATAAAGATGACAAAAAAAGGCAGCAGGAAGAAATCATGAAGTTATATAAAGAGCATGGTATTAATCCAGCTGCGGGATGCCTTCCTCTTGTTATTCAGCTTCCGGTTATCTGGAGCCTGTATAGCGTCTTAACCCATGTGGTAAACGTGAATACTTCTTCCGGCATTACTGCGCTGAACAAGATCTTATATTTCCCCTGGATGCATATCAGCCAAAATACCTGGAATGTGTATTTTTTTGGCGCAGTCCTTTCTTCCTCACCGTCTAAAATGTTTTCTGCTAACCCCGCAGTTATTCTTATTCCGGTTGTCACCGGCGTCTTACAGTTTTTCCTGTCTAAGATGATGCTGCCTGAGCCCAGCCTGGTGCCCACCATTGCAAAAGGTGAGAAGAAAAAGGATGATTTCCAAACCGCTTTCCAGAACCAGTCATTATTTATCTTCCCGGTTATGATTGCGTACTTTTCTTTTAGCCTTCCGCTGGGCCTGTCTCTCTACTGGAATACGTTCACCATTTTTGGTATACTTCAGCAATACCTTTTAGTAGGGGCCGGCGGCACAAAACCCTGGCTTTCAAAAATAGGGATTAATGCAAGATAATATGGAAGAAGTACAGAAAAAAATTGAGAAACTTTTTGAGCTTTTAGAGGTTGATGCAAAAATTGAAGTAACTGAAGGGGATGAAGCCTTCACTGTTTCTATAGATGCAGGGGATAATAATGCCCTTCTGATAGGAAAACATGGCAATACTCTTTCCTCTCTAGAATACGTCCTGTACATTTTAGTCTCTAAAGACCTTCCGGAAGGAAAAAGGCTGTTAATTGAAATTGGCGGCTACCGTGAAGAGCGGGAAGCATACCTTTCTGATCTGGCGGGAAGACTCAGGGATGAAGTAGTTTCTACCGGTGTTGAAAAAACCGTCAGAGGCTTAAAACCTTGGGAACGCAGACTGATCCATATGGCACTTGCTGAAGATGCTGATGTCACCACTGAATCAATGGGTGAAGACCGGGACCGCGTTCTGGTCATTAAAAAGAAGTGAGCTTAAAAAGCATTCCTACAAAGTTTAATCCCCAAATAATCCTTTTCTTTCTTATTTTATTTTTCCTTCCCCAGCAGTTTGGCCCGCATTTTTGGCCATCCTTTTCCTTAGTCCATGGTATCAGAGTAGACTACCTCTCCCCTGCTATTTATATAAGTGACGTTTTAATCTTCCTCCTTTTTCTTTTGTCTTTTAAAAATATATTTTCAAACTCTTTAATAAAATCTTTTTTTTCCCGGAAACTTTTTCTTTTTTTAGTGTTAATTGTTTTATTCCCGCTCTTTTATACTTTTGAACCGCTCTCTCTCCTGTATAAACTATTTAAGCTTTTTGAGGTAATGTACCTGGGCCTGTTTGCTGCTGTTGCATTAGACAAAAAACATCTGTTTACTGCTCTCTGGATTTTATCTCTTGCTGCTTTTTTAGAAGCACTCCTGGGGATTGGCGAATTTATAAAACAAGGATCTTTAAATGGGATCTTCTATTTTTTTGGCGAGAGGTTTTTTACGCCATCAACCTTAGGTGAAGCAGTCATTAACACAACCCGCGGTTTGCTGGTCAGACCGTATGCCACGTTTCCCCACCCAAATATTCTTGCTTTCTTTCTGTTTATGGGTGCTGTCTTTTCTTCTTTTGTTTCCCATCATGAAAAAAATATAGCCGGAAAGTATACGGCGCTCTTCTTTTTTTCAGTTATTGAAGTATGTTTATTTTTGACGTTCTCCCGCGTTATGCTGGCAATAAATATTTTATTCCTCCTCTACTCTTTTTTACTATTCCCCATTTTTTCCCAAAGGAAACACATCAAAAGAATTATTGTGTTTTGTTCAGCTGTTATTCTCCTAGGAATATTCTTTGCGAGTTTCTCATTTCGGTTTTTTTCTTTGTCATCAATTCTTAATGGGGTTGAACCCCGGACAGATTTAACCCTAACCAGTTTTCAGATTTTTTCCAGACAGCCTTTGTTTGGCGTAGGACTGAGCAATTCATTTTATTATGAAGGCGTCTTGCAGAAAGACTTCTCCCCTACGCGTTTGCAACCCGTTCACAATATTTTTCTACTTATACTATCTGAAGCCGGCATACTGGGGTTATTGGTATTCTGGTATTTTTCTTTAAATTCAATCCTGGTTCTTTACCATAAGACAAAAGGATACCTGGGAACGTATTCATTTTATGAAATGGTTTTTATTTTATTTACAGCTTTCCTGGTCCAGGGAATGTTTGACCATTTCTTTTTCACCACGCAACAGGGACTCCTAATGGCCTCTTTTCTTTTTGGTCTTTCCTATAACAAGAATTTTAGACCTTAATCACTCCTCGTTCTTAGATCCTACATCTTACGTCTTGTGTCTTTACTATCTACGCATTCTTTACCATTAGCCTTAAATATATGGTAAGTATTTGGTAAGAAACAAAGCCATGATCCGGGGTTTGTTTTTGTAATACCCCTGCTTGCTTAGGTTGTTCTATTTCATTGAGAATTATTAAATACCTCTCCTATTGTTTTAAAGCGAGTTATATATATCTTAAAAACCGGATGAAAAAGTAGTTACAACCTATGTTCTGAATAGTTTCAACACAGTTAAACTTCAAATAAATTTCGATAACTTACCCTCAAGATTCAACGTATTCGTAAATTTTTTAAGTGTAGGCTTTCTAAACTACGGAGTAGGAGTGGGGCTGGGAGTAGGGTGCGGACAGTCAACACAGTACCGGTCACCCGTTGGGTCTGTTACTATCCGGTGGTCTTCTTCCGTCAGGTTATCTGTTTTTCCTTTTGGCGGCAGGTCATGGGAATCTTTATCAACAAATACTTTCTGCTTTCCCGGGTCTATTTGCGGTTCTGTCCCTTTAATAAAGTATTCATACCGGGTAGGGCATCCGTCAGCAGGAGGCATCAGGCCTGAGTCAGCACATACAGTCCTCCCCACTACATTGTCCGGCTGGATAGGCCACTGGGGCGGGGAGCTTTCAACCATATGTGCCATAATGTCATGCCAGATAGGGGCGGCTCCGGTAATACCGGAAACTATCCCGTTCATAGCGGTGTTGTTATTGTTCCCTACCCAAACAGCAACTACATATTGGGATGTATACCCTATGGTCCAGTTATCCCTGAAGTCATTCGTAGTCCCGGTCTTTACTGAAATAGGGTAGTTTTTAATTTTCAGTGGGGAAACACCGCCAAATTCTATCAACCGGGCATTATTATCCATTAGCATATGGGACATGATAAATGATACGCCGGGCGGTAAGACTTTCTCACCAAAAATAGGACTGCTGGGCGGATTGTACTGTTCTAATACCTTCCCTGAAGAATCCGTTACTTTGAGTATGGGTTGCAGCTTTACCTTATATCCTCCGTTTGCAAATACGCCAAATGCTTCAGTCATGTCCAGCATGGTAACCTCACCGCCGCCCAGAGTCAAAGAAAGACCATAACGTGAAGAGTCACCAAAGGTAGAAATGCCCATGGCAGAAGCGGTTGCAATCATAGCATCAATACCGTTTAGTTTTAGCATTTTGACAGCCGGAATATTAAAAGAGTTTCCCAGGGCAAAACGCATTTGCTGGACCCCATGGAATTTACCGTCATAGTTTACCGGGCAATATTTTGGCAGATTCCCATTTTCAAAACAGGTTGGTTCATCTACAAATGGGGTAGCGGCGGTATAACCCTTTGCCAGGCCGGTAGCATAGTTAATGGGTTTAATAGAAGACCCGGGCTGCCGGTGTGCCAACGCTACATTTACATTCCCGTCATGTTTGCTGTCAAAATAATCCCGGGATCCTACCATAGCAAGAACCTCCCCGGTTGCCGGCTCCGTAACCATGGCGGCACCATTAGTGACATTATACTTTTCTAAATCATCAATCTCTGCAGAAACGCTTGCCTGTGCATAATTCTGGATATCTAAATCTAAACTTGTAGTCACCTGCAAACCTCCCTGTTCCACCATCTTTTCCCCGTATTTTCCTACCAGCAAATCCTTCACATAAAAAACAAAGTGGGGGGCTAGAATCTTATCCTGGATTTTGGAAAAAGTGAGCTTTGTCTTGAGCGCATCATTCAGCTGTTTTTTGCTGATATATTTTTGCTCATACATTTTCTGGAGGACATCATGCTGGCGTGCCATACCTAATTCAGGGTGGGAACCAAAAGGAGAGTAGAGACTAGGTGCTTCCGGAAGGCCGGCCAGAAATGCTGCTTCAGGAAGGGAAAGCTGCCATACGGGCTTATCAAAATATACGTAACTTGCAGCTTGAACTCCATACGCAGTCCCGCCATACGGCACCTGGTTAAGGTACATTTCCAGTATTGAACTTTTTGAATGGGTTGCCTCAACCACATATGACAAAATAATTTCCTTTACTTTCCGCTGGATAGTCTGGTCCAGGGTTAACAAAGAAGTCTTTACCAGCTGTTGGGTAATAGTAGAACCGCCTTGGGTTTGTTTTTTAACCAGGGTAGAGTATGCAGCCCGCATTATCCCCCGTATGTCTATAGCCCCGTGTTTATAGAAGTCCTTATCTTCAATGGCTACCGTTGCATTTTGCATGTTTTTTGGGATTTTAGTAAGCGGTACAAAGGTTTGGTTTCTGGAAGTATAGATGCTGTACAGAAGCGTACCATGCCGGTCGTAAATCTTAGAAGACTGGGGGAAATCCTGCCTGCCTATAGTTGCCGTAGTAGGAATATCCCGCAGCACAAACCAGTATAAAAAGCCGATTCCTACCACAAAGGATATTAATAGGAGAAATGTTACAACGTGCCTAACCTTTATATGGCTAAAATTCATATGGAAGCGCCTTTTAGGAATCTTTTTTGTTTTATCTTTTAACTTCTGTATAATGTGAGTATAGGACCAGCGCATTCTAAAAACGTAGAGTAGTCCAATTATATGTTTTTTAAGCGCTGTGGTCAAACCAGCTTATGCAAGTCCCTGAAATCCAGACGCTTTTCATACTCCTGGGAAAACTCCCCTTCAACATATTTGATGCCGTTATATGTTTATGCCTGATTGCTTATTTATTTGAAGAATACATAGGAGGGGGGAAACAGGCAGTCTCAAATTTACTTTCCCTGATTGTTTCTTTTTTCCTGGGCCTTACCACATACACGTTCCTTTCAGATCTGTTGGCCCAGATGTTCCACGCTTCAAAAGGCTTCTCTGATGCAACCGCATTTTTTGCCCTTTCCATCCCCTATTATTTTTTGTTTAATAAACTGTCTTCAATTATTATTAACAGCGCAAAACTTCCTGCCAATAACGCTGGGTCTAAGATAGTTGCAGTAGTGGCAGGAGCTCTTTCATTTTTCTTTATATCTGCCTTTGTAGTCTCTATCTTTTTATCCTTTCCAATTTCTGCATTTTTTAAATCAGAAATGAGGTCCTCTGTCTTTGGAAAAATTTTATATACCAGAACGCAAATAATTGAATCTTCAGTAAAGCAGGTATTTGGCGCAACTATTAATGAAACTATTAATTTTTTAACCGTTCCCCAGGAAACCAATACCTCCGTTCCGCTAAATTTCCAGACTGGAAATGTCACCGTAGACCAGGATTCAGAAAATAAAATGCTGGCATTAGTAAATGCAGCAAGACAAAAGCAGGGAGTAGGGCCTTTAGTTCCTAATGCGGCACTTCTTAAGCTGGCCCGGGCGTACGGCATAAAGATGCTGGCGGAGGGTTATTTTTCCCACTTCACGCCGGAGGGGCTTTCCCCATTTGACCGCCTCTCCCAAACGGGAATTCCCTATACTGCAGCAGGGGAAAACCTGGCGTTTGCCCCTGATGTTGACCTGGCTTTTGCAGGACTCATGAAAAGTGAGGGACACCGGAAGAATATATTGGACCCGCAGTTTCATCTGGTAGGCATAGGCGTCATAGACGCCGGCCCTTACGGCAAAATGTTCATCCAAGAATTCACAGATTAGGAAAAATGCCTGCACCGTATAAGCGCTCTTGCGAGGCATGGAACGGACCGAGCTTTATATGGGGTTTGTACAGACTAGGCTACACGGGAAGTCCTCAGGGCGTTAATAATAACGGCTACGTCTATGGCTTCCTGCAAAAATGCTCCTAAAACCGGCGGGATTAAATTAACAGATGCCAGAATCATACAGAGGATACTCATTCCAATTCCCGCAATAATACTCTGCAATGCTATGCGGATTGTTTTTTTAGAAATAATTAGACTCTCATACACTAAAGAGAAATCAGACCCCAGGAAGATTACATCCGCCGCTTCTGATGCCGCAGTTTGCTCTTCATTACTAAATACTATACCTACGTCTGCTAGCGCAAGCGCCGGCGCATCATTAATGCCATCCCCTACCATGGCAACTACTTTCCCGTGGGATCTTAAGTCTTTAATTCCTGACAGTTTATCTTCAGGACTACACTCTGCCTTTACTACAATATCATGCCCTAACTTATTTACCACTTTTTGGGCAGAACTGAGCTTGTCACCGGTAAAAATCTGCAGCTCTAACCCAATCCTCTTCAGGCGTTCTACTACACGTACGGAGTCTTCCTTAATCTCTTCATCAAAATGAATTTCTGCTATCTTTTTCTTTCCGTGTAGCACTGCTATAACCATTCCTTCTGTCTCCGCTTCTTTCATCAGGGCATAATGGTCTTTTCCAATTTCCCCTTCTATGCCTTTTCCTATTGTTTCTTTTATTTCCCGTGCCGTTTTACCGGGTGCCTTATTTTCTTTTGCGTAGGATACAATTGCTTTTGCCAGCGGGTGCAGTGAATTACGCTCTATAGCAGCAGCTATAGACAACACTTCTTTTTCATCTATACCTTTCTCCTGCAAAGCAATTTTTGAAACAACCGGCCTTCCCAGTGTAATAGTCCCGGTCTTATCAAAAATGAATGTAGTAACCCGGGACAAAACCTCCAGGCTTGCCAGGCTTTTCATAATGACCCGTTTTTTTGCAGATGCATTTATCCCGCCCAAAAGTGCAATAGGTGTTGCAAGAATCAACGGACAAGGAGTAGCCACCACTAAAACAGCCAATACTCCATACAAAGAATGCGTATACCAGTAGGCAAAAATGGAGATTGCCGCCGTGATAATAGTAAAAAAGGTACTATACCTGTCTGCCAGGCGCACCAGTGGTGCTTTTTCATTCTGGGCAGATTTTACCAGCTCAATAATCTTATTGTAGGTAGAGTTTTCTGTGGTTTTTTCAACTAAAATTACAATAGCATCCCCCAAATTTATAGTTCCGCTTCTCATCACATCCCCTTTCTCCTTATCTAATAAATAGGGCTCTCCGGTAAGGGAAGATTCATCCGTCTGGGTGACATCTGAGAGTAGGATGCCGTCCACCGGTATCACTTCCCCCCGCCTAATAAATATCTGCATTCCCGGTTTTAGTTTTTCAATCTCTATCTGCCCGCCGGGTACTTCTTTTTCAAAAAGGGTAACCGTGTTAGGGATGCGGTCAATTAGTTTTGTAAGGTTTTGTTTTGCCTGGGAAACACCATAGTCTTCCAGTGTTTTTCCGCTTGAAATCATAAGGGCAATTAAACCGGCAACTACATACTCCTGGGAGATCAGAGAAACTATAACGGCAAGCATAGCTATATAATCCAGGGCAAACTGTTTTTTGAATAGCGCCCGTGCGCTTTCTAAAAACATGGTATAGCTTCCTAAAATAGTAATAGCTATTAATAAAATTGCAGCAAAAAGTGATAGCTTCAAAAGAGTTAAAGCAACTCCTATAAGAAGTCCTAGCAGGATGATTCCGGGTATTAGAAAAACAAAGGTAAACCTCTTAATGGTGGTAGTCATTATTTTGAGCGTACTATTTTTACTTTCACCTCTTTATCCGTATCTATAGCACCTTCAAATAATACGGGAGAGTTGTCCTCTTTTTCAAGGATATAATTCCCATCTGTCTGGAGTGTTACGCTAATCGGGTACGCACCGGTACCCGGCTGCTTAAGGAAATTAAAAGAGTAGAAGAGCACATCCTTGTCTAAAAAGTTATAGTCAGTTTCATATAAAATGCGCACAGATAGAGAAGAGGTCTTTGCAACAGTGGTAACAAACCCTATTTCCTTATGGCCGTTTTTTACTTCCTGGCTGACTTCTAATCCAACAGGCGCTTTAAATCCTTTTCTCTCATATACGGCAGGGTCTGTAATAAAAGGGGTAATCTTTTGCTCCTGCCCGTCAAAGAATATCTTTAAAAGCTTTGCGCCCTCCGGCACAACTGCACGCATATATGTTTTATAATTCTCACTTCCTACATTGTGCAATGTAACCAAAACGTCAGAGTCTAATGAATTCCCCTTGAGAAGCCCTGCATATTCTACCTTCCGGTCTACAAACTGGTTTACTTTATTTACCCCAATGTTCGCCTCATTAATGCTTAGGTAGTCAGGGTATGTATTTTTTTCCACCCGCAGGTCTTCTAAGCTCCCGGCAAAAGAAGAGGCTATCACCGCTTTTTCCAGGGATGGTTTTGCGAAAGAAAGAAGAATATGTTTTTCTGAAAGAAGCCGGGGAAGGCTTTTCATAAAAGCTACTTTTTTTTGGTTATCGCTTTGGATGTCAAACAACAGCTGGTTAAAGATAGTAGAAAGAATCCTCTTTTTTTCCGTTGATCCGGGGAAAAAGTCCGCCTGGATAGAATTTTGGACTACATCCACTATATTATTGCTGGTAAGTTCATTTTTTAATCCGGGCACGGTTATAGGCCCTTCTATGTCTACCAACGTCTTTAATACCTGCGTATCTATTGCTAGCACGCCATCTATATTTTTGCCCGTTTCCAGGTTGTAGAGAAGCGCAGAGCTGCTTGCCGCATCCTGGAAATTAAGGGAAAAATTACTGTCCCGCAGATACAAATGGGGCTGCAAAAACCTGCGGACTATAAAAGGAGGCTCTATATGTCCCCGCAGTTGTCCATCCAGGTCGTATACGTCCTGTATGTTTACGGTTGAAAGTTTTCCGTTTTCCACCTCTACGTACGCTACCGACCCAATAAACCCCCCGGTAGGACGCAGTTCATTATTATTCTGTAAAAGAATAATGTATGATTTCTTCCCGTCATACCCTAATATCTGAGGCGCAACAGAAAGCGCCGAAAAAAATCGGGAAGGAACTTCTAAATGTTCAAAGGCTCTGAGCCTGCTGTTGCCCTCATTATTAAACTCTTCAGTCATAAAAAATACATTCATATAAGATGAAAGTACCTGCTGCAACTCTTCTTTTGACATGTTAGGATTTTCCTGGAGCGCTTTTTCTATCACCGGCAGCATGTCTTTTTGCTCATTCATAAACGTAGCGTACATTTTTACGCCGCGGGTCACATCATTCTGGCCAAAAAACTCTGAGAGATAAACTGAAAACTCTACTACGCCTGACACTGAGGAATATAAGCTGCTGCTGGTTTGCAGGGACTGCCTTGCAGCGGTAATATTACCTGCAGTCAAACTTTTCACTCCATCCCTAAACTGCAAAATACTCAAAACAAAAACGATACAGGAAGCAATAATAAAAAGGGTGAACCCTACGGACATGTAGGCAACTAACCGCTGTATTACTGCAAATGAAATAAGCTTGCCCGTCCTCTTTAACCTTCTTTTTGAAGGGGTATATACCGGCAGTTTGGGGTTTTGTAATGGTACACAGCTTGCTTCAAAGCCTGCAAAAGAAACGGAAGGAGCTTGGGCGACTACCCCTATTTTTTGTTTTAAAAATTTATTTTTTTGGTCTACCGTCTCCCCTTCCAAAAACACTGCCTTTTTCTCGTCAAAATATATTGAAAGCTCCGGCTCAAGCCGTTTTATCATGTGGGAAAGGGAAACTATGGTTTGCGGATGGTCATAAAAAAGGGTGGTTACAAAAACGCGACCCTTAAGCGCAAACAGGATATGCTGGATGCCGGAAATTACATCTTCTTCAGAAATGGGAAAGATAGGAGTAAGATCATTACCGGAAAGGTATATTTCCTTTTTTAAAAGTGCCCGCTGGATAATCTTTGACAACGGAGCGTGAAGCATGTGAATACCAAACAAATCACCAACCAAAGCAAATGAAACATTAGGCTTATCTTTACAGGACAGAATCAGGTCAGAAAATCCTTCAAAAATCCGGTAAGGCACCAGGACTACTATGTGGGTCTTGCCATTGGAAAGTTTTTCTATAACTTCATACGTTTTCTTTTTCTGCTTCTCCTCATCCAGGAAAATTACCGCGTAGGAAGGGTTTTGTGTTAACTGATCCAGCAGGTGGATACTCAAAGCCGAAAGACGTGATAGGCCTTCAGGGATTTTCTTCCTGGTCAAAGCATAACAGTCTGTTTTGTCCTTAAGCTTCTCATACAAAAGGTCTAAAAGGATATTTTCCAAACCGGAGTTGAGGTCTACAAACAGAAGGGAGGATTGATTCTTTTCCTCTTCCACCTCCAGGTAATTTGCCATACTTTTATTGTATGGGACGAAGCCTTGTTTGTCTAGAAAAACTAAAGGAGGTTATCTAATGCAAGGTTAACCATGCGGTCTGCCATTTTGTTTTGCTCCCGGGGGATAGCATGATAGGTAATCTGTTGGGAAAGTTTTTTTTCCAAAGTTTTTGCGGTATAGGCAAGAGAACGCATATTCTCGTTTTTAATCTTGAATATTCCCTTCATCTGGTTTGCTACTAATGCAGAATCCAGATAAAATTGGATTTGTGAATCTTCTACGGGATGCGCAAGAAGCCAATGCATGGCCGCAATTACTGCGGAATACTCTGCAACATTATTGGTAGTTATCCCTAAGCGCTTTCCTTCTTTATACAGCTCTTTTCCATCCCGGTCATAAATGACAAACCCATAAGCCGCCTCTCCCGGGTTTCCCCTGGATCCGCCGTCACAGTATACAGATACGTGCTTCTCCATTTAGTTTTTCTTAGAAGTTAAAAATACCATAAGCATCAGCAGAAAGACAAGCCCTTCAGTTGCAAGCGTGATGTATGAGGATGCTATATATGAAAAAACCGGTATATACAGCACGTTCAGAATGACATTTAAAACCATAGTGATCCCATAAATGAAAAGAAGCAGCTTTATTTTTCCCTGTAAGAGAATCGCCCACTGGAATAAGCTGGTTAAGAAAAAGAAGGGTAGGGAAAAAGATAAAATACGTAAAGGAATAACGGCGGGTGCCAGATCGGAACGCACCAGGGACACCAGGGGAGAAAGCAGGAAAACGGCACCGGTAAGAATACCGGAAACCGCCAATAATATACCTGCATAAGAAAATATCTTTTGCCTAAATAGCTTACGGTCAGCATGTACCGCAATAAGGATTGGAAATACGCTGGCAGAAAGAAACGTAGGGACGGAAATCAAAAACTCAAATACTTTATAGGAAAAACCATAGAGGCCTACATCAGTTGCGCTTTTTAAGAGGGCAAGAATAAAAGAGTCCGCGCGGAAATATACTACATTTAAAAACAACATGAGTGCCAGGGGGGAAGCAGCAAACAGTGATTTTCTAGAAAAACTCCTAAAAGAAGCGGGAAGCCTCTTGTAAGAAACTTTATTCTTAAGGGAGATGCTTATGGCGGACACCTGAACCAGCTCTCCAATAGGATATGAGGCCAAAATAATAAACAGATTATGCGCCCAAACGCCTAATAAAACCAGCAGTATGGTAACAACAGAAGAAGCCAGGCTTGGCATTACCAATTTTTTCTGGAGAAGGTTTTTTTGCAGGAGGCCATTAAATGAAACCAGGATGCCTTCCGTAAAAATAGTAAAAGAATAGATAAGAATACCTATCTTTTCTGCAATTGAGTATCCGGAGTTTTCCGTGTGCGGCAGAAAAACGGCAATGGCAAGGACTAAAAGGAAAACGGATGAAGAGATCAAAAACCGCAGCAGCAGCAAATTCCCAAATAACTCCTCTGTTTTATGGAAATAATCCTTAAGGTAGATTGTGTTGAGCCCAAAGTCTATCAGCAAATAAAAGATTGCTACAAATGAAGTTACCTTTATAAAACTTCCCAGCGTATCAACGCCCAGAAACCGCGCAAGAAATAACGTAACTAAAAATGTAGTACCGGCGCCTGAGAACCTTATAATTAATTGGGAAAACGTATTTCCAAAAACTTTTAAGATTTCTGCTGTGTCAAGTTTCACTGTAGATAATTATATACTACTTTGCAGACTATTCGAGGTTTTCTCTCTTTGAGTGCAGATATAAAAACCATTGGTCAAAAAATCCAAATAAACTCTTAAACGGTGTCTCAATCACAAAATCAAATAAAAACAGAAAAATATTCACCTGGGAAATTCCTTCTGTCAGATACATTCCTATCCTGGCAACCGGCAAAAAGAAAAAGTCGGCAATTAACGTTTTAATGCTCTGGTGGTCCTCCAGTGTATAAACGTGTGCCGTCTGGTTAATACGGTAAGAAAGGAATGAGACTATAGCCACAAAGAATAAAAAGACTCCCTGGCTCATGATATTAAAGTGCATCTTTGTTAAGGCAAATATAATAAGGCCAAAGGAAATAATGAAGGTGGTAAACCAAAGAGTAGTAAAGACATTATCTGAAAATGTTGCTTTTTTCTTGGTAGGATCCTGGAAGTGGATAGCATACCCAATCCTGGGCTGGGGGGAAAACAACAAATCTTTTATGGCAGCAAGAATCCGGAGGGAATTTCTTCTATTAGGGGTGGAGATAAAAAAGCTTGCAATAATCATGAGGGAAGTAGGAATAACAATATTAAGCCCTAAGGTAAGCCACTGGACACTCCCAAAGAAATACCGCTCAAATGATCCTTCTATAGCAAATGCAAAAAACACTTTAGACAGAAGAATAAAAATAACAGACCGCACTATAGCACGTCTCACTTTTGAAACAATGCCGTCATACTTCTCCTGGCACATAGAGATAACCGTATTGGAAAACTCTTCATCATTTTCTAAAAGGGTATAGATAGTCCCCTTTTGCTGACGCAGCAAACTTTCTAAAATGAGAAAAGGCGGAATAAAACGCTTTACATATGTTGAGACTTTATACCGGAGGGGATGGTTAATCGCTTTTTCAATAGCTATATACCCGTCTTTAAAACCTGCTGCAATTTTTTCATAGCTTTCTTCATTAAAATCCCCAAAATACTGTTTGAGAAGGTGGAAGCGTAAAATTGCAAGGTTATCATTTGTGTAGTTCCGGTGGATTGCAATAAACACCTGGACATTCACTTGCTCATCCGTCTCATTTTCTATAGAAATATTGGGGCGCAGAGAGTGAAAAATATAACTGCCCATAGCCTCCCGCTCCGGGGTAGGGTTAAGAAGGTTCTCCAGGTCTGCAGACATCACCTGATAGATGTATTTGCTTGCTTCTGAGTCTTTCAGGATTTTTTGCTCCACCATATGGCGGCGCAATTTCCCATAAAGCTCTATCTTTTTTTGCGCTTGCTCTATGGTTGCCTGGGTTATACTGCCATCAGGCAGATAACGTGCCCAAACTAACTCCCGTACCAGGGGGGCTGCTACATCTTTTCCGGTACCCAAAATAGTCCGCCGTTTGAGAATCCGCAGGATGGTTGTCTGCAGCAATACTTCATCTTTTCGGTACTCCATGGCATTACGCAGTTTTTCGTACCATGAGGCAATTTCTGCAACAATGGGATTCACCGTAATCCCCTGGACGTGCGGTTGACCCTTATCTGCCGTGAAATATTTAAAAAGGACTTGAGAGTACTGGTTTAAACTGTTTCCCATAGTGGTATTATAGCAAGTTTTTAGCAAAGAACTTCAGAGGGCTGCGGATTTTTTAAGAAGGGCAGCGTGTTTTTTTACTATGTAAGATTTTGAAGACCTTACAATAATGTTTGCTCGTTCCAGTTTTTTAATTTCAATACTTGCTGTTTCCCGGGTAATACCTATAAACTCTGCTATTTCCTTATGGGATAATGGAACCGGAATAAGGGTCCCCTCAGGCGTTTTTTTCCCAAACCGGTCAGCAAAAATGAGTATGATAGAAGAGACGCGTTTCTCCGCATTCCCAAATGCCAGCTGCTCCATACGCTCAAAAAGGCCACCCATTCTGATCAATACATTCTGGGTAACCAGCAGCAGGACGTCAGGGTTATTTGCAAGAAAATCCATAAATTCTTCGCGGGAAGCACGCAGCAGGATACAGTCGGTAAAGGCTTCAAAGATATGGTCATTTTTAGTTTTATTAAAAATCCAATTGTGCGGGAAAATATCCTTTTCCTTAAAAAGGATTAAACTGAAACTTTTTCCCTCATAGGACAGGCAATAATCTTTTACATACCCCTGCAGAAGGTAGAATACGCCGGAAGGCGTTTCGTCTGAACGGATAATAATATTCCCTTTTTTATAGGCGACTTTTTTATGGCGCAGGAAGAATTCTAGAAGTTTTCTGTTTGCATTTTGGGCCATGTGCGCAACCCTTACCGAGTATACAATGAATTATTTTTGTAAGCAAGATTACAGTTTCAGTGTAAGGGGAATTACTGAATAGATGTAGTGGGTGGAGTATAGTAGAAACACTATGAACAGCCTTCTTAAAACATTATTCCGGGATAGGCTAGACAGGCAGGATATTGAAAAATTTATAACCTTTGAAAATGAGGAATATATTTTTGCAGCCCGTGAACATTATATTACCCTGCTGTTCCGGATAAGCCAAATGGTAACTTCTACATTCTTTGTCAGCATAGTGTTTACGGTCATTTCATTTTTTGTCCTGCACAGCATACTTATTGCCGCTGCTTTCTTTTTTGTGAGCCTTATGGGAGGTTTTGGGATTGTTATAAAAGAAATGGTGCACTGGTATTTTCATCTGTACATAGTAACTTCCAGAAAGCTTTTGGAAGTACGTTACAGTCCGCTTCTTTCAGAGGTGACCAGCTCCGTACTGTTAGACCAGGTGAGATGTACGGAGATAGACGCAGACCTTTCAGGGATTATCTCAGAACACCTGAATATGGGAAACGTATCCATTACATTTGACAGGCCCACCCATGAGGATATCTTTGTCCTCAGAAATATCAGGTCTCCCCGGAAAGTTGCCAATCTTCTTTCATCACAGTTACATAAGACTCAAACCATTGACGTACAGAGCCTCTGGGTAAAAGACCAGCAAGGCAGACCGGCGTACGTTGGCAGAGTACCCTATGGATATCTTACTAACTAATATGCTTAATATGTTACAAGTTTTTTCTAAAGTATTTTTGTTTTCTTCAACCCTTATGATTCTCCTTATTTCTGGGCTTCACGCCCAGCAGGCATACAAAATGAGCTCCAGGCTGGGAATTATTATCCCAAAACCACTGGTGAAGATCATGACATTCCATTTGTTTTTCGTATTTACGCTGCTTTTAGTCTTATCGCTTTTATTCCTCCTGTAATTTCCCCTGCCTTATTTCTTACATTTGTGCTAGAATTACTCCCAAATGGACAAAGTCTACGACCATAAAAAGGTAGAGGATGGCATTTATAAAGCCTGGGAAGAAAATGGCTATTTTAAGCCTGAAGTAAACCGGGAAGCATTTAACTCTGCTGACCCACAGGATAAATTTACCATTATCCTCCCACCTCCTAATGCAAACGGCGCCCTCCACTTTGGCCACGCCATGTTTACGGTAGAGGATATCCTGATCCGCTTTAACCGCATGAAAGGAAAGGCCGCACTTTGGCTTCCCGGAACTGACCATGCCGGCATAGAGACCCAATTTGTTTTTGAGAAGAAATTAAAAGAGCAGGGCAAATCCAGGCTGGACTATGACAATAAAACTCTATTCTCCATGATTTATGAGTATGTACAGGAACACCGCGGCGGCATTGAAAAGCAGCTGCGGCGCCTGGGCTTTTCATTAGACTGGTCCAGGGAAAAATATACGCTGGATCCGGATATTGTAGCGCTGGTCTATAGAACATTTCACCGGATGTATGATGATGGCCTGGTCTACCGGGACTACAAGCTGGTAAACTATTGTACCTTTGACGGCACCTCTTTTTCTGACCTGGAAGTAGTCCATGAGGAACGGGAACGGCCACTCTATTATATAAAGTATGGACCCCTTCTGCTTGCTACAACCAGGCCGGAAACTAAATTTGGGGATACGGCTGTTGCAGTGCATCCGAAGGACAAACGGTACCAACAATATGTAGGAAAAGAAATAGATATAGAGACAGTGCTGGGCCCGGCGAAAATCATAGTAATTGCAGATGAGATGGTTGATCCTGCGTTTGGGACCGGGGTGGTAAAAATCACCCCCGCGCATGACTTTGCAGACTTTGAAACTGGCAAGCGGCATAACCTACCTATGAAACAAGTCATCGGCTTTGACGGCAAGATGAATGAGCATGCGGGCAAATTTGCCGGTATGTATGTAAAAGAGGCTAGGCGCGCAGTAGTAGAGGAGATGGAGAAAAAAGGGCTCCTGGAGAAAGTGGATGAAAAATATGTTACTAACTTAAACCTCTGCTACAAATGTAAAAATGTTTTAGAACCGCTCCCTTTAGAACAGTGGTTCATTAAGGTTGAAAGCCTCAAAACGCGGGCAATAAACGCAGTGAAAAACGGGGACATAAAAATAGTCCCTAAAAACTTTGAGAATACGTACTTCCACTGGCTGGAAAACCTGCGTGACTGGAATATAAGCCGCCAGATTGTCTGGGGAATCCAGATCCCTGCCTGGAAGTGTGATGACTGTGATGCCTGGCAAGTAACAGAAGGGGAGACTCCTACCCAGTGTCCGGCATGCAAATCCCTGAAACTGACCCAGGATTCAGACACGTTTGACACATGGTTTTCTTCCGGCCAGTGGCCGTATGTGACCCTAAAGACAAGCGGTCCGGATGATTTTGGAAAGTTTTATCCTACCTCTGTTATGGAAACCGCCTATGACATTTTGAAAGCCTGGGTTTCCCGTATGGTCATGCTGGGGTTGTATATTACTGATGAGGTACCGTTCCGGGACGTGTTGTTCCACGGTATTGTAAATGACCCCTATGGCAAGAAAATGAGTAAAAGTAAAGGGAATGTAGTAAACCCCCTGGAATTGGTAGATGAATACGGTGCGGATGCCGTGCGTTTTGCTCTTATATACGGGAATGCTACCGGTAATGACCAGGCCCTCTCTTATCCTAAACTGGATGCTGCCAGGAAGTTTGCCAATAAACTCTGGAATATAGCCCGGTTTATCCAGATGAAGCAGGAAGGAAGAAGTATGGGCGCCGTAGAAAATCTTGGTTCCTTAGATGCCTTGAGCGGAAATGACAAAGAATGGATTGAAAAAACACAAAGGCTTATAGAAGAAATAACAAAATACCTTGAAGCATACCAGTTTAACCTGGCAGCAGAACGGCTGTATGAATTTATCTGGCATGAATTTGCAGATATCTACATTGAGGACGTAAAAAATAGGATTGACGACAATTCATACTTAACACTTAATACTCAATACTTGATACTCTTAAAGCTGCTGCATCCCTTCATGCCATTTATAACAGAGGAAATTACCAGGGAGTTACAGTATAAAACTGACATGCTCATCATCTCTTCCTGGCCCACTGCATAATGCGTAAGGTAACTTCCCATATAATTGTAATTGTTATAACGGTTATAGCTATCATAAAGGTTCCCTACGCCTACGCATCCGGCAACTCCTTTATCACTATTGTCAACCCACAGCGGATTTCTTCCTATACTCCTGATTACCTGAAGAGTTTTAATGCGGAGTATGCAGAAATTAAAAGTCGAGACTTACCTGCAACCTGGTTAGTAACATATGATGTCATGCAAAAGGGAGATTTTATAAATGCGCTGAAAGGCATGGACAGCAAGCAAGAGCTTGGCCTTTTCCTGGAAGTCACCCCCGATTTTGCCCGTGAAGCACACGTTGCCTACCATAAAACAGATTCCTGGCACCGTGCAACTTCCTTATTCTTATCCGGCTACGCCCAAGAAGAAAGAAAAAAACTCATAGATACCTTGTTTGCAGATTTTAAGGAAATCTTTGGCTACTATCCGGTATCCGTAGGGTCCTGGTGGACAGATGCCTATTCCCTTTCTTACATGAAGCAGAAATATGGCATTACGGGAACTCTGGGAGTTTCAGACCAATATGATTTAGACGGGTATCAGGTGTGGGGAACCTGGTGGTCTGTACCGTACTATCCTAATGCTATTAACAGTGCACAACCGGCGCAGGATATTCAAAACAAGCTTGATGTAGTCAGTTTCCGCTGGGCAGCACGGGATCCTTTAAGCGGATATTTCAGTGCTTCTAAACGTCCTGCCAGCATGTATAGCCTGCAGGATTACGCAACATTAGGACTAGATATCTCTTATTTTAAAAATTTACTCAACACCTACGCCTTACAAAATCCTAATAACCAGTTTGGCCAGGCAACCATAGGCCTAGAAGGGGATTTGCACATAGAAGATTACACTAACAACCTATCCCAATGGCTTGATTATGCAAAAGGACTGGAGGAAAATAGCCGGGTCCAGATAACAACCATGAAAGACTTTTCTTCATGGTACAAAAAATCGTTTCCCGGTCTTTCACCTGCGCACATTATCCAGGAGACAGACCTGTTAGGATCAGGCAAACAAACCATCTGGTACCAATCCCCATATTACCGGGCTGGAATTGTTTTTGACCCCAATGACAACAGCACAAAAATCATTGATTACAGAACCTATTTCAATAATTTTCAGGAACCAAATTATAAAGAACACAATAAACTTTTAAACCTTTCAGTTAACCTTCCTTTTGTTATAGATTCTGTTATAGACGCGGGATCTTCTGCTAGCCTAAATTTTGGGAAGCTGCAAAGCGTTGACCAGAATAGGTTAGTGTTTGACCAAGGGTCTATTCAGTTTCTAAAAGGTGGGCTTCAGCTACCAAATAAAGAACTTGAGTCTTCCCAGACCTATCCGGTTCCGGCATCAGGTATTACTTTCAAAAGCTTTTCTTTTACTATTCCATTTACCCTGAAGAAAAAGTTTCCGTTCCTTCCCACTACTATCTTTTCTCCCATTCCCCAGACATATTATGTGAGCCAGACAGAATATGAAGCGCTGCAAGTATTAAAAAAGTTGCCGAGGGGAAATGTATTAGCCTATGAACAAAGCTGCTCAAAATGTTCATTTGAAAGTACGCACAAACCAGCTGCCGCTGCAGGAATAAAATCATACGTTGGGAAATACTCGGCTCAAGATATAACTACAGATCTTTCCTTTTTACTCTCAAAAACGAGTGCGGAAGCTCGGAAAATCTTAAAAGAAAAACAAATCAAATATGTATATTTAGCAAGGTATGAGGATTATATAGAAACCCTTCCATATCTTCCTCAGGATTTAGGACTTAAGCGGGTGTATGAAAACGCCAACGCCCAGATTTGGGAAATTACTTCACCGTAACGGATTTAGCTAAGTTGCGAGGCTTGTCTGGGTCGGAAATGCCTCTAGCGAGGGCCAAATAATATGCAAGCAATTGGGCAGGCACTATTTGGGATAAAATGGTTGCCTTACCGCTATCTTTTACCTCCAGAAAATAATCAAATACCGCTGCTTTTTTAGAACTTATCCCAATAATATATCCTCCCCTAGACTTAATCTCTATGGCATTAGAAATAATAGAGTCATATACTTCATCCTCCGGTGCAAATACTATGCATGGCGTACCTTTTTCTATAAGCGCTATGGTCCCATGCTTCAGCTCACCACCGGCTAAGCCTTCTGTAGGAATATAAGACACTTCCTTGATCTTGAGCGCCCCTTCTAACGCACTCGCATAAGAAATCCCTCTGCCTATGAGATAAATATTCCCCCTGTCTTTTAACTTCCGGGCAAGTGCTTTCACGTTCTTCAGATAGGGTTCTTGCAGCATAGTTTTCATATCTTCAGCCGCATGCTTTATCTGGGGAATAATTTCTTTTTCCCTATCTGCAAAACTATATGCAGTTAGTAAAAGGACAGTGAGTTTTGCAATATATGCTTTGGTAGATGCAACAGCTTTTTCAGGCCCGGCATTCAGAAGAATTTTGTAGTCTGCCATGCGGTAAACAGTAGAGCCTATGACATTTGTTATAGCTGCAACTTTTGCCCCAGCGTCTTTTGCATGAGTCAAGGGTTCTATCACGTCTATGGTCTCTCCACTTTGGGAGAGCGCTATAACCAGGCTTTTTTTGTCTAAAAAGCCTTCCAGTTGGGAAAATTCAGAAGCTACAGAAGAAACGCTTTGGATTCCTGCAATTTTTGAAAGAAGGCTGACTCCTGCTAGCGTTGAATGGTAGGCAGTCCCTGCAGCTATAAAATATAACTTGCGAGTTTTCTTTATTGCCTGGACCAGGGAATCAACCTGTCCTTTGTTGTAAAGTATTTGTTCAATCACTTTTGGCTGCTCGGCAATCTCTTTCATCATAAAGTGTTTATAGGAGCCCAACCGTGCTTCATCACGGCTGAAAGCTATCTGTTCTATCTTTGCCTTAATGTTTTTACCGGTGGTAAGAGACTTTAACGCAAGCTCTTGATTCAGAACAACCATTTCCCCGTCTTTCAGGAATACCACTTTTTTCGTGTGGGGAAGGATTGCGCTTAGATCAGAGGCCAGAATAAGCTCGTTACTTCCTATGCCCAGGATAAGTGGTGAACCATTTTTAGCTGCCACTATGGTGCGGGACACACTATCCAGTACCACTATGGCAGACAATCCCTTCAGCTTTTGGAAAGACACTCTCACAGCCTCAGGAAGATGAAGTCTTTTTAAATTTTCCTCTATAAGGTGGGCAATAACCTCTGTATCAGTTTCAGATAAAAATACGTGCTTCTTTTTGAGTAGAACTGCCTTTAGTTCCTCATAGTTTTCAACAATCCCGTTGTGGATAATAGCCAGTTTTTTTGAACAATCTAAATGAGGGTGTGCGTTTTCTACGGTTACGCCGCCATGCGTTGCCCACCTGGTATGGCCAATTGCCAAAGTCGAGTTATCTAATAATGTTTTTTCAAGACGAGAAGAGCCAATTTTACCAACCTGTTTTTGCAATAAAAGCTTTCCAGAGTTTACCGCTGCAACGCCCCATGAGTCATAGCCACGGTATTCCAAGGCTTTCAAGCCACTTAGAACTAAGGAGGCTGCGTTATTCCTTTTGCCAGTATAGGCGAATATTCCACACATATGAAATGCTTACGGGGAAGAGGGGCAAAGAATACATGAACTTTTCTTTTGTGTCCTATATTACTATAGGTTTTTCTAAAAGCTCTTAAGGCCGGTATTACAGCCTGAAGGTTTCCGCAAATACTCTCCGATAAAACCGGAGGTCCGATCCCCCTCACCAAGTGGTAAGGAGCCTTCTCCTCGTTCCCCCTACGTTGCCTTGGGCTTCGCGGGGACTACGCGCTCTTTAAAAAGGCTAAGCCTTTCTTCCGGTTTGTAGTATATAGTTTCCTATTTACCGTGTCAACTTTTCCCCTCTGATATAATAGGGAAGTGAACATCCCTATATTACCGCATTATTACCGCAAGATTACCGCAAGGAGAAAAACCTTTTCCAAGGTGCTTATTTTTTTAGAGCTGTTCCTGTTTTGTTTTTTGGCGAGTATTTCCCTGTACCTGTTTATATTTTACCAGCAGATCCAGAGGACCAGGGCAGAGGAAGTAAAAAGCCTTGCCTCATGGGAAAAGCTAATACATAAATACCCCAATTACCCGGAAGTATATTTTGAAGGAGCTGTGTATGCTGCCAGGCTAAAGGATAACCAAAAAGCCATGGAATACCTGAATAAAGCGTTACTTTTGAATCCAAATTACCAGGAAGCTAAAAAACTACAAGAAGATTTGGGGAAATGGTAAATATCACTCAGCGGCTGGGGCTTCCGCTCCGCCTTCAGCAGGCTTTTCACCCTCAGCTGCCGGTGCTTCTTCACCCTCAGCGGCTGGAGTTTCACCTTCAGCTGTTTCTGCTGCGGCCTCTTCTGCTGCGGCCTCATCTGCAGCCATTTGTTCTTCCATTTCTTTAGTGACTAATTCACCTATCTTAAAGACTACCAGGGATTCATCAGAAAGGATTTCTACCCCGGCGGGAACTTCCAGGTCAGATACCAACACCTGATCATCTACTGCAGCCAAACTCTCTACGTTTACCTCAATCTTTTCAGGAAGTTCTGTAGGAAGCGCTTCTACTTCTAACTCCATGAGCGGTTGTTCCAAAAGTCCTGCTTTATCAGCCACTGCTTTAGGCTCACCAACCGGCTCAACAGGAATCTTTGCAGCAATCTTTTCCTTCAGGTTAACTTTGTGGAAATCCGCATGAAGAAACTCTTCCGTAAGAGGATTTAAAACAACGTTTTTAATAAGGACCGGAATGGCCTGGCCATCCAGGGTCACATCTACTAATCCTGTTTCATGGACAACGTCATATACTTTCTTGAATTCTTTTGCGGGAAGCTGGACGGTAGTAGACTTAAAATCCCTGCCGTAAATATTTGCAGGTAAAATCCCATCCCGTCTCAGGGTTTTAACTTTTTTACCCAGGACTTTGCGGGGCTCTACCGGAAGTTTTGGCCGTGCATTCATAAGTGAAAATTGTACCAGTAAACCGGCAAAAAAGCAAATTTTTCCTGAATGGAGCTGTGTATCAGAATAAAATATGTGGCTATTGTGTTGCGGGGCCAGGAATCGCACCTGGCCTAGGAGATTATGAGCCTCCTGTGCGGCTTTACACTACCCCGCGCGTATATGTATTATACCACGGATTTGAAGGCTAAAACAACCTGCTTCAGCTATTGTTTGGCCTCAATTTTCTTTTACCAAGATTTCGCTCTTTGATATAATCCAAGAGTAATGCCAAAAGAACTTCAAAAGGGTAGTGGAGCATGGTTTGTTTATATTCTTCTTTGTGATAATAACGCACTCTATACCGGTTCTTCAAATGACCCTGAACGCAGATTTAAGGAGCACCAATCAGGTCAGGGAGCAAAGTACACTAAACTCTATAAACCCTTAAGGATCCTCTATACAGAAGCTGCGGGGAATAGGGGAACTGCTCTGAAACGGGAACTTGAGATTAAAAGCTGGACACGAAAAAGAAAGATTAAGGATTTAGGATTGAGGCTGGACTAGAAGAATAGCTTCCACCACTTCTGCCAGTTAGGCATTTCCGGTGTTATAACCTGGGGCTTTCCCGGGTCAATCCGCTCATCTATCACCACTTTCTCCCCGGGCAGCACTAATCCCAGCTTTCGGCGCGCCTGATCCTCCACAAACTGGTCTGTTTTTGCATAATATACCTTTTGGGTTAAATATGCCTGTTCCTGTTTTTTCTGCTCTAAAGCACCCCGTAAATCCTCCACCATCCTGGCCCTATTGTAAGAAGATGTTATGGATACTATGATGTTGCGCGCCAGGATTGCGAGCATAAAAAGAGTTAACAAAATGAGGATATTTTTAACGCTTGGCGTGAATCTTCTGCTTGACATTAGGCTCGTATATTGATATTATAGGCTTTATCTTTAATTTCTGTGCTTACTGAAGCCTCAAATTAGACTCGTTTTTCGTATGAATAATTCAGCATCAACAGTAAAAATAAGGGAAGCTCATGGCAAATTCCAAGAGTTTCTGAAATCTAAAAAGCGTGCTTCTGCCACTATCTTAGCATACGGCAAAGATATTGACCAGCTCATCACCTTTTTGGAAGAGTTGAAAAAAGAGCATATTAAAGATGTCACTAACTCTGACATCGAAGCTTTTTTGGCACATTTGCAGGGAAAAGGGTATACCCCTAAATCTTTATCCAGAAAGCTTAATTCCACCAGAACCTTTTACCGCTTTTTAAAGGTAAATGAGTATGTTACTGATGATCCTTCCCTCATGGTTGCCCACCCTAAATATGAACTCACTCCACCCAGAATCTTAACGCCACTGGAATACAGGGCTTTGCGGGATGCAGCATCTGTTGACCCTAGGATTTACGCTATTATTGAAGTTTTACTCCAAACAGGTATTAGGATTGGAGAGCTGGCAGCACTGAGGATGGAAGACGTAGAGGAAAATACGCTCCATATTGCCCCTTATGAAGGCCACGCAGCCAGGGATGTCCAGATGAACAGACGGGCAAAAGAAGCTTTAAAGCGCTATCTTTCTGTTCGGCCTAATACTGCTGACGTGCACGTTTTTGTCACTAAAACTGGTAAGCCATTTTTAGTAAGAAACATTAGGGATGCCGTAGAACGGTACTTTAGAAAAGCCGGCATAGAAAACGCTAAGATTAATGACCTTCGCCATACCTTTGTAGCCCACCACTTAAGAAATGGTGTTTCCCTGGTATTTTTATCAAAAGTTTTGGGACACAAAAGGCTTTCTTCCACGGAGCGGTACCTCCAATACATTAAGGATGCAAAAAATACTGATTCCACAACTCTTTTAGAATTGTAATCCCCCTCTCTACTTGATTTGTATCTCTGTTTGGTGCATTATTATGGTATGGATGAGACTGCCTACGCTCCCTCAGATGAAGCTTCCTATAATGATGTGAGAAGCCTGCTTTCCTGGACAGCACCGGGCAGGCCCTTTAGAAAAAAATCCCGTGAATTTTACCTTTCATGCCTTCTCATCTTCTTTCTGATAGAAGTCATTGTATTTCTGTTTGCCCAATACCAGCTTATGCTTGCGGTTGCAGCTATTACCTTTCTTTCTATTGTATTGGCAACCGTCCCTCCCAAAGATTTCCATTACCGTATCTCAACAGAAGGGGTGAAAGTTGAAGACCATTTCTATATCTGGAATGAACTCTATGATTTCTACTTTAAAAAGATTGATAAAGTAGATGTTTTGATTATCAGAACTGAGGCTTTAATCCCGGGAGAGCTAAGGATTACGCTGGGAAATGTTTCCCGGGACCACGTCAGACGCGTCCTCATCAACTTTTTGCCCTACCGGGAAGTAGTGAGGCAGACGTTCATGGAAAAATCTGCAGATTGGCTGGCACGAAATTTTCCCCTTGACAGGGTTTCTTCCTGAGCTTAAAAGTTTGTGTTTTACGCCTAAATCCACTAAAATACACTATATCCTCTCGTAGTATTTGTAATTTTCAAACGACGAGCACTCGTAGCTCAATGGATAGAGCACTGGATTGCGGATCCAGCGGTTGGTGGTTCGAATCCACTCGGGTGCGCATTTTAATATTGGAGGAATGCCGGAGCGGTCTAACGGAGCGGTTTCGAAAACCGTGAGGCGTAAGTCTTTCAGAGGTTCGAATCCTCTTTCCTCCGCCGGAGGCTTTCGTAGTTCAACGGATAGAATGGGGGATTCCGGATCCTCTGATGCGGGTTCGATTCCCGCCGAAAGCGCATGGTATTTGAATTTTCAGCTGGTGGCGTAGTTTTTAGAAATGACCGGGAGAAACTGGAGATATTAGTATCCCAGCATTCCTTCCATCATGGCTGGGTGTTCCCAAAAGGTCTCATAGGGGATAAAGAACACCTGAAGGGTGAGGATAAAAAAGAAACTGCCGTACGGGAAGTAAAGGAAGAAACCGGAGCAGAAGGGGAAATCCTGGCAGAGATAACACCGGTAACGTACTGGTATGTTATGGATGGCATAAAAAGGAAAAAAACCGTGTATTACTTTATTATGAAATATACGGGAGGAGACATAACGGTCCATGACCATGAAATGGAGAAGGTAGAATGGCTGCCGGCAGATGAGGTATTAGATCGTTTGACATATAAAAGTGATAAGGATGTTTTTGAAGAAGCACGTCCAATTATAGAACGCCTAGCAAATAATGTATAATTGTCATTCCGAAAGGAATGCAGGCCAGGGAATAGTTAATGTTTGGAGAAGTCGCCTTATCTTTACGAAGTAAAGGCAGGCGAAGCCTTGTGGCCTTAATTTCTGCGCAAGCAGGAATGCAGGCCAGGGAATAGTTAATGTTTGGAGAAGTCGCCTAGTGGCCTATGGCACACGCTTGGAAAGCGTGCAAGCGCAAGCTTACGCGGGTTCAAATCCCGCCTTCTCCGCAATTTGGTAAAATAAATGCTCGGCTGGGTAGCTCGGTTGGTTAGAGCGTGGCATTCATAACGCCAAGGTCGTGGGTCCGATCCCCACTCCAGCCACCATATAATTAAAACTTAAGACTTCATAATTAAGACTTGAAAGATACTACTAAACCCATTGGCATTTTTGACTCAGGAGTAGGCGGCCTTTCTATCTTGTCAGAACTCAAAAAAATTCTTCCCTATGAATCTTTTATATATGTAGCGGACCAGGCGTACGTTCCCTATGGCAGTAAAACACGGGCGCAGATTGTAAAAAGAAGCATAAAGATAACTGATTTCTTAATCCAAAAAGAGGCAAAGCTTATTGTTGTTGCCTGCAATACCGCAACCATTTCTTCTATTCAGATTATAAGGAAAAAATTCAGTACTCCCATCATAGGGGTGGTTCCGGTGGTAAAAACGGCGGCGGAACGCACAAAAACAAAAAAAATTGCAGTTTTTGCAACACCGGCAACTGCAAAAAGTAAGCAGTTGCAAAAGCTGATCAGGGACTATGCGCAAAACGTCATGGTCTGCAAAAATGGATCAAGTGGCCTGGAGAAATTTATTGAAGCTGGAGAGATCCACAACCCTCAGATAACAGAACTCTTAAATAAACACTTGCTTCCGTTAAAGGACGGTGGGGTGGATGTTATTGCCCTGGGTTGTACCCATTATCCTTTCCTGAAACAGGAGATGCAAAAGATTGTAGGAGATAAGATCCAGATCCTTGATTCAGGCGGAGCAGTAGCCAGACACGCAAAACGTATTTTAGAACATAATGAGACCCTCTCCCATGCAAAAGAAGGAAAAGATTGGTATTATACAACCGGAGAGGCAAATGCCTTCTCAAAAACTATCCAAAAACTGTTAGGAAAAACGGTTGAAGCAGTACATGTAAAAATATGACAAAAGAGGAATTAAAAGGAAAAAAGGTAGCAGTCCTAGGTATTGGAATAGAAGGGGAGGCGCTTATCTCATTTTTAAAGGGGTGCGGTGCCAGAATAACTATTTTTGATGAGAAAGAGGAGGAAAAACAAGACAAAGAATCTTTGGAAAAAATAGATACACTTAAGCTTCCTATATTCTTTGGGAAAGAAAACTTCTCAAAATTATTGGACTTTGAAATAATCTTTAGGAGCCCCGGGATCAGGCATGACCGGGAAGCCTTAGTAGAGGCACGAAAACATGGCATAGCGGTTACCTCCCAAACCCAGTTGTTCTTTGATCTGTGTCCCGGTGAAATAATAGGGGTGACCGGCACTAAAGGCAAGGGAACCACATCTTCCCTTATTTATGAGATGCTGAAAGAAGAGGGGTTTGACACATTCCTGGGTGGCAATATAGGAACACCTCCTATTTCTTTTCTTGAAAAACTTACCCCTGATTCTAAAGTTGTCCTGGAGATGTCTTCTTTCCAGCTGCATGACCTCACCAGCAGCCCCCACATATCAGTCATGCTCATGACCACTTCAGAACATCTGGATTACCACAAAGACGTATATGAATATATAGACGCAAAACGCAACATCTTCCGCTCCCAAAGTGCTGATGACTTTGCCATAGTAAATCGGGATTATCCTGCCAGTAATGAATCTGATATAGAGTCTGAAGGTACAGTCTATAAAGTAAGCCGCAGCCAGGAAGTGGCAGAAGGCTGCTTTGTAAAAGACGGAGCAGTGGTGCTCAAAATGGAAGGGACAGAGGAAAAAGTCATAGATGTTAAAGAAATTCTTTTGCCGGGAGCCCATAACCTGGAAAATGTGTGCGCAGCAGTTTTAGCAGCAGCACTGGGAGGGGCAAGCCTGAAATCTATCAGGCAAGTGTTAAAAACCTTTAAAGGGCTGGAACACAGGCTTGAATTAGTAAAGGTAGTAAAAGGCGTGAAGTACTATGATGATTCATTCTCTACTACTCCGGAAACTGCAATTGCCGCTATAGAAGCGTTTTCTGATCCTGAGATACTTATATTAGGAGGGTCCAGCAAAAATTCTGACTTTACCTCGCTTGGCGAAACTATTGGTAACGCTAAAAACATTAAGGCAATCATTGGGATTGGGATAGAATGGGAGAAAATAAAACTAAAAATTAAGAATGAAAAATTCCAGCCAAAGGCTGGTCCGCCTCTGGCGGAAAAAATTAAAGTAGTTGAGGGCTGTCAAAATATGCATGAGGTGGTAAAAACAGCCTCAGAAATAGCAACCCTGGGAGATGTGGTTTTACTTTCTCCCGCATGCGCCAGCTTTGGCATGTTTAAAAACTATAAGGATCGCGGAAACCAATTTAAAGCAGAGGTAAGCAGTCTCTAACCTTTTTCATACACAAAGTACACCTGTCTCTTACGCTGCACAGGTATCCTTGTTGAAATTTAACCTGAGGGATACGTTCCTCTTTTAATAATAGTTCTTCTCTTCACGTGCATTCCAAGTGTCTGTACAAAAAACACAAGATGAGTCCTGAATCAAAATTAAACAGAACAATCCACAAAAAAATTCCTTTAAACCGGGCAGCCAGACCTATTGCCTCCATCCTTTTAAGCACCGCCATTATGGCAGCTGCGCATAAAGATAATTCTGCTCCCGTTCATGATGAATCTCCACCGCTTTATACCTCTATGGATCTTGTTGTCCCGTACAATCTATTTACGGAAACAAGTCCGCCGCCTTTAGAAAATCCGGCTATGAGAGAAGAAGCCATGATCCCCGGCGTTATCCATAATCTTCAAATTCTTCCAACCCCCTCAGCAACCCCGGAACCCACACCCGCTCCTGCGCCCAAAATTGAACCCCCAAAACCTTCAGGTGTACAGGCACAGGCAGTGCAGTCTTTTGACCTGAACAGCATTGTAAGCGCTATGTACCAACAAGAATCCCAAAGCGGGCTTACAGACCCGTGTGTGATAAGCGGGAAAGGATTTAATGGATACGGGTATGCGCCCGGGACCTGCTATTCTTCCCATGAAGAAGTATCGGCTAAGGTGAAAAACTGGATTATGGATAAAATTCAAAACGGCTGGCCACTTTCCCAGGCGCTTTGCTATTACCAGTCCGGATACATACTTTCTGATTGCGACTATTACCGGAGCGTCTTAGGCATAGCAAACAGAAGAGAATAACACTTGACAAAGTACTAGTATACTAGTACAATAGTATTTATGACTGCTCAGCTTGAATCTTTAGCAGATGCCTTTTTAGAAATAAAAACAAAAAAAGAAATGGTTGATTTTTTAGAAGGCATGTTAACACCAAAAGAATTGTTAGAGCTACCTACCAGACTAGAAATAGTAAAAATGCTGAAGAGTGGGGTAGCACAACACACCATTGCAGAAGAGCTGGGAGTAGGCATTGCTACCGTAACACGCGGCTCAAAAGAATTACAAAAAGGAAGATTTAAAAATGTATAGCTTAGATATAAATAGTTCTTGGAACAACCTCTCTTAGGGGAGGTTTAACCGTATCTTTTCATAACCTCCCCAAAAGGGAGGTTTTTTGTTGGCTAAATGAAAAATGAAAAACGAATGTAATAAACCATATATCAGCACGGATGCTTCTTTGGATTATGAAGTAAAGAAGCCTGTGATCTTACAACAGGCTCTGCTTAATCAATTAACAGAGTTATTGCCTGAGGAAACTATACCTATTAATACAGAGTTTGAGCTGAGATTAATAAGACAAACTGCTGGAATATCTAAAAAAGGAAGATTTCTTTTAAGGGAAGAGCGGGCAAGCGGTTTGTCCAGGACTAAATACGTTGTGCTGCACGAATCCCTGGGGCAAGAATTTATTAGGGGCATCACGGTAAAAAATGGGGAAATAACAGAATCCAAAGGGGTGAATAGATATCAGCCTGCACAAGTTGAAGAGTTTTTGTCTTGTTTTGCTGCTGACTTAAGGCAGGCAAAACCTTTGAAATTAAAATATGAACTCACTTAAAACAATTGGCATATTAGGAGGAATGGGTCCTCAGGCCTCAAGCTATTTATACCAGCTGCTGATAAAACAATCTATCCGGCAGTACAAGGCAGTGAAAAATGAAGATTTTCCCCATATACTCATTGATTCTATTTGCATTCCTGATTTCATATCAGATGAAAAAGAGAAGAAAACAGCCTTAGAAATGCTGAAAAAAGAAACCCGGGCTTTTAATACAGATGAAGTTTTGTGCTTATCTATTGCGTGCAATACGGTCCATGAATTTTTACCAGTTCTCCAACGGGAAACCCCCATCCCTTTTGTCTCCATGATAGAAAAGACGGTAAAACTTATCAGCTCGAGCCGTATTAAAAAGATTGGAATCCTGGCAACACCCACAACCCTTAGGTCAGCCCTTTACACTGACACTCTTTTAAAAGAAGGGGTAACTATTATCAAACCTTCAGCAAAACAAGCCTTACAAATAGAAAGGGTTATCAGGAATGTAATAGCCGGCAAACATACAGCACAAGATGCCTTAAGCCTGTTTAATATTTCCTTTTCCTTGCATGAAAAAGGGGCAGAGGGAATATTGCTTGGCTGCACTGAACTTCCTTTAGTGTTTCCAAAAAAGTTTCCGCTGCCGGTTTTTAACTCACTTGAAATCTTAGCCAATTCATTGCTTGCAAAATATTATGGAAGGGAGGTGGAATATGAAAGAACAGGAACCTAGAAAAACACAACCAAAGAGACAACGTGCCAGAAAGGCCATTGCAGTCGCTGCAATCATAACAGGTGCCCTTATGAATATTGAGGCTGAAAACATTGTCCATTTTTTGGAAAAAGAAATTTCCCCGAGCCCCTGTCATGCAACAACAGAGCTGGAGAAAGATAAATGTGTAGATATAAATCTATCTTTACTCAAGCGGTAAACTGCTATAATACAAATTATGAAACACAGGGTTTTGTCAGGAATCAGGGCTACCGGCAGGCTGCACCTGGGAAATTATTTGGGCGCGGTAAAGGGTATGCTGGCTTTACAGGATAATCCGGATTATGAAACGTTTTACATGGTGGCAGACGTACACACCATTACCACACCATATGACATAGAAGCACTTCGGAAAAACAGGCGGGAAGTAATCCTGGATTATCTTGCAGCAGGGCTGGATCCGGAAAGATCTGTTATTTTCCAGCAGTCAGAAGTTCCCCAGCATTTGGAATTAGCATTTTATTTCTCCTCTGTTGTTACCATTGCAAAGATGCAGCATTTGCCTACCTTTAAGGATAAGGTGAAACAATATCCGGAGCACGCAACGCTCGCCCTCCTGAACTATCCGGCACTTATGGCGGCAGATATTCTCATTTACAACGCAGACTGCGTACCGGTAGGGATAGACCAGGAGCCGCATCTGGAGGTTGCCAGGGAAGTAGCCAGACGCTTTAACCAGGACTATGGAACATCTTTCCCTGAACCAAAGAGTTTTCAAACCACCGGCGCGTATGTGCCTTCTCTCACAGGTGAAGGAAAGATGAGCAAGTCCGTAGAAGGGTCCTACATTAACCTGACAGACTCACTGGATGAAATCAGGAAAAAAGTCCGCTCCGTTCCTACCTCTTCTGAAGTGGGAGGAGAAAAGACAGGCGGAATAAAAACGCTTTTTGAATATTTGAAATTATTTGATGATAATAAATATGGTTATTTTGATGAACAGTTCCAGAATGGCTCCCTCAAATACGTAGAACTGAAAGACCACATAGCAGAAGTTATATATGCTGAGCTTGCAGGCTTTCAGGGGAAACGCCTGGAGCTTGAGAATAATCCGGAATATGTTGATCGGGTCATTGCTGATGGAGCCAGAAAAGCCAGGGAAGAAGCATCACAAACCATTGCGGAAGTCCGCTCTAAAATGGGCTTAGCCTAAACTTCTATGAAGCAGGTAAAAGTTACCATCTCCGGCACTGTCCAGGGAGTTTCTTTCCGGTATTTTGTTGCAGAACAGGCACAGCTGTTAGGAGTGAAAGGGTGGGTGAGAAATACTCCGGAAGGAAACGTGGAAGCCCTTTTTCAGGGGGAAGAAGGAAGCGTTGCAAAAATGGTAAAACGGTGCCTGAAGGGTCCTGCCATGGCAGCAGTAGAAAACGTCTCCCTGGAAGACACAAGAGAACCCATCTATCAAGATTTCGTTATAAGATCCTAAAATAAACTATCAGCTATGATTAAGCCCTTTGTGTTAAAAACTATCAGGTTATACCAAAAAACTGCCCCCGGAAGGAAAGTTCTCTTAGGGTCTCTTATCCCGGTCTATTCTTCCTGTAGGTTTTCTCCAACTTGTTCAGAGTATACCTATCAGGCGGTTTCCAGGTATGGAGTCTTGAAAGGCTTATTCCTGGGCACAAAAAGAAT
Source organism: Candidatus Levyibacteriota bacterium (assembly GCA_050255815.1). GTDB lineage: Bacteria > Patescibacteriota > Microgenomatia > Levybacterales > GWA1-39-11 > JAGORM01. The sequence goes on along the minus strand of JBLMVJ010000014.1, from coordinate 23,019 downwards.
TCTTTCCTGCAACCCCTGGGGGGAAACAGGATACAAACCTCTTACCTGAGAGGGTGCTTTTAGGCTCAGGTTGTGGTATAATGCGTGAATAGTTTAGCCTCAAAAAGATGAAGATTACAAAACAAACAAAAGGGAAAAAGCGCGGTTTTAGGTTTAGGTTCACCTGGAAAGACATCATCCTTTATCTTTTTATTTTCCTTTTCTTCGTCTTTTTAAGTTTTGGTATTGGAGACATTACCTCATCCCAGGAAACAAAAACAGTTCCCCTTACGGTAGCGTTAAAAGATATAAAAGCCCGCCAGGTTAAGAACGTCACAGTCACAGACACCCGGATTACTCTGGACTATAATAACGGTAAAAAAACACAGGCAGATAAAGAGGCTAACGCTTCTATCTATGATATTTTGAAAAATTCAAATGTTGACCCATCCAGTGTTAACATCACTATAAAAGACAGCTCGTCCTTATCTTTGTGGGTAAATATCCTTTCCTCCGTTTTACCCATAGTCCTAATGGTTGCCTTTTTCTACTTTATTTTTAGGCAGGCACGCGGTGCGCAGGAAAACATTTTCTCTTTTGGGTCCAGCCGTGCAAAAGCGTTTAACAAAGACTTTCCGCAGGTTACCTTTGACCAGGTTGCAGGAGTAGATGACGCAAAACAAGAGTTATTTGAAATTGTAGACTTTTTGAAACACCCGGAAAAATACATGGCAGTTGGGGCGCGCGCGCCAAAAGGAGTGTTATTAGTAGGTCCTTCAGGTACCGGAAAAACGCTTCTGGCCCGTGCAGTTGCCGGTGAAGCAAAGGTAGCCTTTTTCTCCATTGCAGGCTCTGAATTTATGGAAATGCTGGTAGGGGTAGGAGCAGCCCGTGCCAGGGACCTTTTTGCTACGGCTAAAAAGTCACAGCCTGCTATTATTTTTATTGATGAGATTGACGCCATAGGCCGCCAGCGCGGAAGCGGTATTATGGGCGGCCATGATGAACGGGAGCAGACACTCAACCAAATCCTGGTTGAAATGGACGGTTTTACTCCGCATGAACAGTTGGTGGTTATGGCAGCAACTAACAGGCCTGACGTTTTGGATCCGGCATTAGTACGTCCCGGCCGTTTTGATAGAAGAGTGGTGCTTCCTCTCCCTGACATAGAAGGCAGAAAAGACATTCTGAAGATACACGCAACCGGCAAGCCGTTTGAGGGTAATGTTGATTGGGAAAAGATAGCCAGACGCACTGTAGGGTTTTCAGGAGCAGATTTAGAGAACATGCTAAATGAAGCGGCTATTCTGGCAGCGCGTTCTGCGAAAAAATCCATAGATGAAAAAGATCTGGAAGAGGCAGCAACTAAAGTAAAGTTGGGTCCTGAGAAAAAACGTCTTCAATCAGAAGAGGATAAACGGATCACCGCCTATCATGAATCTGGCCATGCTATTGTTTCTTATTCCAGCCCTAATATGGACCCTGTGCATAAAATTTCTATAGTTGGCCGTGGCCTTTCCCTGGGCCATACGTTAATTCCACCTACCCAGGACCGGGTCCATGAAACTAAATCCAGGCTTCTTTCACAAATTGCAACCATGCTGGGCGGAAGGACTGCAGAGGAAATTGTCTTTGGTGAGATAACCACCGGCGCCGCAGATGATATTGAGAAAGCAACCCAGGTTGCCCGCACTATGGTAACGGACTACGGCATGAGCTCTCTGGGGCCTATTAACCTGGACCTGGAACGCCAACGGATGTATGGAGAAGATTCACGCCTCTCAGAAGCTATGCAGACAAAAATAGATGCGGAGGTAGCAAAAATTATAGATGAAGGGCATAAAAAGGCACGGGCAATTCTGTCTGCAAACAGGAAAAAGCTTGATGAGGTTGCCTCCCGCCTCTTAACAGAAGAAACGCTGGAAGGGGAAACGTTTATAGAAATTATGTCTTCTAAAAAACTTGCTGTCAGGAAAAAAACAAAAGCCAACTAAGCAAAAAATCCTCCGTTTGCTATATAATTGAAAAGTTCATGCAGGAAGACTTACAGAAACAAATTTTCTTAGTAATTGATGGCTCAGCCATAGTACACCGCGCCTACCACGCCATGCCCGCCCTAACCGCAGAAGACGGAACCCCTACCGGGGCAGTCCACGGCTTTTTTTCTATGCTCTTAAAGCTCATACAGGAACTGTCTCCTTCCCATATAGCGGTTGCTTTTGACCGCCCCAAACCCACATTCCGGCAGGAGCTTTACAAAGAATATCAGGCTCAGCGGCCTACCACTGCATCTGACCTTTCTCCCCAGTTTGGCATTATTATAAACATCCTAAAAGAAGCACATATCCCTGTTTATGCCGTAGATGGGTTTGAAGCAGATGACATAATTGGGACCCTTTCTGAAGCAGCTAAAAAAGTTGGTGATATTTCATATATTGTGACGGGAGACCGGGATATGATGCAGTTGGTAAATGGGCGTACCAAAGTACTCATGCCAATAAAAGGAATCTCTGAAATGAAACTCTATGATACAGACCGTGTAAAGGAACAGTTTGGGGTAACCCCGGATAAAATAGTGGAGCTGAAAGCACTACAGGGAGACGCATCTGATAACTACCCGGGGGTAACAGGAATAGGCCCTAAAACAGCGGCAGGACTGGTGGAAGAATATGGAAGCGTGGAAGAGATTTACAACCACCTTGAGGATATAAAAAAGAAAAACCTTAAACTCTATGAAAAACTTGCTGAAGGGAAAGATCATGCGATTTTAGGGCACCAACTTGCTACCATACTTACCAGCGTCCCGTTTGAATATAACTTTGATGATTGCTCCATGGAAAACATTTCTTACAAGGACTGGCGGAGGGCTTTTGACGGGTATAATTTTAAAACCTTGCCAAAAAGGTTAGATGAAGTGTTTGGGAAAGGAAAAAATGAAGAGGGGAAGAAAAATCCCAACCAGATGAAGTTACTTTAGGGCATAGGGACTAGCGTATAAGCAAAGCATGCGACCTTCGGTCTTAGCGTTTAGTTGAATTTATATGAAAACCTTAGACAATAAACGAATTGCTATCGTTCACGATTATCTCAAAGAGTACGGCGGTGCGGAGCGCGTTCTGGAAGAGCTTATTAAGATTTTTCCTAACGCAGATGTATATACCTCCGTATATATTCCGGAATTTCTTGGCCCCCACCGGGAACGCTTTAAAACATACAAGATCCACACTTCTGGCCTTCAGTATTTTCCTTTAAAGGAAAAGCTTATCTCCCCGTTCCGGCTTTTTGCGCCCCTGGCTTTCGCGGGTATGGACCTGCGGGCGTATGATAAGATTATTGTCTCCCAAACAGGCGCTTATTTCCCTAATTTAATTAATAAAGGCAATGCAAAAGTTATTTGTTATACCCATACACCGCCCAGGTACCTGTACGGGTATGCAACGGCACGGGATTGGAAGAGTAGTAAGATAAAGCTGGCAGTAGGAAGCCTCATGGGGCACGCACTACGGATCGTAGACTACCGCTCTTCACAAAACGTTGATGAATTTATTGCAAATTCTGAAGAGACAGCCTCCCGCATAAAGAAATTTTACAAACGGGATGCTACGGTAATTTACCCACCCGTAGATATTCCCGTTAAAAAAACTTTTAAGAAAGAGGGGTTTTACCTTACGGGGGGAAGGCTTGCCCGGGCAAAAGGCACAGATATTATCATCCGGGCTTTTAATAAAAACGGTAAAAAATTAAAAGTATTTGGCAGGGGTTTTGCAGGGTACGAAGAAGAGTTAAAGGCCATGGCAAAACAAAATATAGAATTTTTAGGGGAAGTGACTGATGAAGAGAAGATCAGACTCATGTCTTTATCAAAAGCCTTTATCTTTGCATCTTTTGATGAAGATTTTGGCATTACGCCGGTAGAAGCTATGGGAGCAGGAACGCCGGTGGTTGCCTTTAGGTCCGGTGGGGTAAAGGAAACAGTAGTAGACGGAAAAACAGGTATCTTTTTTGACCACAACACTCCGGAGGCATTAAACGCCGCGCTGGAAAAATTTGAAAAGAAAACATTTACCCAGGATGCGCTTGCAAAACAAGCCCAAAAATTCTCAGCGAAAACATTTGACGGGAAAATGATAAAGATAGTAGAGAAGGATTAACTACTTACCTGCCAGAGCAGCATCTATAGCTTGCTTGAAGTTAGCGTATGGCTGTGCGCCTAACAACTGCTTGCCGTTTACAAAGAATGTTGGGGTAGCGTTCACATTTACCTTCTGGCCATCAGCCATATCTCCGTCTACGTTTTTCTGGTATTTGCTGGAGTCCATGCAGGACTTAAACTTCCCGGTATCCATCCCCAGGGTTCCTGCAATCTGCGCCATATTGTCAGCCGTATACATGCTGGTGTCAGTCTCCGGAGGCTGGTTTTTGTAGAGGTAGTCATGCATATCCCAGAACTTTCCCTGCTCATTTGCGCATTCCGCGGCGTTCCCGGCTACTATAGAGGCTGGCCCCAGGAATTCATACTGGCGGAAGTATATTTTCACCTTCCCGGTATCTACATAGTCTTTCATAAGCTGAGGTTCTGTGTCGGTAAAGTATTTCTCACAGAAGGGGCACCTGAAATCTGCAAATTCCACTATGGTAACCTTCGCATTTTCATCCCCTTTAACCGGAAAGTGCCCATTTCCTACCGTATAGATTTTATTGGGGTCCGGCTGGCCCGGCTGTTGTTGGCCCGCCTGGGCGGTAGGGGTGTCTGCCGGTTTAGAAGGGTTTTTAAGGTACTGGACAGTTGCAATTAAATAGCCTACTAAAAAGGTTGCAACCAGAAGAAGCGTATATAAAATCTGCTGCTGGGAAAATTGTGGGATACGGGAAGGTATACTGATAGAAATTTTTCTAGGGGGTTTTACCGCTGCCCGTGCGGGGACTTTTGCGCGCTTTACTGCCATGCCTAATAGTAAACCAGAAACCTCTCCTAACGTCAAGTGTTTAATTGCTTTCTTACACGACTTCTCAAGAATACCGTTTTTCTGAAAGAAAAGACGGATGAATTGAGATGGAGTGAACACCCTCCTTTCGAGGCTTGTCCCGGCTTGCCGGGAAGGGTGCTACACGGCGCCTTAAGAAAACCGTTGTTTTGAAGAAAAAACGGATGAATTAAGGCAGAATGAGCATCTTCCCTTAGGGGCGAAGCCGAGGCTTTTATGCCGAGAAAGGTGCTACACTACCACTCAAGAATCCCCATATACAAGAATGAGCGTAAGCTATAAAAAAATATTGATAATTAAACATTAAATGATGCTTGACAAGAAGTTATCCACATCTCTATACTTTGATTCCTGCTCTAAGCCTTGTTTTTCCCTATGGATACTGATGCCTCATTGGCCCTTGATAAAGATACGGTCTGGGAAAACGTTCTGGCGGAAATTCAACTTGAAGTTTCTAAAGGAACGTATATTACCTATTTTAAACAAACGCACCTGGAATCCCTGAGTGGCAACATTGCAACCGTTTCGGTTCCCACCTTTATCATAGCGGACCAGATAGAGAAGAAGTATTCCGCACTAATTAAAACCATCCTGGACAAAAAAACAGGGCAAAGCTGCAGTGTGGTATTTTCTTTTTCCCGGAAAAAAACTACTGAAGCGCCCAAAAAAGAGGCGGAGGGCACGCTTTTTGCGCCTAAGCCGGAAATAAAACCTAAATCTCTCCTGCGGGTTAAGGCGGAATACCAGTTTGAGACGCTTGCGGTTTCAGATAGCAACCAGCTTGCCTACACCGCAGCTATGGCGGTTGCAAAGGACCCGGGGAAAAAATATAATCCGTTGTTTTTATACGGAACGGTAGGAGTGGGAAAGACGCATCTTATGCATTCTATTGCAAATAAGGTGGTTGCAGATAACCCCCACGCAAAAATCCTTTACCTCACAACAGAGGAGTTTACCAATGAGGTGGTAGAGGCAATTTTGGAGAAAAACACCTCCAGCCTCAGGCGGAAGTTTAGGCAAACAGACCTCTTGTTGTTAGATGATATCCAGTTTCTAACCGGAAAAGACAAGGTACAGGAAGAGTTGTTCCATACGTTTAATGTCCTTATAGATAATGGGGGACAGATTGTGTTTTCGTCTGATAGGCCGCCATCCGAGCTAAAAAAAATTGAGGCCAGGCTTGCCTCACGGTTTGAGGGAGGCCTTACCGTAGATATCCAACCGCCGGATTTTGAAATGAGATGCGCCATCCTCCTGTTAAAGGCTAAAAAATTTGGGGTCATACTTTCTACGGAAGACGCTAAGTTGGTTGCGGATAAAATAGAGGATACTCGCGCCCTGGAGGGCTTCTTGCTGCGGCTTTCTTCTTTTAAGCTGGCTACTAATAAACAGGAGGTGACAGAAGTGGATATACTATCCCTTTTGGGAAAACAAAAGGAAAAATCAAAATTCCTTCACCCAGACACGGTTATAGAGGTGGTGTGCGAATTCTATAATATTAAACCTACACAATTAAAGGGGAGCAAGCGGGATGCCGTCCTGGTTAAACCCCGGCACGTTTGCATGTACCTCTTAAAAGAAGAGGTAAAGCTGCCCCTTGCAGAGATTGGCAACCTTTTGGGGGGAAGGGACCATACTACCATTATGCATGGGGTGGATAAGGTTAAGTCTTTACTGGAAAAAGAGGAGCGCCTTAAGGAAGAGCTTTCTTACTTGAGAGGAAAAATGACGGAAAGCAACTGATAACCGGTGGAAAAGTTTGTGTAAGATTTTTGTAAAAGTGCGGTAATAAAATAGTAAACATCTTATTAACTTAGTTTTCCCTGATTTATCCACATTTTTCTACGCAGCATCCGTTGCTTTTATCCACTTATCCCTATATACTACTACTGTTTCTAATAGATATATATGAAAGTAAACTTCTTGTCAGAAAACATACAACCCTTTATAGGGTTGTTGGGAAGGGTATTGTCTCCCCATGCACAAATCCCCGTTTTAAGCAGCGTTCTCTTGGAGGCTACAGGAGACGGGCTTGTCCTTTCGGCAACAGACCTAGAGTTTGGGGTACGGGTAAAAATTCCGGCAAAGACAGAAGAAGAAGGGGGAGTATTGGTTCCCGGAAAACAAATTCTGGAAATCCTTGCCTCTTTACCTCATGAAAAAACCTCTCTTTCCCAGGAAAAAGACACGCTGGTTTTAAAGACCAATAGCAACTCTTTTTCCTTCCAAAGCCTGCCAAAAGAAGAATTCCCAAAACTTTTTGAGGAGAAAGGGGAGAGGGCTGCAGAATTTACGGGAGCGGGATTTGCAGATATTTTTGGAAAACTGGTCTATGCGGTCTCCCAGGATGAATCCAGGCCGCACCTAACCGGGGTACACATTGCAAAAAAAGAAGGAGGGGTAGACATGGTGGCAACAGACGGATTCAGGCTTTCTTTAAAGAAAAACACGGGAGCCGGAGAGGGAATAGCACTCTCTGGGGTAACCATTTCCCAGCGCCTTGTCTCAGAAGGCCTTTCCCTCAAGGAAGCAGATAAAATAACGCTCTACATACATCCGCAAAATAACCAGGCCATTCTGGAGGCTCCTAACGTGTTATTGATAGGCCGCCTTATTGAAGGGTCTTATCCCGATTATGAACGGGTGTTGCCAAAAGAGTTAAAAACAGCGCTTACCGTTGATAAAGAAAGCCTGGTTAAGAGCCTACGTACGGTATCAGTGTTTGCCAGGGAAAACGCTAACGTGGTGAACCTCAGCGCCACCAATGGCGTGTTGGAGCTGAAAGCAAACCCCAGTTCTTTGGGGGAAGCAGACGCGCAAATTGACTGCCTCCAAAAAGGGGAGGATGTGTCTATAGCTTTTAATATTAAATTCCTCCAGGATTTTTTGAAAAACATTTCTGAAAAACAAGTAGTGATACGGATAAATAGTGCCTTTGACCCCGCACAACTGGAGATTCCGGAAGATAAAAACTTTCTGCACGTTATCATGCCCGTCCGGGTGCAGGATTAGTAGGTCCCCCACTATTTATAAGTTACTAATAGTTGGCCCGCCTGCGCGTCATTTAACCCCTTGCTTTTTGCCCAATCCAGAAAATCCTGTTTTACGTTTACTCCGGTGTTTTTAGCAGTTACCGTAAAAATAAACCGGTCCTGGCCGGTAGAATAGCCACTGGTAACGGAAAAGGTGGATCCCTGATATGGAACATAATTAGAAATAAATATGTCTGGCCGGTTAGCTTTTAGATATTCTTGGTCTTGTTGGGCCTGTCCGGTAGGAAGCGTGCTTTTACCAATAGTCGGGGCGGGACCGGTAGTGTTAAAGACTGTAAAGAACGTTTGTCCGCCCAGGTTTACTGTTACGGTATAGCCGGTAGCAGGAAGAAGCGCGGAGGAAGGGGTTATAAGAAGGACGTTTTGAGAAAAAGAATACGTGGAATTGGTCTGGGGGGTAAAAGTTATGGCAGGGGAGGTATCAGCAACCGGTTTATTAAACTCAAAAGAAATGGGGGTGTTGACGCTTATGCCGGACGCGTTATTTGCAGGGGTAACCTTGATTAATCGAAAACCTAAAAGAGAAGGCGATCCGGTAATGTCTTCAGTTGTCGGGACAGGGGCTTGTCCGCTGGGAGGAGTGTTTGGGGCGGTTTTAAAAGAGAAAATAAAAAACAAGACAATAACAACCAGCACAAGAAGGCTTGCTGTTGCTGCAAAAATAATGGTTCTGGTATTCATTGTTTTCTTAAAAAGCCTTGCCAGAGGGCGGTGGCGGTGTCATTTGTTCCCACCTCACCACCATAGTTGAAATTAGCCTCTGCCACTTTTATAGCGGTCTGGCTGTATACTTGCACTACTACCGCAATGTGGCCAAAATCGCCTCCGGTTTTAATTATGATATCACCTTCCTGGATATCAGTGCCACCACCCACCGTATAATACTGGTAACCCGATGGGATTTTGGTTGCATAATCTTTTGCATTTCCTCCATTATTTAAAACAGAGCCGGTAGCGCCCATAACGGCCGCCTGGACAAACCCAACACACTGCAGGCAGGTGCCCAGGCTGGGGTCAGAGTCTTTGCAGTAATAAGCCAATGCGGAATTTGAGAGTTGTTGGATAGCACTATCCGGATAAGAGACGCTGCTGAAGGAAAGGCCCTGGAGACAGGAAATATTTGCACCCTGTACCTTCCCGCCGCATGCGGCCCCTACCGTGGTTGCCAAATCCATTGCAGCACTGGCTATGGTAGACGTGGTGCTCACCGGATTCCCAACTTTTGTAGTGACCATATTGCTGTCAGTCCGTTGCTGGGCAAAGACAGGTTGGGAACCGGAAAGTATAAACAAAAATCCTATGAGCAATGTTGCAATTTTTTTCATAATTAGCAGCCTTCCGGCAACGGGTTAAATACGGTTCCCATCTGACTTAGCTGCGGCTTTAAGCTTTGCAGAAGATAGAAGCTTAACGGTAAAACACACATATCAGAGGAGGTAAAACCCTGTGACATGAGCCAGTTTACCGCCTCCTGTTTTGCGGAAGAAATATTGATGGTTTTAATTTGAGCCTGGAATAAATCAGGGGAAGAAACGTATTCCAGCAGGACCTGTGAAGATTCATAAAGGGTGCCGGATTTTCCCTGAAGGGAGGTTTTTAATTTTTCTTTTGCTGCCGCGCCAGCGTCTGAAAGTGTTTTTCTGTTCTTCATGGAGTCAATTAGTTGGTCTGTCTTGGTTCCATTATAGGGGACTTGTGGTTTGTTAAATTTTGAGGAAGGGGCTTCTATGGGGGTAGGGGCGGTAACCGTAGGATTGGTAGGGTTTACGGACTTGGATTGCATGGATTGGAACAAAAGGAATAGGCTAATGATAAGGACTACAGCAAAAAAAGCAGTAAAAGCAAATAATAATGTTTTCATTTTTTACCTTTATTTACACGCCCAGTAGTTAAAACTTCCGCCTATTACCTTACTATTATAATTTATAGCATTGCTGATTTGCGTGGGCCATTCTACGCTTCCGGCATCATACTCCCCATTTCCGCGCCCAGTGGGGTTCATCTGGAACAAACCATACGCTCCGGCACCGCTGGCTGAAGCTGCCAGGTAGGCGTTGGGGTCATAGCCGGATTCGCACGGCACTATTTTTGCATACCAGTAGTCTGCGTTTTGCGGATCCTGGCTTACAAGAAGTGTATAGAGTTGGTCTTTGGTGAAATTGCAGTTTGGGTCGCCATAGTTGGCCAGCGGACTGGTAAGCGAATAGTGCCCGCAGTCAGACGAGCTGGGTTGGGAAGAAGAGGGCGGCTGCCCTCCGGTAACTGCTTGGGCGGTTGCGTACGCAGAGTTGTTGATGATAATAGCATCTTGGTTAGGGGTGACCTTTAAAGTGAGGGGGCTGGTATTGGCAGCATCTGAGAGCTTCCAGGAGACCGTGTTGGTTGAAGAATCAAAAACGGAAACACCTGAAGACTCTACATAGGTGACATTGGCAGGGAGTTTGTCGTAAATAGTAATATCTGAAAGTTGTATGGTGGCGCCGGAGGTAGGGGTGTAGGAAAACGTAATGGTATAGGTGATAGGCTCAGGATACGTAGAAGATGATTTGTCCACCGCCTTGGTAAGCGTAAAGCCGGGAATAGGGTTTTTGCTGCTTCCGGGAGCGCCTCCTCCGGGGGGCGTGTTTCCCATGAGTTGAAAATCTGAATCCCCCCCACCTGATTTTAAAAGCGTAACTACAATCATCATGATAACTAATAGAACTAATAAAATAATTCCTATAACCACTAAGGATACCGGATTAGCCAGAAGGGCAGTGGCTGCCTCCTGGGCTCCCCTTTTGGCTATCTGTTTTGCTGCTTGAGTGGCTAATTTTTTTCCTACGTTTTTAGCAACCGTTGAGGCAGCTTTTTCAAAAACGCGGTTTCCAATTTTTCTCCCAAGCTGTTTGTTGAGTTTTCCTATTGGGTTTGAGAAGAAACGGTTCCATATAAAATTATTTCCGGAAGAGCCTCCGCTTCCATACCCGGACCACGCCTGGGTTGGCCTTGGGCTCCTGGGGGTAGTCTCAAAAACTTTTCTGGACGTAGACTTTACCGCGTCTACCGTTGTTTCACCTTGTGCGTTTTTTTTAAACACCGCTTTATTGGGTTGATTTTTGTCAGTTGTTTTCCAGGGCCTTGCTTGCCAGATCTTTGCATCTCTGATTTTTTTAAAAAGACCAAACGGATCATACCCCTTTAATACAGCCTGTGAAACTTTTTGCTTATTCCACACATCCTGGTATTCGTGTGCTGTTTTCTTTTTTTTCTCTTGTTTTGCAGTTTTTGTCTCCCTTTTTTGAATTTTTTTCTCAGCCTTGCCCATAACCTTCATGGAATATTTCATGTTGTCATCAGCCTTTGCATAAGCGGCTGCTTTTTCAGGGAAAAGGGCGGCAAAGTGGTTGTCATACTCCAGCTCAACTATTGTCCTTAGCTGTTCATCACTAAACTTTTGTTTTACCCCGTTTTTCTTGTCTTCTTTCCGTTTTTCCAGTGCCCGGGCAACAGCAGCTCTTTTTTGGGCCTGGTAAGAAAGGTAGACGGGGTCCATGGTGGGGTTTATTTTGTTTTTTTTGTCCTTAAAAACTTTTTCCCCAACAATCCTTCCGTTCGCATCTTTAATATAAATGTCGTTTTCCCGTGCGCTGCGTATTTTCTCTGCCCGGTCTGCCGTCCCGTTATATTTTTCAAATGCTTCTTTTGCAAAATCCCTATGGAGTTCCCCCAGGCGCTCTTCTATCTGCTTATTGTTTAAATGTCTTCCTCTATGTTCACTTCTAATATCTTCTATTGCGGTATCCCGCAGTTGCTTTAATTCCGCCTGGAAGTCAGGGTCATTTTTAATTTCTGAAGGGACAAAATCATAAAGGTTTACATCTGGTGCAGCTTGGGTCATAGCATATTCTGCCAGTTTCACATTAGTGTCAGGAAGAAAAGGAGCAAAACCGGAAAATAACGCACCCGCTAACCCTAATTGTTCTTTGTTTGTCCCCTCTTCTTGCGCAGGGGCCGGCAGGTGGATTTGGCTTAAGCTTTCTGCAGCTTGAAAAGCTGAAGCCAGCTCCTGTACCGTCCTATGCTCTATGGGGATATCTGTTTTATTTTGGACCCAGGTTTCTACTTCTCCCGGGTTATTTTGCATGTGGCGGTATAGGTCAGACGGAGTTTTTATGCCGCTAGTGGGGTGGTCTTTTATAAAGGCTGAAGCAAGCTGCGCGCTTTTTTTTTGGTGTTCAAGTGCGTCATCCATAGCTCTTTATAGTTATACGTTAGCAGGGTTTTGGGACGTTTGGGTTAAGGCTGCAGAGTTCACGCCTTGGACAGGTGGTACTTCCTGTGCAATTGGGTTGGGATTAGCAGGTGGCATAGCCGGCACCGGTGGTACGTTGGGCTGGGATATAGGCGAAGATGCTATGGGTTGGGGTGCAACCGGTTGTGCAACGGGCGGCATTCCTGCAGGGACAGGTGGTACAGGTGCTGGAGCAGCAGCCTGAACAGGGCTTGGACCGGCGGTAGGGGGTTCAGGTGTAGGGATAGGCGTTCCGGGATTGCCCGTGATTGGTTGGACAGTGGGCGCAGTTTGTGCAGGTGTTGACGTAGCAGGTTCAGCAACCGGAATTGGGGCCGGAGTTGGAGTGGTTGGACTTGCAGCCGGAATAGGATTTGGGTTTTCCTGGACAGGCGGCGTACCTACGTTCTGTTTATCTAAAAATTCCTGCGCGCCGGACTTTCCTTTTTCTTCCTCTTCCATAATATCCTGCGGTTTTGAAGTGATAATCTGGTACTCAAAATTAGAAGCTAAAAACTGGGCAGTAATGTGGTTTTGCCCGGCAAACAAAAGGCCTTCCCCCACCTGTGCGGTGAGCAAAAACTGTTTTTCCCCTTCTGATAAATTCAGGGTTGCCGCCAGTGTTTCTACCTCGGAGGAGTTTTGTTTCAGCAGAATTTGCATGGAGGAATTTGACAATATAGCTTTTCCATAATCAGAGGAGAGGAAGTCTTCTATGTCCTGGGTGAGGGTGGTAACCCCCAGGTAATATTTTCTGGCGCGTTTTGCAATGCCCTGCAAAAATGAAGCGGAGTCCTGGTTTTTCATCAGGTACCACGCCTCATCTACAATAAGGATCCGTTTCTTCAACCGGGTACGTACCCGGTTCCAGATAAAATCCAGAATTACCTGCATTGCAACGGGGCGTAGGGCATCTTCCAGCTGCTTAATGGAAAAAACAGTCAGTTGGTTTTTTACGTCATAATTGGTTTGTTCATTTAGGAGTCCGGCAAAACCGCCTTTTACATATTTTTCCAGGCGGAAGGCCAGGTCTTTTGCATCCTGTTCTTCCATGTTAAGAAGCGTCTTGTACAAATCCTCCAGGATAGGCGGTTCATTGCCGTAGGTAGACGGGTCAGGGGTGATTCCTTTTTGCTTGTAGCACAGGACCAGTGACCGGTCCAAGATAGCTTCCTGGGTCGGGGTAAAAGCCCCCAGCATGGTTTTTAAAAGGGAGTGCATGGAAAGTATTTTGATGCCTAACTGCGCTTCAGTTTTGTCATCTGACAGGAGGGCAAACGGGTTAATTTTTACCTCTGAATCTTTAGAAAAAGAAATATATTCTCCGTCCAGTGCATGGCAGAGGGTTTTGTATTCATCTTCCGGGTCTATGATAAGAATTTCAGCGTCAAACATCATCTGGCGCAGGACTTCCAGCTTCACCAGGAAAGATTTTCCGGCGCCGGACTTTCCAAAAACCACGGAGTTGGCGTTTTCAAAAGAAAAACGGTCTACAATCACCAGCGAATTGTTGAGGGTATTTACCCCATAAAAAATTCCGTTAGGGTGGGAAATTTCATAAGACGTGAATGGGAACGTGGAGGCTACGGAAGTGGTGTCCATATTGCGGGTAATAAACAATTTATCCAGCCCTATGGGTAAGGTGGTTTTAAATCCGTCTTCCATCTGGAGAGTTGCGGGTTTTATGACTAAAAGGTTGGATGCCAGAAGGGCCGTAAGTTCATTCGTTTTTTTATTCAGCTCATCCAGGCTTTTTGCTGCCAGGGTAATATAGAGGCCAAATTGGAAGAACCGTTCCAGGCCCCGCGCCAGTTCTTCCCGCAGCGCAACCGCGTCTTCCAGGGCAGCCCTGACTTTAGGGTCAGGTTCCGTGCCGTTTTTCATGTCAGACTCTATGGTTGCTTCCATTTCCGCAATTTTTCTTCTCAGGTTTGAGAGGATGTCTTTGCTTTCAACCGGATAGACAAACATAGAAACATTCATAGTTTCCTTGTAGTCTATAAGCATGGAAAGCCAGCTGGGGGAAACTTCACGCGGGTAATCAACCACAATAAAAGAACGGTAAAAAGAATCCCCTACACGGATATGTTTAAAGTCTACCTCTACGGAGGAAGGAGCTATTAAATCAACCAGTGAAACAGACCCTTTTTTGAGGGATTCCAGCTGCTTGTGGATATCCGGGGATATGCCATGCGTTGGCGGAACTTGTCCCGGTTTTGCCTGCGGCATTGCCACTCCGGCAACAGGCACACCTGGGGGCACAGGGGCAGCAGCTTTGTTGGCAACTTTCTTTTTTCCAAAACCTAACATAGGCAGTATTTAAATAATGACGTTTTTAACGTCACTTGAGCTAAAATCTACGGGAATTGCCTGCTGGTTGAATAATTCAAAGAAAATGCGGCCTAATTCTTCCGCTTTAATCACCCGGCTGGAAAGGCCTATGCGTTCTATCTGGGTCATGACATTTGTCCGTTTACTTGCTATAGCCTCCTGGACGCGTATGTTATAGTCTTTTTTGCCGGTTGTTGGCCCCAGCTCCAGGGAATTAAAGGGAATTACTATATATGTTTTTTTGTCCAGCAGCCCTGCGTCTTTAATCAGCTCCTGGATAAACTCTTTATAAAGCCGTAAATGCTCTTTGATCCGTTGGTTGGTGACCGTAGTGATTTTGTGGTCCAGTGACGCTATGTAGTTGGTTAGGTCTATCTTTTTGCTGACTATTACTATCTGCAGGGCAAAAGACAGGGAATTAAGAAGGGACATATACCCGTAAATGCGTGCGTTCTGCTCATCCTGGGAGAGCAGGAAAAAGTTGACGCTGGAGACTTCCAGGATAGAGCAGGCGCTTCTCCCCCGGAGATAGACCACGTCTTCTTTAATATCCTCTATTTCAATAAATACTTGTGTGCTCGATTTAATCTTAGACATAACCTTTCTTTCTATGCGTGCGGTGCCACCCCAAATAGCTCCCGCCGTAATTTTTCCCGCTGGTCCACGGAGGCTATAATTAACTCCGGTAAAATCCCTCCGTCCAGTTTAATTTTTTTGTCCTCAAACTCCTGTTTTTTAAGCGTGTCTTCCAGGTGAATAGTGTATTCCCCGTTTGGCATAGCGGTTGCAGCTGCAAAAACACCATTTTGGTTAGTACGGAAGGTACGCTGGGGGATATTGTTCATATCAATAATTTCCACAATAACATGTGGAAGAGGCTTCCCCCTGGGGTCTTTAATTACGCCCTTGATAACATTAGGCGCATCAAATTGGGAAGCGGCATCCGCGGTAAGCGGCGTAATATTTTGTCCGGGTAATGGAGCAGTGGGCGCAGAAGCCTTGGGCGTTTCGGGTTGGATTGTTATGGGTTGGGCCAAAGGAGCAGGCGCTTGCTGAGGAGCTGCTGGTTGCGCAGCTTGGCCTACAGGGGTTTCCGGTACTGGTGTTGCAGCCTGAACAGGCTCTGTTTTCACCGGCTCAGGTTTTGGGGCAGAGGGAAGTACCGGTGCGGCTGTAGACGGTTCAGGGGTTGGAGCAGGCGCGTCAGCATGGATAACTTTACTGCCTACACCGTTATTTTCTTTCACCCCTTCCGTAAAAAGAGAGTTCAGGGATTCCAGGCCTTTCTGTTCATCTTCATCCGGCTTAAAGTAGGAACGGGAAAGGGAATTAAATAAGAGTGCTTTATCAGCTGCAGCACTGGACGTCTGCTGCGCGGCAGTATTTTGTTTTACGTGTTGCGGTGCCGGGTTAAAGTAAAAGTAGGGCATTTCCACCCCTTTTTTGTGGTAGATATACTGGTTTTCAGAGGGAAGCGCGCGGGCAAAATTTGAAATCATCTTGTCCATAGGCCGTCCGTCTATAGGGATAAAAGCCAGCGCCATGCCTATAATGCCCGGAAAAATCATAGCCGGGATTTTTATCACTAACGGGATAGGCATAAGGTAAAAAATAAGGGCAAAAATTCCTGCACCTAACAGGTATAAAAATTGTTTGACCGTAATGGATCCTATAAGACGGAATTTAAAACCAGTAACATCCTGCGGAATCGGGTGATTCTCCATACTGTACAGAGTAACCCGTGAAAATTTTCTAAACAAGATATTCAAAATGGGTCAAAACATGCGGAAACTGTGCGTAACGTGAAAACAGTGCATCTTTCCTTGACAGACTGATTCAATTTGAGATACCATGGATTTGTGAGACGCATGTTATGATGCCGTAATTTTGCTGTAAAGAAATAGGGGGACAGGAGGAGTATCATGCAAGCATATGGAGTTTACGCAAGAGCACAAAAAAAACGTAGAGAAAATGATTGTGGATGCAGCTATAGATGCGCTGGGGGCACAGATGATACCGGAAAGTGAACTGCAGCCTATAGCAGCCTTTGTGCTGGGGAAGATTGATCTCATAAAAACAGTAGAGGAGCTGACGGAGTTTTTAAAAGAGCTGACTGCAAAATGGAGTTTCTTCTTGCCCATAGAGCGCTTTCTGGAGGCAGAGGTAAAACATGAAGGGGAGAAAGAATTAATAGATAAGGCAGAAGACCTGGTAAAAAACGGAAACGTAAATGAAGCATTAGAGGTATTAAAATCAGCAGAATAATATGACACTCAAAAGCGTAGATATAGCAGTAGCAAAAAATGAAGCCGCAGCCAGGGCTGTTACCGGAAGGCATGAGGTTTCTCCCAGCGCCAGGGCTGCAGAGGAGCACCGTCTAGCTGCACAGGCAGCAAAAGAACACTGGAAGAAAAAACAGGCAGAGGTGGGGGATAGGGGTACTGTTGAGGTATGGAATAGGGGAGAGTCTTCCGTAGAAGTTCCTGATGTAGGAAAGACAGGTGAAACAATAGACGCGCAAATCTCAGATAATGCTGTCCGTGGTGAGCTGAAAAACATTGACCGCGGGCTCCGGCTTCTTTTTCAGAAAAATCCCCAGGTTCTTATAGACGCAGGACCTACGGTTATGGATCCGCTCATTAAACCTATTGCAGACCTTATGGCGGCAGCTCCGGAATTCCAGCAAATATTAAAGGAGATTAATGCCGCAGCTAATCCCTATGCAGAATGGGCAAATTTTCTGACACAGCAAATTGATGAGGGGGTAGGTGCAGGCGCAAACAATTTTATGGATGCGGTAAGGACTAAGCTTTCAGGTATTGTTAATAAAGAGCGGGAAGAAGCACCTTCTGTTGAAGCAGCTAGAAGGAAAAAAGAAAGACAGGAGCATATACACGGAAGCTTACAGGCTGAGTACACGAGCAATGAGGGAAAGATTAGTGCCAACAGGCAAAGACAGGTAGAATTTTCTGACACAACCACGCAGGGTTCAGCAGGAAAGAGGCTGGTAGAATTGGATGGAATAGTGAGGGGCCAAAAAAATGACCATGACACATTACAGGGAGAACTAAGTGAGCTTCAGACAAAAGAAACAAGACTTGTGGAAGAAAAAGAAGCAGCTGGCGGAACAACTAAGAAAAAAGAAATCGATGAGAAAATTGAGCCAATAAGGAATCAAATTAAAGCAAAGCAAGAGGCTCTAGACCCTATATTAAAGAATATTAGGGATAGAGATAGGCTTCAGCAGGAAAAGGATGGCATAGAGGCAGAATATAGGAATCTGTTAGGTGCGCAAGATACGCTGGAGCCGCAGATTGATGCAGCAGCAAAAGAGGTTACAAGGGCGGTAGATGCATTAACAAAAGCCGGCGCTTGGACTGCAGGTAAAGAGGATTTTGCGAAGGAGTTTCGGGGAATTATGGGGGATGCATTTAAAGACACCATGATAGCGCGTCTTGGTGCTGAGAGGGAGGGGATTACCGCTACCTTTACTGAATTGATAGATAAGGCAGGAGATCCGCATGTGAAAGCTGCGTTGGCAAACCTCAGGGATAGTGCAAATAGGTGGAGCCACTGGGAAACAGGAAGAGGAAAACTGTTAGTGAATAGTAAGGAGCGGAAAAAGTTTGATAAGGATATGGCGCGGGAGGACTTAAAAAGGGCCCTTGAAGGAGGTCCGGAGGCGTTTATGAGGAAGTTTTTGTCCGGAAAGATTAATCCTGACCATTTGACAGACGTTGAAAAAAAAGCATATCTGGAAGGTGGAGAGCAGGGTCTTTTAAGGTTGCACCCTGGATATACGGATCCCAGGTCTCCTGATTCAGCTTGGTATGCAAATGCGCTGTATCAAGGTGCAGACGTTGAGGCATTAGTATCAAACAAAGAATTTATGGATAAAGTATCCCCTAAAGCCATAGGGCTTTTGATCAGGCAGTCTTACCAAAACGGGTTAATTTCTGAAGCCATGGCAGAACAGTTAACGGATTCGGAATGGGGGAAATCCGCCCTGGAAGAAGCTATAAGCTTAGACCCTAAGACAAAGCAGGAAGCGGAAAAATCAGGAAAGAGCATCCGTGAAACCATAGAAGACTACATTAGTAAGCATAAAAAACGCTCTCTTCTCATGGCTCTTCTGATGCCGTTTGGTATCTATGCGGTAGGCGGATATGTTGGCTGGCAGGCAGGTAAAAAAGTATTTGGCGGCGGCGCGCATTAGGGATTTGCCCCGGGCTGGGTCAGCTGCTCCATGCTTACCCCGGTGAAAGAAGATATAAGGCGCAAAAGCACAAAAGAGCAGAGGATAAACACCAGGCCTATTATTGCCCAGGTGAGCCGCTTCCTGGCGCTATCCACTTTTTCCTTATCCCCGTTAGAGGTAACATATTGAAAGCCTGACCACAAAATCAAAAATATTGCTACTACCCCGGAAAGGATAAGAGCAGCATTAATAACATTCTGGATTACAACCCAGATACAGGAAAGCTTTGCAACTCCCGTAGGGTCCACGCTGGTGTCCGTGCAGCTGCTCCAGTCCTGGGTCAATAAGTTCATATATTAAGTATACAAAAAGAAATAAAAGGTTCAACAGGGAGAAAGAACAGTAATTATGGGGTGGAATTAAGGCTTGGGATGACAAAGCCCTGGTTCAGGCTCTTTCCGGTGAGGATCATAAGGACTGCATTAATAATAACGTATGCCAGGACTACTATGATAAGCCCTACTATGGCAGCTACTATAGTGCCGCGTGCTGAATCAACCTTCGCTTTATCTCCGCCTGACATAATCCAGCGTACGCCTCCATAGAGCAGGAAAATTAAGGAAAGGATAATACCCAAAACTATGATGGCGTTAATGATAAAAGCAATTAAAGAGTTGATATCCGTATTTACTCCTACGGTGCTGGGCGGCTGGATCTTAACTGTTGGGATAGCATCCGCAAATGCAATCTGGGCGGATACCATAAGCATTCCTGCGGAAGAAGATAAAGCTAATAATTTCTGTTTCATACGTTACCTTTATATTAGAGCACGCTTTTTTCCCCATGTCAAGCCTCAAGACAGAGGCTCAGGTAATTTTATTTCCCTAAATTGGAAAGGAAGCTTACACCCAGCACGCCTCCTATGATTTGTACTATGACAAAAGCCAGAAGCATAATAACCAGGCCTATGATGGAGAAAGTGATGGTTCTTCTGGCTCTGTCCAGTTTTGCCTTATCCCCTGCTGACATTACCCATAAAACGCCGCCGTATGCCACAAAAATAACGGCTGCTACTAACCCCACCACAATAAACAGGTTAATAAAGGCATTGATAACATTAGGGGCATCATTTCCGCTGGGGATATTTGGCGGGGGAGTGATACCGCCATATCCGGGAAGTTCTAGCGCAAGTTCCTTCATAATTTATTTAAATCCGGGAAGATGTAATATATTGAAGCCTATAAACTGCAGGATAGCAAGGCTTAAAATGATAAAGATTAAACCGCTTATTGCCGCAGTTATTTGTTCCCGTGCCTGGCCTACCTTCTCTTTATTTCCTGCAGATGTCATCATGGTATAACCGGCCTGGATAAAGAATATAAAAGCTGCTATTCCCCCAATAGACAGGACTAATGAAAAAATATCCTGGACAAAAATACGCGGGTCGGTATGGATGGTGATTCCCAGGGCAGTTTTCACTGCCTTACAATTTCCAAATGAATCTGATTGCTCACAGGGTGACGGAGGTGCCGGCGGTTGAAGGCCCTTTACATTTCCCTCTTTGCCAAAAGGATCAGCTATAGGTGCAGCCATTTCTCCCGGATAGCGTTTTTCATTTGATTGGCCCTCATTATCAGTGCCGCCTATGCTAAACGGGATATCATAGTAGGTAAAATCACCTTCATAACAGGTTGCGTTCCCGTTATCAGTGTGGTTGCCTCCTTTTCCATCTTTAATCCGCAGCACATAGCTGCCGGGGGTCAGGTCTATGTTATTGCCGTACTGGTCAGCATAAGTCGCGGGTAAATGGACGGTAACATTTCCTCCGCCCCCCGGCTGGATATATAAACATGGGGTATTGGGCGTTGGGTTATCTTGTGTAGGGTGCGGAATGACGTACTCTGTGTCCTGGGCAAACACGGTAATCCAATAATCATTGTAAATGTTAGAGTCATTAGTCCCCTCCTTATTATCCCTGCCGTGTAAAGAAACGGTAATATCAAGCCCTCCGCTAGCCCTAACGGAAGTAATGTTATAAGAATCCAGAGTTTTACCTTCTGTTGCATTTGAATTAATAGGGGAAAGTACCTGGGGGTAGAAATGGCGGATATAAAAAGAAGCTACTTTTACTACGGTTCCGCCATGGCTTGCTACCACATTTTTTTCGTTGGTACCCTGGGCTATAATAACCCGGTATGTTTGTCCCACATGGAACCAATCAGACCCGTCCGTTTGGCAATTTGTTTTTAGTGCACTTGCCCCTGCTCCGCAGAGCTGAGGAAAAGAATAAGTTGCTTGTTTGCCGTCACCCACTTTATTCCAGTCATCCTCTCCGCAGTCTTTTATGGCAGTTTTTAAACAGTAATAATTAAAGCTTTGCTTTGGCTCAGTTTTTGGGGCAGGGATGTTGTTTATTTTGAGTGAGATAAGAGGGGTAGACTCATTTACCAGACAGGGAGTGATAAGAATATCTTTGTCACCATTCAGGGGACAATCGGAAATTTTGGCCAAGCATGCATCTTGTGTAGGGTCGCCTACGCTGGAGAAAGGAAATGGAAAACAGATACTGGGAGGGTTGCCTATGGGAATCCAGGCGGCAGATGAAGCAGGGGGAGATAGTAATGCTGAAAAGCTTAACGCCAGCAGAAAAAGTACGGCGGGCAGGAGTTTGCGCATACATTTATGATGGCGTAATTGTATTTGAAAGTCAAGAAAAGTGGGTGTGAGGCTATTAGATTTCTAAAATTCCAACCAATTTTCCCTTGATACACATGATACTCTTGGTACTCATGATACCCTTTGCTCCCCAGCTCTTTTTACTCAGAGAATTTGTACCCTCTTCCTTTCACGGTAGTGATGTGGACAGGATTATTAGGGTCCTCCTCAATCTTCTTTCTTACACGGTAAATAATCTGGTCCAGCGCCTGGTCTGTTACGCCCTCCTGGGTCTGGGAATCAGTCCATACCGCAGAAATAATTTCTTCTTTCTCACACACTTTTTCCTTATTCTGTATGAGGTAACGCAATAATTTAAATTCAGAAGAAGAGAGTTTATCCGTTAAGTTTTCTTTTCCTTGCCAGATTTCATTTGTCTCAGGATTGTAGGAAATTTTTTCAGCGCTGGGTTGCGGGAAGTTTCTGAGGTTGGCTTCAAACAGCGGAATCATAATCTTCCCATCCCGTAAAAGGCCGGTGTCTGCCAGGTACCCTTCTGCAGTCTTTTTCTCAAATAGTATTTTTTGCTCTGCCGGTAACAGGGCATCCCAGATTTCAAAAAGGCCTGTTTTTACCGCCGCCTTAGAGAGTAATGATTCTGTTTCATCTTTTGGCGGTTCTTTTTCAGACAGGATAATTTCTGAAACTATTCTTAAGAGCTTCCCGTGCCCGCCTGTGATTTTCAAAATTTCTTTTTTCTTTGCATCAGGGAGTTTCTCTCCGGACGCTTTCTCCAGATAGGAGAGCCGGAAATCATTTGCATAGGAATCGGAAAGGGAAAGATAAATGTTGTTTCCGGCCATGAACTCATAGAATTCTGCATAAATAGAGGATTCCAGGGAGTCTTCCAGAGGCCGGGTAACTGAAAACACGCAGGAAAACCGGTACTTTGCGCGGTTTCTTAAAATTTTTAACGTCAGAAAGAATTGGGGATTAATATGGGGGAGGTAGGTGTCAAAGCGGTCAAATAAAAATATCACCGTGAGCTCTTTTTCTATAGATAAATAATCAATTGCTTTTTTAAGCGCCTGGGAGAGGATCAACTCATCCTGGAATTCCAGCGCTTCTTTTAAAAACGCATTTACCTGTTCCTGTTCTTCATCCAGCTTCCGCTCTGAAAGGGAGTAGGAAAGGCAGATCATAATAAATTTCAAAACATCCAGAAGGCTCCTTTCCTGGACTTCTGACAAATCCATATAGACAAAATGGAACCATTTGTAGTTTTCCCCCAGGTGTTTGAGCCTGAGTGCATTGTTGTACGCTAAAAGCCTTAAAAAATTACTTTTACCCACACCCGGAAGCGCTACGGCCTGGGCAGAAGACCCCTTTTTGATATAGGAGATAAGTTCGGTAACCTCCCGTTTCCGCGTCTGTGGTGGATAAAGAGATTCAAAATGGGTAGCCTCAGGCTTATCTAGCATTGTTACCTATTGTAAGGCCTTTATAAGGATGATATCAAGCGCATAGAGGCTATTTAAGGCTAAA
>JBLMVJ010000013.1:0-43594 GCA_050255815.1 Candidatus Levyibacteriota bacterium | reverse complement strand
GAAGCACTAAGAGTGGGTTATTTTATCTGAAGCTCTTGGCTGGGGCATCAGGGGGTAGTTGCGACGCAAAAGAGATAGATGCCTGTGGTAAGAGCTTCTGGATTCTTTGTTGTTCTTCTTTAGTCAGCATGTTCCCTTCTACCTGAACCGTCTTTAGTTTCTTCAGTTTGCCTATTTCTTTTGGGAACGTTTTCAAATTGTTGGTCCCTATATAAAGTTCTTGCAGATTAGTAAGGTTGCCTATTTCTTTTGGGATACTGCTGATCTGGTTATTGGTGACATTTAATACCTGCAGATTAGTAAGGTTGCCTATCTTTGGAGAAAGGGCGGTAATCTTGTTGTTGGGGAACCATAGCGTAGTGAGGTTCTTCATACTATAAACGGAATCAGGGATTTCCGTGAAATTGTCCCTTTCCATATAGATGCCGTTCAGTTTTACAAATTTTCCAATATCCTGGGTTATTGCAGAAGCGGTGGAATCATGCACTTCTACCACTCTGAAGTTTCCCGGGCCCAGCTTTACAGCCTGTTTGATATTGTCAAAACTTTGGGGCATATTAGGAGGAATGGTGGGTGTGGGGACTGCAGGCGCTGCCGCTTCCTTTTTCTGTTTCTTGCCCTCCAGGTTTAAGATATACAGCACTAAAATAATGACTATGATGATACAGCCTACTAAAATAATACCCAGCATGACAAAGGTATTGGGTTTTTTTGGGGAAGAAACCTGACCCTGAGGAGCATTTGGATCCATATCCCATTATTGCCGTGAGTTCCCGGATTTGTCAAGTCCGCCTTGTCTTTAGGGTGTGATATACTTTTTATACATGGGAAATAGGGGGCAAACGCTGCTGGAATCTCTTATAGCTTTGGCTGCCATTGTTATTATTTTAGGCGCTATCTCTACTGCTGTGTTGATTAGCGTAAATAACGCTTCCTATATTAAACACCAGAACCAGGCAAATAAGCTGGCCCAGCAAGGCATGGAATATATCAGGGACCAGATAAATAACGGTGGTTCTTTTACGTTTAACCAGTATAAAAACAATCTTGCTTCCGGCGCCCATTGCCTTGACGATTTTACCGCAGTACCGGTTCCCAACCCAATTATTGAATCCGGAGCTTGCAGCGGGGCTAACCTTCAGGGGATCTTTAAGCGCGAAGTAACCTTTGTTGCCGGTGAATGCAACACGGGAGGAGGCGGAGATTTTGCAAACGGCTTGCGGGTAACAATTGACGTGAAATGGACCAGCGGAAAATGTACCGGCTCTGCTTTTTGTCATGACCAGGCTATCAGTTCTTGTTTTGTTGATCCCGCACAAGCATTGCCTGCAGGAGGGAACCCGGGAATCTAATGAAAAATTTACATAACAAGCAAGAAGCAAGGGCTTATACGCTCATTGAACTTCTGGTGGTGATCTTTCTCCTTATCATTGTGGGCACACTGATTGTAGGAATCCTTAACTCAACTATTATAGGAAATGCAAAGAGCAAAATAGCTACAGATTTAGGACAAAATGGAAACTATGCCCTCAGTATTATATCTGACATAGTCCTTAATTCATTAAATTTAGATAAGGTTACAGATGCTTCCGGAACTGACTACACCTCCTGTACTCCTACCGGTATTACGGCAAAATCTTTGCAGATTCTGGGTTTTGACGGGGGCACTACTGTCTTAAAATGTGATGACATAGGGTATTCACCCAGTAATACCATCAGCTCAAATAGCGCATCTTTGCTGGACACTACCCGCGTAAAATTGGTAACCGGTTCCTGCACGTTTACCTGTTACCAGGCTGATGACTATTCATTGCCGCGGATAGATGTGACCTTCCAGCTTACCAACGTTTCCGGTACGGCATATTCAGATACCGCAAAGTTCTCCACATCTTTGGCTGTGCGCAACAAAAAAATCAGACAGTGAAACCTCTATTAATTACAATGCTTGCAAACTTTATCAGGATGAGTATATTATTAATTGTAGGCTCTTTTTTCCAGCCTAGGGCCGTGTATGAAAAGAAACTCAGGACAAGTCCTTCTTTTAGTGGTTATCACCATGATTGTTGCCTTGACTGCAGGACTTGCTTTGGCTTCCAGAATCACCACTAATTTAAAGCTATCTAAGCAGAATGAGGATTCCCAGCGTGCTTTCCAGGCTGCAAGTGCCGGCATAGATAAATATATTAACTCTTCTTCCGGTACTACTTTAAACAGCATCAATAGCTCTAACTTTAAGACAAACGTTACCCAGATCAGCGGTTCAACCATGATTTTAAATAACGGGAACACTATAGACCAGGACAGAGGCATAGACGTTTGGCTATCCAATTACCCAAACTATAAATAATTTATGGGAAAACGGAAGATTTTATTCACCTTATTCATTTTTATCCTCATTTTGCTGGGGTTATCAATTTTTCTATTCAAAAAAAATAACTCAAAATCAGATAAAACGTATGTTCCTCAGGTAAAAAGCGTTGTAGGGCCGTATGTGGAAGTAACCGTAGATGAATATGGATTTAGGCCTGCTAATGCAAGGGTAAAGCTTCAGGGAGTCGTACATTTTATTAATACGACTTCAAAAACCATTGAAATTGTATCAACGGGCAGCAATAGTTTTATTGTTGCGCCCCTCCTTCCTAATAGAACCACCATTTCTTTTGTCCTCAACAAAACCGGAAAATATCAGTATTTTAAGAAGGACGAACCTTTTAAAAAGGGGTCCATAGCTGTGGAATAATATGGATATAAAAAAAATAACCAGGAAGCTTCTTTTTCTCCCTATATTACTTTTTTTAATGCTGCTTTTTGTTGGAGCGAAGTCTCCTGCGCATGCATATTTACGTGACCTTATTACGGCACCTGGTGCCTACGGGTGGAATTCTTATACCATGGGTTATAGGTTTACCCCTACAGTAAACGGAAGTGTTACCCAGCTTTGGTGT
Source organism: Candidatus Levyibacteriota bacterium (assembly GCA_050255815.1). Classification (GTDB taxonomy): domain Bacteria; phylum Patescibacteriota; class Microgenomatia; order Levybacterales; family GWA1-39-11; genus JAGORM01. The sequence goes on along the minus strand of JBLMVJ010000013.1, from coordinate 40,649 downwards.
TATAGCAACCAAAACACCACGGTAACCCTATGGTCAGACTCAGGTACTTCCCTTGCCTCTACATCCGTACCTTGCACGTCAGGTTGGAATTATACAAATCTGGGTTCCCCGGTTCCAGTTACCGCAGGCACTTATTATAGAGTTACCATTTCTCCTGCGAATTATTATCAGACTTTATCTTCTGTTCCAGTTACTACTGGTAACATCACTATAGATTCAGGTTGGTATAACACATCGGGCGTGTTAAATTCTTTTCCCGGGCCCACTGCCGGTGGAACTATTTATAATTCAGGGGCCGGAATGTATGGTTTGGCAGATGTGACGGTTACAGCTTCCGGAGGAGGAGGCTTAGATAACGGTGCGGGAGGTTCTTACACATGTTCAGGGTGTTCTACTAATCAACAGCAGGCTCTGGCAGCATGCCAATCTGTGTATGGAGGTAATTGCGTGTCCGGAAGTTGCGGAGCCTTTACTTATTACTATAATTCTCCGGATGGATCATGCGTTTGTACTAAAGCAACCGGGAGTTATGAATGGATTTACAGCAATACAGGTTATACAACAGTTGGAGCCGACTATGGCGGACAAGCAACAGATGTTACAGGAGACTCCCTTTTTGTTAGAAAGAAAAATGACAATACCTGTGATGCTAACAGCTGGGTCTTAACACAGAAGAATCTAGGTACGGCTACTGCAGGGGGCGGTGGAGGCCCACCGGTAACGTTTAACGCTTCAAGCACCGGGAAGACTGGTACTATCCAAACATATTCGGTACCTTCTACGGGAACCTATCAAATTGAAGCGTATGGAGCACAAGGCGGAAACAGCCAGGCAGGTACTGTGGGAGGATTGGGTGCATACACAAAAGGAACAGTTTCCTTAAATGCCGGGGATACACTGCAGATTCTTGTTGGTCAGCAGGGAGGAGGAGACTGTGATCCGGGAAATGGAAACGGCGGTGGCGGTGGCAGCTTTGTTGCTAAAGGAACAACGCCGGCTTCTTCTACTCCTCTTGTTGTTGCAGGCGGCGGAGGAGGCGGATACTCAACAAGTTATTCAGGCGGTTGTACCCACACAGCATCTGACGGAGTTGGCCAGTCCGGTAATAATGGGGCAACTATTTCCTGCTATTCAACTGCAAGCGGCGGATCCAGTGGTAACGGAGGAGCTACTGCAGGAGGGTTGCAGGGTGCAGCAGGCGGAGGTTTTTATTCTAACGGTTCAAATGGCGGTACCCAGTGTCAAACTGCTATAGGAGGAGCCAGCTTTACTAATGGTGGTGCAGGCGGAACGGGGAATACCAGCTGTTATTGTGGTACCGGTTATGGAGGATTTGGTGGCGGAGGTGCAGGAATGCTGGGAGGGGCAGGCGGCGGCGGCGGATACTCGGGAGGTGCTGCAGCAGGAAACTGGACCGGGTTATCAACAAGCTATTCTACGTATGGCGGAGGCGGAGGTTCTTATATAGTAGCCGGCGCAACAAGTCCCTCTATAACTGCCGGGATGCAATCAGGAAGTGGAAAGGTGATTATCACCCCATTGAGTGGCGGAAGCGGATCTCCGATCACAGCTAACTTTAGTTATACAGGTGGCATGCAAACATGGGTAGTGCCTTCAGGAGTTACCTCTGTTACCTTAGAGACATGGGGTGCCCAGGGAGGACAGGGATACGGTACAAGCTATTCGGGGCAGACAGGAGGATTAGGGGGTTATGCAAAAGGTAACCTTGCAGTTTCCCCGGGGCAAACACTCTATATTTATGTGGGTGGTGCCGGACAAAATGGCAGTCCTAGTGTATATGCCCTGGGAGGTTTCAACGGGGGAGGTAATGCAAGTAACCCTAATAATTACATTGGCAATTATAGTGGGGCAGGAGGCGGGGGTGCTTCAGATGTAAGGTATGGAGGAAACGCCTTAGGAAACAGGATGATTGTTGGAGGCGGAGGCGGAGGCGGAGGGAGTTATACAAATGCTTTTGGTGGTGGCGGAGGCTATCCTTCAGGCCTTAATGGAGGAAATGCAGGCTCTAATCCAGGAAGTGGTGCGGGTGGTACCCAGACGGCGGGAGGAGCACTTACTGCGGGTAATACAGTTCCCATGTATGGCACTGCTGGATCATTAGGACAAGGTGGTACCGGCGGATCCTCATACTGTGGTGGTGGAGGTGGGGGAGGTTATTATGGAGGAGGGCCAAGCGGTTGGAGTTGCAATTCAACGGGTGCGGGCGGAGGCTCGTCTTACATAGGCGGCGTTACCAGTGCTACAACCACAAACGCTACCCAATCCGGGAATGGAAAAGTGGCCATAACATACACCGCAGGTTCTACTTATACGGTGACCGTAACTAACCCGGGGTCAACCGGTACTATCACAGACGGGATTACGCCCCATATAAATTGTCCCTCAGTGGGATGTTCTTACTCTTACAGCAGCGGAACCAGCGTTACCCTCTACACTACTCCGGGTGCCGGCTATGCATTTTCTTCCTGGACAGCCGGGCCTTGTGCAGGATCTACCTCTACAACCTGTACATTTACCGTAAACGCAAATATTACCGCTACGGCTAATTTTGTTGTTTCCACCTATCCTCTTACCGTTACTAACACCTCTTCCGGTGGCACCGGTACGGTTACTTCCAGTCCGGCAGGTATTAATTGCGGAGGCACCTGTACGTATAATTACAGCCCCGCTACTTCCGTGACGCTTACTGCTACACCTAACACTGGGTATGTTTTTGCCGGCTGGACAGGAAACGCTGCTTGCAGCGGGACAGGTACCTGTACTCTAACCATGAATTCCGCCCAGACGGTTACTGCTACATTTACGGTCCAATACACCCTTTCCGTTACCAACACCTCTTCCGGCGGAACGGGTACGGTCAATTCAACTCCTGCCGGTATCAATTGTGCAACAGGCACCTGCACGGCTAACTATAATTCCGGTACGTCCGTAACACTTACCGCCACTCCTGATACCGGTTTTATTTTTGTAGGGTGGTCATCTACCCCATCCGGTATGTGCAGCGGCAGCCTTACCACCTGCACCTTTACCATGAATGCGGCAAAAAGCGTTACCGCTACCTTTAGCGTGCAGTATAAACTCACCCTGAATAAGCCGGGGCCCGGAACAGGCACGGTGGTATCCATAGTTTCCGGAGCTCCTGACGGAAAAATAAATTGCGGTTCCGCGTGCACTACTGCAGGTCCAATTACTTATAATAAAGGAACATCCGTTACACTTCAGGAAACTCCTGATGCTACCTCTACATTTTCAAGCTGGAGCCTTTCTTCCGGCAGTTGTTCGGAAGGAAATAACACTTCTACTACCTGTACTATCCTTTTGAATGACTCTGACGTAACAGTGACTGCTAACTATAATTCAATTGGTTTTACCGGACAGACTACATTCTACTTTGGTTCTCAGGGCCAGACGTGTAATCCTCAGGCTAAGTCAAATACTACGCCGGCACTGGAAGTAGTTATTGTTTCCGGGTCTACCTCTGCACCATCTATTACGAAATACCTATTTGACCCATGCAACCGCGTTGCAGGGAACATCTCTCCCTCCACTGCCCTTGCGTCCAGCGCCACATTCCAAGGGGTTTCCTTTGCCTATAAGGGTACGGTAGCCGGGATAGTAAACGGGCTTATTATGAAAGTAATTCCGCTTTATAATTCTTCTATAGTTGGAGTTGAGGGACTGGATAATTCAGGCAACCCTAATTCTTTCCCACCCCAGGGGAAAAAGATTGATTCTACGGGGACTGCAGGTGACTCAGCTAGAAAAATTATCTATTATGAATCTTACCCGCAAATTCCGAATGAGATTTTCCCATACAGCATATTGTCCCAGTAGGAATAGAGGATTACAGTGATAAGTCTTATTTGATTAATCACTTAAATCCTTTAATCTTGTTCATTTAAGCTATGAATAAAACGTTTGGTTTAGACATAGGAGCTACCTCCATTAAGGCAGTATCTTTAAAAAAAGATATGGGGAAGCTGAATATTGAGGCTGTTGCCGTTTCCCCGTTTACTGCAAAAAACATTTTGTCAGAGTCCCAAGTAAACCAGCAGATGATAGCAGCGTCTATTAAGGAAATGCTGCAGATAGCACAGGTAAAGGCCAAGCAGGTAAATGTCTCTATCCCTGAAGGCCAGGTTTATACTAAGATTATTGAAACCCCGGAGCTTTCTGAAAAAGAGCTGGCCGCTTCACTCTCTTTTGAAATGGACCAGTATATTCCGCTTCCCTTAAACCAGGTGAAAACAGACTGGCAGATCCTGGACCACTTTGTAAAAGACGGCATAAAGACCATGTCAGTGTTAATTGTGGCAGTTTCCACTACCGTTCTCCAGAAATATGAGAATATCCTGCATTTGGCAGGTTTGTCACCCGCCAGCATAGAGACGGAAATGGTTTCAGTCCACCGTGCGCTTATTCCACTTTTTAACCCCAATGAGTCTACCCTTATTTTACATTTAGGCTCATCTACTACTAATATCAGTATTGCTTCTAATGGCGTTTTACGGCTGGTTGCCACTATAGGGTTAGGCGGTCTGGCTATCACCCGAGCCATTGCGGCAGACCTGGGTATTTCTACGGACCAGGCGGAAGAGCTTAAAAAGACGTATGGCCTCAGTGATGAATATAACGGGCTGGTAGGGAAAGCACTCCATCCGGTTCTAGACGCAATAGTGCTGGATATAAAGCGGACTATCCTTACCTACAAAGAGAAAACCCAGAACGCACAGATAGGGAAAGTGATCCTGTCCGGCGGCGTATCACTGCTGCCAGGGATTGAAAATTATTTTGTTGAAGCGTTAAGTATTCCCGTAGTAGTAGGGAATACGTTTGCCCTGCATGCTATAGGGAACGTTCCTGAAGAGATTATCTCAGAGGCGCCTTCTTATAATGTGGTGGTAGGGTTGGCACTGCGGGATTTTATAGTCTCTCACTGAAACCATTTAATTTGGAGATAATGCGGAGAATACACACATTCGAGGAAAACGCATATTGCTAGGTAAGTATACTGAGGGTTTTTTAGTCCTCGAGTGTTATGGTTAAATAAATATATATGGAGCAAGAAATTAATCTTTTGCATACAACCGGGGGGGGTAAGAAAAAACCTATCATACAAAGAGGTTTGTTTTTTAATGCAGCCTTGGGTTTTCTGGGGTTTGCCGTCCTGGTGTCTATCATAGTAAGCGTGGTTGTGTTCATGCTCAACTCAAAGCTGACCTCAATTACCGGTACCCAAAATAGCGTTATTGCAAGTGACGTGCGGGGAGGAATGGACGAAAAACGCGTCAAAATACTTACTTTGCATGACCGGCTGGCGTCTATTGGTAAAATCACGCCTACGGATAAAACACTTGATGACCGCCTGAAACTCATTGTTGATATTATCCCTGCAGGGTTAGACGTAACCTCGTTGCAAATAGAGGGGGATAAAATTTCCGCAAGCATTTCCTCCGTTAACCTGCAGGACTTTGACGTGCTGTTTAACAATAAGATTCAGCAGGTAGTGACCGGGCCTAAAACAGAGATAAAAAAAGTGGTGATAGAAGGGTTTTCCTATGATAAAGCAAGCCTTTCCTACTCTACCATAGTCCAGTTTAGTTTTAACAGTTCCTTATGAGCGGAGACCTAAAAGTATACATAGAAAAGTACCGGTACGTTGCCTTACCCATTGGGTTTATTGTAATAGGCGTTTTGATTTTTTTCCAGCTTATTGTCCCCTCATTTGGTTCTATAGGTGAGTTAAACCAGAAAGTAGCTTCAGAAAGTAAAAAACTGCAGGATTATAAGGACTCTGCGGCAGTCTTAAGCCGTTTAGATGATTCACAGCTTTCCCAACAGGAGACGCTGGCTGCAAAAGCCCTTCCCTCCTCCAAAGATATACAGGCAATCTATCTGGCTATAACTACCAGCGCGGCTAATGCAAACATATTTGTCCGTGGCTTTTCTGTAAAAGTGGGAGATATTTTCCAGAAAACTGCCAGTAAGGCAAACAGCGTAAACGGGGTGCCCTTTATTACCGTGACTGTCCAGGTGTCCCAGGTAAGCGCAAGTAGTTTATATGCCTTTTCTACCCAGCTGGGAAAGCAGCTTCCTCTGAATAACCGGATACGGGCTACTGTTTCTGCCGGGGAAGGGAATATGGATATTGCCTTTTATTATAAACCATATGACCTGGATGCTTTAAACAGTAATATTGTGAATCCGTTATCAAAGCAGGAAGTTGCCGTTTTGCAAAACCTTCTGGACCGCCAGTCAACCGGCCAATAACCAATTTATTTCAAAAGGTCAGGACGTTTTTCCCGGGTGATTTCCTCTGAAGAAGCATTTCTACTGCTGTCAATATTTTTTTGGTGCCCGGAGAGCAGTACTTCAGGCACTTTTTTCCCTTTATATTCGGCAGGCCTGGTGTAATGGGCGTGCTCCAAAAGCCTTTTACCCTGTTGAGAAGAAAAAGACTCAAGCAGGGGTGATGCATCTTTTCCTAAGACACCCGGTAAAAGCCTCACTACTGCGTCTGTAATGGCCATAGCGGGGATTTCTCCTCCGGTTAGTACATAATCCCCTATAGAAATCTCCATGTCTATAAAATCCCTGATCCGCTCATCAAACCCTTCATAATGTCCGCAGATAAGTGTTATATCTTTCTCTGTAGATAGCTGTTCTGCAACTTTCTGGGTAAAAGGAATTCCTTTAGGGTCTAATATGATTATTTTTGTATCCGGATGGGATTTTTTTACCGCTTCTATAGCCTGGTGCATGACGTCTACGCGCAGTACCATACCGGCTCCGCCGCCATACGGTTTATCATCTACGCTTTTATGTGTACCCAAGCCAAAATCACGTAAATTTACCAGGCTGATGGTTGCCTTGCCCTTTTCCTGCGCACGTTTTAAAATGGAGGAGTTAATAACAGGAGAAAACATTTCAGGAAACAGGGAGATGATATTGATATTCATAGGGGTTTTAGACTTCTCGCCTGCCGAAGCCGGGCTCGAAGAATATTTTTGTAGAGTACTGAGAACTATTATTCAGCAATTTGAATATCTACTTTGAGGTTTTCTTTTACTGCTTTTACTTTCAGGATGTTTTTCAGTGCGTTAATGGTTTTTCCATTTTTGCCTATAATGCGGCCTATCTGGTCAGAGGGAGCTGATACTTTATAAACTACAAATCCGTCATTTTCTTCTTCAGTGATGGAAAATTCACCTTCAACAATTGCTTCCAGCATGTATTGTAATAAGTCTTGCATTTTAAAAAAAAATACTTTCTTAACTTGACAGAATAAATACAATTTTTAATGTATTCTGTCATCCAGTGTACCCACTGGACTACTTCCCCTCCAAAACTCTCTTAACGCTAGGGGAAAGCTGGGCACCTTTAGAGACCCAATACTCTACCCTTTTGGTGTCTATTTGTTTCTCAACAGTGTTTCCAACGCGTTTTTCATAAAACCCCAGTACTTCTACCGGACGTCCTTCACGCCGTTCACGCTTTTCAGACACCACTACTTTATACTTTCTTTCTCCGCGGCGTCCGTTTTGTGCAAACCTGATCATTAACATTCAGATATTTTAACACAAGTGAAGCCTTGAGGCAAGAATCCATCAAGAAGGAGACAAAGGGAATAAGGGAGTTTCTTTTGTCCCGTTTGTCACCTTTGTAATGTCCCTACGGGTTGACTTCTTTATAGGTTTTGTACTGGACTTTGTAAAAGTCCGTGAGCTGGAGGAGGAAATCTGCGCGGGGTGAGACATAGTAGGTAGGATAATTTATATTGTCTGAGCAGATGTTGCGGGCTATGATAACTTCTCCGGTTCCTCCGGTGGCAAACGGGTGTAGGGAATTTGCAACTAGAGCTCCTCCTACGTTCAAGCGCTTATCCGCGCTTACGGCACAATTATTAGTGCCGCTGATGATAATGCTGCCTTCAGAAGTATAATATCCGTCAGCGTTTGTTGTGGATGAATTGGTTGCGCCCCCTACAGCCGGTCCAAAGGTAAGGTTTCCTTTTGAAGCCAGGACAAAAAGAATGCCTTGTCCCGTGGGTATAGCAATGTTGGAATTTACGGTAGTAGTGCCGCCTACCAGAAGCACTATATGCCTTCCTGCGGGAATGCTTCCGGTAGATGCGGTAACGGTTAAATTACCGTCTGTCTGGTAGACCCCGCTGGAAGTAACAGATAGGTCTATATTAGGGGCGGTGGTGATGTTATTTTTTGCGGTTAAGAGGCCGCGCTGTAATGCCCTGCTCAGGTAGAAAGAGTATGACATAGAGCCTAAGCCGCTGGCAAAATCATTATTGTAGGAGTATTCCTGGTTTACCTGCCAGTTGGTGGTCAGCGGGAAGTTTCCGGCGCCCAGGGTAACGTTCCCGGTAGATGAAGCAAAAAGAGAATTGCCGCTGACTGACGCATTTTTGTTCCGGGGTACCTTATTAGACAATGCAGGGAAACGTACATCACCCGTGTTTACCTGGTACCACGGGGCCTGGGAAGATACCAGCCAGGTAAGGCTGCGGGCTACAGAAGGAGAGCTAGTGTTGGTATAAGAATACGTATATCCTGACTGGGCGGCATATACGTTATTATCACAGACTCCTATAACCGGGTAGGAAACTCCTGAGAGCGTGAGGTAGGCATTAGATCCGCAGATGGGGGCATAGGTAAGGCCGGCATAATTGCCGCCGGAAAGGTTTACGGTAGACGCCGCAGGCGCAGTGCCGTTAAATGCGCTTACCTGGCCAAACCCCGGGTATAGTGTGCCATTCAGAGCAGCTACGCTGGAGCAATCATTAGTGGCCGGGTCTACTACTACACTTCCGGAGAAAGTAGTAGAACAGGTGCGTGGTGAATACCTGAAGTTAATTTCCGCAGTGCTTCCGTCAGCCAGGCCGCTTACGCTTACCGGGTTAGAGTTTACATAACCACCGTGCACACAGGAAAGGGAACCTTTGGGAATAATACAGGTTGAAGAATCAACGTTATAATTTGCAGGGGTGAGTGCCTGTACGCTGTAGCTTCCTAACGCGCCTCCGGTTAGGTTATCAGTACCAAAGCTTGCCACTCCCTGGTATGAAGGGGCCATGCCGTTTATAGTGGCCCCCTGGCCTATATTTAAGCCTAAAGGAGCGTTAGTGTTATCCAGGAAATTTCCGTGGATATTTATTTTAGGAATAGGCGTGGGTGTTGCCGTAGGCGCTACGCACGTCCCTGCTGCTGTACAAACCCCTGCTCCGCATGAACCGCATGTTATGGTGGTGCAGCCGTTCCAAACGGACCCGCAGGTTTTTCCCACACAGGCGTTAGGGTTGGCGGTGCAGCCGGTTCCTGTTGATCCGCCGGAAGGACAGTATGCACATTCAAAACCTGAGCTGCAAGTCCCACTATATCCAGAGTATAAAGTCCAATTTTGCGTACCGCTGCATGGGGTACCTATCTGGAATGCTGCTTTACAGGTTTGCGGGCAGCTGCTTGTAGAGCCGCCACCGCATACGCCCGGCGTTCCGCTTCCGCCGCATGTTTGGGGGGAAGTACACGTTCCGCAGCTAACAGGATTGCCGCAGCTGTCAGTTACGCTGCCACAATTTTTACCTGCACAATTAGAAGTACACCCTGAAGAACTAGGAGTGGGGGTGGCTGTGGGAGCTGTTGAGCTTCCCCCTGAACATGGATCCCCAATATCTATAACGTAAGCTCCGCTGGGGTCAGCAGTGCATCCGGCACTGTTACAGGAATAAATGTTAAAGTAAAGCTTTTGATTAGGGCTAAAACCGGAAATAGTATAAGGGCTGGATGGCAGTGAAACGCCTCCCGGCGGAGGATTTGAGACCGTGCTGGGAGGTATAGATCCTCCATAGACTACATAATTGCTGGTAGCGCCTGACCCTGCAGAGTAAGAAAAGTCTATATTAATTTGGCCTGATGAGCAGTATAGATTGCCGGCAGTAGTATAGTTAGTGGGAGGCCCGGGCGGGGGGTTGGGCGTACTGCAGGAGGTGACAAAAGCTGGAGGATTGTATCCGTTAACACATCCACCGTTGCTACATGCTACGGGAGGGTTTACGCCTCCTGCTGAACAGCACTGCTTATAATACCCATAAGCAGTACAAGCAGAAGAAGGGTTGCCCTCCACATAGCTCCCTGGACTACAATGTCCGGCTATAACATGGCCGTTATCCGCATAGCCGGTACCGCCGGTACTGGCTCCTTCACACGCATCCGCCGCGCTACAATTATATTGGTTGGGAACAGTCTGATAGTCACACCCAGTCGGGTCTGCTGGGTCTTGTCTGATTTGGCAAACATAATAAATAAACTGCCAATCCCCGGCAGCATTACAGGTATTAGGGGGAGGAGGGTTACCTGCGTCTATACAGTTTTGCATAGGAAGGTCACTCCAGCTGGTGCCGGTTCCCGCGCAAATTCCTCCGCTTCCGGCAAAGCAGTTTGTAATACCACCAAAGCAAATGTAGGAAGCTTGGATTTTAGGGACAAAAAAGAAGATAACAAAAAGAAAGAAGATTACCGGGAGAAATAACTTCACAAAAGCATTCATATGCCTGAGTTTAGTATAGGACTAAAGGGAAAGAAGTGTCAAGCAGAGAGAAGAAAGTAATAGAAATACATGGAAATTTATGGAAATTTTATGAGGTTTTAGGTTTGGGATGATTGCTGTTGACCTGTGAAATCAGGAAGAACTTATCTGGCCAGAGTTACCGTGGTTCCGTTTGCGTCTTTTATTATATTTTCAGTCGTTGAAGTAAAGTTTGTAGTATCAGAAATCATGATATATCCGGGTTTTGAAAGGAGTCCGGATTTTGATAACCTGTTAGAGCCTAAAGTTGCAAGTAAAGTACCATCTGAAATTTTCTGTCCATTTTCTACGCTTACTTTAGCATCAAAATCAAAAGAAATTTGTGTCTCAATATTCCCTTGTGTTATGAATACGCTTCTTATTTTTGTGCCATCTGAAAAAGGAGTCACTGCAACGCCTGTCACGGTACCAGCAATCGGCGAATTAAAACTCTTTCCCTCAGGACTTGTTTTGTAATCAATTATCGTAGTTGGTTGACCTTTGAAATTTTTCGCATCTATCATTACTCCACCTTCTTGACTCCAAGTATCTAAAAATAGTACTTTGTTATTTCTTAGTCCTTCTTGCTGCGCTGCTGTTATCTGGTCTAGGGTCCAGGCTACTGTCTTTGGTTTTTCCGGTGTGGGAGTAGCGGTAGGTGCTTCAGTAGGTTTTGCCGTAGGGGTTTCACCCAGTGCTACTCTGCTCCCATTTGCTAAAGTGGGGGTAGAAAAGCCGGGGGTAACGGTTGAAAGGGTAGTTTTACTTGAGCCATTCTGAGACCCGGAGCAATCTACACCGCTAATAGCCCCCATGATAAGCGTTCCTGCTCCAACTGTACGGACTGTTCTGGAAATACGGCTATGTGAAAATTCTTTTGACATATTAATGAAGATGTCTGTGCAGAGAAGTTTACTTTAGAGTTACCGTGGTTCCGCTTGCGTCTTTTATTATATTTTCAGTTGTTGAATCAAAATTTGTAACGTCTGCGAATAATACAAATCCCGGTTTAGAGAACTTTCCGGAAGGGATAGGTGTTCCTGTTAGGGTGATGAGTGATGTTCCGGGAGTAATTTTTTGATTCCTCTGGACATTTATGGTTGAACTGAAATCTGTAATAAACTCAATCTCCTTTCCGCCTACCTGAACAAATATAGTCCTAGTCCTTACATCTCCTGCTGCTACCGTTACTCCTATAGATGTTACTGTTCCGGCAATAGGGGATCTAAAGACTTTTCCTTCAGGGTTTTGTTCATAGTTAACAATTACTGAAACATTTCCTGCTACATTTTTTGCGTCATCTGCTTTTCCTCCATCTTCTGTCCAGGTGTCAGCATACAATACTTTGTTATTTTTTAGTCCTTCTTGCTGCGCTGCTGTTATCTGGTCTAGGGTCCAGGCTACTGTCTTTGGTTTTTCCGGTGTGGGAGTAGCGGTAGGTGCTTCAGTAGGTTTTGCCGTAGGCGTTTCACCCACCACAATCTGCTTTCCGTCTGTGGTAGTAGGTGCCGTAGAATCAGGAGTACTTATGTTTACCACGGCCCCTTTATCTGTTCCACTGTCTTGTCCCTGTGTAACTTCATATGCCCCTACTCCTGCTGCAGCTAATGCGGCTGCGCCCGCAACAGTTGCTATGATAGTGCCTGTGTGTGATCCTTCATGCCGGGGAGCGGAAGCTGCAGGCTGCACTCGTCCTTCATCAGAAGTGTAATCTATAACCGGTTGAGAAAAACTATCTGCTGCAGACCTGAGTGCGTCTGCTGCGGACCTGTCTACGCCGGAGAGGGGTTCATTAGTCCGTTTTGCAGAGGGCGGTTTTGGTACAAAATCAGGGTTAGCCCGTTGAAAAGGCTGTCCTGAGATAATTTGGTCAGGTGCCCCACCTTTTCCGCGTTTAAAAAATCTGGAAATTACTCCTTTTTTAGGCTCCAGCCTGGGTGCTTCTGTCATACTATAAGATTTATATCATACCGGAAATTGCTTGTCAAGTTTTGTTGACTTCTTTTCACGGTTGAGCTATAGTAGTGAGCAGTAGTAGCTATTGCATATTATGGGTGAAGCCATATCTGAAGGTTATACACCGCTGCGCACCCCTGAATCCCAGGAGGTATCTATCCGTCCCCACTTAGTTACCGGCACCCATAGCACTTCTACAGAAAAAACGCGTGAGATTTACCAAAAAATTGACCGGGGAAACCTTTCTGTGCATGCTTGGGATAAAAATGTGGCAAAAGAGCTGAAAGAAAGTAACCCTCAACCGGTAGTTATTTCCATTGACGGCTTTGCTGCCCAGCATCCCGCAAGTACTACGGACAGGGATTATGATGCCGGCCAGAAGAGGCGCCTTTGGTATCTGCTGCCCGGGAGAGCCTCTGAAGTAAATGCCCGGTCGGAATATTATGCGGTGGCAGGGGACGTAAGTGACGTAAATAACCCTGCATTGAGGGAAACTATTATAAAAAGCGCGGCAACACCCCAGGCCGGGAAAAGCGGAGAGACAGAATTAACTAAAGAAAGGCTGGATATGGCAAGCGTTTCTGAAGCAACTTCTCCTGACCTTCTTATGGTTATCCCTGCTGCCGCAACTGTTATTGCAGCATTAACCGCTGCCGTGAATATGGGGGATAAATATTATTCAAAATCCCATGGTGAGCCTACGGATGCAAAAACGTATGCAAGAAGGCAATTTTTAAAACTGGGCCTTTTTACTGCCGGGGCTGCCACAGCCATGGGTTTGATGGCAAAGTTTGGCCCTAAAGTAACGGTTCCTGTTACCCTAGGGGATAACGTGGTAGATACGGTGGTGCGGATAGTAAAGCATGAAGGGATTGATAATAGGGTTTTAGATGGGCGTACTGCACTTATGATGGAAAAAGGAATTACTGCTGCGCAATTTTTAAAACAACCTGATGCTACGGTTGTTGCGGGGGGAGCACATGGACATAATAAAGATGCCTTATTAAATGATCCACAGGCCAGGGTGACTGCAATAACTGAGTATGCAAAACTTTTGATGCAAATAGTAGAAACTGCTGCTGACAAGGCAGGATTAACACAGGAGAATAAGCTGGTAGCACGCGGTGCCCTTCTAGATAACCTTATGTATGGCCAGATTCTAAAAGTTATGGATACCGGGGTAACCCAGGCAACTCCGGGGGAAGTTGAGGGAATTCTTGATAAGTCAATTAAGTTCCAGTCTGATTTTATGATATTGAGTAAAGAAGTAACAGATTCTATTGATACACTAAGGGGGAATGCCCCAAAGATATACGGCCCTTTTGGTATGAATCTGGGGAAATAAACTACTTAAGGTCTGAGACGGAGATCTTTTTAAATGTTTTTGTTGCGTTATCCGTTACGTAAAAAATCAGGTTGTATTTTGTCTGGTTCCCTCTGAAAGTAAGGGTTCCATCCCCTACCCAGCCTATTACATCCCCTTTTCCAACCGTGGCTGCCGCGGCAGAACTGGGATCAAATGGTTTTCCCATAAAGGAGTAATCCGCCTCAATTTTCTGTTTTTCATCTAGTACGCTCAGTGTATTAAACTTTTGGCCTTTTGCGTCTGTTGAGACACCAATCCCCACTTTCCCGGCTATAGCAGCCCTTATAGGAGTCCCGGATGGGACGTTAAACCCTAAGCCATAGAATGTAGGCGCAGGGACATTTTCAGCAGTAATAGGTTCTGCTTTACTGCAATCAGTGGGGAAAATACATGCGTATCCGGAAGTGTCTGAAGAAGTGCCCTTATTTTGGAAAGGGTTTGTAATATTCCCTGAAGGAGTGCCTTTTAATGCTGTTTTAGGATTTTTAGAGAACAGAAGCAGTCCTGCTGCAACTGCCAGGACTACTAATATGCCAATTACTACAAATAATACTTTCTTCATACTTTAATCTAATCAGGCATTAAAGGGTTTGTCAAGAAATTAGTCATAATTAAGAGCGGTAAACGGCATAAATTCCCCATATTTATCCGGTGTCAGGTTGTCATTTGAGCACTTTTGTGTATCTGTTTTTTTAGTGTCCGTATCCAGCGCTCTTCTTTGGATTTGGGTAAGTACGTTATAGGTCATACCTTGCATAACCAGGTATTTTCCGGAACTTTGTCCCAGTACCGCACCCTTATCTATGGGGGCATGTAGATCATTAATGGACGTAGAGTCAGGGACGGTGTAGGTTGCGGTATAGCACCAGCCCTCAAATATAAAGGAACCGGAAAGGACCTTTACTTTATCAAAACCCAGCGTGCTGTCTTTTGAGGTAAAAGAAAGATAATCCCCTGCAGCAAAAAGTGGTGACTTAGCCGGTGTTGTGAATAATAAGGCTGGCTGGCTGTTATACTTAAGGAACACCCCATCCCTGCAATTAGTATAGGGGACCGGACAGGCAAAGCCTACCCTTTGGACATTCCTGGTAAGCTGCTTTTGGGTTGTATCTGCTGCAGGCGGAGCTTTGCCGTGGTCAAATTTAAATAAGCTTTTAAGCGGGATTACGTTTAAAAAGGAGAGGATACCGACTATGATAACTATCAGGACCAGGATGATAAAGGATTCTATGAGTCCTGCTTTGAGAAAGGACTTTTTTTGTCCCGTGTTCTCCATAGATTAATCATATTCTTTTTCGTCTTTTTTTGTCAAGCCAGTGTAATAATAACCAATAACCAAGCACCAAAGACCGAAGGTCGTAAGCTCTGCTTATGACCAAACCATTGCCTGAATTGGTAATTTACTTTACCCTGATATCACTGTCCCTGCAAATTCTTTCCCGTCCAGGTAGTTTTTCAGGTTTTCAAAATCATCCCCTTTCAGAATTACTACCTTTAGCCCTAATTCCTGGGCTTTTTTGGCAGCTATAGGATCAAATGGGGCATCCATGTTTGGCGTCCATTTATCCCCCACCATGCCTCTGACTTCTTTCCAGGTAGTGTGGGATATAGGATGGGCATCTTTAAATTTTCTGGGGTCTTTATCAAAAAGCGTAGGTGTGCTGGTAAGATTTATAATGGTTTTAACTTTATAGTCTTCACACAAAATGGTTTTGCAAAAATCCGTACTCCACCCCGGCTTCCAGCCTCCGGCAACTACCAGCGGCTCCTCTATTTTTCTGATAATTTCATAATGCTTTAATACAAACGGGTGGGCAATATCCCTGAAAATGGTACGAACCAGGTGGGCATTTAACTTGGTGGCATGGATTCCCAGCCAGTCCAGGTCATCAGCATTCAGTTCATGACCCAGTACGGTTTTTCCGGCGCTTCGGTAGCTATGGGAAACTTCACCGCCCCCAACCACTACAAATATCTGGGTGTTGCCGTCTAAAAGGTTTTCCCGCAGGAATTTATTAAACTTTTTGAGAAACTCAACTTGGACTTGTCCGTTTGAGGAGATCAACTTTCCGCTGATTGAGATGACGAGTTTTTTGGCAAAAGCCATGGATCTCTGGATAGGTTTTTCCTATTGTAATACTATGTCAGGATTTTGTCCACTTTTTTTCATATAGAGTTTTCCTGTGCTGGGCATCCTTGCATATTCCCAGCTATTTAGTTATATAATTATTCTCATGGAGTTTACTACCGAACAAAAAAACTACTGGAGGAAAATGGCCGGGCTTACTAATGAGTATCTTAATGATAGAATTGACCTGGAGCTGCTTGTTGCCGGTTTAAATGAACTGTTTGGTAATATGCATATTGCAGATAAAGAAATTCAAAAGGAATGGTATGACCGCTGGATTCCCCTGCAGATTTTTACCCAGGAAACAGAAGAAAAAGTTCCGCGCGAGGTGCGTAAAATGACCGTATCGCAAATCAAAGAGTATTTGGAATCTAAAGCCGGTTAGGTTAGCTACTCCCACTCCATAGTCGCCGGAGGCTTGGTAGTAATGTCATACACTACGCGTGAAATTTCAGGAACTTCATTTACGATCCTGCTTGAAATCTTTTGCAGGACAGCGTAAGGGATGTCACTCCAGTGAGCCGTCATAACGTCTTTTGACTCTATAATACGTAGCGCAACCACTTCCCCAAAAAATCTGCCGTCGCCTTTTACAGCGGTACTCATGGCGCCACTCATAATTGGAAATGACTGAAAAACGTTTTTTAGGATCCCGGCTTTTCCCAATTCCTCCAGTAGAATCTTGTCAGCAATTTTTTCTTTTTCAAGGCGTTCTTTGGTCACCTCACCCCTGACCCTTACAGCATATCCGGGCCCGGGAAATGGTTGCTTCCATACAAAAGAATCATCCAGCCCAAGCTGTTTTCCGATTTTCCTTACTTCATCTTTGTAGAACGTGCGTAGCGGCTCCAGAAGCGTCAATTTCATATCTTTTGGCAGACCGCCTACATTATGGTGGCTTTTAATTTTTGAGGCGTGCTTGGTTCCTTTTGATTCAATAACGTCAGAATAAATAGTTCCCTGCAGTAAAAACATAACATCCCTTCCTGTTTTCACCTGCTTTGCCATTTCCCGCTCAAAAACGTCAATATAAAACTTTCCAATGGTTTTCCGTTTTTTCTCCGGGTCTTTTATTCCTTTTAATAATTCAAGCATTTCTTCTTCAACCCGGACTATAATTGGTTCAATTCCATGCTTCTCAAATATGGTTTTTACAAATTCAGCTGTACCTTCCCGCATGAGCCCGTTTTCTACGTACACCGGGATAAATTGTTTCCCTATGGCGTCAGCTGTCAATATTCCGGCAACCGTAGAATCCACTCCGCCTGATATAGCCCCTATTACATAGGTATCACCTACCGTTTCCTTTATTTTTCTCTTCATTGCTTCCAGGTCAAATGTTTTTTCTCCAACCTTCAAACCACAAATTTCTACAAAATTCATCAGGATTTGCATCCCATGTTCTGTGTGCTCTGCCTCAGGATGGAACTGAACGCCATATTGCCTATTTTCTTCATCAGCCACGAAAGCATACTTCACCGTGTCGGAAGAACCAAGAATAGTGAAATTGACAGGCATGGAGTTGACAGAGTCCCCGTGGCTCATCCACACAGTAAACTCTTCCGGTAGTCCTTTTAAGATCTTTGACCCCTGTTTGTTAACCCTTATCCTTGCCGGTCCATATTCCTTGGTTCCGGGTTTTACTTCACCTCCCAGTAGATGTGAACGGAGCTGGAGACCGTAGCAGATATCAAGCATAGGAATTCCAAGGGTAAAGATGATTCTATCTATAGTAGGTGCCCCCTTTTCATACACGGAAGAAGGGCCGCCTGACAAAATGATCCCTCTGGGATGTTCTTGTTTAAGACGGTTAACTGCTTCAGAGGGGGTAAGAAAGAGGGTTTCCTGGCCAAGCTCTCGGAGCCTGCGCTCTATCAGGTGCGCTGTCTGCCCGCCAAAGTCTATGACCCAGATCATAAGGTATTATAACAAAATTGAGAATTTTTAACTAAATGGTTTTGAGGGCGTTGTGAGCTGCGTTTTTTTCTGCTTCCTGCTTAGATTTTCCTACCCCTTCAGCTAGCAGCTTATCATTTAAGAAAACGCCTGCCGTATAGGTTTTTGCATGGTCAGGCCCTTCTTCTTTTACTATTTTATAGACCGGGGAAAGCTTATGTACTTCCTGCGTTTTTTCCTGCAGCATAGATTTGGGATCTTTTAATCCCTGGGCATGCACTACTTCATCTATGTGGGCTATGATGGCTTCATGGACAAATTTTTCTGCCGCTTCCAGCCCCTGGTCTAAGAACACACCGCCTAATAGCGCTTCAAACGTGTTTGCCAGTATGGTTTTATTGGCGCGTCCCCCGGTACCTTCCTCCCCTTTTGATAATTTCAGGTGGGACCCTAAGTCCAGGTCTTTAGCAAACATATAAAGGGTTTGGGTGTTGGTGAGTACTGATCTGAGGGAGGTCAATTCCCCCTCTTTTAGCTGGGGATATTTGTCAAAAATATAGGAAGAAACTATGAAGGACAAAATGCTATCCCCTAAAAATTCCAGCCGTTCATTTGACTCTGCTTCATCAGTAGACTCATTTAAAAATGACCGGTGGGTGAACACCTTGGAATATAATTTCTTGCTTTTAAATTCAGGTATTTTCATTTTTGATTTCTATTTCCTGCTCACTGGTCTCTAGTTCCTAGTTCTTTGATTAATTTCCCCAGCGCGCCGTTTATAAATGCAGGGGAGTTTTCTCCGCCAAATTCTTTTGCCAGCTCTATAGCCTCATCTATATATACTTTTTCCGGCGCCTCCTTTTCTATAGTAAGCTCATAAACAGTCAGGCGCAAGATTGAAAGGTCTACTTTATTAATTTTATCTATAGGGAATTCCGGCGCAATTTTTGTTATCCACGCATCAATGTCAGCAATGTGTTCCAGTATTGGTTTGATGAGGGGATCAAATTTATCAGTTTGAAAAGTTTGGGCAAAAAGAAGTTGAACTATATGTTGCCGCTTTTGATGGCGGGGATCCAATGAAGTTTTCATGAACTGCTGTCCAGAAAACTCGGAATACTCGGAAAATCTGAAATTCTGCCTATCAGACTCTCTGAGTTTTCAGAGTGTTCGTAAACTTATATAACCTTTGCACCTTTGTAGTATCCGCATGCTGCGCATACTATATGTGGGCTGGTAGGTGTTCCACAGTTTTTGCAAAGCACTACAGTAGGAACTTCAAATTTAATTGAAGCCCTTCTTTTTCCTTTTCTTTGCGTTGAGTGACGGCGTTTTGGTTCGTGAGGCATGGGAACAATTATAATATATCTGGGCTCAGGATTCAAGCCAAGAGTATCAAGGGTACCAAGAGTATCAAAGGGAATGGGGAAGATCTAAGAAGTAGGACTTAAGACATAAGAAAATTCTCCTAGATCTTGAATCATATATCTTATATCTTTCAGCTAGTCTGGTAGCACTATTTTCTCTATCTGCGCATCTATTTTTTCTTTTAAAAGCGGGTATTGGCTGAGATTTGGGAAAAGCTTCTGCGCGTCATGTTTTGTTTTTAGGATTAGTTCAAAGTCGGAGAATGATGCTATTTTGAGTTTATGGGAACCGTGCTGCTCTGTCCCGTATATTTCACCCGGTCCTCTCAGCTTTAAATCTAACTCTGCCAATTCCGCCCCTACATAAATAGTTTCCAGTGAGCGCAGGCGCTCCCTGGTTTTTTCCTGGGCAGATTCCGTATAAAGAAGGCAGAAAGATTCCCTTGTGCGGCGGCCTACCCTTCCCCGTAGCTGGTGCAGGCTTGCCAGCCCAAAGCGTTCAGCGGCTTCTATAACCATGATAGTTGCGTGAGGAATATCTATTCCCACTTCCACCACCGGGGTTGCTACAAGAACATCAAATGTGCCTTTTGCGAATTGTTCCAAAACTTCGTTCTTTTCCTTTGCTTTCATCCGTCCATGCAAAAGCCCTACTTTAAATCCCTTAAACACTTTTTTTGAAAGTTCTTCATATTCTTTTGTTGCCGCTTTCACCGTGGTAGCGCTTTCAGATTCTTCTATAAAAGGACAGATAATAAACACCTGGTTTTTATTACCCTGCCCATCTGTTTCCCGGATCTTTTTTTTAATCCATTCATAACCTGCATCCCGTTTTTCATTTGGCACCAGCCACGTTTTTACCTTCATCCTTCCTTTTGGCATCTCGTCAAGCACAGATAATGATAAATCCCCATAGAGTGTTAAGAATACCGTCCGGGGGATGGGGGTTGCTGTCATAGTAAGAAAATGCGGAGTTCCTCCCTTTTCCCGTAAAATGGAGCGTTGTTCTACACCAAAACGCTGCTGTTCATCTATTACCACCAGGCCTACTTTTTCAAACCCTTTTTTTGCATTCAGCAGTGCATGGGTTCCTACTATAATGTCAAATGTTGTATCCTGGATTTGAGACTTTTTGCTTCCGGTTACCAGTCCTATCTTAAGGCCAAAAGGTTCCAGCAATTTTGTGATAGTTTCATAATGCTGGTTAGCCAGAATTTCCGTAGGTGCCATAAAAATACCCTGAAACCCATTGAGATATGTGAGGTAAAGGGCAATTGCAGCAACCACTGTTTTTCCTGATCCTACATCCCCTTCCAGTAGCCTGTTCATGGGCGTAGTAGAGGCCAGGTCCGCATAGATTTCATCCAGTGCTTTGATCTGAGCATGGGTGAGGGTGAATGGCAGAGTTTCAAAGAATTTTTCAATGTCCGGTTTATGCTTCAGTACATGGAATTCAGGGGCTGTCCTCTTTTTTTCCCATAATAAGCGCCTTACCATGGCTGCTAACTGGATTACAAATAGTTCTTCATAGGAAAGCCGCTTGTGGGATGCTTCAATTTCCTGAAAATCTTTTGGAAAGTGGATTTCCCGGATTGATGATAAAAGATCCGGAAGATGGTTTGAGAGAAGAAGAGTTTCCGGCAGGAATTCATTAATTTCAATACGCTGTGCAAGAATTTCATGTATTTTTGACCGCAGCCACTTTGAAGTCATACCGCGCGTTAACGGATAAACCGGGACCAGCCTGCCGGTGTGTACTGTTTCAGAGAAAGGTCCTTCTATCACTTCAAATTCTTTTACAGTTAAACATTTTGTTTTGCCAAACATCTCAACACTGCCGGAAAGGGATATGAATGTTTGGGGGGGTAAACTTTTTGGCAGGTACGTTTGGTTAAACCAGCGGCATTCTATCTCCCCGGTACCATCTGAGATAATTGCTTTTTGGATAGACATGAAACGGGTGCGGTATTCATTTTTTATTTCCAATACTTCCCCTTTTACGGTAACCGTTTCACCCAGCCGGAGTCCTTGTATCCGGGAGATGATGCGCAGATCTTCATATCTGCTTGGAATATGGTATAAAAGGTCTTGGACACTCTTTAATTCAAGCTTTTCTAGCTTTTTTGACTGGAAAGCATACCCTCTTCCCAGAGATTTGAGATTTGTTTTTAAGTCCATAACTTACTGCTGAAAGAAGTATGGGAGGAAAGAACCCAGGATAAGGGCAAGTGAAGATACTACCACTATTACCTGCCATGCCCATTTGTGTTTACGTAGGAGATCCATAGTTTTATCGTTTCCAGCTACTAGCTTATAGCTAACCAACAGAATTTTCAAGACTTATTTTGCTTCTATCTTGATTTGTTTGAGTTTGCCTACCTTTAGAACACCGCCCTGGCCTGCAGTCGCGTTTACTTCAGCTACAGCTTCCCCATTAAAGTGCAAGCCTTTTTGTTCCCAGAGTCTTCTCCATTCCGACATGCTGGCAACCATGTTATTCTCTAGAGCAATGCTTGAAAGGGTTTTATCTGTGGATGCTTCAACAGTCTGGATATCTGTGGGAGTCGCTTTGTGTTGGACAGTCCTCTCAAATTCTTCCTGAGCTGTCTTTGCATCTTCTTCTGAGTGAAGTTCAGCCACAATTTGGAAAGCCAGTTCTTTTTTTAAGGCCATAGGGTTTTCCCCATCTTCCAGCCGTTTCTGTACTTCAGCCAGTTTATCTTCCGTTACATTAGTCCCTAGCTTAAAGTACTCCATGATTAAATCATCTTTAATAGACATAACCTTTCCATACATGTTGTCAGCTTCATCTTCAAGCCAGATGGCATTTCCCCAGGACTTACTCATCTTCCTCCCATCAGTACCGGTCAAAAATTCATTGGTCATGACATATGATTCCCTGTTTTCCAGAGCTTTTATAAGGGTGCGCCCGGCCTGCATGTTAAAGGTCTGGTCAGTGCCTCCCAGCTGGATATCAGTTTTCATAAAATAACTGTCATACCCTTGCATGACGGGATAGAGGGCTTCATGCAGGCCAACCTTTTTACC
Source organism: Candidatus Levyibacteriota bacterium (assembly GCA_050255815.1). Lineage (GTDB taxonomy): Bacteria > Patescibacteriota > Microgenomatia > Levybacterales > GWA1-39-11 > JAGORM01. Next base: position 18,292 of record JBLMVJ010000013.1, on the reverse strand, counting down.
TTCAGTAAGCCGTTTTTTAATCAGTTCCCGGCTGGCAAAATCACCAAAGGAAAAATGCTGACAGAGCTTTACAATTTCCTGAAAGGTTAATTTGGATAGCCATTCACTATTATGTTTTACTTCTACTTTGGAAAAGTCCAAAATTTTTTCCGCCTGTTTTTTGTAGGTGTGGAAATTTTCTTCAATTTGTTCAGAGGTTAAAACAGGCCGCTCAGCATCTTTATCAGATGTATCACCTATCAACGCGGTAAAGTCACCAATGAGAAAGGTAACATGATGTCCTGCCTCTGCAAGCTTTTGCAATTTGCGCAAAGGAACAGCATGGCCCAGATGAATTTTTGTGGAGGTGGGGTCAATTCCCAGATAGATATTAAGTTTTCTTGTGTTGAGAGCCTCCTCGAGTTTTTCTTTTGAAGGAATTATGTTGGCAACTCCGCGGGACAATAAATCATCCATGAGCCCATTATACAAAAGATTCTACTTTCTGTCACATGTGATCAGGCTTGAGCCTGCGCCATAGGTAAGTTTGCTATGGTTTTACCATTTTCGTATAATGAGGAAAGCATGCAGCAGTACAGAAGCCCGTATTCACGGGTCTCCCGCCTTTCCCGCTCCAAACTGAACAGAACTATCCTTATCAGCAAGCTGGTTAGGTTTGGATTTTTTGGGTTGATAGGCCTGACCGTTATATTTTTTCTTTATTTTCTCTGGGTCAGCCGGAGCCTTCCCACCCTGGGACAGCTTTCTAATGCGGGGGTAAAAGACTCCACAAAAATTATTGACAAAAATGGGGTAGTCCTCTACTCCATTTATAAAGACTACAACCGGCTCTATGTGCCGCTGAAGGATATCCCTAAAACCCTGCAGGACGCAACCATTTCAACCGAAGACAAAGATTTTTATACCAATAGCGGTTTTTCATTAGCGGGAATCATTCGTGGCATTATTTTAGATCCTTTCCTGAAAGGAAGGGCAACGGGAGGTTCAACCATTACGCAGCAGCTGGTGAAAAACTTACTGTTAACCTCAGAGCGGAGTATAACCAGAAAAGTGAATGAGCTGATTCTCGCAATACAGGTAAACAGTAAGTTCAGCAAAGATCAAATTCTGGAGTTGTATTTGAATAATGTGCCGTATGGAGGGACTGCGGTGGGGGTTGAGGCGGCGTCAAATCTGTATTTTGGTAAACACGCAAAAGACCTAGATTTGGCACAGTCCGCCTTTCTGGCCGGGCTCCCCCAGCTTCCTTCCGTCTATTCCCCTTATGCTTCAACCGGAGGCAAAGCATATATTAATCGTACGACGTACGTTTTAACCCGTATGCGTGAAGACGGAAAAATTACCCAAAAACAGGCAGACGGTGCGCTTTCAGAGGTGAAAGCCTTTACATTCCCTGAACGCCAGGCAAACTTGAAAGCTCCTCATTTTGTACAGTATATCCGGGAACAGCTGGCAAAACTGTTTGGTGAGGTACGCGTCGCAAACGGAGATTTGACCGTTTATACCACGCTTGACTACTCTATCCAGGACCAGGCTGAAAAAATTGTTAACGAGCAATTGGACAAGCTGAAAGGATTGAATGTAGGAAACGGAGCCGCTATTGTTTTAGACCCTAAAACAAGCGGGATTTTGGCAATGGTAGGTTCTAAAAATTACTTTGACACAAAAAACCAGGGAAACTTTAATGCAGCCCTAGCCCTACGACAACCCGGATCTTCTCTGAAACCTATCATGTATGCAACTGCACTGGAAAAGGGATATACAGCCTCTACCGTTCTTATGGATGTAAAAACAGATTTTCCAACCAATGACGGAAATAATACGATGTATAGTCCGGTCAATTATGATGGGAAATTCCGCGGACCTGTACAAATGCGGTTTGCTTTGGGCAGCTCTCTCAACATACCTGCTGTCAAGATGCTTGCAAAAGTCGGTATCAAGCCGGTCATGCAGAAGGCTTTTGATATGGGGATAGAAAACTGGAGCCCTACGCCGGATAACCTCAAAAGCGTAGGGCTTTCCCTGGTTTTAGGAGGGCGTGAAGCAACCTTGCTGCAGGTTACAAATGCCTATTCTTCCCTGGCAAACCGGGGCACGTATGTGCCGCCTTTTGGTATTACAAAGGTAACAGACTCCAAAGGAAACGTCCTGTATGAACACAAAAGTGAAAGTGGAGTAAAAGTGCTGGATGAAGGAGTTGCCTTTATCATTTCCCATATCCTTTTGGATGATAATGCACGGGAAATTGCCTTTGGCAGATACTCGTTGTTAAATATACCTGGAAAAACAGTTTCCGTGAAGACGGGAACTACAGATGAAAAGCGTGATAATTGGGCCGTAGGTTATACACCCTCTTACGTAGTTGGAGTTTGGGTAGGAAACAATGATAATTCACCTATGAATCCTCGGATTGCTTCGGGAATTACCGGGGCAACCCCTATTTGGCATGATTTGATGGCTGCTATATTAAAAGGTAAGAAGGATGAGCAGTTTGCTGTGCCGGGTGATGTTTCAGCATTAGAGATAGACGCTTTTGCCGGCGGGCTGCCGGTTGACGGGCAGGCAAAGCGGACAGAATATTTCCTGAAAGGGACTGAGCCTACCGGACCTTCTCCCATATATAAAACCATTAAAGTTTCCAAGCAGGATAATAATAAGCTTGCAAACGCTGATGAGATTTCACATGGGGATTATGACGTAAAAACTTTTATAGTGTTTACGGATGCAGATCCTGTTTCAACTGACGGGAAAAACCGGTGGCAGGATGCTATTAATGCATGGGTAGACCAAAATTATAAAGATGACCCTAAATACCATCCGCCTACACAGACGTCTGACCGGAAATACGACCAGAACAGCAATTCAAACCAGAGCAGTAATCCAACTCCTACGCCTACTCCTACGGTTACGCCTACTCCAACAGCCGGAATTCTTCCAAGCATTCCGGTAACTCCTACTCCGTAATCTTTGAAAGGTTTCCGTGTATTACCATAGGGTTCATAATAGAGATTTCATGTGCCCACCTTGCATCATGATAGGAAGGAAGCGGATTGTATAAATAGATTTGTTTTTTTAAATAATGGGCAATTCCTATCTCCATTAATGCAGAGGTCCCTATGTATCCCGGTATGCCATTCCGGTCAAAATTCAAAACGAGTATAGCGTCAGCTTGGGCGATCAGATTGAAACAAGCACGCATAATATCTGCTTCCTGCGCATGTATAAGATTCTTGTCAAGGTTATCCACCAATCCGGGGTCTTCTATATGGGAGTCAATGTCATGGGGAACAAACACGGTAAGGCCCATCCTCTCCAGTTTCTGTTTAGTTTTAAGAATTTCCTGCGCATAACGCATACTGGCGCATATCATTATTTTCATGATTACATTATAAAAAAATACAAAAATTATGAAAATAATATGTTGAGGCTCCACATTGTTCCGAGACTAAACGAGGAACAAGTAGGAGTTGAACATATAAGTTCATGTTATTTGTTATTATAAAAAATTACCCTCCCGCTATCCGGGCAACTGCTTCAAACGTTTTTTGTGAGAAAGCATGTAATTTTACATGCCCTATGACCGGAATTATAATAGTTTTGATGCCGGGAAGCGTACTGCTGGTGCGGTATACTAACTGGTCGGCTTTTGCTACCAGATGCACTACTTTTTGCGGATGAGCTTCTACTGATTCATCTATGTATCTCATATAAGCACTGTTGGGTCTCAGCTGTTTTACGGACTTAGAAAGCACGGATAAATAAGCAGCGTAGCTACCCTTAAATGGCGTAGCTATGGTAATGAGTTTTTTAACTGTTTTCCACCCGTCAATTTTCTGCGCATATTCTATGGAAACTAACCCTCCCGTGGAGATGCCAACCAGAACCGGTTCTTTAATCTGTTTTTCCTTTAAATAATTTGACAAAATTTTAGGGTAAATATGCAGGTCTTCCATCTGTAGGCCTAAATTAGGCATATATACACGGAACCCTTTTTTTTCCAGATACCACTTAAAAAAGAGATACAGCACGTTTCCGGTCATCCAACCATGGACAATTACAATAGGTGTTGTATGCGTTGGATTCTCCAGGGTATGGTCAAAATCAAACGGAACAAAAACAGATAAACCATTCAACAGCCAGTAAAATAATTCTAAAATCCAGTTGATTAGTATCATAGGTTTTTCTTCAAAAAAGCAACTGCAGCGTCTGTATCCAGCTTAAATAAAGCTTTCCGGTCCGTGTATCTATGCCCTGCACCGGTTATTACAACCAATTCACTGTGGGGGATAACGGTATGGAGCCGTTCACTTTGTTCAAGAGGAACCACATCATCCCGGTCTCCATGGGTAATTAAGACGGGAATGGATATTTTTTTTGCCTCATCATATTCACGGTGGGTTATAAGGTCCTTAAAGAAATTAAAGTTGAGTTTTTTGATTTGTCCACCTTCCTCTATTTTTATAAAGCCTGCTTGTTCCCAATCATTGAGTACTTTTGGTTTTTTACGGGATGTTTCCAGGCCATTATAATCAGAGACTGCAGAGCGCAGAATGAGCGCAGTAAGGTCTTTGCTTTTGCATGCTGCAAGTAATGCACAGTTTCCCCCAAAACTGGTACCTAACAGTGCTATTTTTTTAAAGCCTTTTTTCTGAAGGAACTTTATAGCACACAGAATGTCATCAATGCCTTCTGAAACTGTAATGTCTTCAAATTTCCCCGCGCTTTCTCCATGGCCAAAGAAATCAAAACGGAAGGTTGCCCATCCTTGCCGGTTTAACAGTGTTTCATACGTTGTGTAGGTGTCTCTATTTTTGTTTGACCCAAATCCATGGGCCAATATAATTACAGATGAGGCGCCAGGGGGTGCGCTTAAAACACCGGAGAGGTTTGTATTTTTTGAATTTTGGAAAACAATTGGTTCCATTATGCAGCGTCTGCTTTTAGGTCAGTTTTTAATTTATTGAGGATTGCTTCGCGTCCGGTGGTGATATCTGATGCTGTCAGGTTTTTCTCCTGGCTTTGGTATGTGATCCTGAATGTTTTTTTGTCCTCATACGTATCAAGCAGCTCTACAGTGCTTACTAATCTGCTCGCCTGTTTTATGGTTTTAACTACTTCATCAAATGTTATTTCCGGATCTATCATAAGCCGGATATCCTCAATAGCAGCCGGGAATTTAGGAAGAGGTGTATACGTTTTTTTAAGTGTCGCATATTTCAAAAGGTCCCGGAAGTTTAACTCAAAATCTATGATGTTGCGGTCCAGCATTTCTATCCCGCCTATAACATTCCCGTTTACTACTATGTCTGCGGTAGCAGTTTCGCTCTTTTTGAAAACATATCTTTTTATGCCCAAATCCCGGAACAATGCTTCTAAAATACCCTTTACCTCAAAAAATGAAACCTGTTCTTTCTTCATTATTCCGGCCAGGGTTAATATTTCTACCGGTAGGTCTTTTGTCCTCTTAATATATATATTTGCCAGTTCAAAAATCCTCAAATACTCATAATTTTTATTACTGCGTACGGCTTCCAGAAGGCTGGGAGTTAGGCTGGTCCTTAAATATGCCATATCCGTACCCAGGGGGTTTGCAATTTTTACCGCGTCTTTGGGGTCTGTTTCCAGCATATCCTCTGAAACTAAAGAATAGGTATATACCTCTGTAAATCCCCAATATTTCAATGCACGCTTTGCACGATTTTCCCAATAAAACTGGTCAGAGGACATATGGTAGGGAACGGTTGCAGAAAAAGGAGGCAGCGTGTCAGGAAGTTTGTGGTAACCATACATTCTGGCTACCTCCTCAATGATATCCTCGGGGATTTCTATGTCCTCAGCCCGGTTAGAAGGGGCTGTTGCGCTGATGGTTGCTCCTGTTTTCTTTACGGTAAAGCCTAGACCTTCTAAAATCTCAACCACTTGTTTTTCAGGAACAGGGACCCCAATTACCCGGTTTATTTTTTCAAAAGAAACAGAAACAAGTTTTGGTTTTGGATGAGTGGGATATATATCCAAAAGAGATGATTCCAGCTTTCCATCTGCAATTTCAGTCAGTAAATTAATCCCTCTGAGCAATGCTTTATAGGTAAGCTCAGGATCTACCCCTTTTTCATTGATTACCGCTGCCTCAGTCCGTATCCCCAGCCCCATAGATGTCTTACGGATTCTATGTTTATCCAGGTTGTCTAAAAAGAGCATGACCCGTTTGGTTTCATCAGTTACCACACTGTTTGCAAGACCCATAATCCCCAAAAGGTCTACAAGTTCTCCTTTCCCGTTCTCAGCTATAATTTCTCCTCCTTGCAGGTTATATTCTTTTTTATCCAGCGTTACTATTTTTTCTCCTTTTTTTGCTTCCCTGATCAGCATAGTATTGTCACCTAAACGGTCATAATCAAATACGTGGACCGGGTGCCCAAGCTCCCGCATAACATAATTGGTTACATCTATAGCACTGTTTAGAGATCTGATGTCAGTGGCTTCCAGCCTGTCTTTTATAACCTGGGGAGATTTTTTAACAGTAATAGACAAAATTGCAGCACATACGCGGTGGGTGAGCGCAGGATCAGTTTTAATTTTTAAAGGAAAAGAAGTTTTTTCTGTCTTAGGCTCAGTTACTTGTACGTCAATAAACTTTGAAGGAATTCCCTCCGCATTGAGCGCTACTGCTGCTTCGCGGGCAATCCCCACCACAGACATAAGGTCAGGGCGGTTAGTAGTTATTTCAATGTCATACAGATGATTGCTACCTAATTTTTCTATCCGTTCTACGGAAACACTGGTGAGTGACAAAATCTCACCTATCTGCTTTGCGGTAGCTTTTGTTTCCAGGTGCTCCCGCAGCCAACTGTCGAGAATTTTAATGTTCATATAAAAATACCCTTAAGTATATCTAATTTGTTTTCTTTTTATGTGAATATAACGTGAGTCTCTGGCAAAGCGCGAGGCCATATCCGAGCACTGCGCCAAGAGTTAACGGTATATTCATATGTTTGCTTGTGGCACGTAGCTTATGGCGTGTGGTAGTAAAAACTACTTGCCACGTGCTACCCGCCACCTGCTGCTAGAATTGCTCTAAGAACCTTAGGTCATTTGAATACAGCGTCCTTAAATCGTCTAGCTCCAATCCTTCCCGCATCATGAGTACCCGTTCTACTCCCCAGCCTGAGGCAAACCCGGTATATTTTTTAGGGTCTAATCCGCAGTTTTTTATTACATTTGGATGTACCATGCCGGCTCCCCCCAGTTCTAACCAGCCTTCTTTGCATAAATTGCAGCCTTGGCCGTTGCATACCCCGCATGAAACATCCGTCTCAAAAGAAGGTTCAGTGAACTGGAAATGGTATGGCCTTATTCTGGTTTTTCTTCCGGGTCCAAACCATGATTTTGCAAAATAATCCAAAACTCCCTTCAGGTGCGTAATGGATATGCCCTCTCCTATTACCAGTGTTTCAAATTGATGGAACATAGGGGTGTGTGACACATCTGACTGGCGGCGGTATGTTTTTGCAATATTTACCATCTTTATAGGCGTTTTTCCTTTGGTCATTTCCCTTATCTGGCCGGAAGACGTGTGCGGAGTAAGAAGCATGCGCCCTTTTTCCGGGTCTGCTTCCTCTTCTATAAAAAATGTTTCCCAATCATCCCTGGCAGGATGGTTTTGCGGAAAATTCAGTGCGCCAAAAGCATACCAGTCCCACTCTACTTCAGGATATCTTACCCTGGTGAATCCAATGTGTTCAAAAATTTTTGCGATCTCTTCTATTGCCTGGGTGATAAGATGCAGATGCCCTTCCGGCGGTAGCTCTCCGGGCATGGTGACATCTAGTGCGCCGGGCCCCATGGCGGGAGTTTTTTTGCCCAGCTTGCGTTCCTGGTCCAGGATAATACCTTCTATTGCCACCTTTACTTCATTTGCCAGTTTGCCAATTTCAGGACGCCTCTCTGCCGGTACTTTAGACAGTTCTTTCATTAAAAGGGTAAGCCTTCCGTTTTTCCCCAGGAAATCAAGCTTTATCTCATTCAGCTCAGACAATGATTCGGAAGATAAGATTAACCCCGTAGCGTCATTTCTCAGAGCATCAAACTGTTGTAATAACTGGTTTTCTTCCATATGCATTTATATTTTACTTGATTTTTTTACGCTTATCATGCCCAGGTTTCAACTCAACAAGTCCTCTCTCTACTATCTCCTTTGTTTTAGGAAGATAGTTTTTGAAATCAACCTCATCAGGATAAAACCATTTTGCCTGCCTGGTTCCTTTATCCTTTGAGGTGTCCACTATTCCACTTTTGTAATATGCAGGATAGCAAAGACAGAGCACGTGAATACCATGGTCTTCAAAAACATGGTTTTCTATAAATAATGCATCAGCCTTTACGGTTATTTCTATTCCTGTTTCTTCCCGTACTTCACGCACAACGGTTTCAGTAGGATGCTCCCCAAATTCTATACCTCCACCAGGCAGTGCCCATTTTAAATGACTATGGGTGCTTTTTGGATTGTTGCGCTGGATCAAAAGCACTTGTCCCTTCCTGTTCTTAACCACTGCAATAACCGGTAAATGAAAGACTTTCTTTGCTTTTTGCGCCATGCTATTTATTCCCTTTTTTTGCGGATTTTATGAAGATGGGATAATCTTGCGCAAGCTTTTCTACTACCTCATGTGCTACTTGTTGTGTACTTTTGCCGTTGGTCATTACCATATAATCTGAAAAAAAATCATACAGGGGATGTCTGAATTCATACAGTTTTCTAGCTGCTAGAACGTTTTTAAATAACGGTTTATCTTTTTCCTTAGCAAGCCGGCGTTCTATTTCATAAAAGGATGTTTCTAAATGAACAATCACTCCGTTATTTTGTCTTAAATAGTCTATGATGATTTTGTTCATCACTACGCCGCCCCCTGTTGAGACCACCACGTTATCCATATCTTTTATTTTTTTTGCAGTTTCTATTTCCAGTTCTCTGAACCTCAGTTCACCGTCTTTTTCAAATAATTCGTTGACCGTTTTGCGTTTTGCAGATGTTAGGATAAGCTCATCCATCTCAATAACTTTCATGCCGGTGAGCTTCCCTACCTGTACCGCAACGGTAGTTTTTCCGCTTCCCATGAAGCCTATGATTACTATTTTCATACTAATTCCAGGTTCTGCCATTTTCCCCCAACTCTTCAGTTTTGTCAATTAGGCAGAAAAAAACCTCCTTTTGGGAGGTTGTACGTAGTCCTATGACAAAGTGATTTTACTTTGTAGTTTGGGCTACGATCTTTTTAAATGTTGCAATATCATTTACTATGATGTCTGCAAGCATTTTACGGTTTAACATAACTTTTGACTTCTGCAGGCTGTTCATGAGTCTGCTGTAAGATACGCCTTCAGTCTTTGCGGCTTCCCCTATCCTGGTGATCCAGAGGCTTCTCATATCCCGCTTCCTTAGTTTGCGTCCATGGAATGCATAATTGCCGGCGTGCAGCACTGCTTCTTTAGCAGATTTTGTCAGCCTTCTTTTTGTACCACGGTATCCCGTAGCCTGTTTAAAAAGCTTATTATGTTTCCTTTTTGATACTAATCCTCTTTTTACCCTTGTCATAATTTATAAAAAAATACTTTTAAATATATCTAATTTTTCTTCTTTTTTTAAATTATACCGGGAGTCTCTAGCAAAGAGCGAGGCCCATATCCGAGCTCTGCGCTAAGAGTTAACGGTATAATTAACTTATATAAAACTTACTTCTTCTTTCTAAACGGCGGCATTCGTTTAAATAACTGTACTGCTCTCTGATGGTAGCCCCTATAAGAAAGGGTTGCTTTCCGGTCAGACGCCGATTGCCTAAAATTTACCCGTACCCGTCTTAAAAACCTTCTGATCATAGTCCCTGGGCAAGTTCAGGACAACGGTCCTATTTACTCGCCTAACAACATCTTTACTTTCTTTGCAAAAGCTCCGGTTAATACACCGGTTACTTTTTGCCGTCTTAATCTGGATTTAGATTTAGCAGAACGCTTGTGGCTTCTGTACTGGTGGGCAAACAAAACCTTTCCGGTTTTGGTAACCTTAAATCTACTGGATACTGACTTCTTGACTTTTAATTTCTTCTTTGGCATCTTCTTTCCTTTCTTCCGGTTTTCCTTTTGAAAGGACCAGAACCATCTGGCGGCCTTCCATGTGAATCTCCCGGTCAACCTTTGTTACATCTGCAAGCTTTTCAATTACTTTGTTTAGAATAACTCTTCCCAAATCCTGTTTTGTAATAGCCCGGCCCTGAAATCTGACTAAAAACTTAACCTTATTACCATCAGCAATAAATTTTCTAGCCTGTTTTACCCGTATATCAAGGTCGTACTCGTTAATAAAAGGGCCAAACCTAATTTGTTTGGTTTCCGCTACATGTGCATTCCGCTTCTCTTCCTGTTTTCGTTTTTTCTCCTGGTAAAGAAACTTCCGGTAATCAATTAACTTTACCACCGGAGGCTTTGCTAACGGCGCAATTTCAACCAGATCTTTTCCCTGGTCCAGAGAAAGCTGCAATGCATCCCGGATAGGCGTGATCCCAATCTGCTTGCCCGTGTCATCTATGAGTCTGACCTCATGGGCAGTGATTTGGTTATTAAGCCTATATTGGTTTTGACTTCTGCTAAATCCTTTTCTCAATTGCGTTTTGTAAATTACCCAGGAATTCCTTAATTTCAGAAACTCCTAAATCTTTCCCTTCTCTAGACCTCACGGACACAAAAAAATTGTCTCCATGAGACTTTTCAACTTCCTTCTCCCCTATTATACAAAGAAATGGTACCTTTTGTAAAGTGAAGCTTCTGATTTTGGCGCCTAGAGTTTGGTTAGACAGGTCAGCCTCTACTCGTATCCCACTTGACTGCAGTTTCCCGGTAACCTTTTTGGCATAGTCTGCAACCTTATCTGAAACCGGCAGGACTGCTACCTGCAAAGGCGCAAGCCAAAGCGGGAAGGCGCCTGCTGTGTGCTCTATGTAGACGGACAAGAACCGTTCTATAGAGCCCATGAGCGCAAAGTGGATCATTACGGGTGTTTGTTCTTTCCCTTCATTATCTATGTATGTTAATCCAAAGCGTTTTGGCTGGACAAAGTCTAGCTGCGGTGTGGCCAGCTGCCATTCACGTCCCAGTGCATCCTGGACCATAAAGTCTATTTTAGGGCCGTAAAAAGCTGCTTCACCCGGAGCTTCATAATAATCCAGTGCGTTTTTCTTTGCAATTTCTAAAATGATACCTTCAGCTTTTTTCCAGAGAGACTCTTCTCCTAAATACTTTTCAGGAGTTGCAGGATCCCTGAACGATAGTCTAGCCCTAAAGTTCATTCCTAAAGCTCCATAAAATTCTTTGGTAACTTCTATTAATGCCTGGTATACGTCATAAATTTGGTCAGGAGTACAGAATGTATGGGAGTCATCCTGGGTTGCAGAACGTACACGGGAAAGGCCTAAGAGCTCCCCGGCTTTTTCATCCCGGTAAATAACCGTGGTTTCCATATATTTAATAGGCAGCTCTTTATAAGAATGGGGTTTTGAAGCATAGATTTGCTGGTGATGCGGGCAATTCATAGGTTTCATTACCATTTCATCTGTTGTCTCCTGGCTTTTTACCAAAAACAATTCTGCACCAAATTTTGCCCAGTGGCCGGAGGTCTCATACAGTTCTTTCTTCGTAATGTGAGGAATAAAGACTTTCTGGTATCCCCGTTTTGCGCGCAGTCCCTGGGAAAAATCATTCAACAGCTCGCGTAAGATGGTTCCCTTGGGCGTAAATAAGGGAAGGCCTTTTCCTACTAAGTCTGAAAACGTAAACAGGTCCAGCTCTTGCCCAAGCCTTCTGTGGTCACGTTTTTTTGCTTCTTCCAGCATATGGAGATACTCATCCAATTCTTTTTGGGTTGGAAAGGCAGTGCCGTAGATGCGGGTGAGCATTTTATTCTTTTCATCCCCACGCCAGTATGCTCCTGCTATACTTTGCAGGGAGAAAGCTCCTATGTCGCGACTTGGGTTATCACTATGTCCACCCCTGCACAAGTCCTCAAATTCACCGCATTTGTATAGGGTTATCTTTTCGCCACGTTTCACTATCTCTTCTATCAATTCCAGCTTATATTCATTTCCTTTGAAAACCTTTTTTGCTTCTTCTGATGAAACTTCACGTGAGGTAAATTCCTTCCAGGTTGGCAGTATTCTTCTCATTTCTTTTTCTACTTTTTTCAGGTCCTGGTCGGATAGAGGGTCAGTAAAGTCAAAGTCATAGTAGAACCCGTTTTCTATTGCAGGCCCTATGGTAGGTTTAGTTCCTGGGTATAGTTTTAAAATAGCTGCTGCCAAAAGGTGTGCTGCAGAATGTCTTAAATCTTCTAGGTTTTTTGGATCCATGGGCATATTGTATCAGATTGCAGCTTTTGAGCCTAGCGGGTTTTTTGCTTTTCAACAAAGGTGTTCACCTGGGAAACAAAAGTACCTATCATGGGGACTACATTTATTTTCGTTAAAATGAATCCCAGGATAGTTACCAGAAGTGCCGCTCCTAATGCTGAGCCCACCCCCCAGGAAAACCCGCCTATAAAGTTGTGCATAATCCAATGTTTGGGGGAGTTTTCTTTGTTATATGCCATGCATTCACTGTAGCACGTTTGAAGGGAAAGGGTCAAATGAGATACAGAGGGTAAACCCTCTTTTATTAAAGGAGGCATGAAGTTTTAGGTATCTGTGGTCTTTGCAAATTAATGCAAGACTCCGCCTGGGAGTTTGGTGTGGGCCCAAGAGGAGTCGAACCTCTGACCTTTGCAATGTCAATGCAACGCTCTAACCAACTGAGCTATGAGCCCTTTTAGGCGCACAAGACAAAGTCTTATGAGCCCTTTTAGGCGCACAAGACAAAGTCTTATGAGCCCTTTATGCCTAACCGGAGTAGGTTAAGCGATAGTGTATTCTAGCAAAATTGTAAGGTTCCTACAATTTGTTATTTTTTTCCAGGTTCTATCTTTCCCTTTCCTAAAAGCTGCAAACGTTCCCTTTGTACTTCTGAAGGTCTTCCATCTGTTCCTGTAATAATTCTCCTCGCAGTAAATTCTGAGATAACAGGTAGTCCTTGTTCGTCTGCGGCATTCATAGAAGAGGGCAAAATTGCCATATCTATTTTCCCGGAGTTTAGAGCATCTTTTAACTCCGCATATGTGTCACGAGGTGACCTTGTGAGAGTTCTATGTGCCCTATAACTTCCAAAAAGAGCTTCTATCCCTGCAACAGCCATAGGCATAGAGTTTTCTCCGCCAATATATCCTACAAGCGGTTGTTCCCTGTGAGTTCTCCGCTCAAGATGGAGTGTATCTCCTGTCTCCAGGCATAGTTGTTGGATTCTTTCAATATGTTCTTGTTTTTCCTGTATTTGCCTTAATGATTCTGTCATAAAATTCACCTCCTTATGAACTTTCCCGTTAGGAGATTTTTAAAATCTCCACTCAGTGGTTTTCCGCTGAGACTCCTTAAAATTTAAGGAAAGTTCAGAATCCAGATTTTCTCGGAAACCTGGAAACACTTTTTTTCCGTAACGCTATTTTTTAGATTCGTTTGGATTGAAGGTAAATAGCATACCTTCTAGGTTACCCGCTAGATTGAGCATTTCACCTTGGAGATGAGGACGTGTCAGCATATTTTTCCGCTCTCTTCGTTCTCTTCTGGACATTCCATTCCTGTCTGCCTTGGGCAGCCTGCCTTTGTTTTCAATGACTTCTACTTGCGCAAGTCCTCCGCCGTAGATTCCCGGGACTTCCACAATTCTCATAATTTTTTGTTCTGGTTTAGACATATAAATCACCTCCTTATGAACTTTCCCGTTAGGAGATTTTTAAAATCTCCACTCAGTGGTTTTCCGCTGAGATTCCTTAAAATTTAAGGAAAGTTCAGAATCCAGATTTTCGGGAAAACCTGGAAACATTATTTTTCCGTTTGTTTAAGACCAGGGACTTGATCTATAATCCTTGGGCTTTAAACCACAAAAAAACCTCCCGTTTCGGGAGGTCTGTAGTTAAGCGTTTTTAGTACTACATTACCTCCCGGTTAGGGATGTAAAGTAAAACCAAAAAGCTTTCAAAACCATGATTTACCAATCTTATCAAGACTAAGCAAAACTTGTCAAGATGGAATTATTTGCCGGAAGACCATTTTATTCCTTCTTTAGGGATTAGTCTGCTGAGCCTCGCATCAGCAGCTGCTACGTGAGGAGCCAGACGTGTTTGTACCCCTTCCTGCAAGGTTCCAGTAGGCTTTCTTACCCGTGCCATTTTTTCAGCTGAAGGCTCTCTGATTTCCCCGGTAACCCCTGAAGCGCTTGCATACCTTTTTTCAATTTTCATACATGTCACCTCCTCTCATGGTGTGTTAAGGTCAAGTTCTATACCGTGTTTGTCTAGAACCCGCTGCAGCCGTTCTCCATGCCCCTGTTGGATCAGGCCATGCATTATGTGAAGTGTCGTTGAAACTATCCGGTCTACATGCCCTTGCCCAATCATCTCCTGATGTAGATTTCCTTCTTCATCTAAGTCAAATTTGGTAAAAAATCCTTTATCTGAGGTGTCAATTTTATTCTGGAAATTTGAAGCAGTATGGATGCCGGAAATAACTGTTCGTATCCTTCTTGCCACGTCTTTGCGCTGTCCAATAGAATTCCGGGGAAACTTTTCAAACGGAAATGGGTCCAGATTTGCCAGGTGAGACGGCTGCGGGAAAGAGACATCCTCATCCCGCATGCCAAACCGTTCAGTTTGCCACTTTAACTCTGCGCTTAAAGGGTCGTAAAGCACGTGTTCACTTTTTATGCTTGTTGAAACCTGTTCTTTCATAATTTTTTAGGAGCTTTTTCCATAAGCCTTTATAAGTAAAGCTCCACTCAGTATTAAAAACACAAAAAAACCTCCCCACTTGGGGAGGTCTTCAAAACGCACAGAACCTCCCCTTACCCTAAAGTAAGAAGGAGGTTACGTGCGATAAAGTTCAAGCTCATGATAAATACAAGTTTATCAAGGTTTTTAAAAAAGTCAATATATTATGCTGCCTTTTTTACCAGGTCAATTTCAATCCAGCGCGTTTCTTTCCCCTGGATTTCTTGAAATCTTGCCAGGCTTAGTCCTTCTTTCTGCAGCTTTTGCACTGATGGAGCATTTTCTGACACAAACAAGCTGCTACCTGATAAATACCTGTTCCAGTATTCCAGCCACTGTTTGTCGCTTCTGTTGCTTCTGGCAGACCTTATGTGGGCATCCTGGGTTAAGCGCTCGGCTGTTTTTTCCCGTTGTATTTCCGGGACAAAAGGGTTTAATACGTTTATGTACGCTCTTCCGTTTGGTTTAAGCACTCTGGCAAGTTCTGATAAAGCTCTGTCCGGCATGAGCTCAACTGCCATATCAGAAAACACTATATGGAATGTACTGTCCCTGAAGGGAAGTCTGCTCCCATCTCCTCTTAAGTGGGTGATTTTCTCATTTTTTCTTTCCAATAGTTGGTTTGGAAGAAGTCCGGCCAGGTCCAGCGTAACAATCCTGCATGAAGGCTTTATGCCTTGTATGTTTAGAAAACGTTCAGTCATCTGCCTGCCGCTTCCCAAGTCTAGTACACACGCGGATGAGTCCAATGATGTGATATCCATAGCCATACGGGACACTAAAGACTTTTTTGCCTCAGGCGGTACGTGTCCTTTTGTTTGATGGTAATAACCGGTATAGTGCTCCCGCATAAAACGATCGGTTTCTGATTCTAAAGACTTCATATAAAACGTACTCCTCTTTTTTGTTCAGTTCTCTTAATAACTCCAACATCAGCCATAGCTTTTGCAACAGCTGTCAGCCTGTCTTCCGGAACGTTAACTTCTGCTGCAAGTTTTTCAAGGTTAAGTTTCTCCAGAGGAATCTCCCCTGCCTGTGTAATAGAAAAGACACTTCCCATTTGGCGGGCTAATTCTATCTGGGCACCGGTATTGCTTTCCGGGGCTAATCCTTCGGAAACACCATGCATAACCCATCCATGCGCATGGCCTCCTTCCATCCGGGCCGCTTGAATAAACATGTTTTCCCATTTTGAGCGCTCAGCGTTAAAGCCAGAACAATTTTTTTCTTTTGCTTCTGATATTTTCATAATGTCTTTCCTGTAATATCTCTAAGTCCCATGTAATAGCCACAAAAAAACCTCCCGGTTGGGAGGTTTTGCCAATGCCACTACAACCTCCCGTCAGGAAGTAATAATGACAATAATGCAATTATAAAAATTTCTCATCTGGCCTATTATATGGGCGTGGATTAATTTTTGTCAAGATAGAAATGGAGATGTAGGAATAGAGGCGTTAGATGTAAGAGGATTTTCTTAAGTCTTACCTTCTTATATCTTACGTCTGATATTTATCCCGTCTGTGTTGCCAGGGTCCGTTCATTGGATAACCCAAAGGTAGTGCCATGTTTCTTAAACATATTCCAGTATTCTTTCTGCTGTTTCTTTCCTTTAGAAACACCCATCCATGATGCACCCTCTTCCATTTTTGCCCGTGCGGATTTAAGCAAACTTTTAATAAGGTCAAAAAGGGTCTCATGGTACCGGCCGGCATTAACTACCCGCTGCTCTATCTGTACGGATTTAAAGGTGGTTTCCAGCTGCTTGCTGGTTTTGATAAGCGCTTTAATTTCCATTCTAATTTCTTCAACCTTTTTATCAATGGCTGCATCTTCCCTGTTTTTTGGAGCCAGGTCAGCATTTTTGATCTGTCTGAAGTATTCCATGTGTCCTTCCGTCCGGACAACCGCTTTTTCAGATTTTTCTTCCTTTTTGTTGAGGGAAACAGGTTCACCCGGCCTGAGCTCACCTTTTTTTTGTGCAGCCCCAAATACTTGTTCTGAAACGTTTTTAGAACCTGCCCCTAACAGGTCATTCCAAAGGGAGGATAACACGTCTTTATTAATATCAGACATTTGGCCTGATACACTTCCTGAAGCGTGTGCGGTTTCAATAGATTTCTCTAAAGAATGGCTCTTTTTGTTAGCTGTTTTAGGCATATGAGAAACCTCCGTATTATATCTCTTATTTAGCCACAATTCAATGCTATGAGATACTTGGACAGTTCTCTCCGGAATTACATATTCCTACTTTTTGAGCCTGTTGTCAAGTAGTTTTAGGGATAAAAAAGCCTGGATTGGTAAGACTATTGTAAGAATTCTATAGATTAGTTAGGAAATCGAGGGTTTTTTGTTGTCTGATAATACTTGCTAGAAGATATGGGTTTGCTGAGAGCTGTTGTTTCTGTGCTTCATCCTGTACGTCTTTTAAAACATTTTCCAGGTCCTCTTTCTCTACTGTTATGTTTTCAGAGTCTGCCACTTTGCGTAAAATAAATTCCAAAGCTAAGTCTTTTTTAGCTTTTTCTTCATATTCTCCTCTCATGTCATCTGCGGTTTTGCCTCTGGAGGCCAGGTATTGGTCCAGGGATAGGCCTAATGACTTTAACTCATCCAGCATTTGGGAAAGAAGTCTGTTAGCCTCATTTTCATAGAGAACCTTAGGGATTACAACCGATGCATTTGCAACCAATGCATCCAGGATCTCATCTACATTTGGTTTGGCCGTTTCTTTTCCTGGCACTACTATTTTCCCTTTTGCAGTAATTTTTTTTACCGGGTCTTTGTAGTTTCCCAGTGCTACATCCGGTGCCTCACATAGTTCTGCGTTAAAGACCAGGTCTGTACCATCTTCAAAAGTTTCCACATGGATTCTGGGGGTGATAATAGGGGTAAGATTTTCTTTTTTTACAGCTTCATTATATGCTTTACCCAGTAAATTTTTGAGCATTTCTTCCTGGACAACTTCTTTTTTGAGGTGCTTTTCTGCAATATTCCTGGGAGCAGTTCCTTTTCTAAATCCGGGAACGGTTACCTGTTTTACTAAACTATCTACCACCTTTTCCCGTTCAGATTCTACTTCCTTCCAGGGAATAGTAACTTTTAGGGTAATTGTTTTATCTTCTGCAATGGATTTCTCAATTTGCATAGGAGGATATTATACAAGAAAAGAGGGTCAATTACCAATAACTTAAACCTTCGGATTTCTCCATATGGTGAAGGACTTGAACCTTCACGCCTTTCAGCACATGGTCCTAAGACCTTGGATTTGGTGTCCAGGAGAGGACTTGAACCTCCACGGATTTCTCCATATGGTCCTAAGACCTTGAATGCGTGGTGCCGATGAAAGGACTTGAACCTTCACGCCTTTCGGCACATGGTCCTAAACCATGCGTGTAT
>JBLMVJ010000012.1:0-9495 GCA_050255815.1 Candidatus Levyibacteriota bacterium | reverse complement strand
GCCCTGAAGTTATTCATTCCCCCTCAAATGGCAGACATTCCGAATCTGCAGGCCAAATGCGCGAAATTTCTTCATTCCCGGTTCTCCATGTAGCAAATAACCACTTAACCGGCATTGATGTACCCAGTCTTGAGCCGGCTATGATGCTTCCGGTTATGCCAAAGGCAGCTTTAAGCGGTGGGGAAACAACCCCCAAAAAACAGCCAGATTCCCAGATTTCTTTTGATAGAGTGATGTATAGACTGATGCGCGGGGCGGAGAGTGACGTGGATTATCTAAAGGGTAGGCTTTTAATTGAAGGAGTTATCTTTGCTATCCCGGAGCATCCAGATGAGCAGATTCAGTTGCAGCCGGCACATAAATCTGATGTATTTGAAGGTGCACTTGAGGCTGTTAGTAGAAGGAGTGAGTTAAGAAGGACCGTGAACCAGGAAAGGCTCAGAATGGAGGAGCAAGGCATGGATGGAAAAAGTATTGGGAAAGCCTGGGGCGTGGGAGAAGAGTCTATCCCACAAGAGATAAAAGACCATCCTGGATTATTAGATTATGCACTTGAAGTCTTGGAGATGCATAAAGAGATATTTTTAAATAAGGATAAAGATGGAAGGGAACGGGCTCTGAATAGTGTTTATAAAAAAGCAGTAGAGCTTGCTGAGACACAGGAAAGGCTGGGAAGGGTGAATTTGGCAGCGGATGTTACGGCAAAATCCCTTGGCCTTAAAAGGTCAAATTACTCCGGATTTTCGCAGGGCAGGCAATTTCCAAAAGTTGAAACTCAGGCTCCTGTAAAACCATTAGACGGACAGATAGTGTTACCATTAGGACAGGAAGTGAAAGATTGGAAGGGAAGAGCAAAAGATTTTTTGAATGGCCAAGTATTAAGAAGAAAAAAGCAGCCTGAACTTTACGGGAAACTCCCTACTTATTAATTTTCTTTCCCGTCTTCTAAGAGTCCAGAATCTTTTATCTGAAGAGTAGTATTTTGTCCCAATTTTATTTGCAGTGTACCAGCGATTCTACTTCTGCTTTTGAGAAGTTTATCGGAAATTTCGAGTCTTGCCTTCCACTGTTTTTCAAAAGCAGCTTTTTCTCTGCTTACTTGTTCAACCATTGCAAGTTGTACTTCCAGAAGTGCATCTAATTCTTGTCCAAATTCTCTACTGACAATATAATCATAAATTTGCTCTTGGTTATCTTTACTCCTATTTTCTATAAGAAATCTTTCTCTCGCAATATCTATTAGCCTTTGTCTCATTAACTCAGCAAGGATAATAGCGTGTGAGTAATCAACCACATAAACTCCATTTACAACTCCAAATTTTGTTGTAAGTTCTTTAGGGAAGGCATCGCTTACAATAATTGGGGCATGAGCTTTTTCAATGCGTAATTCATTTTTTAATTTATTTGGCCAGTCATTGTCCCATGCTCTTGTTCTCTTTGTTTCCCATAAAATTATTCCACATACTGTTCCTCTAGGCGTTTTTACCACCTGTTTTATATCTGCTCCCCTCACGCCTTTTCCAATCGGTAAAATTTCATCGGAAGGGAAAGTTTCACGCAGAGTATTTTCAAAGTCTAGTTCAAGCACTTCTCCCTGTGCTTGTTGAGACCCTTGCTGAAGTTTTCGTCTCATATCCTCAACCTCTTTTAAGGCGTCTTGTTTTTGTTTTTCAAGCTCAAGTATTTTAAGTCTGCTTTCTTCTTCCGCTTTTTTAGTAGCTTCTAGCTTTATTTTTTCCTCTTCGCTTGCAATCTTTTTCTGCATCTCAAGCTCTCTGGTTTCATCTTTTAATTTAAATTCACGAAGTGTTTTATTAAGCTCAAGAAGACTTTCTTGCAATTTCCGATTCTGTTCTTTAAGTTCAGTTATCTCATTTTCTGAATCTTTTAAGGTTAGTTCTTGTTCTTCTGAAATTTTTTTACGGATTTTTTCTTCCGTTTCTTTTATAGCTCTTTCAAGCTCTTCTTTATTTTTTAATTCAGCCTCTTCTTTAAAACGCTGTGTTAAGGCATCTGTTATTTCGATCTCTTTCTTACAATGGGGGCATAAAAACGTATTCTGCATAAGCGGAGTATAGTTATATCATGTGAAGACGCAAAATTCCAGCCGGTGTTTACTTGTAACGAAAAACACATTCTTTCAACCTATTTGCATAAACATGGAAACTGGTCAGAAATAATAAGGCTTACTTTCTTCAAATTAACTATAAGTCTAGAAATATTTACTACTTAGGTCTTTGACAACTCATGTTTTTCCGATAAAACAAGGCGCTATTGTGCATTATTACTGTAATAATAATGACAAACTATAACGTTTAGACAGGATTTTTCTTACAGTTTTATTTCGATTTTCTTATCTTATGGGATGAATTAGGGGTTGACATACTTCTCTATATGTAGTATATTCAAGCCAAGACTAAGTCGTAAGTGGTACTGGAGAGGTCTGGTTTATATCAGGCTTCAGAGATGGTACTAACTGCGGCTTTTCTTTTTTCTTGCAAACTCATGGAAATTAGGAACAGGCCAATAACTTAGATGGAATTTTTTCTTGTACTTTTTTGCCTTCCAAAGAGGAATTTTTACCCAAGTTTCCTCCTTAAAGTCTTCAACGCCAAAAAGCAGCCTTTGAAATTCGCTAAAATCCCTCTTGTAAGTTTTTGAAATACTTGTTGAGGGGAAAAGATTTTGAAGCACTCCACCCAGCAGTAGATCAGGAATTGATAGGAGGCAGTTAGCTCTTGAAGCACTATCAATAAAAGTTAAAGAATTTATTTTTGCTCCATTCTCAAAATTTGCATTTATTAATTTATTTCTTAATTCAGTTTTTTCAACCTTCTGCTCCCTGTCCATGTAAATATCTACCTTAACGCCTTGTTCAATGTTTGCCTTTATTAATTTTATTGCCGTATCTATATAAAGCCCTAGCCTAGCAGATTTTAGCTGTTTTTCATCGCTGACCCTGAGGGATTTGGCGTCGTTTTTAATACAAACACATCTAAAATAAGCTTCTTCCAAGCTTGAAAAGCTTGATAAAATTTCCTGGGCAGACTTTAGATAAAATCTATCAGTAATATTCATATATTTTATTTCTTTTTTAAACTTCCTTTTTTTATACTCCTTACTTATTAGCTGATGGAGAAGACGGGTTGCACCATCTGGGACTATTAACATTCCAAGAAGTAGAATATTTCCATCTCCAGACATTGACTCATCAAAATAAACTTTCATAAGCCTAAATTATAACACTTGGTGGACTCGCAGATATTTGAAATGGGAATTTAATTTGACTAATGAGGAGAAGCTAATGACCTAGTGTGATTATTCCCCGATGAGTTTATACCCGCGGGTTTTAACGGTAATGATTTCTTCCCGTGCTCCCTGGGATTTTAACTTGCTTCTGAGTCTGGCTACCAGCCGGTCTATGGCCCAATCAGACACACCAATTGATTCTGCCTCCTGCCACACCCGTTCTATAATTTCCTCCCGTTCACATACGTCATTTTTCTTGGACCTTAACACTTGGAGTAAAATATGCTCTTTTTTAGAAAGTTCCAGCACGTGGGATTCTTTCTTTTTGAGGTTCTTTTTTTCTTCTAAAAATGCCTCAAACAAAACGCTAAAGAACTTTCCATTCTCCGTAATAAGCCCGGTCTTAAAAAGATATTCCCCGTTTTTCCGGTCTTCCTCTGTAAGTTTTTCTCTCCCAATTATTTTTTCCAAAACAGCCTTTTCTTCAGCGGCTAAACTTTCCCATAACTCTTCAGACTGCAGGCTAATACGTTCATCAGAGAGCAGAATATCCTCCAGGTTTTTTACGGTGATATTTTTTTCCTCGTGCATTTTAATGAGCGCAAACTGCAGGTACTGGTTATATCCGTCTACTAAAGACAGCAGCCTTTTCTTCAGCTCATCAGAAATGGTGATGTTGTATTTTTTTGCAGTGCTGGAAAACAGCATTTCCACATCTTTGCTTTTTGCAGGCTCTATATACATAGTGTCCGCAAAAACTGACAGGGCATGCTTGGTAAACACTTCTGAAGAAAGAGTATCTAGCGGACGCACACTGGTGAATACAAAAGAAAGCTTATGTTGCGTAGCATCTATAAGGCCTTCAAAATTGCCAAAGAATGAAGAAGTTGCGTATTCAATAATGCGGTCAAACCGTATGAAAAAGATGGTTGGAGTATAACCGTTTTCTGATAAAAGGACTAAGCTTTCCCGGATGCCGTCTATAGTTAAAAACAAATCCTGGGACTGGATGCTGTCCAGAAATAGCTGGTTCACGCGCTTTTTAATTTTTTGGTTTCCTATATTTTTATCTACATAATCAGCAAGCCGTTTGAAGGTTAAAATCCAGAACGGAAAAATATCCCGCTCCACTAAATCATTCAGGTCAACCTGGATGAACAAATGCCCCGGCTCTTGGATATAAGTTTGGCTGATTTCTTTATGGTTTAAGAAAAAGCGCAGGAAATTACTGATCCCTACGCGCTTCATTCCTACCAGCACTACGGAGCGGCGGTTTTTCAAAAGCATGCCCAATTTTGCAGCATCCTCATGCCTAAACGTAATGGGGTACTGCTTTTCTACAATATTGCTGTTCATGTCCCATATTGTACTTCCAAAAAAACCTTTTGGCAAATCTGACTGGTGTCAGGATTCTGTCTTTTTTTTAGTGTTATTGCGTCATTATATCGTCAAGCGGGCCGTTTGATGCGGCAGTAATATATGTTTATGGCATCACCGGAAGGAGCAATATTTGCAAGGAAAGGGATCTTCGCAAGAAGAGCAATAAATATTGGCCGGGCTAGTGAGGAAAGCGGGCCAATAACCCAAAGAGGTACCCTGCCACCAAATGTTAATACGCTTGAGGTCCATGAAAGTGCTATGGTAGACCGCAATAATGGGCACATTGTTGTAAAACTTTCAGGTGAGGGGAGCAGAAAATTCGGAAAAAGCGAGCCGGTTATTCTGTACGAAAGAAACCCAAGAACAGCCTAAGGTTTTAATCCTTCATACGCATAATAATTTCCTGATTTTTCCACGCAGACAAATGGTGTGTCTTTACGCATATTTTCCGCATGACCGGATGAGTTAATCCATTCTTTTACCACGTCACCTTCATTTGAATTCATTGCTATGTTTTCCGTTATGGAACTATAGGAAGAATAAGGCAGTGTGTGGGAATTTATCCGATTGGTAAAGCCGTCATGGTTAAAGCTGCCCGCAATTTCCCCGGCCCGGATTTTAGCAAAAGAACAGATCTCAGCATTTGAGGATACCGGGGAAAGGCCCTGGGATTTTCTATAGTCATTTATTTGGGAAAGAAGGTCACTGAGGCCGCCGCCGGACCTTGGGGGTATGGGGGCCGGTGTAGCAGTGGGTCCCGCCTTCGTTAAAACTTCGGCGGGCAAGGTAGGAGTAAGGGGGATTCTAGTGGGAGTTGGTGTAGGTAAACTTGTGGGTATAAGTATTGGGATGGAAGTTGGTGTAGGGAAAGGAGTTGGAGTAGCGCTAGGGTCTCCCTCCTTCGCTAAAGCTATGGAGGGCAAAGCGGAAGCTACCTGGGCATTTTGGGTTAGATATGTTCTTCCTGCACCCATGGCGAGTTTTGAAGTGTAGTACATTTTGGTAAGCAGGGTGGAGAGCAGTATAAGGGATGTGGATACCAGTAGAAAGAATAGCAAAATCCTGCCTTTTTGCACCTTACTAATGTAGACTAAAAAAGGGGATTATGTCAAGAAAGAAATAAGTTAAAAGGAAGCTCTTTTATAGATATTTTTCCGGTTTTGCCAACTTTTTCCCATTTGTCCGGTACGTTGCAGGTATCCTTTCCTAATTTCTTGGTGGTGCAACCTCATAGCAATATCCTCCGGTGTTGCAGATTGCATACTCCTGGAGAAATCCCTGGCCATATTCCTATTTTTATCCGGAGCAAACTTTGCTACATAATGATGAACGGCAGGGTCATCAAGCAAAGATTCGGGATCTATAGTTGTAAAATTACCGCTTTCATATTCCTGTTTATGTTTAAATTCCCTTATTGTTCGTTCAGATAGACTCATAGTATTAATTCTACCACATTTTTAGTACTTTTTGCAAGAAATTTCTCATTTTCAAGCTGTTTCAAGGCTTCATTAAAATTCGCCTTATCCTCAAAGTTTTTAACCAGCTCAGCAAGTTCTATTTTACCTGTTTTTAAGAGAATTTTTAAGATCCTTCCCCTGGTCTGCCTCATAGAGCCTCCAAATTTAGATTGTTTAGTGTAGTGTTTGCTTTTGCGGTTAGGGTTAACTTGAGTTTTTGCCAGATATGCGCCGTAATCCATGAGTGCGTAATACCATTCCCTGGGTTTTTTCCGGTCCAGCGTTTTTTCTACCAATTCGAGTATTTGTTTGTCGGAGATGCTGTCTTGATCCTCGAAGAATTCATGTATAAAAACCCGCCGAATATTTGTTTCTATGAATATGTACGGTTTATTGGTAACAAAAACGTAAATAGAGCCGGCAGTATTAGGTCCTATACCGGGAAGGGTTTTGAGAAACTCCGGATTCAACCATTCGTCATTCTGACTTGTCCAGAATCGCGCTTTGGAAATTCGTTTTAAGTATAGTGCCCGCCTGTTGTATCCAAGTCCGTTCCAGGCACGTAATACGTCTTCCTGGGAAGCTTTCGCCAATTCCTCGAATCCTTTAAACCTCTTCAGAAATTCCTCGTATTTAGGCAAAACTCGGTACGTTTGTGTCTGCTGCAGCATCAACTCGGAGATGAGAATTTTATAGGGGTCAGTAGTATTTCTCCAGGGAAACTCCCGCTTATTTTTCTGGTAAAAATTCAAAACCTTTTTCCTGAATTCTTTTTTTTTATCCATGCACAAAATATACTACATTTTTATTTATAAAGTGAGGAAAAATTCCTTTCTAAATCTTCCTACTCATATATATTATGAATATATCTCAAACTTACCTGATCCAAAATTACATTGTGTCAAGAAATCTGCACGTAGTTCTTATATGGCTAGGGGATTCATTAATTTGAATGGAGTTTTGTCCCGCCTATTATTCTAGTTCCTCCTCTTACACTAGAAAGGGGTCTTTGGGATGCAACAGAAGATATAGTAAAAAACGTGCTTGGAGAACTTTGGTTGTTATATTCCGTAAGGATCCATCCGGCGCTTCTTGAAGTAGAGGAGATATGTACTTCATCTATTACACCATCAAAGGTCATATTAACATCATTTACGTCATGCCCAAGCTGTACATGATTTGCAGATGAGTGAATAGCGGCAGGAACAGTTCCAGAGAGCGTGTTGTCATCTAGAGCTCCATTTACGTATAAATGTAATGTTTGTCCAGATGCATTATAAACTCCAACAACATAGTACCATGTACCTAGAGCCCTAACAGTTGTACCATAACGTTGAATTGCATCGCTTCCGGTTCCTGATATCTGAATAGCCCAATTTTGAGGACCAAGGTCATGTGTAGACTTGATTAAATATCCGCGATCAGTTCCAGAATGACTTGAGGAAACTATATGTCCATCGTCAGCTCCCGGAGGGTCGTTTATTGCTTTTACCCATGCGCTCAAAGTTAGGTTACCGGTAATTCTTAATGATGCGTTGTTTCCAACATCTATTTTATCTGTGCTGGCATTAAAAAGTGCACCCCCATCTATCTGCCCGGTTGTTGCATCTACACTGGTTGCAGTGCCATTATTAGCGTTAGCTGTAGAGTCTGTAGATGTGAGAGTTGTCCCATTGGGTAGATGCCAAACGCCTTTATAGTTACTGTCCCAGACGTTTGTAGCATCCTGTTGATTGGAAGCTGCTGCATTTCCATAATACATATAGATAGTTGTATTTACTGTACTTGATAGCACCGGTATTTTTACCCACGCTTCAATTGCACCGGTAGAATTATTATATTTTTCTATTTCATGAGGAATTTTAGTGGTTCCGTCCCCCAAGGTAAAAAGAATATCGTTTCCGCTGGCAAGTGCGTTAGAGGCTAAATTTGAATCTGAGGAGAGTTTAACAAGCATAGGAAAATCAACTAAGTCACTGCCAACTTTTGTATGGTCTATTATAATAGTTCTTCTTTGGGTCCATGAGTTGTTATACCATCCGGTGTAGTATCCAGTTATATTCCAGCAGCTGTTATTACTCACGTTTTGAGACCCGGTTGCAGTAAGCGGGCTATTAGATCCACCGCAAGCATTTGAATCCCTCACGCTTAAAAGTGAAAGGTTCGCACTTCCATTTACGCTTAAATTCCATTGGGATGTTGGAGTGGTGCTCGCAAGGGTTAAAAGAGCTTCAGATGACCCCCTGAGAGTAAGCGTGTTTGTAACAGTGGTAGTTGTTCCATTTGTGAAATCTATTGTCTTTCCCGGTGTAATTGAAGTAAGATTGTAGAAAGAAGTGGAGCCTGATATAGTAGTTACCCCCGTACTGTCAAACGTTACAGTACTGGAGCCCGGAACAAATGATCCTCCTGACCGTGCAAAATTACCTGATACCGTTATTCCGGACGGCGCAATATTAAATGTTCCTGCGCTTTGGGTAAAGTTACCCGATATTGTTACGTTTGCGGTAGGGGTAAATGATCCTGACCCGCTTATGGTGAGATTGTAATACGCGTTTCCTGCTGCAAGAGACGAATACGTTCCCGCTCCGTTATATTCAACGGTACTACCTGCGCTGATTGTAGTAGGCGTAGTTACGGTTTCTCCTCCTTGAAGCTTCAAGGTTGCGGAAGAGCCTAAAGTAAATGTTGAGTTAACGGTTAGATTATAGCTTGCCAGATTGAGGGTTCCTGAAGTGATGGTTAAAGTTTGACCCGTATTATTCAAGCTAAGAGCGTGTGCAAGCGTTGCAGTCCCACCAGATTTATTAATAGTTACATTTCCCGAAGGCACAGTAGATGTAGCTGTAACAGTCTGATCACTGGAGCCGTCCAGCGTAATTAATATATCTCCATCTATTCCGCTTCCGGAACTGGTAATATTTCCCTGCGCATGAATAGTGCCGGGCCCGTTGAGCGTTCCTAAACAGCTGGAGCTAAACGTAAGAGTTCCGGTTGATGTTAATGTGGTTCCGCTGGCAACAGTAAATGTTGCGCCATTATTACAGTCAGACAAGAACTCTAGGCTGTAATAAGTCATGGTGCCGGTTACTGTAAGCGTACTGGCACTATCGCCTTGATAAATAATAGTACTGGTCCCCATGCTCAACGTCCCTTGGGTATACGTCCAGTCATTATGTTCTTTAATGTGATCTACAAAACTAAGTGTTCCAGATGTTTTGTTAATCACGATAGATGGTACGTAGGGATCAGTTGACGGATCTCCGGTAAAAGCTTGAGACCCTGTTCCGTTTATAGTAACTACCGCATCCCCATAGATCCCCCCCCCGGTTGCGGTAATATCCCCTTTTGCGCTTATAGTTCCGCTTCCGGTTAAGTATCCTGTACAGCTGGAGTCAAACGTAAGAGT
>JBLMVJ010000011.1:0-44115 GCA_050255815.1 Candidatus Levyibacteriota bacterium | reverse complement strand
TGGGAGAAATCCTGAGAGGAAAGTCCAGACAGCAGTAATGCAAGGGACGGAGCGTAAGCTCCGGTTGGTAACAACCAGTGTTTAGACCTTATGCTACTAAACGGGTTTAAAACAAATCTTGGATTAACAAGATTTGAGAGCAACAGAGACGAGTAGCTATGAAACGGGCAATCCTACCTGCTGCAACTTCCGAAAGATGCGAAAGCGCATTACTTGTTTGAGAAATCAAACTAGCATCAAAGATTGAAGGCACCTCGTAAATCCGGGGAAGAATCGACAATTTTATCGAGACTTAGAGAGATTATAGCCTGAAACAGAACCTGGCTTACTAACTTCCTAGAGCAAAAAAATCCAGATTTGAAGTTAGCATGAGCGAAGCGAAACTATCTTCCTAGAGCAAATCTACCACTTCCTTTTTCTCTATCGAAAATTATTTCTTTTTATAGATTTTTTCAAAGAGGAAACTATAAATAATCCGCAGAGAAGCAGCAACCGGAACAGCTAAGATAACCCCTAAGATTCCATATAGACGTTCACCAGCAATAACAGAAAATAAAATAAGCAGCGGATGCAGCTCTGTTGCCCTGCCTATTACAAATGGCGCTATGCCATAATCCTGGATATACCTGGTTATTGCATAAATACCTACCAATATTAATACCGTCTCAAAAAGTGGTACCTGGAAATTTCCAATTCCCCCGGAAATCACTATAACAAATGTCCCTAAGGCACCTGCAACAATGGGCCCTATGATGGGCACTATCTCAAAGAGTGCAGACATCAGGGAGAGCGTAAGGGCATTTTTTACTCCAAGGACGCTAAAGATGGCATAGAGCATCACCATCATGGCAATGATGAGAATAATCTGTCCGCGCAGGTATGAGGACAAGACCGTATTTATTTTTTTTAGCAATATCTCTGCCTCTTCCACATATTCTGAAGGGAGCATATTCACTGCATGGTTCACCATTTTCCTACCATCTTTCAAAAAGAAAAATGCCGCAAACAGAAAAATAAACACATTTAATATCTCAGAGAACGCCCGGGTGAAAAATGGGAAGGAAATTGTCCCCGGAATCTGTGTCTTAACGTTACCCACATAATCAGTAAATAAAGACCTTATAAGTCCCGGCGTTCCCAACATACCATTTTGGAGTGAAACAAGGGAAGAAGAAAATGCATCAAAACTACGCCTGATATTCTCAGACTCTGCCAGAATTGACTGTGTCAATAGAATAATTACCCCTGCAAAAGAAGTGATCAAAATCACATACACTATTAATATTGAGGCGGATCTGGGAATTTTTAATTTTTGCAAAAAGTCTATGAGGGGATTAAACACATAGGCAAAGATCATGGCAATGAGGAAGGGGGTAAAAATTGTGTGGTACGCAAAGAAAAACCAGACTGCTGCCACAACAGTTGCTATATAAATAATATTCCTCAACCTGATAGAGAATTGCATGTCTTATTCATTATACCATTCCCTGATATATTTCAAAATTTTGTCTGAGCCTGCTATCTCCACGTCAAACCATGTAACATTTTTTATTTTTTTGAAAAAAGTCATTTGTTTTTTTGCATTCTGATGTTCTGCGGTCTTCCAATTCTCAATTGCATTATTTAAATTTATCTCTCCTTTTAGGTATGCGAATAGCTGTTTGTATCCGTTT
The DNA here is from genome assembly GCA_050255815.1 of Candidatus Levyibacteriota bacterium. Classification (GTDB taxonomy): domain Bacteria; phylum Patescibacteriota; class Microgenomatia; order Levybacterales; family GWA1-39-11; genus JAGORM01. Next base: position 42,442 of record JBLMVJ010000011.1, on the reverse strand, counting down.
GCCTGTTTTATCTGAGGGGCAAGTAGATTATATTCTTCAAATAAGAGCTTTGCTTCTTCCAGTGCTCCTTGTTCCAGTCTTTCATCTACCCGCTTATCAATTCTTTGATTCAATTTCTCCCTGTTTAGCTCAAGCCCTATAACCTTCACTTCATATCCATTCAACAAGTTCTTTTCTACATGCAACATGCCGTGCTCCATATTCTTTGCATTTGCAACCTCTATTGCCCGTACTAATCTCCTGGGATTATTCCTGTCAGAATTATTCATTTCTTCAAGTTTTTCCGGATTTTCCTTTCCTAATAGCTCCTGCAGCTCTATGACAGATAACACTCCAAGCTTTTCCCTCAGGCTCTTGTCTGGTTTTATGTCTACCGTTCCTATACCTTCCAGTAAAGACAAAACGTAAAACCCAGTCCCCCCAACAATAATTGGATTTTTATTAAGTGGACCCAACACGTTTTCAAATTCTCTCAGGTAATCAGAAACACTAAAAGGATGGTTTGGGGAAACAACGTCTATCAAAAAATAAGGGGTATTCTTAAGGGTATCTAAATCTTTACCGGAGATGATATCAAGACCTTTGTAAACCTGTATGGAATCAGCAGATAAAATGACGCCACTAATTTGTGAGGCAATAGAAACGGAAAGGGCAGTTTTTCCAACAGCAGTAGGGCCTATAATTACCAGAATTTTTTTCACTCTGGTATTTTATCATGCCTTCCTATCATGCTGAACTAGTTTCAGCATCTGATAAGGCTTACCGTACTGCTTTTTTTAAACTCTTTCCTGGGGTGAACCCTGGTGCACGGCGTGCTGCAATCATCATTGGCTCTCCCGTCTTTGGATTGCGTCCTTTCTTCTGCTTTCTGGTCCTTAAGCTAAAGGTTCCAAACCCGGAAATAACCACTTTCTCCCCTCTTTTCAAAGAATCACGGATAGAGTTAAGAAAAACTTTTACTGCTTCTTTGGAAGCTTTATTGGTTAAATTTGCTTTTTTTGCGACAACTTCTATAAGCTCTTTTTTTGTTACTGACATGCGTTATCACCACCTTTCAAATCCACGCACTTGCGCGGAAGAATTATTTATTTGAAAAAACTGAACGGATAGAGAATTCTACTTTTATTGAAGTCTTAAAGGATTCAAAACGTAAAAATTGCATTGATTTAACAATACAATGATGAAAAACGTTTGTCAAGGGTTCCTGAAAACTATTACACTTTCCCTACCATAGAATTTTCTACCCCTGTAAGTATTATTGTCCTGTAGTATGATATAATACTCCAAATGAATAGAGAACGGGCAATAGGAAAAGAAACTGCCGGAATTTCAGTCGCTTTTGCGGCTGAAGTAGCAGCAATGAAAAAAGAGGCAAGAGCATATTCTGCGCAAGAATATCTTGCCTTTGCAAATGAGCAAGCTTTACTTGCTTCTTCCGAAGGAAATTATGGTGTAGGAGCAGTGTATGTCTTCAGAACGCAAGGTAAAGAGTTTGTAATAGGCGGAAGAAACGGGATTATAAGCGGAAAAGACACCCACCTCCATGCAGAACAAAGTGCAATTGATGCAATAGAGAGCATTGCACGGGGAGAAACAACATTTAAAGACCGTGTCCTTATGGTAAGACCCGCTCCGCATCAGGATGAAGAACGCAAAATATATACAAGCCTGGAACCTTGCCCTATGTGCACAGCAAGGATTTTGACCCATAAAGTAGATGAAGTGTTTATAGGCTCTCCTGATGATTTTGCCGGAACTATGCTGGACGGAAGGGAAAATGGTCTTCCACCACTATGGAAAGGAATGAGGGAAGGGGCCTTTCATAATGAAGGAGAGGAACCAAAATCAATGAAAGTAACAATTCCTCAGGATAATCTGGAAAGCCCGGATTTTGTAGACCCTAAGTATAGGAATCTTGCTTCAAAAATATTTCTTTCAACCAGAGAAGTTCTTGACGAAAAAATGGGAGGCAGAGGTCTTTCCCCTGACCTTTCTCCGGTACCGCAGGTTATAGAAAGATTTGACCGTTAGAAATCTGCATTTTTTAAAATAAACTCCACCCGTTCCTTTTTTTCCATTACCGGAACACTGACAATTTCCAAACCTATTTCCATATAACTTTTAATAAGCAGGTCATGAATCATCCTGCTGTCCTGGTCATCCTCCACCCTAACATGGTCCTTTTCAAATGGTAGCCTATCCAGGATGAATACCTTTTTATATTTTCTAGCACTTTCTTTATATATATCAAGGAAAAAATCAGGAATGAGACATTTTCTGAATATAAGATAAGCCATGGTGTCAGGAATTGCCCTGTCCAGGAAGGTTATTTCAGACTTAGTAAGACTTGCTTCCAGTTCTTGCTGCATAGCAAGTATCTTCATCTGAAAACTCAATTGATCCTTCCGTATCTCTTCCATGGTAAGGCCTTTTTTCAGTTCCGATTCAATATATAACCGTGCAGTTTCATGTGCAGTTTTATAACCTAACCGGGATAAGAGATTTATGGTAGTTGTTTTTCCGGAAGAAGGGGCGGCCGTAATTACAAACCAATTATTTTTCATGCTACGTCATTTTCTTTTAAGTTAACAATGGTTCCGGGAGAAACAATGACATTAAGCCTGGTGAGATATGTTTTAGCAATTTCAGGAGGGGCATATTGCTTAAATATTGCAAACTCTCTTTGGCCCAGCCGGTACATAGCCTCCCTTGCTTCCTGGGTAGGCAACAAAACTAAAAGCCTGTCCATGTGGTCTTGCATCTGGATTACCGTAGCCCATAAGTGCTCTCTTATTGATTTTTGCGTTTCAGGATTTGCCTTCTCCAGGTTGAAAGCGATATGCGCTACTCTTACTGTCCCCTGTACCTTATCAATAAAAGCAGCCATTTGTACTTCAATATTATGAGGATCTTTACTGCTATATTCCTTATAATGGCTGATTGTTTCTTCCCGGAGTTCCGGATCTGAAATATTCCTCAGTATCCTGACACCTGCATATGGTTCTAATCTCTTTGCTTGTTCATCTTCTTGCGTTCTACCAACAGGCGGCCTGTCTCCAATAACCGGATGCGCCTCACCTATATCATGTACTAATAATTTTTTCTGGACGCTGTTAAAATCTATGTGTTCCCTTAACTCAGGATAAGTGGCATGATATTCATATGCTATCTCCATTAAACTTCTCACATGGTCCAGGTTGGTCTCAATAAAGTCTTCAGGAATAGGAAACTTCTTCTCCCTGAGACCTTTCATTCGTACTACTCCAGCCATGCTTGCAGCAAATAATTTTTGCTCTGAGGGTTGGAAACGGTTGAAGAATTCTAAAGCTTGGGGGAGAAGGTGTTCGGAAGGATCAGGGAGGGCTAAATGAGCTTCCAGATTTCTTCTGCTGGACCGTAGAGCCACACGCTTAAATTCATTAAATGTCCGAGGCTGTCCGTATTGATAAACTACTCCCTCTTTTGCCATGAGGAATTATATCCTATATTTTTTTTAAACGCAACTTTTTATCACTCTTTTGGCTCTGTAGTCCTAAACTCACGGATAGCAGTAACGCGGACTACTCCCGGCACTATTAATCTCCGGTCAATTTCTTCCTTAATCTTTTTAGCAATAATTGTAGTCTCAATATCATCCAGTTTGCCTGGATTTACAATAACCCTAATTTCACGACCTGCTTCAAATGCATATGCGTCATCTACACCTTCAAACTGCTTGGCAATATCTTCCATATCCTTAATTCGCTTTACATAATCCTGGACATCCTCATGGCGTGCTCCGGGACGTGCTCCGGAAATAGAATCAGCAATATGCACTATTACCGACTCTACAGAAGAAAAGGGTTTATCCTCATGGTGCTCTGCTACGCAGTTAATAACTTCTTTTGCGATCTTATATTTTTGCAGCAGTTCTACCCCTAACGTCACATGGGAACCTTCTTTATCATTTACAATCTTTCCTATGTCATGGAATAAGCAGCCAAGTCTGACTATGTCTACATTTGCGCCTATCTCATGGGCAATCTGTATTCCTATCTTAGTCTCTTCTAAAGTGTGGACAACCAAATTCTGGCCAAAAGAAGTCCTGAATTTAAAACGGCCTAGTTGAGAAATTAAATCCGGGGGAAGATTATAAACTCCTACTTCATGGGCAAGCTTTTCCCCTTCTTCAAAAAGGATCTTTTCAACTGCCTGCCGGGTCTGGCCAACAACTTCTTCTATACGTACCGGCTGGATTCTGGTATCACGGATTAAAATATCCAAAGACCTGCGTGCAATCTCACGCCTCACGGGATCAAAAGAAGAAAGCCTGATAATTCCTTCTTCATCTAAATCAACATCTACTCCGGTAGAGTTTTCAAAAGAGCGGATGTTGCGTCCTTCTTTTCCTATGATCCTGCCCTTCACATCTTCTGAATCAACGCGGATAGTAGAAACAGTAAATTCTGCAATATAGTCTAAGGCACCATGACGCATGGCATCTACTAATATCTCCTGGGATTTGTGGTTTGCGGTTAATTTTGCCTGCTCTTCACTTTCCCTGATAATACGTGCAATTTCTTCATGGGAGTCTTTTTCTACTTCTGCTAAAAGTTCCTGATGTGCCTGCTCACGGGAAAGACCGCTTGTTTTCTCAAGCTTTTGGATATATTCTGCTCGCAATTCGTCTACTGTTTTTTGTGCTGACATAATTGAGGCACGAAAAAAAGCCTATCTAAGGCTTTGTGAGGATACTATGATGCGTGTTGAACAGATCATAAATGCTCAGCTCTCGTGCTTAGATGTATTATACCCAAAATCCTCAATTATGCAATATCAAATATCTTTTTTGAGTGTATGATCGGCTAACGAGAGTTGTAAACTCGAGTTAGACGAAAATATATTACAAAACGTATCTCATTGTAAATAATACATAGATTCAGTACAATCCAAACATGCAGGTAAAGTCTTACAAAACCCACAAAATCACCCGGAAGGATACGGATATTTTCCGGATTCTAGACGGGTATTTGCCTAAAGCTGAAGAAAATTCCGTAGTTGCGGTCACTTCTAAGATTATTGCTATTTGTGAAGGCAGACTAGTTCCGGTAGGTAGCAAAAGCAAAGACGAGCTGGTACGGGAAGAGGCTGATTATTTTATTCCAAAAGAAAAAAACCAATATGGGGTGTATTTAACTATCAAAGATAATTTACTGGTAGCAACTGCAGGAATAGACGAATCAAATGCAGATAATAATTACATCATGTGGCCGGAAAACCCGCAAAAAACCGCAAATGAAATAAGGGTGTATCTAAAAAAGAAAAATTCCGTAAAAAACCTTGGCGTGATTATTACTGACAGCAAAAGCACCATGCTCAGATGGGGAATTACGGGAGCATCTATTGCCCACAGCGGATTTGCAGCTCTCAACAATAAAATAGGTACGCCTGATATTTTTGGAAAAAAACTGGATGTTACCCAAGTTAATGTCTCTGATGCCCTGGCGTCTGCAGCAGTCTTAGAAATGGGGGAAGCAAATGAGCAAACACCTCTGGCGATTATAACAGATATTCCTTATGTAGAATTCCAGGACAGAAATCCTACTGAAGAGGAACTCTCCGTCTTCCATTATGAGCTAGAGAAAGACATGTATTCCATTCTTCTTAACTCCGCTCCCTGGGAAGAGGGCAATAAAAAATCATAGTTAATAGTTCATAGATTGCTCAATACTGTATACTGAATACTCAATACTGTATACTATCCTTATGCCCTTCATAAAGAATTTTGAGAGCCTTGCAAAATCCCCCCAGAGAAAAATAGTCTTAGAACTTCTTGAAGCAGCTTTCCAGAGTATCCAGCCGGACCACGTAATGGAACATAATTTTATTGTCCAGGACAAGTCATTAACCATAGGAGAAAAGAATTTTGATCTATCCTCTTATGATAGAGTATTCCTCATAGGCTTTGGGAAGGGCTCAGCTGGAATCTCTAAAATAATTGAAGAAAAACTGGGTGAAAAACTAACTGAAGGGCACGTGATAGACACCAATCCGGAAACGTTTGAGAAAATCCATTTTACCCAGGGGACCCACCCGCTTCCTTCTACTATTAACGCTGCCTTCACCCAAGCATTATTAAAGCGGATTGCTACCCTCCAGCTAACAGAAAAAGACCTGGTTCTGGTTGTTATCTGCGGTGGCGGCTCTGCTATGCTGGTTGCTCCCAGAAGCATGTCCCTGGACCAGAAAATTGAAGTAAATAAAACGCTTTTGAAATCAGGTGCCACAATTTCAGAGATGAATATGGTAAGAAAGCATTTATCAGAAGTGAAAGGAGGGGGCCTAGCAAAAGCTCTCACGCCTGCAATAGTTGCTTCCCTTATTTTCTCAGATGTACCAGGGAATGATTTGTCTGTAATAGCATCCAGCCCTACCCATCTGGATCCCACTACGGTAGAAGACGCAAAACAAGTTATTGCAAAATACCATCTGGAAACAGAGCTTTCCTCAGCTATAAACGCTTTACAAGAAACTCCAAAGGAAGAGAATATTTTTAAAAATGTTTCAAATATTATTATTACTTCAAACAAAACCGCTCTTGAGGCCATGCAGAAAAAGGCAGAAGAACTTGGTGTCACTGCAAGAATTATCTCTGACCGGTTTGAACATGAAGCAAAAAGCGCAGGGGAAGAATTAATAAAACAGACACAGCCTAATTCCATTTTACTTGCCGGAGGGGAAACTACGGTACACGTAACCGGAGGAGGTGCGGGGGGAAGAAACCAGGAGGTGGTCATGGGATCACTTCTTGATATAGATGACAACACCATCATCTCCTCTTTTGATTCTGACGGGTGGGATAATTCTAAATTTGCCGGAGCCATAGGTGACAGCCTGACTAAAAAGGCGGCAGGAGAATCTTCAGTTGATATCCGTGAATTTTTAGCGAATAATAATAGTCTGGGGTTCTTTGAAAAAACCGGAGATGGCATAGATACCGGCAGGCTTCCCAGTAATGTTTCAGACCTTTTTGTGGTCTACAAATTTTAAATCAAATATGTTTTCAGAAGTGCATGAAGACAAATTAAAAGAGCTTGAGGGGATAGCAAATGAAATCCGTGAGATTATTATATCCTCTCTTTTAGAGGCTGGCTCAGGGCATTCTGCCGGCCCTCTGGGAATGGCTGATATTTTTACCGCTTTTTATTTCCACATCATGAACCATGACCCCAAAAACCCTTCCTGGGAAGAACGTGATAGGCTACTTCTTTCTAATGGCCACATCTGCCCGGTTTTATACGCTACTATGGCAAGAGCCGGATATTTTCCTATAGAGGAGATGAAAACACTGAGAAAACTCGGCTCCCGTCTTCAGGGTCATCCCCATAGGACTGTTTTACCGGGTCTGGAAACCACTTCCGGACCGTTGGGAGAAGGCCTTTCCCAGGCAGCCGGCATGGCGCTAGCAGCAAAACTGGATAATAAAAAACACCAGATTTATTGCCTTACTTCTGACGGAGAACACCAGGAAGGAAATGTTTGGGAAGCGGTTATGTTGATAGGAAAATATAAGCTGGACAACATTACCGCGGTAATGGACCGGAATAATATCCAGATTGATGGCATGACAGAAGACGTAATGCCGCTGGAGACACTCCGCTATAAATACGAGTCTTTTAATTGGAAGGTATTTGAGGTAGACGGGCACAATATACGGGCTTTTATTGAAGCGGTTGCTGAAGCGCGGGCAGTCCACCAGCAGCCAACTATGATCATAGCCCACACTATCCCCGGGAAAGGCGTAGATTTTATGGAAAATGAATACACATGGCATGGAAAACCACCAAATTCAGAAGAAGCCAAAAAAGCACTGGATGAACTGAGAACCCTGCAGGGAAAAATTGAAAGTGAACACAAATAAATATGCTTAACCCTGATTTACATTTAAACGAAAAACTGTTTGACCAGGACTGCCCTAAGGATGCAACGCGCTCCGGGTACGGGAAAGCGCTGGAAAAATTAGGGGAAACTAACCCAAATGTAGTAGTTTTATCCGCAGACCTTACGGAATCTACAAAAGCTGAGGGATTTGCGAAAAAATTCCCCAACCGCTTTTTTGAAGTTGGTGTTGCAGAACAGAATATGGCAGCGGTAGCAGCGGGTTTGGCAGTAAGTGGGAAAATCCCGTTTTTCTCTTCCTACGCCACATTTTCTCCGGGAAGAAACTGGGAACAGATCAGAACTACCATAGTCTACAATGAAGCAAACGCAAAAATTGCCGGACATCATGCAGGCCTTATGACGGGACCTGATGGCGCAACCCACCAGGCTACAGAAGATATAGCACTCATGCGTGTTCTGCCAAAAATTAGTGTTTTTGTTCCCTGTGACAGCATAGAGGCGGAAAAAGCGACCACCCTGGCAGCAGATATTAATGGGCCCGTATATTTAAGGTTTACCAGGGATAAAAGTCCTATTATTACCACTGAACAAACGCCTTTTGAGTCTGGAAAATCTTACGTGTATTGGCAGACAGATAATCCAAAAGCAAGCATTTTTGCAACGGGATACATGCTGTATTATGCGCTGAAAGCCGCAAGGATGCTGGAAGAAGAAGGAGTCCAAACAGAAGTAATAAATGTTGCCAGTATTAAACCGTTAGATACCAAAACGATTCTTGAATCAGTAAAAAAAACTGGGTGCGCGGTAACCGTAGAAGACCATCAGGTAGCCGGAGGCTTGGGAGGAATGCTGGCTGAATTATTTGCAAAAGAAAACCCGGTTCCTATGGAATTTATAGGTTTGCAGGATGAATTTGGGGAAACCGGAAAACCTGATGAACTCATTAAAAAATTCCACATGGACGCCCCTGACATAACCTCTGCAATCAAAAAAGCCCTAGCAAGAATCTAGAATCTAAAATTCATAATTAAGAATTAAATTATGAATTCAAAATGGAAGACAAGAAAAAGTTTAAGATAGAATTTAAAAAGAGATGTTTCAATTTTTCAGTTTCTATCCTCAGGTTTTCTGAAAAAACTCGATCAAAACAAATAAATTGGCCCCTTCTTGACCAATTAGTAAGGTCAGCGACTTCTATTGGAGCAAACGTTGTAGAAGGTGGAAATAGCACTTCAAGAAAAGAATTTATAAATTATTTCCAAATCGCCTTGAAATCCTCTTCTGAGTCTCTTTACTGGTTAGCTCTTATGGGAGAGATAAATCCAGACAATAAAGACACGGATGGATTAATTCAGGAATGTACAGAGCTCAAGAAAATGATTACAACTATAATATTAGACACAAAAAATAATTCTAGATTCTAAATTTAACTCTGAATTCTGAACTATAGATTTTAAATTAGATTAGATCAATCTTGGCGGACATGATGAAGTCGTTTTCAGATAATCCTGCAATGGCGTGGGTCCAAAGGGTAAGGTTTACCATATTATAAAAAATTTCAATATTAGGATGGTGCTGCTCTTCCTCAGCAACTCCGGATACTTTATTTACAAATGCCATTGCTTCCTTAAAATCCTTAAATTTAAATTTCCTTTTCAGCTTATGCCCATCCTCTACCACTTCCCATTCCGGATTTATTGCGGGCTTGTATTCTTCAATTTGCTCTTTGGTGAATGGAGGAACTCCTCCTTCACAGGGTACGCATTTTTTCTGAACAAGACCGGAAGAATCCATGAGATCAATTATAAATAAGGAATGTGAGAAATGGGTAAGAAGTTATACAACTTTTTTTCTGACGTTGCCAAAAACTGCATAGAGAGCCCAGGCACCAAACAGTAAAAAGAATAAAAGGTCAGAAGGAGACTCTAAGTTAGCAGTATATAATCTGGTGTTATTCCCCATAAAATTGTAGACCCCTATCACTACACTAATAATACCTAAAAGCATTGCAAAATAGCGCTGAAACATAGGAGGGAAGAGAAAAACTATAATTAAAGAGAGGGCCCCGGTTAGAACAAATGAAGTGCTTTCCAGGTGGTCAAACCACCAGAAAGTTCCAAAAATACTGCTTCCCGCAACCGGGCCAAGTACACCAACAAAACCCAGGATACCCAAAAAAATGAGGAGAATACTGCCTATTTGAAGAAAACCTTTGGGGCTAAAGATGTTCATACACTTTTTTGTCTTCTTAATTTCCCCTTCACCCATATCCTATAACTCTCAAGCTCAGCTGTCAAGCATCAACTAGTCCTCAGGATGCTTTCTACAATTTCTCCGGAAGCGTGAGGCTTCCCCAATTCCTCTGCATGATTTTTCATTAGCTCCAATCTATCCCCAAGCACTTCATCTAGCACCTCCTTAATATTATTTCTCCCTGCTACTACTGCTGCCCCGTTTTTTGACGTGTATGCAGCATTTCCTGCTTCATGTCCGGGGAAATTATTTATATAGACAGCAGGTAATCCCCTGGATAAACACTCTGCAACCGTAAGTCCTCCGGCTTTTGAAATATATAGATCAGAAGCAGTCATAAAGGTTTCCATCTCATCCGTATATTCCAAGACCTTCCCTTCTACTCTGAAATAATTCAAAAAATCTGCAAAGGTACTTACGTTAGCATTTTTGGAACCGGCAAGTATTACTGCATATACGTCATGGCGAGGTGAAAGCGCATGGACAATAGATTCAACCGGAACAGACTTGAAAGACCCTGCGGAAATGAGAATAACTCTTTTGTCCTGAGGGATTCCCAATTTTTCCCTGGCTTCTTTTTGGGTCATCTTTTTTTCAAATTGGAACCGTAAAGGAATCCCGGAAATAGAAATTTTTTCCGCAGCTATCCCATGATTTACCAGATATTCTTTTGTCTCTTGAGACCCTACAAAGTATCCGTCCATATTCTGCCAAACCCAAATAGGGTGCGCCACATAATCCGTTAGTACCGTAAAAATTTTAACGTCTGAGTGGCCTTTCTTGTATAGAGATCCAATTAAAGATGCAACGTCCATAGTAGAAACAATAATATCCGGATTAATTTCTTCAATTTCTTTAAAGAATTTTTTCCGATGCAAAAGTGTATAAATTTTTCTGATGGAGTTTCCTTTATTTATAGGCATGATACGGTCATGGTAGAGTTTCCAAACAAAATGTCCGCGCTTCATGAGGAATTCATAAAAAGCTGCGGCATTCCGCTCCGTCTTCCCGCCTTCTATGACCAGATCAAATACGACCGGCTCTACCCCCTTTTCCTGGAACGCTTCTGTGAGTCCCTTTGCCGCAATCACATGCCCTGACCCATAAGACGCCGTAAGTATGAGGACCTTCATATAAATATTTTACCAGATGGCCGGTAGGCTTTGCGATAAACCACAAACAAGCGTATAATCTGAAGCACATGGAAGAAGGTGGTGGCAAAACTCAACACATTTGGTGCAGTGTTTCAATCACAAAGAAAATGGAAGATGTTTTTATTGGTTTTATCCTTAATCAGGCACAAAAAAAAGAGAATATATCTGAGTACGTTGTTTATCTTTCAACCTTAGGAGGTAGTCCATTTTCAGCTATAAGCCTCTATAATTTTATGAAATCTATTCGCCAAAAAACTACTGTTTTTAATATGGGCATGGTTGCTTCAGCAGGTGTCCCCTTCTTTTTAAGTTTTCAGAACAGGATTGGGGTTCCTGATTGTAGTTTTCTTATCCACCAAACAACTCTCCCTCGAGATGTTTTACCTCAGCAGTTCAATGTGTTTGATTTAGGAATTCAACAATCAAGTCTAGAAGCGATAGATTTAAAAACCCAGAAAATAATTCAGAAGGAAACAAGCACAAAAGGTGCGAAAACACTTGGAACAACTTTAATTAAAAAAGCAATGCTTACCTCTACCACCTATCATGCTGCTGATGCTGAAAAGTATGGATTTATTGACAAAGTAGAAGCTCCAAAGATTCCCGAAAGTGATGTGCTTTACATTACAGATCAGTATCTCTCTACTCTTCCTGGGATTTAATTCCCCTTATTTGAGGTAGTTTTGGATAATGGGGAAAACGGAGATAATTAACCAGCGGTCAAAAGCTTTTGCCCAGGATAACGGCATAGGCTCATACACACATGCTTTTGCAAGCTCATTCATATCCTCAACTGTTGGTGCAATATTCTCTGTAGTATAGGCATACATGATAGCCTTCTTATCCGGCACATGGTCCATGCCCAATGCATGGCCAAATTCATGGGCCATAGTATGGATAAGTTCATTATGATTGCTGGCAAAATAAAGAGTTATGGTATCCTCTTTCCCGTTATAAAGTCCTTCTTCCGGTCGCTGGGCAATGGCATTATTAAACTGGGTGGTATCCTGGTTTAACGTAGAAACCCCCACGTTATATTCCCGGGTAGAGAGCTTTAATTGCCTTGCCCGGGCATTCAGCGCATCTGCTTCAGACTGCAGCTGTTTCTGCTGGTCAATCAAGTTCTTATATACTTCTTCCGGCGCCCCACCTTGTTTATTATAGCTATCTACCGTAGCATTAAATGAAGCAAGCTTCTGGTTAAAAGCCTCAACATCCGATTCATATTGTTTGATCTGCTGGTTCAGATTACTGCCTTTTTGGTCTAATTGGGTCTGGAGCTGGTTTATTTGGGTGTCCAGTTCTGCGCGCTGGTCATAGCTAAAATTAATGGTGAGGTCTGCCTTCTCAGAGTAGACAAAAAGCTGCTTCCCCTCTGCTTTACTGAGGATATCCGCAGCAGCTTGGGCGTCTTCCAGCACCTGACTGCTGGAAAGGTTAAACTGAGGGTCAACAGACCCAATTTTATACGCCACCGGAGTGTCACAGGGACTGACCTTTTGCATCCAAAGAATTACACCTAGGATAATAAACCCAAAGAGGAAGAGATACTGTCTCATGTCGGGATGCCGTGAATCGAACACGGACTACCGCACCCCCAGCGCGGCGTACTACCACTATACTACATCCCGAAAAACCAAGGCGCATTCTTAGGCGCGCAGTTCTGAGCAAAGCGAAGAACGAGCACCGCAAGCTCCGCTTACCATTAAACTACACCCCGAAAATTAATTCAAAATTCAAAATTTATAATTCAAAATTGCTTTATCTCTGCATTTTATCAAAATTACATACTACAATACACTCTTTGAACACTTTTGATACAGTAGATCCGAGTTGAAATTTATTCGAAGAATGCTAGAATATTTTTAATATGGCTCGCCCTCCAAAAACACCAATAAGTAATGGACAAATAGACCCCTCTGCTTCTGCATCCCAAAGATTAGCTGCAATAAATATGGCCATGGAACAAATCCAGCGCCAATATGGAAAGGGTTCCATCATGAAATTTGGGGATGCAGCAGGAAAAATGGCGGTTGAGGTGATCCCTACCGGATCACTTGCCCTTGACCTGGCTTTAGGCGTAGGCGGACTTCCCCGCGGCAGGATTGTTGAAGTTTTTGGTCCTGAGGCATCAGGAAAAACTACCCTTTGCCTTTCTGTAATTGCAGAGGCACAAAAACGGGGGGGCATAGCGGCATTTATAGATGCTGAGCATGCTCTAGACCCTATGTGGGCCCAAACCATAGGAGTGAAACTGGAAGACCTTATTATTTCCCAACCGGATACCGGAGAGCAAGCGCTGGAGATCACTGAACAATTAATCAGGTCCGGCGGGGTAGATGTTATTGTGGTTGATTCCGTTGCCGCATTGGTACCACGCGCTGAAATAGAAGGAGAAATGGGCGATTCTGTCATGGGTATGCAGGCACGCCTCATGTCCCAGGCTTTAAGAAAACTTACTGCAGTTATATCAAAGAGCAAAACTATTGTCATCTTTACTAACCAATTAAGACAAAAAATTGGCGTGATGTTTGGCAATCCGGAAACCACCCCCGGAGGAATGGCGCTGAAGTTTTATGCTTCAGTAAGACTAGATACCAGAAAAATAGAATCCCTGAAGGATGGGGATAAAGTGATAGGAAATCGGACTAGGGTAAAAATAGTGAAGAATAAAGTCTCTCCGCCATTCAGGGTTGCAGAGTTTGACGTATTGGCGGGTATTGGCATTTCCCGGGAAGGGAATATCCTGGACGTAGGGATAGAGACCGGTGTGATCCAAAAATCGGGAGCATTCCTGCGGTATGGCGAATTAATGCTGGGCCAGGGAAGAGAGGCCGCCCGTGAATACCTGGTAGAAAATAAAGATGTGGCTAAAAAAATTGTTAATGAAGTCATGGTAAAAGCAAATGAAAATAAGCCTATGATTGCGGTTGGTGTAGAAGAAACAGAAAAAGAAGATGAAACGGCCCTCGAATAATATTTCCCCTGAAGAGTTTCCTAAAGCATTTAACATAGCTCTTCGCTATTTAAATATTAGGATCAGAAGTGTTAAGGAATTAAAAGATTATCTGCTCAGAAAAAAATTTACTCCGGAAGTAATTGACGCGGTTATCCAAAGACTGGTAGGGTTAAAGTTTTTAAATGATGAAGCATTTGGGGAAAGTTTTATTAGAGGAAAACAACACAAAGGCAAGAGCAAGCTCATTATTAGACACGAATTAAAACAAAAAGGGATAGATGAAAGTCTTATACATGAGTTGACTCAAAGCGCGAAAGATGACCAGGAAATTGCAAAAGAATTTATAGAAAAGAAAAAAAGAATATATGGACATCTGACAGAAAAGGAATTTAGGGAAAAAATGATGCGCGTGCTCTCCTCCCGGGGCTTTTCATGGGAAACAATCCGCAAGGCCCTAAAAGAAGAATAAAAACTGGTATAATTTTTATATGGAATTTCACCTACAGAAAGTAGTAGAAGACATTAAATCCCATCCTCTTTTCTTAAAACTAAAAGACGTTACGGAAAATATAGAGGGCTACCACGACCATGAAAGTGTCTTTATCCATTCGGTAAAAACAGCAAATATTGCGCTTCAAGAACGGGAGGGAAATTTTATAACAAACCCCGAAGCAAAGAAAAAGTTCCGCGAATTTTTAGAAGAAGAAACTGTTGGAGTAAAAAGAAAAGATATTATAGTCCTTACTGCACTTCTGCACGATTGCGGAAAGATTTTATCCTACCGGGAAAATGATGAAACATTACCCATGAATAAAAGAAAAGCAAATACCACTGACCAAACCACTTGCCCCGCCCATGAATACTGGGGAGGACAACTGGTAGCACCCAAAATACTTGATTCATTGGGATTTGACCAAACTTTAATAAACAATATTTCTCACATGGTAGAACTGCACTCTATTTTAAATGATAAGAGTTATTACGAAGTGCGCAAGGATTGGTCTATTCAGGATTTAGCACAAGATATAAAAGGGTTTGCCCAAGGCAGGTTCATGGAAGGGATGTTTAATGCCTACTGTGACTGTTTTACAGCCGGACCTTTTCAGCTTTCTAAAGAAAAAATAATTGCTCTTTTTAATGAACCTTCCCTTTACACTAAAAGGGAATACTTTATCCCATGAAAATACCTGTTTTTGACTTAGACTGGACTCTCATTGCTAAGGCTGAACCCAAAGTGCATCATCATGCATTTTTATATGCCTTTAAAGTTTTATATAACGTAAATATATCTGACGAAGGATTTAAAGAGGGCTCTATAGATAACCAAATCATTGTTGAATCTTTATCAGAAAACGGTATACCACGGGAAAAGGCTATAGAAAACTTACCAAAAATACATGAAGTAATGATTGACTATTTTATGGAACACCGGCATGAGACAGTTTTTAAAGCTATGCCCGGAGTAGCGGAGGCACTAGAGGCAATATCTAAAAAAGATATACCCATGGGACTTCTTACAGGAAATGTGGAAGAGATTGGTTGGGAAAAATTGCGCCTTGCGGGAATTGATCAATACTTTAAGTTTGGAGCTTTTGGCAGTATGGGCTTAACCAGACCTGACTTAGTCCCTATTGCGGCAACACGGGCAAGCAATAAATTAAATACAATAGTAACGGTAAATGACCTGGTAGTTGTAGGGGATACACCGTTAGACGTTGAGTGTGCAAAAATAGGCGGAGCTTATTCTATTGCGGTTGGTTCCGGCCCTAAGTATCCGGTAGATAAATTACAAAGCACTGGTGCAAACTTAATAATAGGATCAATGCAAGAAACAGGTAAAATTTTAGAATTCCTAGAAGCCTAGATTAAAGATTGAAAAGATTAACGCTTTGGTGAGGACTTCTTGCGGCGAGCTTTTCCGGCGTTTCCAACTTTTCTTCTTTCACGGGTTCTGGGGTCCCGGGTAAGATATCCGCCATCTGAAAGCTTTTTGTGAAGTGATTCTTTATCCAACTTGTCCAAAACGCGGGCAAGACCATGAATAAATGCTTCTAACTGTCCGGAAAGTCCACCACCTACTATACGCGCAGAGAAAATATATTTTCCGTCTACTCCCATTTCCTCAAGAAGTTTTTTATATCTGGGCCCATAAGAAGCAACTCTGAAGTATTCTGCAACAGGCTTTTTATTTACTACTATATCCCCTCTTTTTCTTTCCTCACCAAAAACCTCTACCTTTCCGTTTGCAGGATTATAAAGTCTTACGCGGGCAACAGCTTCCCTTCTGCGGCCAACCGCTGAAATGTATGATTTATTTGTTTTTTTAACTTCTTCTGCCATTTTTTCTAAATCTCCTTTAAATATATCTATAATTATTTAGGAAAAATACCGGGAGTCTCTGGCAAGGAGCGAGGCTCATATCCGAGCTCCGCGCCAAGAGTTAACGGTATATTACTTCCCAAACTTATCCTGGTACGTATGCTCTGATCCGGGAAATACAAAAAGTCTTTTTAACATTTGCTCCCTTAATTTATTTTTAGGAAGCATTCCGGAGACTGCATGACGTACTATCTCAACCGGATTTTTAGCACGCACCTCTTCTAATCTTGCTGAATGTAATCCTCCCGGGTATCCGGAGTACCTAGTATACACCTTTGCTTTTTCTTTATTCCCGGTAACTTTCACCTGTGCAGCACCAGTTACCACCACATAGTCACCGCAGTCTAAATTTTTTGCAAAGTATGTTTTATTCTTTCCCATTAAAAGTGCTGCAATTTTTGTAGCAGAACGGCCCAGGATAATACCATCTACATCTACCTGATGCCATGCCCTTTTAATCTCTGCTGCTTTTGTTGGTTTCGTTAAGTTTTGCATTTTTACGAGTCCTTTACTTTGATACTACTGCTTTAGCTTTAGTTGTAGCTGGTTTTGCAGTTGCTTTTACAACTACTGCTTTTTTCTCTCTTTTTGGAGAAACTACGACTTTTTCAATTTGTTCTACAAATTCCAGGATAACCATAGGTGCATTATCTTTCTTTCTGTTACCCATGCGTACAATTCTGGTATATCCTCCCGGCCTATCTTTGAAAACCGGTGCAATTACTTTAATAAGCCTCTCTGCAGTTTTCAGTTGTACATTCTTTTGCAGGTTTTGCATTGCCAACTTCTCATCTTTTTTTGCTTTAGTCACCAGCTTCTCAATTTCACCTTTTACTGATTTTGCCTTTGCCTCAGTTGTTTTAATTCTGCCATGCAAAACCAGCGCATTTGTTAAGCTTTTAAAAAGCGCTTTTCTCTGGTTGGTGGTCCTCTTTAATTTTCTGCCAAATACTCTTTTTCTCATAAGGTTTTTTTTAAAAAAATGCGTCTGTTAGACGCATAGTTGTGTGTGTCGCAAGCAAAAATATGGGCAATCAGTTTTCTACAAGGAAAAATCAATTCCTTTTTCTTTTAAACTTTCATCAATAACTGAAAGTGATTTAGCTCCAAGATTTCTATAATTCATGAGTTCCTTTTTAGGGGTAGTTAAAAGCTGTCCAATGGTCTCAATCCCTGCATTTCTCAGGCTATTGTAAATTCTGGTAGGAAGATCTAACTCATCTACCGTCATTTTCATAACTTCATCTGAAACCTTAGGGGTTACGGTCATTTGCTCCATTACTACATCATCATCCTGTTCATATACTCTCATGAAGTAGGAAACCAATATGCGGGCTGCCTGTTCCATGGCAACTGTAGGAGCAATAGTCCCATCTGTCCAAACATCCAAAACTAATTTGTCATAATTGGTTTGGCGTCCAACACGAGTTTGTTCAACTTTGTAATTTACTCTCACAACCGGAGAAAAGATAGCATCAACCGGAATAACACCTATGGTTGAAATCTTTCTTTCTTCTGCTAATGAATAACCAAGCCCTTTTTCAACAGTCATTTCAACCTCAAGCTTTGCTTTTTTATCAGCTAGGCTTCCCAGGTATAGATCTTTATTCATTATTTCTACCCCATCTGTTTCTTCTATGTTTGCTGCTGTTATCTGGCCAGGACCGGTAGCTTCAAGGATTAATTTTGATTCTTTTTTAACATCGCTCATCTTAACTCTGAGCATTTTTACATTCAGGATAAATTCAATTACATCTTCTTTCAATCCAGGAAGTGTGGAGAACATGTGTTTTACGCCATTGATTTTAACTGAGGTAACTGCTGCACCTTCAATTCCGGTAAGAAGTACACGTCTGAGAGCAACTCCCAGGGTGTTTCCAAAACCCGGTTCTAAAGGTTCTACTATAAAGCGGGAATAATCTCCGCGGCTTTCTTCTTCAACTACTTTAAATGTTGGCTTTATCATAAATATTAATTTAGCGTATTAGACAAGAATTGAAGCCTGTCACTACATGGCTTATTGCCAGTTCCAGGCTTCTTATAGGTTATTTTACTACTATCTGGAGTAAAATTCAATAACCAATTGATAATCTACCGGATTTGCCACTTCTTCCCTATTTGGGAGGGAAACAAGCTTCCCAGAGTCCTTTTTGCGGGCAATATAGGATAATGTTTGGTATTCTTCTTTTTCTTCCTGAAGTCTTGCTATCTTTGGGTCTAATGTAACCACGTCTCCCTCTTCCACTTGATAGGAAGGGATGTTTACTTTCTTTCCGTTTACTAATATATGCTTATGGGATACAAATTGGCGAGCTTGAAAACGGGATTTTGCAAACCCCATGCGGTAAACAACATTATCAAGCCGGGTCTCTAAAAGCTCTACCAATGCATCTTCCGTGTTGGTCTTCTTTTTCTGTGCCAATTCTACGTATTTTCTGAACTGCTTTTCCAAAAGGCCGTAAATTTTCTTTAATTTTTGCTTTTCGCGCAACTGAAGTCCATATTCAGATACTTTTCTTCTCCCCTTCTTCCCATGAATTCCGGGAATAAGATTCAAACGCCTCTCCAAAGAAGCGGAAGTTTTCTCAAGAATATTCACTCCTTCAAGTCTTGCTAATCTATGTTTTGGTCCTGTATATCTTGCCATTTTTTAAAAAATACCTTTCTTTATTATTATAATTTTTTTAAAAAATATGTTGAGTCTCTGGCAAGCCCGAAGGGCGCGCCAAGAGTTGAACATATAATTTCCTACACCCTTCTCTTTTTTTTTGGTCTGGTACCATTGTGCGGAATAGGTGTAACATCTGCAATCATAGCAATAGAAAGTCCGGAATTTCTGACCGCACGAAGCGCTGCATCCCGACCTACGCCCGGCCCTTTAATGAATACCTCAACTGATTGCAATCCTGATTCTTTTGCGCGTTTTAATGCTTCGTCTACTGCCTGGGTTGCAGCAAAAGGGGTGGATTTTCTTGTTCCTTTATAACCCATATTTCCTGAAGAGCTCCATGAGATAGCATCACCGCGTTCATTTGTAACCGTTACAATAGTATTGTTAAAGGTTGTGCTTACATACACCCTTCCTGAACCGGTTGTAATAATCTTTTTATTTTTCTTTGCAACCTTTGCGGTTGTTTTTGATTTAGTATCTGCCATATTACTTGTTCAGTCCCATCTTCTCTGCTACTTCTTTCTTAATTGCTCCAATGGTAACCCTCTTTCCTCTTTTAGTACGAGCGTTGGAACGTGTCCTTTGTCCTCTTACCGGAAGGCTTCTGGCATGCCTCATCCCCCTGTAAGAGCTGATATTTTTCAAGCGTTTAATGTCTTCAAAAATTTCTCCACGTAAGTCTCCTTCAATTTTAATTGCATCCAAAGCTTTCTGAATCCTGGTTAATTCTTCTTCAGATAATGCATTAGTCCTTTTAGTTGGATCAATCTGTGCTTTCTCAAGCACTTCTTTCACATTAGAACGGCCTATCCCAAATATATAGGTTAACGCAATATCTATTCTTTTTCCGTCTGGTACATTTACTCCTGCAACACGCATATTATTAAAGTTTTAACTTCTATAGCGGAAGGTTATCCTCCCTTTTGTTTTGTCATATGGCGTCATCTCTATCCGTACTTTATCCCCCGGCAAGATTTTAATGAAATGGATTCTCATTTTGCCTGAAAGATGACAAAGCACTAATCTTTCCCCCTCAATTTCTACTCTAAAAAGGGTGTTGGGCAAAACCTCTTTTACCACTCCGTCAATCTCAATACTACCTTGATGAGCCATAATTTTAGAAAACTTCTTTAGAAATATCTAATTCGTTTTCGTTTTCTAAATTATACCGGGAGTCTCTGGCAAGTTTCGAGGTCATATCCTCGAAACGCGCCGAGAGTTAACGGTATATCTAACGTCATAAAAACTCTCTTAGAACATCCCTAAGAGAGTTTCAATTCCTATATTCTAACAGAAGAGTACGCTCAAATCAAGCTCAGAGTGTTTCTCCCGGAAAAGGGGTTATGAGCCTGGGCTCTTCTGCAGTAATTTCAATAGTACGCTCAAAAACACTGGAAAGGGATCCATCTTCCGTTACTATAGTCCAGTCATCACTGCCTTCATAAACTACATCTTTTGTCCCCATATTATAAATAACTTCCACCGCTATAGTCATTCCCGGCACCAGAAGCGGAGTCCTCTCAATCTTACCTGAAAGATAGCCTGGCACCTGAGGATCCTCATGCAGTTCACGGCCAACTCCGTGCCCAATAAGGCTTCTAGTCACAGAATATCTATCCCGCTTTTCTACAATTTCTTGAATAGCTTTTGAAATATCTCCCACATGGTTTCCTGCTTTTGCCTGTCTAATACCTGCATACATAGCTTCTTTCCCTGATTCCAGGAATTTATAGATCTCTTTATTCTCTGTTTTACCAACCACTACAGTTTCAGCCATATCTGTATGGAATCCATCTAAAAAGACGCCGCAATCTATGCCTATAATATCACCTTCTTTTAGCACCCGCTTTTTAGGGATACCGTGAACCACCACGTCATTTGTAGCAACACAAATGGCATGATGATATCCCTCAACCTTCTTAAACCCCGGAAATCCTCCTAATTCAACAATCCTTTTTTCAGCGTATAAATCAAGCTCAAGCTCTGTAATACCAGGCTTAACCCGTTCAAGAGTTTCCTGCAATACCTCCCCCAGGACCTTTCCAGCCCTTTGCATAATTTCTATCTCTTTTTGTGTCTTTATTAACGTCATATTAGCGTAAGTGTTTTTGACAGTGTACCCACTGGACTACCTTAATCTTAACTCCTCCCGATTGCATTCAGGATCTTCTGATGCACCTCTTCTATGCTGCTTTCCCCATTAATCTCTCTTAACATCCCCTTCCTCCTATAATACTCTATTACCGGCTGCCTATCGTTATCCTGAATTTCACGCCTGTCTTGAACGTTTTCGTAGGTATCATCTGCCCGTCCCCTTCTTTCTTTAGCTATTTCAAACCGTTTTCTCATTTCATCCTCTGAAACTGTTAGTAAGACAACTGCTGCAAGCTTCAAATCCTTTCCCTCCAGGTATTTTTCAAGATATTCTATATCCTCCATGGTTGCAGGAAAATTATCCAAAATAAAGCCCTTCTCAAG
Organism: Candidatus Levyibacteriota bacterium; assembly: GCA_050255815.1. GTDB lineage: Bacteria > Patescibacteriota > Microgenomatia > Levybacterales > GWA1-39-11 > JAGORM01. Next base: position 20,667 of record JBLMVJ010000011.1, on the reverse strand, counting down.
TGCTTCATCCATTTTTCTTACTAAAAGGGGGAACTTTAAATCATTTGGCAAATGTTTTCCCTGCATACTGTAGTCTGCATACGCCTTTTCAAATATGGGATCCTCCAACCTGGCCTCCCTAATCAAATGACCCATACTAAAACGGGGTATCCCACCTAATGAAGACTCAAGAAGTTCGCCTTGAGTCTCTTTTCCTGACAATGGTGGTCCAATTAAAACATAAACGTTACTCATATGATCTTTTTTATCAAGTTATCAAGCCTTGATTTAAACACTTCTAAGTCTTCGTTATTTTCTATAAAGTAATCTGCTAAAGCAAAACAAAAAGCGACTTGCAAACCTGTTTTCTTCTGCCCTAATCCTAAATCCCTGCAATCCAGTTTAAAAAAGAGTTCCGGAGTAAGATCTTCCCTTCTTTTCAGCTTTTTAAGCCGTTGAAAACGAACATCTCTATCTGCAATTACACCTACTAAATGGAATTCTGTTTCTTTCTTAAATACCTCTATTTCCCCAATATTTCTAATTCCGTCTACCACAAATTTACCATCTTTATGCTTTTTTATAAAATCGATTGTTTTTTTTGCAAGGACTCCCCGCCCATATTTTTCCCGCCATTCATTTCCTATATCCTGCAGGAGCTTTCTGGTAATACGTTTTATTCCCCTCTTCCTAGCCTCTTCTTCCAAAAAGGAGGACATAACAACCCTTTGATATCCTAAGTTTTCTATATGAAAAGAAGCTGTGCTTTTACCGCTCCCAAATGTTCCGGTGACCCCGATCAAAAGTTTTTTAGGCATTTTCTAATGCTGGATTTTAGAAAGTATTTCTGAGGTGATCGCATCAATTTCTTTTTCCCCATCTATTTCAACCAGTTTTCCTTTTTCCCTGTAGAAATCTATTACCGGTTCCGTCTTTGAGTGAAAAAGGTCTATACGCTTCATAATTGCTTTCAGGGTATTGTCTTCCCGTACATCTCCATCATCCCTTCCGGCCAATCTCCAAAGTGCTTCTTTGTCAGACACTTTCAGATAAATTACATTATCAACGCCATTAGGAAACTCTTCTGCCTGCGTAACCGTTCTGGGAAAACCGTCCAGGATGTATCCTGTTTTATATTCGGGACGGGAAATATATTCAACCACTATTTCAAGTGTTTTATCATCAGGAATAAGGTATCCTGCATTCATAGTTTCTTTTATATAACGGCCTAAAGGAGTTTTCTCCTTAGCCATTTCCCGGAAAATATGTCCGGAAGAAAGATACGGTATAGATAGTTTCTCAGAAAGAATATTTCCCTGAGTTGATTTACCACTTCCTTGTATACCTATTAGTATGAGTTTCAAATTAATTCCTTTCTAATTTAAAAACTTTTCGTAACTTTTTGTCGCCATCTGCACATCAAGAATCTTTATAGTCTCTATTACAACTGACACCACAATAAGGATACTGGTTCCCCCTACTAATAGATTCTGGTTTCCCGTAAATACCCTAAGGATATTTGGCAGCACAGCAATAAGTCCCAAAAATACTGCCCCAGCCAAAGTAATTCTGGTTACAATATGGTTTAGGAAACTGCTGGTAGGTTTACCCGGCCTTACTCCGGGGATAAAACCGCCGTATTTCTGGATATCTTCCGCTATTTTTGTTGGATTAAAAACAATAGCTGTATAGAAATACGTAAAACCAACAACCAAAGCAAAGTAAAGTAGGTTATATACCCAACCGTTTGGGTTAAAATAAACAGTAATGGCTGAACCAATATTGGCGAATAAAGGATTTTTGGTCGAGGCCAAAACATTTCCCAATACGGAAGGCATCAAAACTAAAGATACAGCAAAAATAATTGGAATAACACCAGCCTGGTTTAACTTTAAAGGCAGATGGGTTGATTGACCACCGTACACCTTACTTCCCCTGACGCGTTTTGCGTAGTAAATAGGTACCCGGCGCACTGCCTCATTTATTGCAACAACTCCCGCTATAACAACAACTGCCATAGCAATAAGCATACCAATATTCATAAGCTGTTCATTGGTAACAGTCACCGCGGTTTGGGTAAAAAGGGTAGGAAGACGGCCAACAATTCCGGCAAAAATAAGAAGGGAAATTCCGTTTCCAATACCTTGTTCTGAAATTAATTCTCCAATCCACATGGCCAACATAGTACCTGCGGTAAGGGTTACAACAAACGTAAGAATCTGAAATGGATTTAGGGTGGAAACTATATTTTGATTCCTGAGAAGAGCATACATACCAAACCCCTGAACTACAGCAAGGGGAATAGTAAGATATCTGGTATATTGGTTTATTTTTTGCCTTCCGTATTCCCCTTCTTTTGCCAACGCCTCCAATTTAGGGAATACAATAGTCAGAAGCTGAAGGACAATAGAAGCATAAATGTATGGATTCAAGCCCAAGGCAAGAATTGAAAAGTTAGAGAGGGTTCCACCGGAGAATATATCTAAAATCCCAAGAAGTTGATTTTGGGAGAAAAGGGATTTTAATTGTGCAATGTTAACGCCGGAAACCGGGATGTGTGCAAAGAGCCTAAAGACAAAAAACAAAAAAAGAGTAATAAATATTTTCTTTCTTGTCTCTTTATCTTTTACGCTGTTTTTAAAGATGCCAAGGATTAAGTTCATGAGTTTCCACTCAAACTAGTTTTCAACCGTTCCGCCAGCTTTTTCAATTTTTGTCTGCGCCGTTTTTGAAACAGGCAGTTTTACGGTAAGCGGAATGTTCAAATCTCCAACTCCCAAAATTTTAATAAGGGATATAGTAGCATCATCTTTCTGCAGGATCTTCTTAGAAACCAATGCGTCTACGTCAATAACACTCTTTGCAGAAAACACATTTAACTTTTCTACGTTAACCACTAAAGTCTGGGGCTTTAAGGAAATATTTTTACTTCTTCCTCTCAAAAATGGCATCCTCTTAATAAGCGGTAGCGCTCCTCCTTCAAAGTGAAGTTTTATATCCCTTCTTGCTTTCTGGCCCTTTGTTCCACGGCCGGATGTCTTTACTTTTCCTGATCCATGTCCGCGTCCTACACGCTTTTTATCTTTTGTTGTAATTTTAGGTAATGAGTGTAATTGCATAGTTTTAAACTTTTGAATCTTCATCTATTTCAGATAATTCTGTTAATGCTTCAAAAGTAGCCTGTGCATTCCCTGACTTATTAGATGAGCCCAGGATTTTTGATGTAATATTTCTTATTCCTGCTGCTTCCACAACACTTCTTATTGCGCCTCCCGCAATAATCCCCGTACCTTTAGGAGCCGGTTTCAAAAGAATCTGTGCTGCTCCTTTTTTAACCGCAATCTTATGAGGGATAGTTTCATCTTTTATAGGAACCACAATCATTCTTCTTTTTGCGTAAATAACTGCTTTTGTAATTGCCTGGGAGACATCACCGGATTTTCCTAATCCCAGACCTACTTTACCCTGTTTATCTCCTACAACAACTAAAGCGGCAAACCTAATCTTATTGCCTCCCTTAGTTTTCTTTGAAACACGGCTTATCTGAATTACTTTTTCTTCAAATTTTCCTTGCATATTATCCATAATTATTCTGCTGCTTCTTTAAAAGCTTAAGCCTCCTTTTCTTGCGCCCTCTGCAAATGCTTTGACACGTCCATGAAACCTATAGCTTCCTTTATCAAAAACTACCTGTTTAATTTTTTTCTCAAGTGCTTTCTTAGCAAGAAGTTCTCCCAAGGCTTCTGACTTCATAATCTTAGTTCCAGCCTGCTTCCCCAACTCATTCTCATGTGCTGCAATCAAAGTGGTTCCCTTTGCATCATCAATAATCTGGGCATATATTCTTACATTTGACCTGAACACAGACAGCCTGGGATGCGTAATGGCAGCAAGTAGCTTCTTACGTGTCCTTAATTTTCTTCCAAGCATTCTTTGTTTTTTAATCCGTTCTTCTTTAAAAGCCTTCATGTTAAAAAATCCTTTCTTACTTTCCTCCAACTGCCTTTGCGGCCTTTCCAACCTTACGTCTAATACGCTCGCCTACATATTTTATTCCTTTTGCCTTATAAGGGTCAGGAATTCTGATTTCCCTGATCTTACTTGCCAAATCTCCAATCACTGCCTTATCTGATCCTGCAACGGTAATTATTCCTTCATTGGCAGTTATGGTTATTCCCTGTGGAGGAGTAACCCGCACGGTATTTGCAAACCCTACGTTTAATACCAAATCATTTCCTTCTGTTCTTGCCCTATATCCAACTCCGGTTAACTCCAATTTCTTCTCAAAACCCTTTGATACACCCTGAACCATATTTGCTAACAAAGCCCTCATAAGTCCTGCAAACTTTTCAGTTTCCCGAGCATCATTTAATTTTTTAATTGTTGCGACATTTTCAATAACATTTACTTCTATGCCGGTTGGAACAGTTTCAGTAAGTGCTCCTTTAGACCCTGTTACGGTAATTTTTCCATCAGCTTGAGCAACCGTTACTCCTACCGGAAGTTCTACTGGTTTTTTTCCTACATTATTTGCCATATTTTTAAATTACCTCTATACTTCTAATAAGTTATTTAAAAAATATATGTTGAGTCTCTGGCAAGTCCGAAGGACGCGCTAAGAGTTGAACATATAATTCTAGCTTATCTCGCACAAGAGCTCTCCGCCAACTCCTGCCTTCAAGGCCTCCTTTCCTGTCATAACTCCCTTGCTGGTTGAGACCACACTGATCCCAAAATTTCCGGCAATCTTTTTAATATTTGTCTTGGTTACATACCTATGAACTGAAGGTTTGGAAACCAATTTTACATCCCGTACTGCAGGCCTCTTGTTTTTATAAAGAAGCTGAACAGAAACCATTTTGCGTCCATCCTGCTCTACAACTTCCGTCTTTTTTACATACCCTTCTTCTGTCAGAATTTTTCCTAAAGCTACAACAATTTTAGCGTATGGAAATACTACTTCTTTTTTAGAAGCCATATATGCATTTTTTAACTGAATAAGAAAATCACCAATAGTATACATAATTTTACCAGCTTGCCTTCTTGACGCCCGGCAACTCTCCTTTCAAAGCCCGTTCTCTAAAACAGATCCTGCACATATCAAATCTTCTCAGATATCCTCTGGACCTACCGCACAATGCACAACGGTTAACATTACGAGTTTTAAACTTTTGTTCATGTTCAAATTTTACAATGTTAGATTTTTTAGCCATATATCAAAGAGTTAACGGTATAAAGTTCTATTTTCCGGTAGCTCCCCCTTTCTTAAAAGGCATTCCCATTTTAGTGAGCAATACCTTTGCCGCCTGGTCATTACCGGCGTTTGTTACTATTACTACCTGCAAAGACCTAATCTTATCTACCTTTCCCGGATCAATTTCAGGAAAAACAGTATTTTCTGCAAACCCAATAGTTAGGTTTCCATGATGGTCAAACCATTTTTCGGAAACTCCTGAGAAGTCCCTCACGCGCGGAAAGACTATTTTAACAAGTTTTTCATAAAAATCATACATTCTGTTGCCTCTTAAAGTTACTACTAACCCAATCTGGTCGCCTTCCCTTAGCTTAAAGGTTGCAATAGAAACCTTTGCTTTTGCTATCTTTGGCTTCTGTCCGGTAATGGTCCCCAAATCCTCTGCTGCTTTTTCCAGATTCTTTTTATCAGAAAGAAAATCTCTGGTTGAAGCATTTACGACGATCTTTTTCAGCCGTGGGACAGCCATGACATTCTTAAGACCAAGTTCTTTTTGAACTTCAGGCGCTATCTCCTTTTCAAATGTAACTTTATAATTCATAAAAATTTCCTTTAAATATATCTAATTACCGTCTGCTTAAGACCGGAACGAAGTTCCGGGCACAAACAGGGCTTTAGCCCTGGCGCTGTTTATGCTTTGGTATTTCACAAATAATAAACAAGACTCCCTTTCTTTTAATAACTTTGCACTTTTTACACCTTTTTTTTATTGATGCCTGTACTTTCATTTATATCTCCTTCTTACACTTCCTACAAATTCTTATCTTTCTGTCTTTCTCAATCTTGTAACCTACCCTGGTCTGCTTTTTGCATTTTGGACAAATTAATGCAACGTTTGCTACCGGAAGCGGTTTTGTAATAGTTACAATTTCACTACCCTGCCCGGTGTAAGGGTTTTTCTTCACATGTCTCTTATACTGGTTTACTCCAATAACTAACACCTTTTGTGCTGACCCCAACACCTTTTCTACGGTCTCTTTCTTACCCTTATCTTTTCCGGAAGTAACAATAACCGTATCTCCCTTATGTATTTTTAATGTCTGCATACTTTTAATTCCTTTAAATAACTCTACACTACGTGATTTGCTAATGATGCTATCTTTGCAAAGCCTTCTTCTTTAATTTCCCTTGCAATAGGACCAAAGATACGTGTACCTAATGGATTCTTTGTTTTCTCATTCTCCAAAATAACACCTGCATTTTCAGAAAATCTAATATATGTTCCGTCTGACCTTCTAAATTCCTTCCTTGACCTAACTAATACAACTTTAACCCTGTCTCCCTTTTTAAATTGAGTGTTAGGAAGTGATTTTTTTACTACGCACCCCAGTATCTGGCCTATGTAGCCAAATTTTCTCTTGGACCCTCCGTAAATATGGATGACCATCAAATCTTTTGCCCCTGAATTATCTGCTACTACCAATTTTGACCTATGTTGAACCATAATAATTAAGCCTTTTTAGAAGCTTTTACTCCTTCCTTTTCTTCGATAACTTTTACAACTTTAAAATTTTTCCCCTTACTCATAGGCTTTGTTTCTTCAATTTCAACCATATTTCCCAACTTTACCTCAAGATTATTCATATCTGCAAAGATTCTTTTTGTTTTCTTGATGAGCTTTCCATAACGGGGATGAGGCACTTTCCGTTCAATTGCCACTATCACCGTGTTCATCATTTTTGCAGAAACTACTTTACCTAAAAATGTTTTTTTCATACTAAGCATTTCCTCCCTTCATTTTTGCATGAAGAATAGTCAAAACCTTTGCTCTTTCTTTCTTTTTAGTTCTCACTTCATTTAGATTCTTAATCTTTCCCAATTTCATATCCATAGCCCCAGATTGAATATCACGCTTCATCCCATGGGCAAGCTTCATTAATTCATCTACGCCCTTTGCTTTTAATTCTTCCAACTGTTTCTTTTTCATTTTTTAATTTCCTTTATTTATAGCGTACGTGCTTTTGACAGAGTGAATAAAATTTCTCAATTCACTCTGTCACCCTGAGCGCTACCTGATTATAGCCGTGTAGCGAAGGGTAACCTCTATACTTTACCTCCTACTTACAAATCTACACTTCACCGGAAGCTTTTGTGCTGCCAATCTCATTGCTTCTTTTGCTATCTCTTCCGGTACTCCACCCATTTCAAACAAGACTCTTCCTGTCTGAACAGGTGCTACATATCCTTGCAGATCTCCTTTTCCCCCACCCATACGGGTCTCCGGCGGTTTTTTAGTGATAGGTCTATCCGGGAAAATTCTAATCCAAATTCTTCCGCCTCTTTTTGTAAAGTGAGTCATAGCTTTTCTTCCCGCTTCAATCTGCCGGCTTGAGATATTGCCGGAAGCCATAGCCTTCAGACCAAATTCTCCAAAAGAAACGTAGTTCCCAGCACGCGCCGGCGCCTCTTTTGTTTTAGGCCTGAATTGTTTTCTATATTTTGTTCTTCTTGGCGTTAACATAGTTAAATTAAATATTAAATTTAAAATTTTATCTTTTCGGCTTACTCTCCTTTATCAATCCAAACTTTTACTCCTATATATCCGCTCTTGGTAAGCGCAGGAACGCTTGCATAGTCAATATTTTCTCTAATAGTTGAAAGGGAAACTTTTCCAACCTGCAAACGCTCTCTTCTTCCAATTTCTGCTCCGTTAATTCTTCCGGAAAGTATAATTCTAACACCCTTTGCACCGCTCCCCATCACTTTTTCAATTGACTGTTTCATAATCTTTCTAAAAGGCATACGTCTTATGAGCTGGTCAGAAATATTTGTTGCTACCAGATATGCTGAAAGATTTGGGTCTTTAATAGGTTCTACTTTCAGTTCAACCCTGGGCTGATTTTTCTGGGTTTTCCCTACATACAACAATCCCAAAACCAATTTTTTAATATCTTCAAGTCCACTTCCTCCGCGTCCAATAACAATTCCGGGACGCACTACATAAATTGTAATCCTGATAGTGCTAACAGAATGCTCTATAATAATATCCCCTACACCTGCCTGTTTTAGCTTTTTGTATAACAACTCACGGATTTTAATATCCTGCAAAGCTACTTTAGAGTACATTTTCTTAGAATAATACCCAATGCTTTTGAATTCATGATGTCCGCCTAACCGTAATGCTATTGGATTAACTTTTTGTCCCATTTTTCGAGCTCCTTCTAATCAAGTCCTTGAGCGAGAAAAATACCGGGAGTCTCTGGCAAGCGAGCAGGTCTGCGAGCGCGCCAAGAGTTAACGGTATAATTTTCTACTTTTTAGAAGTTGCCTCCTTTCCTTTTTTTATAGTTTCTTTCTTCATAACTTCTTTCTCAACCTTTTTTTCAGCTACTTTTGCTTCTGCCTTTACCGGTAAGACTGCATCTTTTGCCCCTAAAATCACTTTTACGTGGCTTGTCCTCTTTTTATAAGGCCTGATTCTTCCCCGTGCTGCAAAGTGATATCTTTTATACGCAATGCCTTCATTCACAAACATTTGCGAAATAAATAAATCTTTTTTCTCTACCTTTCCATTATGCACTGCATTTGCTATAGCGCTTTCCAAAACCTTTTTAATAGGTCCTGCTGCGCGTTTATTTGCAACGGTCAGTGCTGCAACCGCCCTTTCAACCGGAAGCATTTTAATACCATCAACTACCAACCTCATTTTCCGAGGTGATACCTTAACGTTCTTTGATTCTGCTACAAATGTTTTCATTTTTTACTTTGACAGAATGCATACAATCTTTACATGCATTCTGTCATCCTGTGTACTCACAGGACTACTTCTTACTAGGTCTTACTTACTTCTCTTGCAACAATTCTTCCATGGCCTTTAAAGATCCTGGAAGGAGCAAATTCACCCAATCTGTGTCCTACCATAGCTTCTGTTACTTTTACGGTAACAAAATGCTTTCCCTGATGGACTAAAAACGTATGGCCCACAAATTCCGGGGGAATTTGAGATGCCCTTGCCCAGGTTTTTATAGGATCAGAAGAAGATTTTGCTTTTTGGGCAACTACTTTCTTCATCAATTTTTCGTCTATATATGGTCCTTTTTTTAAACTTCTTGACATAGATTACTTTCTCCTATTTACTTTTCTTCCTCCTGCTTACAATAAATTTGTTGCTATATTTTTTTGGCCTCCTGGTTTTCCCGACAGCTTTTCTTCCTGCATATGTTTTAGGGCTGTTCATACCAATTCCGGAACGACCTTCTCCTCCTCCATGAGGGTGAGATCTTGGATTCATTGCTACTCCGCGAACTGAAGGCCTAATTCCTAAGTGGATTGAGCGTCCTGCTTTCCCAAGGACTCTATCTTTCCAATCAACATTTCCTACCTGGCCGATTGTAGCATAATTCTTACCTAAAATCTTCCTAACCTCTCCTGAAGGCATTTTAACATGGACATAGGTATTTTCACGTGCCGTGATCACTGCCTGGTCTCCGGCTGATCTTGCTATCTGACCACCGCGTCCAGTAGTTAGTTCAATATTATGAATGAAGGTACCAACCGGGATTTCCATCAGAGGAAGAGCATTTCCAGGCTGTAAATCTGCTCCTGAATCAGCCATAATTTTCTTCCCAACGTCTAATCCAACTGGCCTTAAAATGTACCTTTTTTCTCCATCTTTGTACTGTAAAAGTGCTAAATCTGCAGACCTATTTGGATCATACTCTATTCCCAAAACCTCTGCCTCAATACCTCTTTTATCGCGCTTAAAGTCAACCACTCTATAAAATCTCTTGTGTCTGCCGCCCTGGTGCCTCACCATAACCTGGCCGGATGAGTCACGTCCGGAGTTCTTTTTTAAAATATGTTTTAGCTTTGCCATAGATTATTTACCCTTTGTTTCCTTTACTTCTTTCTTCGCCTTCTTTTCCTTCATTTCTTTCTTCTCTGTTTTCTTTTCAGCTTTTGGTTTTTCTTCTTTTTCTTCCTTTATTTCAAAAGCCGGAATAGTCTGTCCTTTTTTCAATGTTACCCGTGCTTTTTTAATATCCCGTTCAGTCTTTTTTCTACCAAACTTGGTGTTAAGTACTTTAGAACGGCTAATGCTTACCGTTGAAACGCCGGTAACATCAACGTTAAACATTTTCCCGACTGCCTCTTTTACTTCTATTTTTGTAGCAGATGGCAATACCAAAAAGGTAAACACTCCTTTACCTGCGTCTTTCATAGACACTTCTGTAATATGTGGCTTAATTAATACTTGTTTCATTTTTCGAGCTCCTTCTAATCAAATCCTTGAGCGAGAAAAATACCGGGAGTCTCTGGCAAGCGAGGTGGTTCCCGAGCGCGCCAAGAGTTAACGGTATATTTTACGTCAAAAACGTATCTTTAATAACGTCAATACTTTCCTTCATGAGTACTACGGTGTTGCCTTTTAATACTTCATATGCATTTATATTGCCGGAAGCCTGCACTGCAACTCCTTTAATATTTCTTGCTGACCGTTTTACTGCAGTTTGCTCTTTATTTACCACCAGGAGAACATTCTTTGCATCTCCATTTTTGTCTGTTAAGTTCAATGCTTTTAAGGCTTTTGCAACTTCCTTTGTTTTTCCTGTTGCTGCTGCAAAATCTACCACCAATACTTTTTTGTCTGCCAATTTTGCAGTGAGCGCAGAAAATAATGCAGACCTTTTCATTTTTTTAGGCATTGCCAGGGAAAATGATCTGGGTCTTGGCCCAAAACTTATTCCTCCGCCTACAAAAATAGGTGCTTTTGCTGCTCCATGCCTTGCTCTTCCCGTTCCTTTTTGCCTGTAAATCTTTTTAGTTGTTCCGGAAACTTCTCCCCTGGTTTTAGTAGAAGCGGTCCCAACTCTTTGGTTAGCAAGGTATACTCTTACAGCCTGTGCCATAAGGACCGGATTTACTTTTGCGTTAAAGATTTCGCCCGGAAGAGTAATGGTTCCTGCCTTATTCCCATCCAGCCCTACAACTTCAACAGAAATATTTTTTGCTTCTGCTTTTACAGCCTTTACCGGTGCTGCAACCTCTTTTACCGCTGCTTTTTTAACAACAGGTTTTGCAGTCTTTGCCGTAACAGCCTTAGATACTGCCTTCTTTGCTACCGTCTTTTTTATTGTTTTCTTTTCCATATGTGTATATGCTTTTGACAAAGTGAATAAAATATATCAATTCACTTTGTCACCCTGAGCGCTACCCGATTATAGCCGTGTAGCGAAGGGTCACTTCTTTTATTAAGCCTTGTCCTCCTTTGTTTCCTCTTCTTTAACTTCTTCGGTCTTTACTTCTTCGGCTTTTGCTTCTTCCTTTGGCTCTCCGGAACTTTCAGTGGAAACAGGCTCAGCCGCTGCCGGCTCTACTGTTTCATTCTCCTGTACGCCTTCCTGGGTTTCTGCGGCTTCTTCCGGTTCTTCCGGAAGAGCTTCTACTTCAACTTGCTCAACTACCGGTTCTACTTCTTCAACCTTTACTGAGAACAACGGCATAAAGTTCTTAGCTTTTCCAACTTTGGAAATTACTACCAAAGCACCTTTTATACCCGGAATCAGGCCTTTTACATAAACTACGCCATCTTTAATATCAACTACAGTTAAATTCCGTACCGTGACTTGTTCATCACCCATTCTGCCTGACATTCTTTTTCCTTTGTAAACTCTTCCCGGGGTAGTAGTTTGTCCTGATGATCCCGGTGCACGCTCTCTATCAGACTGGCCGTGAGTTCTAGGTCCACCTTTAAAGTGATGTCTCTTAACAACTCCTGCGTAACCCTTTCCCTTAGAAGTCCCCGTTACATTAATTATGTCTCCCGGTTCCAGAATTTCTTCAATATTCAATACCTGGCCTAACTCAAAACCTGCAGTGTCATCAGTTCTTATTTCACGAAAAAAGCGGGGTGTTGTTGTAAGTCCCGCTTTTTTTATATGTCCTGCAGTTGCCTTATTTGCTTTCTTCTTAGACCCAAAACCTATTTGAAGAGCTGAATAAGTATCTTTTTCCGTGTCTTTAATTTGGGTTACTACATTCCCTGTGACAGAAATTAAGGAAAGCGGAATACGTCTTCCGTCCTCTAAAAAGGCTTGCGTCTGGTCTATTTTTTTTCCAAATATTGCTGTTAATGCCATATTACTTAATTCTTTCTGTCTAACCAAAAAAAAAGCGACTACATAGAGTCGCTTCATTCGCAGTCTTACTGCAGCTAAGCTCCTATGTAGCTAAAATTACACGTTCAGAAGTTACACTAAACATGAATAGAAGTAATTATATACAACTTAGGCACAAAATGCAACAGCAGCATAAAGAGATGTATCAAATCTAAAAAATATCTGATAAGTCTTGACTTTTTCCTTAGTTTTTGATACTATCGGCCTATATGGCAGTTAAGGCCGAGACAAAAATTCACACTCTGGGAGTTGGCGATACAAAAGAAAACACCAAAAGATTTGCCAGAGGAGCAGCAATGGGTGCCGCCAGAGGAGCTGCTGCTGAAATAAGACGTCAAAGGTCTTTATATAAAGGACCCAACCAAGAACCAATAAAAGGATTTCAACCTCGGCAACGCATGAAACATGCACTGGCACGTGAAGTAGCTTTTGCAAGAGATGCAAGCCTATTAGCCATCACAAGAGCAGCATTAGCAGGAGCAGCGCAAGGAGCGGTTGCACCAAAAGCTAATGAAGCTGTTGGCAGAACTAATAAAAGACCTTCTCAAACCCCTAGGAGTTAATCATTGGATAGGTTTTCCATCCCTTAAGCTCTCATAAATAAACAGGTTGTAGCTGTTTGGCAAAAGTTCATATGCTTTTATGGCAGCTTGAAGCGCTTCTTCCCTATTGTCAATCTTATAATTAGCCTCAGCTAGGAATGTATACAGAATAGGCTGGTCAGGAAAACGGGAGATAGCTTTTTTTAGAAACCCCTTTGCTTTTAGATAGTCTTTCTGTGAAAGATACACATACCCTAGTTTTTCATAGGCAGGATAATAATTAGGGTCATTCTCCATAGCCTTATCAAAATAGATATAAGCTTGGTTATAATTCTTTTCTACTGCATAAACAGTTGCCAGATTGGTATAGTTCATAGATTGTTCCGGCGCAAGTGCTATAGATTTTTCAAAATGGGGCTTAGCCGCTTGTATATCACCTGCCTGGAACAATTCATTCCCCAGGTTATTCTGCATATCAAAATTGTCCTGTTCATATATGATATCATGGGAGTAAAGATACAATGGACTCTGCCAATCAATATTGCGGGCCATAGTTCTGACAGAGAGGAATAGCACAAAAAGTCCCAAAACAATATAAGCATATTGCTCAATTTTTTTCTTCCCGGACAGACTCTTAACCAAAGCTCCTACTAACCCCAATAACCCTATTAAAGGAAAATAAAACCATCTATCTGCAACCGTCATATCTAGAGGTACTATTTGTAGATGCGGAATCATACCTAAAACAAACCATCCCAAAAAGAAAAAGTAAAAAGCCTTTAATCTTGCTTCAGAAATTTTTAAGCCGAGGAAAATTAAACCTGCACAAAAAGTTACAGCAAAAAAGAGGGGAAGGAAAAAATTAGGAAGTGAAATTTGTTTAATAATCCAATTCTGGTCAGATATTAATATAATTGGAAATAGAAAGGTGCCCAAATAATAAAGAACGATTTTGGGAATGAGAATCAGGCGGGCAAAAAATGAAAGGTGCATGATGGGAAGGGGCATAACTAAACTCTTATTAAAAAAAACATGACCTACCTGAAATCTCAGAAGAAAATAAAAGACTACAGCCAGAATAGTTGCACTAATAGCGGGAACAAGCATTTTCCTTTTGAAAAGTAGGGTGTAAAAAATGCATAGGAGACCAAACATTAACCCTGTCTCTTTGGTCAAAATTGAGGCTAAGATAAGAAACAGCAAGATACCTGTAGTAAGTATTTTGGAGAATTCAAACCTCATCAAAATATACAAGACAGACAAACCAAAAAAAGTGAAAATAGGGCTGACCGCGGCGGCAATATAGCTCACTGACTCTACCTGCATAGGATGTACTAAAAATATAGAAGCAAGAAATAGGGAAATTTTTGCGTTAAAAAACTTCCTGAAAATAAGAAAAACTAAGATACTATTGGTAATATGCAGGATGAGCTGAAGAGTATGATAAAAAAACGTCTGGTCAGCAAATATATTTAATAAAAGTGAAAAATAAGTAGCCGGAATAGGACGGTAGTAAACTGCCTTATTAAAGATATTGGGGCCAAATAATTTGAATAGGTTAAAAGGGGTGAGATCCGGATTATTGATGATATAAACTTTGTCATCCCAGACAAAATTGCCAAAAAGAGCGTTAGTAAAAACAATGAGTCCCAGGATAATAAAGAAAAATATATAATTTCTTCCGGACAATATTTCTTTCACGTTAATCAGTATAACAAAGAAAGAATATGGAATATAGAATGTTGCAGGGGGAGAAAAAATCGAGAGATCTTATTCGAGGTATTCGGGGATTTCCTTAATTCGAGTAGATTCGAGTTGTTACATTTTGATCTCAATATCAACTCCGGCGGGTAAATCAAGATGGATTAAAGATTCAATAGTGTTGTCTGTAGGGGAAACTATGTCTATCAGTCTCTTGTGGGTTTTAATCTGGAAGTGCTCACGGGAATCTTTGTCAATAAACGTAGATTTGTTTACGGCAAACATAGTCCTGCGGCTTGGCAATGGAATAGGTCCTACAACCTTTGCCCCTGTACGGATTGCAGTATCCAGTATTTGCTGACACGTTGAGTCAATAATACGTGGATCATAACTTTTTAATCTGACACGAATTCTTCCCTTTGGCATAAATATCTCCTTTTACACAAAAACCTCGCGTTAGAAGCGAGGTCATATATTACCATACTAAACTCTAAATGTAAAATGTGCGACTATTCTGGCTTATTAAGCGAGAATCTTGGTAACAACTCCTGCTCCAACAGTTCTTCCGCCTTCACGGATAGCAAATCTCATTCCTTCTTCCATAGCTACAGGCACTATGAGTTCTGCAGTCATTTTTGCATTGTCTCCAGGCATAACCATTTCTACGCCTTCCTGAAGCTTGATCTCTCCAGTAACATCAGTGGTTCTGATATAGAATTGTGGTCTGTATCCTGAGAAGAATGGGGTGTGGCGTCCGCCTTCTTCTTTAGTCAAAATGTAAACTTCAGCTTCAAATTTGGTGTGAGGAGTAATAGATCCGGGCTTTGCAATAACCTGACCTCTTTCCACATCATCCTTTTCTACGCCTCTCAAAAGAAGTCCAACGTTATCTCCTGCTTGTCCTTCATCCAGCTGTTTCCTAAACATTTCAACTCCGGTAACCACAGAGTCTTTAGTAGGTCTGATTCCAACTATAGCAACAGTGTCATTTACCTTTACAACTCCTCTTTCAATTCTTCCGGTAACAACAGTTCCGCGGCCTTTAATAGAGAACACGTCTTCTACAGGCATAAGAAGGGGCTTATCAACTGGCCTTTCCGGAGTTGGAACATATTCATCAACCTTTGCCATAAGTTCAAGAATCTGAGCTTCTGCTTCAGCGTCACCTTGGGTTGCCTTCAGAGCTGATCCCTTAATAATAGGTACTTCATCTCCCGGGAAGTGATATTTTGTAAGAAGTTCACGTACTTCCATTTCAACCAGATCAATAAGTTCCGGATCTGAAACCATGTCAACTTTATTCAAGAAGACAACAATAGAAGGTACTCCAACCTGATGGGCAAGAAGGATATGTTCTCTGGTCTGAGGCATTGGTCCGTCTGCTGCTGATACAACCAAGATAGCTCCATCCATCTGTGCTGCACCGGTGATCATGTTCTTAATGTAATCTGCATGGCCTGGAGCATCAATGTGGGCATAATGCCTTTTTTCAGTTTCGTATTCCTGGTGGGAAATATTAATAGTGACTCCACGGGCTCTTTCTTCCGGAGCGTTATCAATATCTTCATACTTTCTTGCTTCTGCCATTCCTTTTTTAGCAAGAACGGTAGTGATAGCTGATGTTAATGTGGTTTTTCCATGGTCTACGTGACCGATGGTTCCAATGTTAACGTGTGGTTTGGTTCTTTGAAATGTTGCCATATGTTTTTATTTTTTAACCTTTAAAGCAAAGCTTGCGAGCTTTTTAGCTCTTAATCAAAAAAGCACCTTTTTTTAAGGTGTAGAAAGTATAATACAATATCTTTAAAAATACGTCAAGAGGTATTTTACCTTTTTTCTCAATTTTCCTCAAAAATACTTGAACAGAATGGAATACATAATATATGTCCGTTTATACTCAAATATTTAGGCGTGACAAACTAGAGTATTTTAAGTATAGTTGTTTATATGTATAGAGTATTTATTGTATTTCTTTTTCTGCTTTCATTCCCTGTTTTATTTGCAAGCAAAAGCTTCTCTGCCACCGTTAACCAAAGCAGAGATCTTCCTGTTTTACATGTTCCCGCTCCGGTTCCTGATCAGAACAGGCAACCTATTTTTGTTCCCAATCAATTACTCATACAGTACAAGCTGGATAATTCTCCTGCACAAATTTCCGCACAAATTGAAAACAGGAAAAAAATAATTTCTAATCCTATTGGATATATAAAAATCCAAACTTTAATTTTTTTAGGCAAAGCGAAACCGCTTTCCAGCTATGAAGATGCGCTTAAGCAAATACAAAAGGCTCAAAAAGATACCCAAACCTTAAAATCAGAAATAATTACGGTAACTTCAGGAAGCCAAACAGTAAAGGTAACTCTCAAAAATGGTACAGACCTGGAAAAAGCAACTCAAATATATAAGTCTCTTCCTCAGGTAAAAAACGTGGAAAAGAATTACATCAGATTTTCCACCGATACAGGCAGTCGCATTTCTTCCATGGAATCCGGTACTGATCCCCTTATAAAACCTAATAAATACATTATTACGTTTGCCCCCGGGCAAAGTCCCACTGAAATACAGGCCCAGGTTAACCAGAGGGCAAAAACAGCCAGCGTGCCGCTTTTAGGAACGCTCAGAATTGCCTCAGAAAATACATCTTTGAGTATTCAAGGTGAACCTTTGCCGGAGGAAAAACTAAATGAGATTAAAAAAGTTACCCAGGAAGTTGGGGAAAGGGAAAGTAAACAACTTCTCAAGCCAACTGCATCTCTTCCTGAAACCTTAAAAAATATGAGGGTTATCACAACGGATGGAAAGTTGTCTGCAACAGAAACCATTGCGGCTTACAGCTCCCTTCCCGGAGTGCTATCTGTAGAACCTGTTCATTACGTTTTTGCAACTGCCACCCCAAATGATACGGGCTATAGCCAACAATGGAGCCTTCCTAAAATCCAGGCACCCACTGCTTGGGACACAACTAAAGGAAGTGATTCTGTAACGGTTGCGGTGATAGATTCAGGCGTAGACTACAATCACCCGGATTTAGCTGCGCACGTAATAAAAGGTCCTGACTATTTTAACAATGATAATGACCCTATGGATACCTGCGGACATGGAACCCATGTATCCGGAACAATTGGAGCTATTACTAATAATGGATCAGGTGTTGCAGGTATCAATTGGGACGTAAAAATTCTTGGAATTAAAACTATGGATCTTATTATAAATCCGTTAACAGGAAGGGAAGACTGTGGAGGGGATGACGGAGTTATTGCCCAGGCAATCCAATACGCTGCTGATAACGGAGCAAAGGTAATTAATATGAGCCTGGGAGGACCTGGCGCCTGCACAAGTACCTATCAAAATCCTATAGACTATGCAAAAAGTAAAGGGGTGACAATAGTAGTAGCTGCCGGAAATGATAGTGTTGATGCCGGTAATTTTGCGCCAGCTGATTGTCAAAACGTGATAACGGTTGGCGCGACAGGCCCTTCAGATGAACGGGCATCCTATTCAAACTATGGTTCTATAGTATCTATTGCTGCTCCCGGAGGAAATCCTCCCGGAGACTCATGCAGCAGTGCAACCTGCATACTTTCTACTTATATCCAGGGTGGACAAGAGGGATACGCTTCTGCTGCGGGTACCTCTATGGCATCTCCTCATGTAGCGGGAGCTGCTGCTCTACTCTTATCAGTCAACCCAAACCTGACCCCTGACCAGGTAAAAAGTACGCTTATTGACAATGCAGACCCTATTAACACCGACCGCCCCATTGGACCCCGGCTGAATTTGGCAAAAGCGGTAGCAGCAGTTTCCGGGGGGAGTGATAACGGACCTACCAACACCCCTACGCCTACCCCTACCGGGACACAAAACCCTACCGCTACCCCTACCCCTACCGGGACACAAAACCCTACCGCTACCCCTACAACTGTACAGCCGTCTGCTACACCAACACCAATCCCTAAGAATATAAATATTTCCTTCCTTTTGCCCGGAATAGGCAGCGGAGGCAACAGCGTACCTACGCATACCCAACGGAATTTCCGGGTAACATTTATGGGTGAGGGTGGAAACGCAGTAGGCTACACTAAAGGAATGGCTAATTTCCAGGGCGGGGCATTTGTAGGAACTGCACCTGTTCCGGATTTACCGGATGGATCTTACCAGTTAGTTTTGGGGGTAGATGGAGCACTACCAAAATTCCTGCCCGGATTTATTACCGTTCCCGCAGGAGCTGATGTCACCACCACGCAAGTAAACCTTACCACAGGAGATATTAACGTAGATGGCACATTGGATGTTCTGGATTATAATATGATGATTGCATGCATGCAAAGGGCGTGCCAAGGTAATGCATTTACCTATGCCGATTTAAATGATGATAATATTATTGACGCAAAAGACCTTAATATACTTCTACGGTCTTTTGCAACCAGAGGAGGGGACTAAATGAAACTTTTTGCAGCATTTGCTTCTTCTGCCCTCATTCTTATGCTATTTGCTTTTCTTATCTTGTCTTTTGTTGCACCATTAAAAAATTCAACCCTTTCTATAACCGGACAGGACCAACCGGAAACAAGCCTGTATTTTTCACCTATGCTTTTGAAGTCCGCCTGTTATAAAAATGAAACCGTTGATATTTTTGCTGACACCCAGCAAAACAGTATTTCTTCTGCCCAGATAGAACTCTCCTACAATCCATCAGACTTTTCAGATTTCTCTATACGGAGTGCTGATGATAATTTTTTAGGGGATTCTGAATCATACCAAGTGACACTTTCTGAAGTACGACCTGAATACGGAAGAGCATCTCTGTCTCTAGAACTTTCTCCATCCCAAAACGCACGGAAAGGAACCGGCAGGATAGGAACTATTTCCTTTACTGCAACCCCTGCTTCAGGAATTGCACGTATACTATTCCTGAATAAATCAACCGTAATGGGACAGAAAAACAGGATCTCCCTACTGAGAAACACCACGCCTCTTACTATCTCCTGCTTTTAAAAAAAAGAATAAGCCCAATAACCAAATGAATTTAAACCTTGGGAATTAAGGTATTCTTTTTTCTTGGCAACTGATTCATTAGTTTCAAAAAAAATGAGATGGTTCTCCTGGTCCTTATCATAAGAGATCTTCACTCCATACCCATCATTGTTTTCTACTTTACAGGAATTGGCTGGAACGCATTGGCCCAAAAACTGTTCAAAACCCAGAGTGCTCTTAGAATCTGCTGTGCCTTTTGTCTGGTTCTTTGCGTCTATAATCCAATCATAACCAAACATACCAAAAATAAATGACAGTTTATTTTTAGGTACTACTTTTCCATAATCACTCACCATTGTTTTAAAATCATACCCGTACGTTTTTTTGTCATCCAGCGGAAAATTAGGCCCGGGATCTCCCTTTGCTTTACTAAAATCATATGCCATAACAAATACCCTGTCTGAACTTTTAGCAATAGACTCTACATCAAAAGGGCGGATCCGGTAAAAAACGTCTCCGTATACCAAGGTTCCAAAGGAAAGTTTTTGGCCGTGAGCTTTCTGGGCGAACAGGCTGTTTAATGAGGTAATACTTTTGATGAATGATTCAAAAGGTAAACCCTGGGTTTCAAAATCAAGTATTATTCCTGAAAAGTTATTTTCCCGGGCTATATGGACTGCCTCAGTAGCAATTTTGTCCTGAAGCACTCTGTCTTTTAGGATAGCAAGATTTGCATCCTGGTTTAGCATTCTGACTGCAAGATAAGATTTTTTGCTCCCCACCTCTTTTAAAAATGAGGGCAAAGCTTTATAACCCTGGTCTTCATGATCTACCCCACTCTGATTAACTGATACCCCAAAATAAATAAGGTTCTCATACGGGGTAAAAGAAACGTCTTTGTCTATAGTCCAGTAAGGAACAAAAATGTACGTTTCAAAAGGAGAAGGATTATTTTCCACTGCCGCACTTTGCACGGACGTTTTTTGGGGATTTTTTTGCGGCGTTTTTTGGTTAAACCGCCAAAAAAAAGTTCCAACCAAAGCAAAAATAACTATGATATAAATCAGAATCCGCATGGGAAGTTATTGTACCACCAGAA
>JBLMVJ010000010.1:0-21607 GCA_050255815.1 Candidatus Levyibacteriota bacterium | reverse complement strand
AGGAGGGCTTATCAAATGGCCTATGCTTTTAATAGAAAGGTCACCGCTTTTTTGGTCATAAAAAATACCTCCATGTCCATTCAACTCTGTAGCACCATCTGCCCCCACCCATGCAAGCCGTACCATGCTGGCTGCCATGATGGCGTCAACTTCCTCAGGGGTTTGAGGAACTTCAGTGGACCAGGCATGTGTTGCGTTTAAGGGATTTTGCTCCCTTCTTCCCCACCTCATCTCTATGAGCCCAGCACCTGCCGCTGCAGTAGCAATAGTGCCTCCAATCAACAAACCTCTTCTTGATATCCCTTCTTTCATGAGTTCTGCAGATTATATAGACAAGTTCTGCTCTTTTCAAGAAAACGCCCCCAGGTTCTTCTGGGAGCGTAATTTCTTTTAGCCACACTGCCTGTGCGACTTTTATGGAGTTGGCGTTGGGGTAATTTTATTCCAACGTCCAAATCCTTTATGCATTCCTCTGCCCATACCGTAACCCGGCTCTATATACTGCAAGTTAATATTTTGGTTCTGTGCCCAGGCTTTCAGGTCATTCTGGAATGACTGCAGGTTTTCTCTACGCTCCCGGGGAGTAAGATTTCCGTTCAGGCTATATTTTGAACGTAAAGCTGCAAGCTCACCTATGACTGCAGTTTCTTGTGCAGGGGTAATTTTCCCTGAGGAAACCAGCTTATCCAGACGGGCTTTCTCAGTTTTTTGGAAGTTCTGTAAGGCATTTGCTTTCTTCTCAGTATGGTATTGCGTAACCGCAGCTTTCACCTGGTTCTGGTCCAACCCAAATTTCTGGGCAATAAAATGTATTAAACCGGAGAAAAAGTTGCTGTTGTTATTAGTATTAGTGCCCTGGGCATAAGCCGGAGCAGTAACTAAAAGCGCTGACCCCATAAAGGAAAAGAGCATAGCAAGAGTAAATAATTTTTGTTTCAACATAAAATCACCACCTTAAAGACTTTTGCGTCTTCTTAAATCTCATAAACAAAAGTCTTTAACTCAGTTGTCCGAGGACAAACTGAGGACTCCTTCTATGGCTTGGGATATGGTTAATATGCGAGGATATATATACATAATGCTGAGTTTCAAAAGGAAAGTAAGTATATTTTTTATATCTGAAAAAAACCTGAGCATAATGATGCTTGATAAATGAAAGAAAATATGTGTACACTAATACACCAATGGATTCTTTACTGCTCAATGAATTAAAAGAGCTTATAAAAGGTGACGTAGAAACAGATGAGGCTGTTTTAACAGAACATTCCCATGATGCCTCCCTCTTTGAAGTAAAACCCCAGGTGGTAGCATTCCCCAAAGATGATGATGACGTAGAAAAACTGGTAGCATTTGTAGCAAAACATAAAAAAGAACACCCCCACCTTTCCCTTACCGGCCGGGCTGCCGGCACAGATATGGGAGGCGGATCAATAAATGACTCTATTATTGTTTCCTTTAAACGCTACTTCAATAAAACCCCTGAAATAAAAGACCGGAGCGTAATTACTCAACCGGGAGTTTTTTATAGGGACCTGGAAAAAGAAACTATAAAAGAGGGTCTTCTCTTCCCTTCCTACCCTGCATCCCGTGATCTGTGTGCTATGGGAGGCGTAGTAAATAACAATTCAGGCGGGGAAAAATCCCTGCAATACGGGAAAACTGAAAAGTATGTCAAAAAAGTGAAAGTAGTACTACGGGACGGCAAAACCTATACGCTCTCTAAGCTCACCCGTGGCCAGCTGGAGAAAAAAATGGAACAGGATGACCTGGAGGGGGAAATTTACCGGAAAATGTATAAGCTCATAACAGATAACTATGATGAAATCATGGCTGCAAAGCCGGCAGTTTCAAAAAATTCAGCCGGATACTTTTTATGGAATGTCTATGATAAAGAACACGATACCTTTGACTTAACACAGCTTTGGGTAGGTGCCCAGGGAACGTTAGGTCTTATGCTGGAAGCAGAATTAGAGCTGGTACCTATACACATGCACAGGGAAATGATGATTATCTTCCTGCATGACCTGGACCACCTGGGAGAAATTGTTAATAAAGTACTAGCCCTGCAACCGGAAAGCTTTGAGTCTTATGATGATAATACCCTCAAGCTTGCATTAAAATTCTTTCCTGAGTTTGCAAAGAAATTGGGCGCTAAAGGATTTATAGGAACAGGTATAGCTTTTATGCCTGAGTTTTTACTGGTAGTACGCGGCGGATTGCCCAAATTAGTCTTACAAGTAGACTTTACCGGTAATGACCCGGAAGAACTCAAGCAAAAAATTGAGAAATTAAAGCAGGATTTGGCACCCCTTCACCCTAAAACCAGGATTGCCGTAGAAAACCAGGAGCAGAAATATTGGCTCATCCGGAGGGAAAGCTTTAATCTTCTCCGCCAAAAGTTTAAAAATAAGCATACTGCCCCCTTCATAGATGACTTTGTGATTAACCCAAAAGATACTGCAGAAGTTATTCCCCAGATAGTAGAGATCATAAAGAAACATAAAGATTTTACCTTTACCGTAGCAGGGCATGTGGGAGACGGGAATTACCATATCATACCCCTGGTAGATATCAGTAAAAAGAGTGTCCGGTCTGCTATTCCGGAGATTGCAGATAAGGTATACGACATCATCATTAAATACAAAGGCTCAATTACCGGAGAGCATAATGACGGACTGATTAGAACACCATACCTTCGTAAAATGTATGGGGAACACCTGTACGAATTGTTTTTAAAAACAAAGGAAATATTTGACCCGGAGAATATATTTAATCCGCGCAAAAAAGTAGGGACTTCCCTGTCCTACGCAATGGAACACCTCAGACAAAACTTTTAATTTTGTAATTTTCAAACCAATTCAGAATTTTTAATGCAATAATTGATTAAACGATTTCTAACAGAATGTTTATTTCATTAATCGTTAATCATTTATTATTGGTTTGGTAATAAGCAGAGCTTGCGACCTTCGGTCTTTGATTAATTGGTTACTGCCTGGAACGGCTCTTGACTTCCTTATAAAAAACTGAATATACTTAATACATGGCTGCCCAGTCTTCATCTCAAATCCCGGAACCGCCTTTAGCACGCTTCCTTTTTGCTGACACCAAACTTTCTCTTGTTTGGTTACTTTTGAGGCTTTACATTGGGTATGAATGGGCAGTTGCCGGATGGGAAAAAGTTACCAATCCTGCCTGGTTTGGACCGGCAGCGGGCGCTCCCCTAACGGGATTTCTCATGGGAGCTTTGAAAAAAACAGCAGGAGCACATCCTGATGTAAGTGGTTGGTATGGCGCATTCCTGCAATCTTCCGTAATCCCAAATGCAAATCTTTTTTCAAATATGGTTGCCGTAGGTGAATTATTGGTAGGAATTGCTCTTATTCTGGGAATTTTTACGGGAATTGCAGCGTTCTTTGGGGCCTTTATGAATATGAATTACCTGTTTGCAGGAACGGTGAGCACCAACCCATTTATGTTTGTTATCCAGCTCTTTATTATCATGGCTTGGCGCGTAGCCGGCTATTATGGCCTTGACCGCTTCCTTTTGCCAAAACTGGGTACTCCCTGGCAAAAAGGCTCCCTCTTCAAACCTTCCAAATCTAAAAAGAGATAACGGCAGCTCTTATTCGAGCTGATTCGATAACTATTCGAGGCATTCGAGAAAAATTATTTCCCTCCGCCTTTTCTCCACTTCACATGCTTAAACAGGGGACCATACAGATCCTGGAGCGGGTCTATGATTAAAGAGTCAAGCTCTTCCTTTGTAGGGTCCTGATCTACAAATTCTACAAAAGGAATGCCTGAGATAATTCCTAAGGGAGTCTGTTCTGCCCCCTCCCCCATCACTACTCCTGCAGATGCTGCTAAACCATTTAAAATGCCTACATTAGTATAGTTAAAAGGCCTTCCAAAGATATCCGGTGTACCCACCAGGTGCTTTACCGGCAAAAAACCGCTGTAGGCCAGTTCTCCGGCAATAATGCCCCATCTCAGAGGCAACACCGTCATATCCGTTACTATTATTCCTACATGCTTGAGGCCAAATTTTTTTTTCAGAAATGCCCGGGCTGAATTTGCATCCTCCTGGACATGTTCCGGCCATAAAACCTGGTACCCATTCCCATTTGACTCATCTATACCGGAAGAATAGGTCATACGGTGGTTTTTTAATGTAATATAAAGCTTGTATTGATGCTCCTCTTTTGGAAGGTAGAGGTCTGCCTCTTCTTTTATCAGCCGGTCCAGCTCTTCCTCTGTAATCTTTACTACTCTACCCTGCGTTATAGCAATAATTTTAGAGGCAATAACAACAACAGAATTTTCTTCCAGGCCTGTAATATACCTATCCAGTATCTGTAATAAATCTTTATCTTCTGTTGTAATTTTGTGGGTTTTAACCGGGGTAACTGTCATTATTTCTTTTCTTTCCCTCTGAGCCAGGAAACGCCTGCATAGACCAATGGTGTTTCTATGATAGACATAAAACACTTAATAAGCCAATACGGAAGGATGAGGCTGAAAAGAAAATTTACATTTGCCATGAACGGCTTATCAAAAGCATAAAAAGCAAGTGCCATAAATATGGCAGTATCTAAAAATTCAGAGATAAAATTAGAAAGGTTGTTTCTCAACCAAAGTGCTTTCTTGCCTAATTTCTGGCGGAGTTTAAAAAAGATGAAAACATCCGTAAATTCGGCAATAATAAACGCGGTTAGTGAGGCGGCAGAAATCCGTGCCGAAAGGCCAAAAACACTGTCATATGATTTTTCCTGGACGGCAAACCTGGTTGAGGGAGGAAGGGATGTAAACAACAGGGAAAAGAACAGAACCATTACCACAACTATTAATCCTGAGCGGACTATGCTTCTTGCCTTATCCAAGCCTAAAACCTCTACTACCACATCATTAATAGAATAAATAAATGGAAGCACAAAAATAGCAACGCTTGCGTTTAGCTGGTACCCGAATACTTTAACAAGAGGAAAGGTTTTTGCACCCATGAGTTCTGAGGCGCAAATACAAAAAATGTAGACAGATACAAGAAAATCTAATTTCTCAATTTTCAACATAAAGGAAATTTTATCATACAATCAGAGCTGAGTCAGTACGTATTTGGATTAGTAAAAAATGCCTCTTTTGCCCTTTCCCATTGGTTTGGGGAAATTGCAGGGACTTTGGACTTCAGAATATACAGGCAACTGGGTTTTCCACTCTCATAAAGTTGTTGGTAAGACTCTTTTACAAAGCCTGGAAGGCTGGAATGAAAAGGTGCTGTCTTTGAACAATAGTCATAATAAAATGTTGGCGGGTCTTTTTTGAACATAGCAATCCGTGCTTCTTTATAAATTGGAATCATAGGCATTACTGACGTATACCAGCTATATGCATATGGAGAAAAAAGGCCTGATTGCCAGTAAACCATATCATCTGCCCCGTCTAAAAACAGGGTATCTGAAGGATGCGACAGATCATGAACTACGTTCCCCACTTGCATAACCTTCCCAAAATTAGTCAGGAGTGCCTCCTGCAAGTCTATTTTGTCATACAGATAAGAGCCTGGTCCTAAAACCACCATTCCCCACCCTATGCAGATGATCCCCAGCCCCACAACCCTCATATGTATTTTTTGGAATTCAGTTGCAAAATATATTGCAGAAAACAAAAATAGGCCAAACCAAACCATCATATGGTACGCTTCAAAATAGGTGGTCCCGGGAGGTGTTACCCGTATGTTCGCCAGTCCCAGAAGAAGTAATAAGATTAACGCAAAAAATTTCTTCCCGGCAATAACTCTCTCAACAATTCCTACACAAAAAACAATACTCAGGGATATAAGAAAGTAATGGAAAAAGTTAAATTTCCCGGTGAACAATAAAAACACCGGATATAAAAACATTTCAGGAAGACCTATTCCCAGTAGCCTACTACTCTGCACTTCACCCTTTATGGCAGTAGCTGCATTCACCGTAAAATCATTAAAAATAAAAGCCGGAATATCTGTAGTTAATAAAACTACCATCAGGGGAAGAAAGAATGCAGCCAGTCCCAGCCACTTCTGCCCGGAAAACTTGCCAAATAATAAAAATCCAAAAGCAGCTAGTGCAAACGGGATATATGGTTCCCGCATAAAAATTATAAGGAATGCTGACATGCCGGCAAGGATATAATCAACTGCATGGAGGCCCTTTTTGTTATTGAATTTTTCTAAAATAAGTCCTACCAGATACACCCCTGCATATACCGCAATAGACTCCCCTAAAAAGCGGTCACCAAAGACATAAAACTTAGAGAGCTCATATAGCACAACAAACAAAAACCCTTTCCAGTTAAACCGCACCATCAGAAGAAACCCAAAAAGAAAAGATGAAGCCATAATAATCTTCCGGTGCGTTAATACCAGGTCATACATATTTATAGAATGATGGAGTTTTTGTACCAGAAATGAAAGGTCTGCCATACCCATAATATGGTTGTAAAAAATTTGGGAATATAGGGTTTTTCCTTGCAGCATGAAATACCCCGCCATATAGTTGGCGCAATCATCAAAACAGCCAAAAGATAAGGAACGGCGGGAGAAAATTTTATAGAGGAGAAGCTCAAAGATTAACAAAAAAACAACTATTCCGCCTATTTTTATCCATCTCATATCCTCACCCCTCTTTTCTTAAGGATGGTAGATGCCAGAAATACTGTAGTGAGGTTAAAGCCTAAAGGGATTGAAAAAAGGATGGTAGTTTGTTTTATGATTTCCAAAATCTGGGGTATTTGAATAAGGTTTATAAAATACTGCTCCAGATGAAAATTCAGAAAATATACAACAGTAAAAACAATACCAATAACAATAAAAAGTTCAAGCGCTCCATCCATATCCTTTTTACTGGAGAACATGGTATTAGTAACCGCAAATGTAAGATATGAAGCTAAAAGCAGCATAACCATCATAAACGGGGAATGCAGTACCATGGCAAAATCTAAATGGGTAAACAATAGATAACAGATGGATGACAGTAACCAAAGTCCGGTAAATAAGGGGGCAACTCCTATAAAAAATTGCCTGATGAAGTCTGAATGGTCTACTAAAACGCTTCCCATTTTTAGCCTGCCGTTCCGGTATTCAGGGACCAGATATATACCATGCGTTTTTACCCCTAATATCTCAGCTGTTAATAAATGCGACAGTTCATGGACTATAACACCCGGAAAGAAAAAAATAGAAAGAAGTGTAATGCTCATCTTTTCACTTCTAAACAAGAGGTAGAAAATAACAAAGAATGATTGGAAGATTGCACGGGAGGTCAAGAAGATAACAAAAATCTCAATAAGAAAGATTGCCCAAATATACACAGTTATTTGAAGATATTCGAAGAAGTAATAATAACCGCACCTATGATGGTACCGTTAGCATCTTTCATCTGCACTACTGTTTGGCTGATGCCATCAGGAAAATCAGCATCTTTTTCTATGAACGAGCGGGGCACCCCGTCAAATAGTGTTTTTGAAATCTCCCCATTTTTATCCTCTGCGTATGTCTGGCCCACACGGGAAGCAATGGTATCTGCAAGTATCTTTTTATTTTTATCCACTACTACAATATTCCGTTCAGTTTTAGCGCTCATAACGGTAATCATCCTCTGCAGGGTCATATCTGAGGAAATTATAGGGTTCCCCACAGAGGGAATTTGTGTGGCTATTGCGGAAAGTACTTGTGCGTCCTCAACCTGGTCTAAAAATTCATATTTCTGGATACCTTCAGTAAGGGCTACCGCATGCTCCCGCCAATCCTCTTTTACTTTAATATATTTTAAGATGAGAAGGCCTCCTCCCAGGATAAGAATTGCAATAATGAGTTTTAGAAACGTGTGGTTTTGTACTTTTGGCTTGGAGATCTTTGCCATATATATATTTAAGAATACAGTGATCTTCTTGTCAAGCCAAGAAGATTAATTTTTAATTCTAAATTTTAAATTTTCAATCAAATTCTAATTTTTAGTTTTAAAAATTCTTTCCTGGTTTCTTTGGTGTTTCCAGTTCTACCTGTAAATATTTTACATTTGGCACCTCTGTCCTAATCTCATATTTAATCTTATCTATTAACTTCTCCAGTTCCCGCGTGGTCAGACTGGCATCCATTCTCACATCTAAGTTTACCAGTAATTTTTCAGAGCCCATATGCAGGGTCTTCATCCCCAGTACGTCTTCTACCTCTTCTATCCGCATAGCAGCTTTTTTTATTTTTTCCCTAGTCTCATAAGACGCACCCCTCCCAATCAATAAGTCATGTATGCCAATAATTAGAAAGTATGAACAGATGGCCAAAGATATCCCTATGCTTAACGCACCAAAACCGTCAAAACGCATATCACCCGTAATTTTGTACATGAAAAGGGATATAAAACCTACAAAAGAGGCAGTAGCACCCATAAAATCAAGAATAAAGGTAGTCTTCACTTCTATTAATGTGGGCCGGTAGAACATATTAATAATGTACCTGAGGCTTCTTCCCTGCAACAACTTTCTCAGGCTCAGAAAACAGGCATAGCTATTAGTGAAAAGTGTGATCAGAAGTATGGTGAATACCACATATATACTATGCACTTCCTGCGGTTGGAATATGCGCTTCCATCCAAAATAGATTGAGAGGGTTGCGGTAACCCCAAACATAACAAGCGCCGACAGTAATGCCCAGAAATACATTTCCCTCCCATATCCAAAAGGGTGCAAACTATCCTCTTTTTGTCTTGAATTATAGTAACCTACTAATAGGAAGCCTGAAGAAGCCAAATCTGCAATCCCTTCAAAAACCTCAGTCAGCATAATAACACTTCCCGAAATTACCGCTATTACCAGGCTAACTAAAATATCAAGGATATCTACTAAAAATGAGGTAATTAAAACACGTTTTGAGGTTACCTGATCTTCTTTGCGGTGATGGTGGTGGACAGAAAGAAACGTAGCCATGCCATGTTAGTATAGCACGGACGCCAAGCTACAAGCTACAAGCTACAAGCTACAAGCTACAAGCTATTTTACTCTTTCCTCATGCCATCCATCACTATTGCCACCACCATAAGCACTAACCCTAACCAAAGATTAGAAAGTGCAGGGACAAATGATGTCAGCAAAAAACCGAGTCCCAAAGCAAAGAGGCTGTGCATGAAAACATGCGGGGTAAAACAACCCTTCATCTTCTTATTCAAGCATATCACCTCACAATCTCTCGCTAGAAGCTAGATGATTATAGCTCCTTCTCTTTTCTCATCCGCATCCGGTCTTCCTTCATTTCTATTTCAGGGCGCAATTGTTTTAAAACTTTTGCATACCTGTCCGGATTATGAATCATAAACATATCCAGATA
Source organism: Candidatus Levyibacteriota bacterium (assembly GCA_050255815.1). GTDB lineage: Bacteria > Patescibacteriota > Microgenomatia > Levybacterales > GWA1-39-11 > JAGORM01. The sequence continues at coordinate 12,252 of JBLMVJ010000010.1, read as the reverse complement.
CTTCTCCAACCTGATATCAAAAAGCGTTACGGTCCCGTAATTCAAAAGCTCGCCAAAAAATGTATCTGCCACATCCATCATGCGCACATTACTGATGCGGTACTGTTCAGTTTTTCTGAAAATGATCCCTTTTTTGTGGATAATATAGTCCGGAGTTATTTCATAATATTCGTTTAGCCAAAGAAGGATTATTGCCGCATCCGCAATAATTTTTAATAAACCCGTTCCTAAGAATGTAGAAAGGAATAATATGGTATTTGCCTCGTTATAATTCAGCCAGTTTCCGCCGGTCACTATGCCAAAATATACGGCTGTGACTATTACGGCAGCAAGGATATCTATAAAGATAAGTTTTGCAAGAAGGATAGAAATGCTCTGGCGGATATTTAAGTGGGTTAAAGTAATCTCTTTATTCATATCTTAGATTTATTGTAGCACCTCGGCAAAGAACCGTAAAGCAACTACCGCCTACGGTTAGGTGCCTTAAAAAACGGGTCCATAACCGCTTCAGGAGGCCTATTGCTAAACGTTCCTTTTTCCCCACAATGCTTACATTCCCCTTTAGACTTTTGGCCATTAGGAGACTCCACAACAAAATGGTGGACACAATCACTTTTTATACGAGTATGGTAATTTGTAACAGATTCGGCTGGGCCGGCCTCCTCTGTCATAAGCTCTTCCAGAGTAGGTTCTTGCTCTTCCGCTTGCACAGGCTCCTCTGAAGTATCCTCCGCTTGCTTTGGTTTTTCCTTCAATATCTCATCAACTATATCTGACATATCTACCAAGCCTCTTCTCATCATGGCAGCCTTCATCATCCGCAAGTCTGTTCTTGGCTGCTCAGCTCCCTTCCACACCATTCTTCCCTCTTTGATTTCTATAAAATCCCCCTGAACGGCTGATCCCCTGAGCCTCATACGTTCGGCATAAGAACCTATGGGAATTATTGTCCGCTTTCCTTTTTGTTTTATCATCTTAACTGAAATATTTCCTTCTGAAATTGCTAATACTCCTGGGTCCTCTGAAACTTCAGGCGCTTCAGGAACAGGCTTGACCTCTCTTTTAAGGGTAATGTAATAATGTGCGTGCCTCATCCTATCCGTTTCATCTACCACACTCTCTATTAAAATACCTCTCCTGAAGGCAACTTCCTTAGCCCTAGGCAACCTGGATTCTAAAAGTTTCATCGCATCTACCAATGCCATGTCCGGATATATTTCTTGAGCCAGCTCTCTTTTGGTAATAGTAGTATCTGGATCAACGCGGGGAATAGGAGCCTGCAAAAAAGATGAAAAAATTTCCCTCAAATCTTGAGGAATTTTCCTGCCAACGGAAAGCTTATTAAGAACGCTATCTCTTCTTGCCTCCCTTTGAAGCTGGATACCTCTGCTGTCTTCTGCGGTTATAACATCCAATGCCCGCATCCGTTCTCTGGATTTTCTCTCATCTTCCCTTATTTGGGCTATACTTCTATATGAGTAATTCTCGTATTCTCTGGCCTGTGACATATAATTTTTAAAGCTATAGGATGAAAGGAATTATAGTAAAAAACTAGGTTGAAATCAATAATCTCCCTCACTGGCAAGAATATGAATTTAAGGCCCTTGATGCTCCCGGTACTCTTGATACCCCTGGCCCCATTTCATATAATACCCTTCATGTCACGGTTAGTTGAAACGCGGGGAATACAACCCCTAGAAAGCACTCCGGGTGAAACATTTAAAATCCGCAGAGAGCTTATTGACGGATATAACCATGTAAACCATGCCGCTTATATCAGGCTTTTTGAAGAGTCCCGCCACATGCTAGGCTTGGCAAGAAACATGCATGTCTCCAGAATCAGCGTTACCTATGATGACCAATTTAGGCAAGGTGATACTGCCAAAATAGAGGCGCATGTTTTTGAAAGAAATGATGGATTATTAGTAGTTGGCCAGGAAATGAGAAAACCGGGATCTGAACGGATGGTGAGACAGTCTACCCGGTTGCTTGCCGGAAACTCCTCTGAGCCGGTACCTGAAGAATTTTCACCTTTCAACCCCAGAAACCACCCGCTTATTGCCGACCTTGCTTCACCCATAAAGCTTCCACGGCCTGATTCCACTGAATACCACACCGTATTTGCACCTCTTTTTGAGGCAGAGCGCGCAAAAGTAATACAAAAACAAGGCGTGAGCGTAAAACAACTTGCACAGGAATTTGCCATACGGACAGTGGTAGTACATTTAGACGCCTATTACACGGGGAGGACAATCCCGGGAGAAGTAGCGCTTGCCCTCACACGCGGACATCTGGATATGCGCTCCCGTGGAGGCTACGCCAGCATGTTATTCCAACAGTCTATGGTAGGACAGGACGAAATACCTCTTGCCATTCAACAAACCAGGTATTTATTTATAGACAATAATGAAAACAGGGTAAATCTTCCTCCTGAAGCAGAAGCTCTTATTACCGGCTAGAGGTTTTATGTGATTGTCCCCACTCTGCCATACTCTGAAGTACGGGGATAAGGCTTTTTCCGGCCTTGGTTATACTATACTCCACCCGCGGAGGCACTTCAGGATAAACTTTCCTGGATATAAGTTTGTCATGCTCCAGCTCCCGCAGCTGCTGGGTTAACATTTTCTGGGTTATACCCTCTATTTCTTTTTGTAAACGCGAAAACCGCATAGTTTCAGCGGACAGGAGAAATAAAATAAGGAGTTTCCATTTCCCTCCTATAACATCCAGTGTGGTTTTTACTGATGAGCAACCCATCCTATCCGGACTTTTTGTATTCATAGTATCTTTTTAGTAAGTACCATACTTTTTAGTATGTACTTGCATGCTTTGCTGCAAGTTTGTATAGTATACTCATATGAAAGACTTTTCGCAACTATCAGATGATGCTTCTTTGCAGACTGCCGTAAAGGCACTGGAATCCCACGGGTTTCGCGTTGTAATAGCGGAAAACAGGACTGAAGCAAAGGTTGAAGCCTTGAAATTAATCCCTGAAGGAAAAGAGGTTTTAACCGCCACTTCCCAAACACTCCAGGCATTAGGGATCACTGATGAAATAAATGAATCCGGCAAATATCAGTCAGCAAAACAACAGCTTATGCACATGAGCAGGGAAAAAGACAACCTGGAAATGCAAAAAATTGGCGCTGCCCCTGAATATGTAATAGGAAGCGTGCATGCGGTAACTGAGAACGGAAAAGTATTAATTGCATCCAGGTCCGGGAGCCAGCTTCCCTCGTATGCGTATGGCGCATCCCATGTGGTATGGGTGGTAAGCACAAAAAAGATAGTGAAAGACATGGAGGAGGGGATGAAAAGGATTTATGAGTACGTACTTCCGCTAGAAAGTAAACGCGTACAAGAAGTGTATAAAATTCCGGCAAGTGAAGTCAGGAAGCTTTTGGTATTCAATGCGGAAGAACCGGGACGGATTACGATTATTTTTGTGAAGGAAGACCTTGGCTTTTAGGCTGCCCTTCTTTTTTGCCTATGTGCTTCACTTACTCGTCTTTTCCGCTTAAATACCTGCGGTTCTGAAAAGAAATCATACCCTCCATGCTTTGCAATTTTCTCCAGCTGTTCCCGTTGATAAACAAGGTAAGGTATCTGAGGAGCGGCATATGCCATAATGATTTTATGCTCAGCCTTAGGATCATTCTCAATGACCTGAGAGTCAACTTTGCGGACCTTAGGCTGTATGGTAATTTCCAGAACTACCTGCAGTCCATTAGATTTTTTAACAAGCAGAAAGTCAGGAACAGTAGAACGCTTTCCTGTAGGTACAGGTAATTCTTCATCTGGCGCATATACATGAGGCTCAAACCATATGTCATAGACGCGCCTTTTGGTGAATAGATACCGTGCAAATTCCCGCTCAGACCTGCGTTCAATCCTTTGTATATCCTCTGCGCTTTTAAGCTGGAATCCTCCCCGGGGGTTTTTCTCCACTGACATGGTGGCATTATAGCAGAATAAAAATGCCTTAGGTACGGTGTTTTTTAGAAGATTTTGTTTTCTGGCTTGCTGCTTTTTCTATCCATTCCAATAATCCATTTTTCTCTTCCATAATGTCCGGTGGCAGTTCGCAAAACGGCAGCTCTACTTCCTTTCCTCTACTGGTATAAATGAAAGGAGTTGAAAAATACCGTTCATAGTCCTCACGGTTTCCCTCCCCTACCTTAAAGAACAATTTCCCATCAGAAATAATGGCAAAAAATTTTCCATAGTAATAGAAACCATAACCGCCAAACATTCTCCGGGAGGTAATTCCTTCTATCTCTGAAAACAAATCCAGGGAAACATACTCATACAAAGAGGTATTTTTATTCATCCTTTTCTTCAATCTCAGAAACCATGTAATGGGGAACGCGGGACTGCCACTCTTTTTTATCCTCCATACGCCGCCTTATCTTCGTCCCTTCCAGGATATGCCGTTTATAGTATCCTATACGCTCCGCAGCCAGCCCATGGCGTTCAAAAATACCGTTCACCCACTCATTATCCCCTACTATGACCTCCACCCCCGGAATGCGCTTTTTTAAGCGCTCAAACCATACATCATCATCCGGAAAGTCCTCTATAGGAAGTATATCTATCACCCGTTCCCTTAGGTTTTCCTCTGCCACAAACCTCTCTAAAAACTTTTTCCGCTTTTCTGCACTATAGGGATTTTTCCCGTCAAAAATCTGCGCGCTTCCTATCCCTATGTATATTTTATTGCAGAGTCCCAATGCTTTCTCCAGCACATATTTATGTCCCAGGTGAAACGGTTGGAACCTCCCAATTACTATTCCTACCTCATATTTTTTTGGGGTCATATTTCTCCTTTCAGGTATTTATGGCGCAAACCCGGATCAAACCGCTCTATTGCATACCGCAGACAGGTTCTACCCATTTCTTTATAATATCTATCTAAAAACTCCCGCTCAATTTTTTCTGAAATCCGCTTTCCAATTTCCCGCAGCATCCAACCTACTGCTTTTTGGATTAAATCATGACGGTCCGGAAGCAATATCTCTGCAATCCGGAAACTTTCCCCATACTCTTTCTTTTTTGCTATAAACTGGAATGTTGCCAGGACTGCAATCCGCCGCTCCCACAGATTTTTTGAACGTACCATCCTCAAGAGATCCTTTCTGTCCTTGTCCAGCAGATAATCCCCAACTATCCTTGGCGCAGTCAAGTCCACCAGGTCCCAATTATTAATAGCTTTTGTATGTGCCAGGTAAAATTTATACAGCTTTTTAATATTCTCAGAGTCTGCAAGGTGAGAACTCTGTTCATACTGTTTTACCAGAATAAATAACGCCACTAAGCGTTCTTCATGGTACGGTGACTCCATCAGTTTTTCAACCTCTTCAAGTGGTAATTTTTCATATTTCTTTGCCAACACCCTGGATTGAGGCACCATAATCCCTAAAAAGAGATCCCCTTCACCGTATTCTCCCTTGCCGGTCTTAAAAAATCCCGATAGGAGCTTTGCTTTTTTAGGATTTGAGAGGGAAAGCAGTTCTGAACGGAGTTGTTGCAGCATGGTTTAGGAAACACCATCAAGCCGGTCTTTGATTTTACCTATGAGTGCATCAAGGTCTGTACCAGCCTTTGTGAACACTTCCAGCTTTTGTTCGCTATCTTCGCTGCCTTCCAGGTTGGTAAGGATAATAGTAGGAATATCCTTTTTCATGTCATGAGTCAAAATATGATGGAAGGTGTATCCATCCATTTCCGGCATAATAAAATCCAGAATAATAAAATCTACTTCATGCTCAACCAGATAATCTAAGGCTTCTTTTCCTGATTTTGCCGCAAAAACTTCCATGCCAGCGTTCCTAATCTTTTCCTGAAGACCAGACGTGAACTGGGCGTCATCATCTATAAGAAGTACTTTTTTCTTTTGTGTCTCTTCCATTAGTTGGTTGTCGGTGCAGGAGAAAATTTATTTTTAATCATCTGCAGGAATTCATCCAGGTCTGTTTCTGATTTTTCAAAAACCTGCAATCCTTCTACGCTATTTTCAATCCGGGATAAAGTGGTAAGGACTACGGTAGGAATATTTTTCCTCATGTCATGGGTAAGAACGTGGTAGAACGTAGAACCATCCATTTCCGGCATGACAAAATCCAGGATAATAAAGTCAACCTTATTGGCAGCTACATAATCCAGTGCTTCTTTGCCGGAGGATGCTACCTTTGCATCAAAACCTAACTTTAACGCTTTTTCAGCCATCTTATCCGTAAATTCCTTATCATCATCAACTATAAGAAGCACTTTCTTGTCATCCATATCAACCATTATAACTCCTGTACTCAAGAAAAATCTAGTCTCAACTAAACGCTCTACACTATACGCTAAACGCTAATTAAGGTAAAATATACCCCATGACTAACATTTGGCAGAAGTTGGCTAAGCCTTTTTTTGTCCAGGCGCCTATGGAAGACGTAACTGATAGTGTCTTCAGGCAAATTATTGGAAAAGTAGGCAAACCGGACCTTTATTTTACTGAATTTACACATGTAGACGGCATCACCAAAGGTTCTGAAGAATATATCCGCCAGCGCCTGTACTTTACCCCAACAGAACGACCACTGATAGCACAAATCTGGGGGAATAATCCGGAAAGCGTATCAAAAGCAGTATCAATACTGAGGAAATCAGGCTATGACGGCATAGATATCAACATGGGCTGTCCGGTGCGGGAAGTCATAAAACAAGGCTGCGGCTCAGCCCTTATTAATAACCCCAGTCTGGCAAAAGACATTTTTAACGCAGCAGTAAGCTCCGCTGAAGGCCTCCCTGTCTCTATCAAAACCCGGATAGGGTTTAGGGAAATTCAGACTGAGGAATGGATGGGGTTCCTCTTAGGTCTAAAGCCTGCAGCGCTTACCGTTCATGCCCGGACTGCAAAAGAAATGTCAAAAGTCCCTGCCCACTGGGAAGAGTTTGGGAAAGTAGTAAACCTGAAAAACAACATCTCTGCGGAAACTATTGTAGTGGCTAACGGGGATATTCAGGACCGGAAACAAGGCAGGCAGGTTTATGAAAAATACGGCGTAGACGGCATCATGATAGGACGCGGTATGCTGGTGAATCCCGGGGTTTTCTCAACTTCGCAAAAAGAAATTGGGGTAAAAAAACGCCTGGAATTACTAAAAGAGCACATACTGCTGTTTGATAAAACCTGGGGAAAAACATCGGCCAAAGGCCGATCCGCCTCTGGTGGAAAAAACTTTGAGATTATGAAAAAATTCTATAAGGCTTATATCCACGGTTTTGAAAACGCCGCTGAATTAAGATTATCTCTCATGCCATACAAAACCTCAGAAGATACCCTCAAAGTACTGGAGAAATTAATTGAAACTAATAGAGATTAATTGAAATTGATTGTAATTTCTACTAATTTCCTTCCTCTTACCCTTCTGCTTGCTCCAGTATGGGCTGAGGAATCTGCTCCTCCCGCTGCACATGGTATTCTTCCAGACGCTCTCTGCGTTTATTCCTGGAAAGATAATAAATAATAACTGAGAGAAGAACAATAACTGAACCTACCCGTATGGCATTTAATGGACCTATGTGCTCTGAAACCCATCCTATTTCAAAATTCCCTATAGGGAATAGTCCTGAAAATGCCAGGACATAGATACTCAAGACCCTTCCCCTGAATTTGTCCTCTACCGAATGCTGGATTTGGGTATTTATAGTTGAAAAGCTGGTCAAAAGCCCTATGCCTGCTGTAAAAAGGAATGGAGTCGCGGTCACAAAAGAATTTGCAAAGGTAAACCCTATGAGGGAAAGGGCAAAAACAGCTACTCCTCCTACAATAAGGCCCAAGTGCCCTATTTTGTTCTGCATTAATTGGACCATGAAAACTGATGCTAAAGCGCCTAGGCCCACTACTGAATAGAGATATCCTAAGCCTCCTGCCCCTACATGGAATGAATTTTTTGCAATAAGCGGCATAACGGTAGCGTATGACCAGCCGAATATTGACACTATTCCGGTTAAAAGGATAAGGGATCTGATATGCGGATGGGAAAATGAATAGGAAACACCTTCCTTTATAGCCTGGATGGGATGAGGATGCTCACCCGCATGCGGCTTTACCGCAATATGCATGAAATATAAAGCCGCTATAGCTGCCAGATAACTTGCAGAATTAATAAGAAAGGCTCCGCCGGAACCTACCAGCGCAATTAAAATGCCGGCAATGCTGGGCCCTACAATCCGTGCGCCATTAAAAGTTGCGGAATTTATAGTGATTGCAGAACCCAGGTCCTCTTTCCCAACCATTTCTACCGTAAAGGCCTGACGGGCAGGAATATCCAGAGAGTTCACAATACCCAGCAAAAATGCCAGAACCATAATTTCCCAAATGGTTATCAGGTGTAATACGGTTAATAACCCATAAATAAAAGCCAGGATGAGTGATGCAAATTGGGTCACATAGATAATCTTTTTCTTGTTATAACGGTCCACTATAACACCGCCAAAAAGGGATAAGAACAGGGTGGGAAGTGTAGCGCATGCAGCCACTAAACCTATCAGGAATGCAGAATTAGTAAGTGTGAGTACCAGCCAGCTTTCCGCAACCACTTGAAGCCAGGTGCCAATAAGAGAAATAAACTGGCCTATAAAATACAGCCGGTAATTTCTACTTTTAAATGCGGGAAAATATTGTTTAAGCAGCTTTTTCATGATTTAAAAAAATTCAGCAATACAGAAAGGAATGGGTTTAAAAAGACAAGCTATCTTGCCGGAGTGGTTCCATAAATGTCCACTTCTGTTCCAGGGTTACCAGTTGTTGTCTGGTTACTCCATCCGGTTGTCTGGGGGTCAGCCCATTCAAACACCTTTTGGGCGTCATAAATGCGCATGTTTACGCATCCATGGCTCATAGGATGGCCAAAATTATTATGCCAATAGGCACCATGGATACTGAAACCCTGGGAACGCGACACATCATCATTTGCAAAAAACATGGTGTACGGAACATTAGGCAAGTCATAATATGTGCTTCCTTCACCCCCCGTCATCCGGGTATACCGCAGTTTTACCCAAATATGATAAGTCCCAACCGGCGTTTTATTCCATTTGCCGGTAGAAACGGGAAAATCCATAACCAGGGTATCTCCCTGGTAAGCATAAAGGTGTTGGGCCGCAAGGTCCACTTTTATCACTTTTGTCCCGGTATTTTCACCTAAAACCACCTTTTGGGGAGATACGTATGCTGCCGCAAGAACTGAATCTGGTACATGGACTCGTTTCCCGTCAAAAGTTCCCGTGAGACCTCTGGGGTCAAATTTACCGGAAAGGTCCTTTATGCAGGAAATGGAATTGGCACAAAACTGCTGGTTTTCAAAAAAAATAAGGCTAAAAAAACCTAATAAAACTGTCAGAGATGCGCCCAAAAAAACAAATACGAAAGAACGCTTCAAGAACCTTTTCCGGGATTTCTTAAGCTTTTGGGGAGTTTTAGAGGGGTGTCTTTTTACCATACATATCATGATAAAAGATGATCAGACGTAAGTAAATAGCCTCTTGGGGGAAAATTAGATGCGGAGGGTTGGGGCAAAAAAAAGAAATGTAAGAATTTTTCCCTACACCTCTCAAATTGCATATAATCCTATACCTTCAGGCTATTTTTTACCACCCATTTTGCTGCTGTACACCTTGACTTTTTCACTGTTTTATGCTATTATTATAGGCCTAAATACCTCTTCCTGCCCCACGCATAATCCACGCGTAAAAAATCATACTGTTAAAGGTGTCTGATTTTAAATCGGACGGCTTCAAGAGTATGAGATTTGTAAAAAATAGACTAATGACCCTGACCGGGTTTTTATTTTTAGGGAATACCCTTATTTTTGGTGTGCCTGTAAAGATGGACCAGGAAAAGGTTATCTCTTCCCGCAGCATGTCTTTGGAAAAAAGATACAACGTACCCTCTGTGAATGAGGTTATGAAGGAAAATATCCTTCTGACACTTGCTTATTTAAGAGGTGTTGTGAAAGATCCTCAAAAAATTGACTGGCAAGCGGTAAACAAACCTTTCTCCTACTCTTTTACCTTAAAGCCCGGGGAAACTTATGCATTCCAAAAAGACTCTTTACCTGAATTTACTTCTTCTGTAAAAGTCACTACGGACCTGCATTTTGCTTCCCAGGAAGGCTTTTTATCTGACGGATACCTTTTTGGTGACGGCGTCTGTCATTTGGCATCATTATTTTACTGGGCAGCAAAAGATGCTAACCTTACTGCCGTTGCACCTACCAACCATAATTTTGCAACTATCCCGGAAATTCCCCGGGAATACGGTGTTGCCATTTACTCACAACCAAATGAGCATGATACCAACGCACACCAGAACCTGTATGTTCAGAACAACGAAAATACTGACGTGAAATTCCAAATCTCTTTTGACGGCAAAGAATTAGGGGTAAAGGTTTTGCGGGATAACGGTATTGAAAGGCTTACCAGAATAAACCAGGAAATTATTTAATCTTCCTCTTCATCTGTTCTACTGCTTCCAGGGTAATTTCTTTTGCAAACCCGGTATACGTTTCCGGCGTCATCTCCAGAAATGCATCCTTTGCTTTTTGTGATACCGGCAAATTCTGGACCAGGTCAATCCATTCCTCCTGTCCTATTTGAACTCCTCTCATCATATATTTAAAGAGTGAATAAGGGTCTTCTATGTCTTCATGTGCGCGCAGATAAACCTGGGCACCCTCTGAAAGAATACTCCAGTCCTTATTCAAGTCTTCTAAAATCTGGTCTGTATCCACCATAACTTTAGACATTCCCTTACGCAGACTCTTAACCCCCAGTGTTATAAATCCTACTATCATTCCAATATTCCTTATCTGGGTACTATCCCGCAAATCCCTCTGAAGGCGCGAGTGCGGCAGACGTTCACAGAGCCCTTTTATCACATCATTTGCCAGGGATAAATTACCCTCACCGTTTTCAAAATCAATGGGGTTTACTTTCTGCGGCATGGTTGATGAACCAACCTCTGTTTTCACTGCTTTTTGCTTAAACCACCCGTCAGAAATATACCGCCACATATCAGAAGCAAAATCTATGAGGATACCATTTATGCGCTGCAATATTTGCAAAGCCTCAATAATGTCTTCATAAGTATTAATCTGGGTAGTTACCGGGTTGAGGACAAAACCAAAACTTTCTACAAAGGCGGCAGAAAACGCTTTCCACTCTTTATAACTTTTTGCACCATAAGCAGCATGGAAAGAGTTATAATTTCCGGTTGCCCCATTCAGTTTCCCTGAAAACTGGAACTTTTTTAGCTTCTCCAGCTCTTTACTGAGCCGGTGGGAAAACACAACAAATTCTTTCCCTACCGTAGTGGGGACTGCGTTCTGTCCGTGGGTCCTGGCAAGCATGGGAGTGCCGGCATATATTTCTGCCTTCTCTAAAAGGTCGGAGACAATGCCGGTAAGATTCTTCAGCAGAGATTCCCTAATTGCCCCGGAGAATACAATCCGGTGAGCCAAATTATTTACGTCTTCTGAGGTTAAAAATAGGTGTGTCTTTTCACAAATATCTGAAAGGCTTGTGTTGTCAAGTTTTTCTCTAATAAAATACTCTATTGCTTTTACGTCATGCCGGGTTGTCTCTTCTATTTCTTTCACCCGCTGCGCGTCTTCCAGGGAAAAATTTTTATTCAGGACTGTAAGAGCTTTCTTTTCACCTGCGGTAAGCTTTCTCAGAATCCCTGCAGCAGACAGGGCAAGAAGATACTGTAACTCTACTTCAAGACGGGCAGCTATAAGGCCTTTTTCAGAAGTAAAAGAAGATAACTCCTCCACCTTCTCCCGGTACCTGCCATCCAAAGTGGTAATTGCTTCCAATGTATTTATTGTATTCTGTTTTCCCATTTGATTATTTGACTATTGATAGTATGTTAATATTCCCTCCGTCCCTCCAACGCCCTATCAAGTGTTGTTTCATCAGCATATTCTATATCAGCTCCTATAGGGAGTCCATGGCCAATCCGTGATGTTTTAACAGAAAGCTTACTCTCCTGCATATTCTTTTTAATATACATGGCAGTTGCCTCCCCTTCCATAGTGGGGTTGGTTGCAAAAATAACTTCTTCCACTGTATCCAGACTTTTAAGCCTGGATATTAGCTGCGGAATATAAATATCATCAGGTCCTATCCCACTTAAGGGGTCTATAACGCCGTGCAGAACATGATATAGGCCTTTATATTTTCCGCTTTTTTCTATAGCCA
>JBLMVJ010000009.1:0-15116 GCA_050255815.1 Candidatus Levyibacteriota bacterium | reverse complement strand
TTTAATAGCTGGTGCTGTAGGGAAAGGACCAAAAGATAGGCTTTCACCCCGGGATTTTATAGACCAGTACGGACCCATAAAATTCTAGCCCCTCATTTCTTCTTCATTGAATTCTCAGCAGTATTCTCTTATACTTGATCTCTATGGATGATTCACTGACACTACATAAAAACCTCAAAGGAAAGATAGAAATAACCCCAAAATTTGACGTACAGACAAAAGAAGACCTTTCGCTCGTTTATACGCCGGGGGTGGCCCAGGTATGTAAAGAAATTGCAGAAAACCCTTCAGAAGTCTACAACCTGACCATTAAAAACAAGGCTATTGCTATCATTTCTGACGGATCTGCCGTATTGGGTTTGGGGAATATTGGACCATATGCTGCTATTCCCGTTATGGAAGGAAAAGCTATGCTGTTTAAGGAATTTGCGGGGATTGATGCCTTTCCTATCACCCTGAAAACCCAAAATGTATACGAGATAGTAAACATTATTAAAAATATCGCACCGGTATTTGCCGGAATTAATCTGGAAGATATTGCGGCACCCCGTTGCTTTGAAATAGAAGATGATTTGCAAAATATAGGCATTCCGGTCTTCCATGATGACCAGCACGGGACAGCTATAGTACTACTGGCAGCTATGATGAATGCCAGTAAACTGGCCGGGAAAAAAATGACAGACCTGAAAGTTGTAATTAACGGCGCAGGTGCTGCCGGAACAGCAATTGCAAATTTACTTCTGTGCGTAGGGTTTGATAAGCGCATGTGTGAACCGGTAAAGGAAATGATTGTATGTGATTCCCGGGGTATTATCCATAGGAAACGGCCTGATCTGGCAAATAACCCGTTCAAGATGCGTCTTGCCAATATTTCTAATAAAAATAACCTGCAAGGGAAATTATCAGACGCTGTAGGGGGAGCTGATGTGTTTATAGGCGTAAGCACAGCAAACATTTTACGGGGTGAAGATGTCCAAAAAATGGCTGAGAAACCTATTGTACTTGCAATGGCAAACCCGGTGCCGGAAATAGATCCTGCGCAAGCAAAAGCCTCCGGCGCATTCATAGTGGGGACCGGAAGGTCTGATTTGCCAAACCAGGTAAATAACCTGCTTGCATTTCCGGGAGTATTTCTAGGCGCTATAAATGCCAGGGCAAAGTCAATTTCTAACGGTATGATGATAGGCGCTGCTATGGCGCTAGCCGGCTGCGTGGAAAACCCTACGGTTGATATGATCCTACCCTCCCCGCTTGATAAATCAGTAGCACCTAAAATCGCAGAAAAAGTTGCAGAGATCTATAAAGAGGACGAAAAAGCCCTAGGCCTCTAAGACTGAATTAATCTGTTCACTTAGCTGCTGCGGATCATCTTCCAGGATATTAAATAAGATAGTTTTTATGCCAAGTCTTTTTGCCGGTTCCAGGTTGTCATAGCTGTCATCTATAAAAAGTACTTCTCCTGCGGAAACTCCTACCTGACTAAGGACTTTTTTATAGAATTCCGGGTTAGGTTTTTTTACGCCCTGCTGGAAAGACATAAACAACCCGTCAAAAAGGTCATAAACTCCTATGTTTTGGTTATGGGCGTTACTCATTTCTGTAGTATTGGAGAAGAGATAGACTTTGCGCCCCACTTTTACTTTCTTAATCAGTTCTAGAATTTCCGGATTTGTTTTTGACATTTCCCCGTAATACTTCATCCACCGGTCCTTTACTTCAGCGGTAGCCAGATTACTGCCAAAATCACGGCTGAGAGCCTCTATGAGGGCGTCTGAAGAGATGTTGCCTACATAGTAGTCATCTTTATAGGTATTGTAAAAAGAAACAGCTTTTTCCAGTGGAACGTTATAGATCCTGGACAGAACTTCAGGAATTACCGCCTTAGGATGTTCATAGATCACACCGCCAAAATCAAACAGCACCACTTTTATCACGATACTAAAATTATAACAAATGGGGAAAGGTAACTCTCTACACGTGCCTGCCCCTTGGCTGGAACCAAATGATGAACCGCCCTAGTTAAGGTGTCACCTTGATATAAGGTGTCACCTTAACAGGATATTATTCTTCGGACGAGAAGCGAAGCGACGAGTCGAGAAGTCTTAGTGGTAGTTCTCGATAAGCTTGAACGATATATATCCTGGCTTGTGTAAAAGACGAGTGTTTTGTATAATTGTAAAGTTCTCTCGCGGGTGTAAGCTGAGCTTGCACCCTTGAAAATAATTATTGATAATTTTGTAGGTAATTTTCTGCGGGTGTAATTCAGTGGTAGGCTAGTTTTCAACTTGTCCTGCCCCTTCTTACCCCCGCTCGTGTTTCTCGCGGGTGTAATTCAGTGGTAGAATGTCAGATTTCCAATCTGAACGTCGTGGGTTCGAGTCCCATCGCCCGCTCCCATCTTTCATCTTAGTATCTTCAAAGTATCTTCTTGCTTTTTCTCAGGAAAGGGTATTACAATGGTCAGTGCAAATGATCACAGATTCATTTCAAGCTCCTTTTTCTTTCATTATTTTTGGCGGAAGCGGGGATAACAGCTATCAGAAAATTTACCCTGCCCTCTATGATATAGCTGAAAAAAAACTACTTCCTAAAGACTTTGCTATTGTAGCTACCGGACGTAAATATACAAAAGAAGAATTTTATGACTTCTTCCGCCACTCCGTGACCTCTGACAACCGCCATCACCAACACTCCATAGATAATGATTTTTTTAAAATGCTGGAGAAGCACATATATTTTTTTCCCGGTGACAACACTACCCCTGAATTTTACAAAGAACTAAATACATATCTGGACCAGATGATTAAAGACGGGCTTCCTTGCGGAAACAGACTGTTTTACCTGGGCCTACCGCAAGTTATCTACCCTACGGTTTTTAAGAACCTAAAAGAAAGTGGACTGTACCGGAGCCCGTGCGGCTGGACGCGCATCTTAATTGAAAAACCCATAGGTGATTCTGAGGAAACCGCAAAACACTACAATAAAATCTTCCGCTCAGTTTTTGCAGAAGACCAGATTTTCCGCCTGGACCATTATCTGGGCAAGGAAACCCTGGAGAATATTCTTTCATTCAGGTTTGAAAATAATATATTTGAGCACCTTATAAACAGAAAGCACCTTGACCATATCCAGATTACCGCTGCAGAAAATTTTGGCATAGCAAAACGGGGTAAGTTTTATGATGTAACCGGGGCGCTAAAAGACGTAGGACAGAACCATATCCTTCAAATGGTAGCACTGGCAACCATGGAAAAGCCTGAGAATTCATCAGATGAAGCATTAGTGCGGGCCAGGTTAAACCTCATAAAAAAACTCAGGGCATACCCAAATGATGTTGTTTATGGGCAGTATGACAAAGGCATGGTAAATGGAAAACCTGCTGTTGCTTATAAAGATGAAGACTTCATCCAGAAAGGCTCCAATACAGACTCATTTTTTGCCATGAAGCTGCACATAGAAAGCAAGCGGTTTGACGGAGTCCCTGTCTATATCAGATCAGGAAAACAGATGGAACAATGGGTTACTGAAATTAACTATGTATTTAAGACGCAGCACCTGGGGGATAATGTTCTTACCATCCGTGTGCAGCCAAATGAAGGAATCGCAGTGAAAATACTAACGAAAAAACCGGGCTACACTAAAACGCATGAGCCTACCTATATGCAGTTTTGCTATAAGCATCATTTCCCAGGACAAAGCTTTGATGCATATGAAAAACTCATCCAGGATGCTTTTGCGGGAAGACATACTTCTTTTAACACTACTGAAGAGGTAGAAGCGGAATGGCGCTTTATAGATCCCTTGTCAAACCACCGGACCCCTACTAGACTATATAAAGCCGGCAGTTGGGGACCTAAAGAAGCAGAGATATTAATAGAAAAAGACGGTAGGCGCTGGTTGGCACCATACGCAGCCTTTTGTACTATATGAATAAACAAATCGCAATTGTAGACCTGGGTAAGATATGTTCAACTCCATAAATGGAGCCTCAACATATTTTTCCTGAGGTGAGTATCGGTTATCTCAAATAAATATTGGCATTATGGACAGTAAAACAGTTGGAATTATTGGGCTCGGAAAAATGGGTTCTAATCTCGCTAGGCGGCTTATGGGAAAAGGGTGGAAGGTTGTAGGGTACAACCGCTCCCCTGAAGATACCAAAGCGCTGGAAAAAGAAGGGCTAGTTGGAGTTTATTCTCTGAAAGAACTAGTGAAAGTTTTACCAAAACCTCGAGTTATTATATCTTTACTTCCCCCTAAAGAACCCACGGATGAAGTCCTGGAAAAATTGCTACCGCTTTTAGAAAAAGATGACGTTATTGCAGAATGTGCTAACTCTTTCTATAAAGATACCCAAAGACGCGCAGAAGCGGCCAGAAAGAAAGGGATCAGGTTTATAGACGTAGGAGTTTCAGGTGGCCCAGGTGGAGCACTAAATGGCGCATGCCTCATGGTGGGAGGCCCTGCTGACCTATTCCAAGAACTGTTACCGCTTTTTACGGACATGGCGCAGAAAGGAGCGGTTTCCCACTTTGAAGGGGATGGAAACGGCCACTTTATTAAAATGGTCCATAACGGTGTAGAATACGGCATGATGCAGTCTATTGCTGAAGGATTTGCCCTCATCCACCAGTTTGACCCCAAAATAGATCTCCTGGAGGTTTCAAAGATTTACAACAATGGCAGCGTGGTAGAATCCAGATTAACAAAGTGGCTGCAAGGTGCTTTTGAAAAATACGGGAAAGACTTGGAACCTTTATCCGGTGCCGTAGGGTTTAACGGGGAAGGTGAATGGACGGCAATAACCGGGGAAGAAATAGGTGCAAATGTAACCTCCATCAGATACGCTGCTGAATACCGTAAGGAATCCCAGAAAAACCCTACGTTTGCCGGAAAAATCCTCACCGCCATGCGCAACATGTTTGGCGGCCACAGTATTGAAAAAGGCAAAATGACCTGACTTGGGGTAATTTAGCAAATACTGTCAGGACTTATTATAGAACGCTACAATTACAGGAAATACTCTTCTATCAAACATCTTTTGCTAATTTATGAAGGTTCTCCGTTATAAATCTTATATTTGCCATCACCTATAACGCTAACTTTGTCATCTTGGACTAAAACTGCTGCATAGTCATCAACAGCATAAACTTTATGTGGTGTTGTTTTACTAAAATTCTCAACAGAGTCATAAGAAACCATGTCTGGAACGTGTGGTGAAAACTCAAAATCGACCATACTAAGGCCTGTAAAATCTTGCATTCCAATATTGTTTGCATCTCCAGGCTCAACTCCTGCAATTGCAATAGTTGGGGTAACCACAATACCACCTGCACTTACTCCAATATATAATTTATCTTCCGAAAGAAACTTTTTAAGTGCTTTTTCAAATCCAGCTTTTCGCATACAATCGAGAAGAAAAAAAGTATTGCCTCCATTTACAAAAATAATATCCTTTGTGCTAAGCATTTCTTCTACTTGTTCCTGATTTTTATTCCTCAAATCTAAATCCTGAATATTGATAACACCTTGCTGTCGCAACTGGTCTTTAAATTTTTCAAACCATGTCGGATTATCTTCTTCACCGTATGCAGCTGTAATATCGAATGCCACAGAATTTTCTGATGCTGGCTTTTTAAGAAGAGTTACAAATATATCCGTAAGTTGGCCTTTTAATCCGTTAGATGTAAGAAAGAATTTCATAATTGAATTATATCAGAGGTTCTAGCTCGTTCTTGGGGTGAAACAAGCGGAGTTTGCGATTCTTCGAATCTAAGTTTGATGCACAAACTTGTGGCAAAAAAAATTGGGGTGGAAGACGGGTGCCGCCCCCGCGACCTCCAGTTCCACAAACTGGCGTTCTACTGTTGAACTACATCCACCGTATAAAATAAACTAATAGTCAAATAATTTGCGCTCCTGGCGGGAATCGAACCCACAACCTAATCATTAGAAGTGATTTGCTCTATCCGTTGAGCTACAGGAGCGTATCCTTTAACCGCTCAAGAGCCGAGCAGTTTTCAACGGAACAGTATATTTTACAATATTTTGAGCCTGAATCAAAATGACTGCCGCGTACACAGATGGCTTTGCTATAATTATTCTCATGATCAGGGAAATTATGATTCAGGACTATGATAACCTCATAGGTTTTTGGGGGAAGAATTACTTTGTTGGTGATATGGACAGCAAGGACAGGCTTGCGCTATTCCTTGAGAAAAACCCCGGGCTCAGCATCCTCATGGAAGAAAACGGGGGTATCATAGGTACCGCATTAGGCTCTTTTGATGGTAGAAGAGGATATATCCAGAAAGTAGTTGTAGACACGGACCACCGGAAAAGAGGGATTGGCAAACAACTGGTAGACCATGTAATAACTAAGCTTAAAGACCTTGGGGCAACCTATATTCCTATTGCTGTAGAGGAAGAATTAGTTCATTTCTATACTACTTGCGGCTTTCAAAAAACCTCACTAGTTCCCATGAAATTGGAGATTATCCGGAAATAACCCGTATCCCTATTACATAGATACCAAACTGCTCTATGGACTCTTTGGGGATCAACGTGTATAAAATGTAGCAACCGCTTGAAAAGGTTGAAGTGTACGGTATAATAAGTTGTGACAGAAACTACCGTTCAGGAACCTAAGCCAGCTTTCCGGAAAAGATATTTAGATAAAACCGGCCAGGTAGCTGAAACAGCCTGGGGATTTCACAACTCCGCAATCTCTTCCTATGAAAAGTCTTTTGCTCATGTCCTTATGGGAAAAAGTATGTCTAGCCTTATACAGGGAAGGGGAGCTCCTGTTGTTATAGATCTCATGGCGCCTCCGGCTACAGTCCATGAGCTTTTAGAGGGTTCCCCAAAAGGAAAGGGTCTGTCAGTTTCCTTACCAGACCATAGCCTTCAGAACACTCCTAAGCAAATTCAGGATGCCTACAGCGCTTCCCATATAACCTGGTTGCCTGAAGATATTACAAAACCGTCTACCTGGAAGCATATTACAGACTGGCTTGGAACACAAAAAGCTGATCTGGTTATAGAACGGGCTATGGGTGCATTAAGCTCAGACTGGATCCCCAGAAAAAAACTGCTTCTTTCTGCACTGTCAGCGCAGGCATGGAACATGGTCAACCCAAACGGGGGAACCCTTCTGGCAGAGGTGCCTGAGAAGGATGAACTAGCACAAATGGGGATAGACTTACAAAAATGGGTTGATGACCTTCAAAAAAAAGGGTTGGACATTATTTATGATCAGGGGGACCATGATAATCCTTATCCTGTATTTAATACCGGAAAAGTAAGGATTACAAAAACTCCTGACTCTCCCCGTATATTCAGCTAACCTTCTTGCAGATTTCTTACACTATCATTGTTATAATAAACTATGGTAGAGATCATAGAAGTTAAAAATCTGGTAAAACGCTATAAAAAAGCGGAAAAAAACGCCGTAGATGATGTCTCATTTTCAGTAAAGGCAGGAGAATTTTTCAGTTTATTAGGACCTAATGGAGCCGGCAAAACAACCACCATCTCAATCCTCACCACCACCCTCTCTAAAACTTCAGGGAAAATTACCGTGGCCGGGTATGACCTGGATAAAAACCAGGATAAAGTAAGGCAAAGCGTAGGTATTATATTCCAAAACCCCAGCCTGGATTTAAATTTAACTGCGGAAGAAAATATCCGCTTCCATGCCATCCTCTACGGACTCTACCCATTTAGCCCGCTTTTTAATTTCATGCCAAAAAAATACAGAAATGAAGTCTACCAGCTTGCAGAATTGATAGGTATTAAAGATGAATTGTTTAAGCCCATTAAAACCTTTTCCGGGGGCATGAAACGCAAGCTGGAAATTATCCGCTCCCTCATCCACCATCCAAAGGTGTTATTTTTAGATGAGCCTACGGTAGGACTGGATCCGCTGAGCCGGAAAAACCTCTGGGAATACCTGATAGACATCAGGGAGAAAGAAAAACTAACCCTGTTTTTAACTACCCATTACCTGGAAGAGGCTGAACCTGCAGATAACGTAGCAATCATCAACAATGGGAAAATTATCACCCGGGGAACTCCTGACGAAATTAAAAAAAGAATTGTAAAAGACTACCTCATGGTGGATTCTAAGAATAAAGAAGGGCTGGTTGAAGAGCTGAAAAAACACCGGTATGATTTTGAAACAAATAATCAAATAAAGATTAACCTGGGCAAAAAAAGCGTCCAGGAAGTAATTTCCTCTATAAAAACCCCACTTAGTTCCGTCAGGACGCACACTCCCACCATAGAAGAAGCTTATTTGGAGATAATAGGGGAAGACCAGAAAAATCATTCGGAATGAGAAATATAAACGCTATTTTTACCATAGCCTACCGTGACTTCATTAAATTTACCCGTGACCGAGGACGGATTATTGCTACGTTTATTTTCCCGTTTGTGTTCATAGGAATTTTGGGCGGAAGCCTACAGGCAAACCTTTCCAAAAACGTAGGATACAACTTCTTAACGTTTGTGTTCATAGGTGTTTTGGCCCAAACCCTTTTCCAGTCTACCGCTTCCGGAATTATCTCTCTCATAGAAGACCGGGAGAATGACTTTTCCCAGGAAATATTTGTTTCTCCCATTTCACGGTACATTATCATTTTAGGCAAAATAGTAGGCGAATCATTTGTAGCAGTAGCCCAGGCGCTTGGCATTATTCTCTTTGGCTTCATCCTGCAGATCCCTATGAATGTCTGGCAACTACTGTCATTTATCCCGGCGTTTATCATAATCTGCCTTTTTGGAGGAGCTTTTGGCGTTATCATTTTGTCAAACCTGAAAAACCAACGGGCTGCTAACCAGATATTCCCATTTGTCATTTTACCGCAGTTTTTTGTTTCCGGCGTATTCAGCCCCATCATCCACCTGCCTTTGCCGCTTTTTATCCTCTCCAGAATAGCACCTATGACATATGCTGTGGATTTTCTACGGAATATTTACTACGCAAAAGACCCTGCATACAGCAAAGTAGTGCTCTACCCCATCCATGTAGACTTCATCATCATCTCCATTATATTTATAGTGTTCCTGCTGGTAGGCACATATTTGTTTGTCAGTAATGAACGCAACCGCTAATGCCGCGCAGACTTGAAAAAGATTCTTCCGAGTGTTACGCTGAATATAGAGGTAGGATCTAAGACCTAAGATATAAGACTAAGACCATCAATTGAGAAAGAGTTAAAATATAAAAATGTTAATTAGGAAGGAACACTATCACGAGCGCCAGCGAGGGACAATGTTCCTTACCACTAGAATATGATAATAAGAAAGGAACACTATTCCGAACATTAGTGAGGAACAATGCTCTTAACCATAAAAATATGTTGATACGAAAAGAACATTACTACGGTGATACGGTGCGGAAGCTATTTTTAGCGGGTGCCGTCTTTATGCTTATTGCGCTTCCCTTCATGAGCACCTTCCTCTCAGTACCCATCTATGTCTCTATTCTGGCTGCTATAGCTATAGGAGTTTTTGCCGGCATCACTAATCCTTTACAAGTTTGGGTTGCCATATTGAATTTCATCCTTGCTGTATTAGCGGTTATTATGTTTGAGTATGCAGCAGTGAATGGTTACCAAACCTATTCACTCACTCACCGTACCTTCTGGGTAAACCAGATCCTGGCCATTAACTTTTTAGTAGCACTCTACTATTCCACTAAAACGGTCCGCGGCATGTTCCTGAAGTAAATCCTTAACGGAATCTCCATTCAGAATGGAAACTAATAGGAATTGATTGAAATTCATTGAGATTAATTGTAATTACAATAAGTTTCTACAAATTTCCAAATTTCCATTAATTTCTTATTTATAATTTGCCCTATTCTGATCCTGTTTTTCGTATTTTGTTTTATTTACTTTCGAGTATTTTTCTATTATAGTTTTCTATAGAATATGCTACGCTTTCCTTTTGCGTCGCAAACAACTTTTCTTTAAAAACTATGCTGCCCTACGTTATCAAACGCGTCCTTCGGATATATTTATACTGGTTTCTCGCATAGCTCTAAACTTCTCGGTTTGGAAGAATATTGTTCGAGCCCTTGGGACGAGAACTCAACACTGATGAATACTATCTTACACATAGACTTTGACTCTTTTTTTGCTTCCTGTGAGCAGCATTTTAACCCTAACTTGCGGGGCAAACCTATTGGGGTTACGGCAGAAAACGGCAGGACGTGCATTATTGCCGCCAGCCGTGAGGCAAAAAAGTTTGGCGTCAAAACCGGCACCAGGACGTGGGAGGCTACCCAAATGTGCCCTAATATCCAATTTGTAAAAGCTGACTTTGACCGGTATCTGCATATCACCAAAAAGTTTATAGATATAGCCTCATACTATTCCCCCATTGTAGAAGTTTTTTCCATGGATGAGGTCTTTATAGACATGACTCCCACCATGCATCTTTTTAAAAATGACATCCACTTTTTGGCTGCCCATTTTAAAGACCGGATAAAAAATGAAATTGGGGAAGCAATCACGGTATCCATAGGTGTTTCCTATAACAAATTACTCGCAAAACTGGCTTCCGGCCTTAATAAGCCGGATGGCTTTATGCTTATAGACAAAGGGAACCTGGAAAAAGTATACAAAAATACAGAATTGACAGACATTTGCGGCATAGGGGAACGCCTGAAACGCCGCCTCAATAAATTGGGCATCTATACTCTTTTACAGGTGCGTGATTACCCGCCCCGGCTGTTAAAAAAAGAGTTTGGGAAAGTCTGCTCCCAAAATCTTATGAATTATGCCTGGGCGCAAGACGCTTCAGAAGTACACTCTTTTTTAGAAGAGGAAGAAAACACTAAATCAGTAGGAAGGAATTATTGTTTACCTCAAAATGAATATGACCCCCGGAAAGTATTGGGGATTCTTTCTGAGCTTTCAGAAGAGGTGGGCAGACGGCTACGCCTTATTGGCAAAAAGGGCAGGACTTTACACTTCTATATGGGAGGAGAATTGAACTTTGGCGGCCGTAAAACCACCCCTTCTTATACCAATACCGGAAAAGACATTTTTAGCCTGATCCAATTATTACTAAAAGAATGGCGGTGGCAAAATCTGCCCTATGAACAGCGCATGATCCGCCAGGTTCATCTTTCCATGGGAAACCTCATAGATGAGCGGTACGTTACCCCCGGCCTTTTTGATGACCCCCGGGAAGAAGTCTTAAACAGAACCATTGATAAAATAAATGACCGGTTTGGGTCACACGCCATCCGCCATGGCTACACCTTAAAGGCACCAAAACTGCGGACAAAACCAAACGGTTTTTTTGGGGATAAGGCAATGTATTCAACTTTCCTTAAAAGTGGATATACTGGCTGACTAAACCAATAATACAAGCAACCGTAATAACAACTCCCGCCCCTACCAGCAGCACATTCTGCATAAAAGAATTCCGGTAGGACCCCATCAGCTCTTTATTATTTGCAAACTTGTACAGGAAAAAGAAGACAACGGGCAAAAATGCGCCGTTTAGAAAGTCTGCAACTATAGTGATGCTAAAAAGAGAAAAATTGGGAAGAAGAGTAAGGCAGAGGCCGGCCAGAATCTGCAGGATAAACATGCCATAAAAAAGACGGCTTTTATTAAAACTTACATCCAGGCTTCCTTCATATCCAAAAAACTCTGAAAAAGCATATGCTGTAGCCAGGGGAACTACTGCTGCCCCAATAAATCCTGCAACTAACAGACCAAAACCAAAGAGAAGGGAAGCAAATTGTCCTGCAAGTGGTGCTATTGCAAGGGCAGCCTCTGATGCGTTATTTATCTGGATATTATGTGTCCATAAAGTAGCTATTACCGCTACCATAATAAACAGGGAAACAATATTGGTCAAAAATGCGCTTACGTAAATTTCCAATTGGTTATATTTTAAACTTTCAATAGTGAGCTTCTTATCTTTTACGTAGCTATTAATAAAAAACTGGCCCCAGGCAGTTACGGTAGTACCTAAAACTGCAATAGAGGTATAGATAAAGCCGGGCTGGAAATTCTGGTAAGGGATAACAATAGTTTTAACCGTAGTAAACCAATCCGGCCTTGCAAGAAATGCGGAAACTATATAAGCAGCGTAGAAAAAAACTAAAAAAAGGAAAAATTTTTCAATTTTCGCATAAGAGGCATTAGTTACAATATAAAAAAGGGATGCAATAAGTACCGGCAAAAATACTAATATGTTTAAATGAAATAGGCCCAGGGCAGATTTTAGACCCCCCAGGTCCTGAAGGATTACGCCAAAGTTAACCGCCAGCAAAAGGAAGAATATCAACAGAGAAACCCGCAGGCCAAAACGTTCCCGTATTAAATCCCCCAGGCCTTTACCGGTAACCACTGCAATTCTTCCCCCTATCTCCTGGGTAATAAGAAGCACTATGGTAATAGGGATAAGGGTCAGAAAAATATTATATCCGTATTTAGACGCGGCAACAGAATAGGTGGCAACACCCCCCGCATCATTATCTGCAAACGCAGTGATAAGACCAGGCCCCACAACTCCAAAAAGAAGAAGAATCCGGAGCCTAAAAGAATTAAAAAGCTTCATATGACTTTAATAGCTCCTCCACCAGGTCGTCATACATGACAATTCCCAGCATTTTTTTGCTGCTCTCTACAACAGGAAGGGCGTACAGCTTATACTTCAGCATTTTTTTAATAGTAATTTCTTTGGGGGTAGTAAGATGGATAGCAATAATGTCCGGGTTCATGAAATCTTTAATACGCTTCTGGGGTGCATGGGTAATAAGGTCGGAAAGCTTGATAACTCCTGACAACTGGTTCTCTAGATTAAAAACGTAGACGTAGGAGGTAAAGTGGGAAGTAGTGATCATTTTTTTAACGGCTTCCAACCCCGCCTTTGCGGAATCTGTTTCAGATACCCAGATGTATTCCGGGTTTATCAGTTCCCCTATAGGCGTCTTGGAATATTTGAGTAAGGATACCAGCTCATTCTTCTTCCGCTTTGGCAGCAATCCCAGAATCTGCTTTCTTTTATCATCCGGAAGAGAAAGTAAAATATCTGCCGCTTCATCAGGATCTATGAAGGTCATAAATTTTGCAGCTTTATCTGAAGAAAAGCGCTCAAAAAGCGCCATCTGGTAGTTAACGTTCAAATCTGAAATAACATCAGCGGCAAATTGGTCATCCAGCTGGGTAATAATCTCATTTACATTACTTACGTTTGTCTTTTCCAGATAATCAGCTAAGTCTTCCGGACGCATCCTTTCCAGGTCTTGCACCTCTTTTTTTAGCTGTACATTTCCCCGGGCCAGCTCTAACGGCTCTATGTCTGACCAGGCTAAAACATGCGGGTGTGAATAGGTACGGAAAGCCTTGTAAAGAGGGACTGAGGCTTTTTCCAGCTTCAACCACCGTAGAATAGCCCGGAACCCTATGTCTACGCCCGTGATATAATACGTTCCTCCCTCACCAGGCTGAAGCGCTACGTCATTTACCCTAACTACCTTCCCGCCTTTCACGTCAATAATTTGTTTGTCTAAAAGGTTTTTTAGGAGGGAAAGTTCATAAACACTGCGCTCTTCAGTTCTGTTTGAGGGCTTCAATTTAATATCCCTGCCTATTTTAGCCACTTCTTCCAAAGGGTAAATAAACACGTTTCTCCCTTTTTTTACCACTATTTTAGTAATCAGTGCCGGATCAGAGGGGAGAAATAAGCAATCCTCCAGACGTCCTACCGTTTTATGCCCCTGAAATACCTTTTTTCCTTTTAATTCTGAAAAATAAATCATAAGACCTCCTTTCAAAAAAATACAATATCACGCACATAATGAAGCGTGTTTGAATAAGAAGTCAGAGGAAAGGTGGATAATTATCCAAAAAGAATTAAGCTTAACTGCGTGTCTTAAGCGAGTCTCTGTTGTGTGTATCAATTCTTCTTATATAATTAATCTGTATTTCCTCCAAGCTACTCCTGAAGTTTAACCCCTGGGGTGCGTATTTGTCAACCACGAGAAATAAATCTTATTCGAGGATATGAAGAAGGTCTGACCCGAGAACCGGAACTTGGGGGACTGATGATTTTTGCCTGTTCTTTGATAAGTCAAATAAAATAATTGGTTCTGAAGGTTTTCCCCGAAAGGCATCATAGATTTCATATTGCGAATCGTTTCCTCTAGCCTGAACCACAAGACCTTGCTCGTGACATCCATGCATGTAACCTGCAATTTCTTGAACGTCTTTTATCAAACTCGCGTCTCCAGTGGCATGGACATACTTATCGGGAGTATCCTTTGGAATAGATATGCGAACATTATTTATAGAAGCCCCCTCTCTTCTCATCTTCATCAACCCGCCAATCATTTTGCCTGCCGCAACTTTTTGATCTATTGTTAAAGGAGCTTTAGAAAGTATGTTTTCCACCTTTATCATAATTTGGATAGTATAGAAAAAACGCGCGATTGTCAAGACAAAAGCTCTATGAGGCTTTTTGCGTTTTGCGGGGCATACCCATAAGCGTCATTATTAAAATAAGCATACACATTTCCATGTTTTTTAAATTCTTTGATCTTTTCCGCCCATGAATTAAGTTCCTCCAGTGAATAAGATGAAGAATAAAGGCCTTTTGGACCATGAAAACGGAGGTACGAAAAATTTACGGGAAGCTCAAACTCGGGGAAGTCTTGGGAAGAAGAAATAACCAAGCTAGAGTTATTTCCAGCAAGTAATAACCGCACGTCTTCCCGAAACCATCCTTCTTCCCTAAATTCAAATGCATGTTCTATATTTTGCGGCAGTAATTTTAAGAAGGTTTCAAGCCTTATGTGATGTTCTTCAGAATAAGAAAAGTTACGGGGAAATTGCCACAAAATACATTTCAGCTTGTCCTCCAAGCGAAAAACGCCGGAAAAAAATAATTCTACCGGCTCCTCTACGTCTTTTAATTTTCTGAATTGGGTAATATACCTATGCCCCTTAATGGTAAATACAAAATCCCCTGGTGTTTCCCGGTACCACTTTTCATACGTTTCCGGTTTAACAGAAACATAGAAGCTATTGTTAATTTCTACGGTTGAAAACTGTTCTGCATAGAATGAAAGCCATTTCCTCTGGGAAAGC
>JBLMVJ010000008.1:0-36395 GCA_050255815.1 Candidatus Levyibacteriota bacterium | reverse complement strand
GATGCTATTTTAATTAGGACTCCCGGGGGAGCAGATATGCTGATAGATGCCGGACCAACGGATAGTGTCCTGGGATGTTTAACCCGGCATCTGCCTTTTTGGGATAGGGATATAGAGCTGGCTTTTGCAACCCATCCTGATGCAGACCACATCACCGGGTTTGAGTACGTTTTAAAATCCTACCAGGTGAAGTCTTTTAATGTTTCCCAAAAAACCTCAGGGACTAGGGTATTTGCAACTATCCAAAAACTTCTTGCAGATAAAAATATTCCGGTCAGGACGCTATTTGCAGGAGACCAGTATAAGATGGGGGATGGCGTAGCGCTGATAACCGACTGGCCAACCCATTCTTTTGTCACAGGATCTAGTGCAAGCGCTGATACCAACAGCTTTTCATTAGTCCAGCTATTGTCTTATGGAAAGTTTACCGGGTTGTTTACCGGGGACATAGAAAAGGAATTGCTGGACCAAATGTTTCAAAGTGGTCTTGCGGTAGACATTTTTAAGTTGCCGCACCATGGGAGCAAGACGGGAGTAGACCAGGAGTCATTCCGGCTGATTAAGTCCAAACTGGATATTCTTTCCGTTGGTCTTCATAACCGGTATGGACACCCCAGTCCGGAAGTCATGAAGATGCTGAAAGAAAGTAAGGTGCCATATAAAAACACGGAGCAGGGGGACGTGGAGATAGTTACAGACGGAAAGGGATGGCAGGTGGCGGGTGGCAGGTAGTAAGTGTGAGAGGGTACCAAGGGTACCAAGAGTATCATGAGTATCAAGGGGAATTAGAGAACTATAGAAACTAGTAGAAATTGGGAAATTAATTGTAATCACAGGTAGTTCTCGCTATCCCTCGAAAATTATTTTTCGAGCAGCAGGTGAGAAGAAGAGCGGAGAGACCTTCTTCGAGCTTGCGAAGCATGCGAAAAAGTCCAGGCCATGAACTATGAACCATAAACCATGAACTGATTAGCCTCGGATGTTTTGGAATTTCTTTATTCTTCAGCACCTTTTATATATAGAAATTATTATCAGTTAAAAATTTTATCTGCTAAATTTAGTCTCCTAAAAATCCGGTTATTCTTACAAAAAGAGATGGTAAAAGAACAATAAATGTGGAAAAAAGGTGTATAAATCCAGGGGTTTTTGGATAACAATGATATATTTAGATATATTCTGATAGATTTATTCTTGCAATTCTCTTACTCGCTTCTTCCCCAGTCTTTATTCAGCATTTTTTATCCCCATCAGTATATTCTCGAATAACTCGAATATTGATCGAATCAACTTGAATGGTCAGGTGATAATCTTGGGACTGCAAGATAATTATTCTTCGAGTGAGCGTCAGCGAATCGAGAAGTAAAAAGTCTTCCATTGCAAGATTCTGGAAAGCCAGAATGACGGAGTAGCCTACCTTCAAATTCTAGCTTCTGAGAGTAAGACATGTATTGTGATTCCCGTCACCATTTTTTAAAGGGTTCCGGGTTTATTCTTAAATTGGGAAAAGAGAGTAATAAGTATGTAGCGGAACGAGGAAAGAAATTTATGGAAATTGGTAGAAATCAGGAAACTGATCGTAATTACAATGAATCTCTATTAATTTCAATGAATTTCAATCAAGTTCATTGAATTTAAACATGCGACTTTTGATATCTATCATTATCTTTACTGCGGTGGTTACCGGTTTTTTCTTCTGGTTTAATTCCCAGAATCCGCTGGATGATGACCAGGATGGAGACGCATATTCCGGCCAGATAAAAAAAGGCATGCAGTTGGGGTCTTACCATCAGATAAGGGTGAATGATGACAAAATTGAGATAGGAAAGAAAAATGCAAAAGTGATGGAGCCGGTGGTGAAATTTTCCAAATCTGACTCATCAGCCAGTCTGGCCTTATCCTACAAATTGCCAAAGGCGATTGTGCCGGTTTCTGAGGATGACAAGATCGTTTGGGGTGACGCATCACAAGATGTATATTTTACAACCGGAGTTAGCAAGAATACCGCCAAGATTAAAAATTATGATCGGTATGACCTGGATATCCTGCTGAAAGAGAAGCCTAGGACCAATGTTTTTACCTACAACCTGGACCTTTCTAATTTAGAGCCTAAGCTCATTGAAAAAGGGCCTTCAGAAGAATTTTCCAATTCATATGCTTTTTACCCTCAAGATAAAACCAATAATAAGGCATTTCACATCTACCGCCCCAAGGTGATAGATGCAAAAGGCAAAACTACGTGGGGAAAGCTAGATATCCATACGGGAAATGCCCTAAGTGCAGATACCTTAAGCGTTACCGTAGATCAGCAGTGGCTTTCAGAGGCTTCTTATCCGGTCATAGTAGACCCTACGGTAGGTTTCAATTTTAATGCTAACCATGCAGTGGTTACCCGGCTGGGACGTTTCCGCTGGAAACTGGCAGTAGAGTATGAGATACGCAATCATGACGGACAGGTTTTAGGTTCTGACGTGCTTATTACCGCGGTGCGGCCGGGTGAAACGGCACAGGAAATACTGACAGGCTTAAACGGATACCTAAAGCAACGCGCTGCAGTATGGGAACTGGCCCAGGGAGACTTTACGCTTTATGAGCAAAGCCACGATAGGCTTACCTCAGCCCATTTCCAAAAGAGTGATAATGCTGATGATATTAAAGACAGCTTTACAGATGCGCGACAGGCACGTAAAAAAGTTTTGGATACAGCCAGCCCTGCGCAATACCCTGATATATCAGTAACGTATGATGAGGCAGATATCATGCAGTATCCGGAAATAGCGGAGCGTGATCCGGATACCCATAAGCTAACCGGCAGAAAAGTCCGTTCCTACATGGCTTCTTTTGCGGTAACAAATGAAAAACCGGGGGCCGGAGTAGAGAAGCTCAGGCCAAACGGTACCGGCGCTGATGGAACCGGTATAGATTACCAGGTACCCAACTCTACATCACACTGGGATAAGGTAGATGATGATCCTTCAGGTGCATCTGATGACAATACAACATACATCTGGCAGGGTGGCTCATTTGGGACTCAGTCAGGAACAGATTACTACACCCTGGAGGCAACCAGCCTTACCACGGAGACCATAGATTCTGTAGACGGATTTATACGTGGGAGTTTTTCTGACCCTGATGTGGTGGGAGGAAGCGGTTTTAGGGTGGGGGTAAAGTTCTCAGGTGGAACTACCTTTGATGCATGGCAAGGCGCTGAGCAGCCCTGGACTAATAGGACCAGTAGCCCACACCTTTCCCGTCCTACCGGTGGTTCATGGGTGCCGGGAAATATTGCAAATACACAGCTCATTGTTGATCTTGACGCTACGCCGGACCCGTGCTGCGGAGCAGGTGCAGGGACAACACAAACCTATCTTATAATTAACTATAGCGCTGCGGCTCCTACGGCCACTCCTACGCCCACGCCCACTCCGGTGCCTGCAACCGTCACTATTACCTCCAGTTCTTTGGACGGCTTTGTAGAAGGTTCTTATACTGACTATGCAACCGCACATAGTACGGCTAACTATGATGAAATGCCTTATACATATTTTTATGTAGGGCAGGATTTCTATTTAGGATGGTATTACGTGGACCGGGGAATCTTAAAATTTGACACATCTGTACTGGGTGCCGGTGCACAGATAGTCCAGGCTAACCTGACTCTTACGGCAGTTGGGGATGCTTCCAATACGGATTTTGATGTAGAGATAGCTAAGCTAAATTGGGCCGCCCAGGAAGATTATGATTCTAATCCCACCAGCCTGCAAACAGTTTTTTCAAACTGTATATCTGCCACTGCAGATAACAGTATTTGGCGAAATACGTCAGGGATGAGCCAGAATACGCCCTATGCCAGCGGAAATCTGGATACTTCCTGGATAAATAAAACCGGGAGCACATATTACTGCCTAAGAAGCAGCAATGATAGGACCAGCTCTACGCCTACGGTCCAGGAGTACTTGTTTATAGCGGCATCTGAAAATGGTACGCCTGCGTTCCGTCCCACGCTGACCATCCAATACTATCCTCCCCTGACTGCTAACTTTAAAGGTGGCACGCACTTTAAGGGAGGGGTGAAGGTTCAGTAGCCGAAGGAAGTAGGTGGCAGGTAGAAGGTGGAGAGGAACAATTGATGTTTGACATATGACTAGCAACAGGTGATAGGATAAAGGGAGATTAATAGCAACTGGTAGAAATTGGGAAACTGGTTGTAATCACAATTAATATCAATCAATTTCTATGAATTTCTATCAATTTCTTTGACCATTTATTATGCGAATTTTGATAGGTATTGTTATATTTATATGTGTTGTGACTGGGTTATTCTTCTGGTTTAACAGCCGGAACCAGGATACTGGTGATATAGAAGGGGATGCGTATTTTGGACAAATAAAGAAGGGCATACAATTAGGCTCATATCACAAGTTCCAAACAGAGAATGGGATAGTCACGGTTGGTGATACAAAATCCGGTGGACAGATAAAGCCACAAATCACTCTTTCCAAATGGGATGATGAGGCAAAGATGGACATTAGGTATGAGATGCCCAAGGGTTCAACCACCGAAACTTTGGATAATAAGATAATTTGGCATGATGAAAAGCAGGAAGTCTTCCTGAAGACTATCCCAAAGCAGCAATCTACCGGTCCCATAGCCCCCACGAATGCTTTAGACAATGGAAAAATCCGCTACATCAGCATTAAAGATGCTTCTTTAAAAGATGTTGCCGCATCATACCAGATATTTAATAAGACAAAATCTACCCAGCCTTCTATATTAGGGGTTGCTCTCAAAGAGGCAGGATATGTTTTTTTTGGTGATAGGGATGTTGAGATTGATCTTAAAAGTCCACGGGCATTGCCATACCCAATGGTTAGGATTAATACGGAAGATAAATTTAAGTGTCCCGTAATTCCTACTGCAGAAAATGGGACTTTTGCAATCTTCTTCTATTATCCGCAGATAAAGTCACGGGGAAATGAAATAAAGGATATGCTGGTTGCATCTATCAATGAGTCGCTTTCTAAATACGGCCAAAAAGATTTTGTCAAAAGACAAGGGGATTTTTTGTACTATACAAAAGGTTTGCAGATAAAGCCTCTGGGGAGGATAGCAACGGACCAAAATACGGTAGGGCTGAATGTGTTTGTCAAAACCCCATATAATACTCCCCTTAAAGACTACATGCGCCCCACGCTCCAGCTCTTAAGGGATAAATACATCATCCCTACAGGCGGGCTTGAAGAACTTAGTAAAGACATCAAGCCCTCAATTGTAGAGGAGATAATCCCGCGTTTTGCCACCCATTTTAAGGAAAAGCTTGAGTCCGGGGTTTTTACACCTGATGAAGCACAAACCTTTGATGAGCTTAAGGCACAGCAGACCAAAGAATTTGTAATTGCAAACGTAAAAAATGACGTACCGGTAGATAAGTTTGAATTTGATATTGTCCTTCATCAAAAACCTGAGACCAACATATTTACCTATAACATTGATACTGAAGGCTTAGACTTTTTATACCAGCCTCCTTTAACTGAGGAGGAAAAAGACCAAGGGCTGTACAGGCCGGAAAATGTGGTGGGTTCATACGCAGTTTATAAATCAGGCTCAAAAAGCCTGTATGCCAGCCAAGAGGAGGCACAAAAATACCAAACCGGAAAAGTTTTTCATATATATAGGCCAAAGATAATTGACAGTAAGGGTAATTGGACCTGGGGCGTTTTAGATATAGATAAAAATAAAAGTCAGCTATCAATTGCTATAGACCAGAAGTGGTTAGATACTGCTTCATACCCTGTAACCGTGGATCCTACATTTGGGTATACCACTCAAGGCGCTTCAACAATCGATGTTGGTAATACAATAAGAGGATCTCATTTTACAATAGGAGAAAATGGAACATTGACTAGTATTGCTGCGTTTGGGGGAGTTGGATGTTTTACAGGAAAAACACTGGTTTCAATGGGAAATGGATTATACAAAAAGATTAAAGACATTAAAGCTAAAGATGTGGTAAAGTCCTACAACGCGGTAACTCATAAAGTTGAAAATGATACTGTTTTAAGTGTAGCCAGCCATTCGCCTGATGAAATGGGTGAATATTACTTAAAAATAAAAACGAATAACGGTAAAACTGTGGAAATTACCCCAAATCATCCAGTTTACAGTGAGGGAAAATGGGTGTATGCCGAATATTTAAAACCAGAAGAAAGTTTATTAAACGATACGAATAGTCAGATTAAAATTACATCAATTGAAAAAGTTTATGCAAAGGTACCTGTTTATACATTAGAGATTAAAAAAAATCATAATTTTTTCACAAACTTTTTGGTGCACAATAAAAAGGGAAGTGTTTTTATGAAAACAGCCCTCTATAAATATTCGGATAATACTCAGGTGGCAGTTTCAAACGAACTTGATGTAATTTCTACTGTTCAATGGCAAGTTTTTACAGCCTCTGCTTCCCTGATAGCTTCAACAGATTACTGGCTTTATTCATGGGCAGATTCTCCAGGACAAGTTAATATTTACTATGATACAGGAGGAAATGGGGCAAATAAAACGGTGACGTATGGTGCATGGCCGGACCCGTTAACGGGGCAGACTACAGATAATAACAAATATTCAATCTACGCTACATATACTGCTTCCGGTAATACTAAAGCTAGTTTCAAAGGGAATGTGAATTTGAGGGGAGGGGTGAAGTTTCAGTAGGGAAAGGTTTTAGGTGCTAGGTGATAGGTTTTAGGTGAGGGGACAAAGGGGACAAAGGGGATAAATGAGAAGAAGGGAGAGGGGACATTTGACAAGTGACATGTGACAAGTGACAGGAGAAGTGTCAATTGTTAATGGTTAATTGTCAATTGTTTACTTAGACTATGCGATTATTGATAGGTATTGTTATATTTATATGTGTTGTGACTGGGTTATTCTTCTGGTTTAACTCAGCCAACCCGCCAGTATCCCAGGTGGAATCTGACGCTAAATCCGGATTAGCTTCAGTGGGGGAAATAAGGGCGGGAATGCAGCTCGGCAAAGACTATCATGAAATTACCGCCAAGGATACCAAAATAGACGTGGGAGGGGAGGGTGACCAAAAATTCAGCCCGGAGGTAGAGATTTCAAAGCTAGACGGTGAAGCTAAATTTAAAATAGCCTACCCTGAAACCAACTCATCCCCAACTGCAGAAAATAACACCATCCGGTGGAAAGACCAGGAGAAGGAAGTGTATTTTGCAGATGCACAAAAAGACGGGAAGTTTGAATTCGATATTCTGCTGAAGCAGAAACCAGTCTCGAATATATTTACCTACAGCATAGACACTACCGGTTTAGATTTTTTCTACCAGCCGCCGTTAACAGAGAAAGAGAAAAAGGAAGGGAATGTGAGGCCGGAAAATGTAGTAGGGTCTTACGCGGTGTACTACAAAGACGGGAAGTCCGGGGATTATTCTAAAACAGGTGGAAAAAATTACGGCACCGGAAAAGCCTTTCACATCTACCGCCCCAAGATTATTGATGCTAAGGGTAACTCGGTTTGGGGGGTCTTGGGCATTGACGAGAAAGCAAAGACTCTTTCTGTCACGGTAGATCCTGACTTTCTTGCTTCAGCGGCATATCCAGTCACGGTAGATCCCACCTTTGGCTACACCTCCGCCGGCGCTTCTAGTGTGGCCATGAATAACTCTATTAAAGGTTCTTACTGGTCCATGCCGGAAGCAGGTACGCCAACCATGATTTCAGCATATATCCAATCTAGCCAGACTTGCTTTACAGGGGATACTCTTATCACTATGGCAGACGGATCATATAAGCAAATTAAAGACATTCAGCTTGGTGATAAAGTGCAGTCCTTTAATGAAAAAATAAAAAAAATGGAGAGCGACACTGTTGTTACTCTTTTTCATCACAAACCAGAAGAAATGGGAGATTATTACCTAGTTGTAACAACCAGTAACGGTAAAGATGTGGGTGTAACGCCCAATCACAGAGTTTACCGGGAAGGAGATTGGGTAGAAGCGACATATCTGCATATTGGGGACAAACTTTTTAGCGATAAAGGACACGTAATAGCCATAACAGGGATAAAAAAAGTTTATAAGAAAGTCCCCACATACAACATTAGCATTAAGAATAACCATGTCTATTTTGCCAATTTTTTAGTGCATAACGCAAAACCAAGCTTTCTTGCAGGGACAAAGATCAGTATGGCTGACTCAAGCGAAAAGAACATTGAAGATGTTAAGGCTGGGGAAAAAGTCAAGGTGTTCAATTTTAAAACAGGTTTTATAGAAGCATCAAGTGTTTC
Organism: Candidatus Levyibacteriota bacterium; assembly: GCA_050255815.1. Classification (GTDB taxonomy): domain Bacteria; phylum Patescibacteriota; class Microgenomatia; order Levybacterales; family GWA1-39-11; genus JAGORM01. The sequence goes on along the minus strand of JBLMVJ010000008.1, from coordinate 28,093 downwards.
ACAAGTTCTATCCCGGGAGCATGACAGCTATCTGCTCATAACTGATTCCTCTGGCAATACACTCAAAGTAACTCAGGGACACCCTCTTTTTGTGAATGGAAGGTGGCAGCTGGCAAGGCAGGTGAAAGTGAAGGATAGGATGCGTTCAGAATATGGAGATGTTGAAGTGCAGTCTATACAAGAAGTAAATGAAAAAAACGTTAGCTTTAATCTAATTGTTCCTGAATACCATAATTATTATGCCAACGGAAAACTGGTTGATGATGAATCCAAGGCAGTTGAAGCAGGAGATATTGCCGCAGGCAGCAATGTTCTGACAGAATCAGGATACAAAAACGTTGAAGATATAGAAATTGGAGAAAGGTTGGTAACCTACAACACTGCAACGCATTCACTTGAACAAGGTAGTGTTACAAGTTTTCAAATTGGTCTACAAAGACAGGGTGTATATATTATTAATAACAAGCTTTCGCTTGCAGGGTATGGGACTATTTATACAGCTCAAGGTGAAAAGAAGGTGAAAGACCTTGAGATAGGCGATGAATTAATAGGGACAAATGGCGAGTATGTAAAGGTAGAATCTTTGCTTTGTAGCCATGAGGCAGATACCTATGCAATTGGAGTTTCTGGTAACCACAATTTATTTATAGATGGTTTTTTAGTGCACAATTATTCAGGGTACGCAAAAACTGCAATTTACAAACAATCGGATAATACCCAGGTAATAACAAGTGCAGAGGATACGTTTACAGAAAGCGCAACTACAACTACCGCCTGGCGGACCTTTTCTATAACCGGCGGACCGCAGCTGTCTGCCTCAACAAATTATTGGCTTTACACATGGGGGAGCGTAGGGACTTTAGACTCTTTAAATCTGTATTACGATTCCGGGGGGAATGGGGTGAATAAAACGGTAACGTATGGGGCATGGCCGGATCCCCTCACCGGGCAGACTACTGACAGTAACAAATATTCTATCTATACTACTTATACCGTGCCTCCAACCCCCACACCAACGCCAGCTCCAACAACGCTTCATTTACAGGTAAATACAGCAGCAGATGATTGGTGCGACTATCCTTCATTTGGAGATTTTGAACCTGGCAACTTTGATCTGCGGGTTGGAAGAACTCTTTCTTCCTGGGATATAGGCATGTGTTTTAATAATGTTACTGTTCCTAGGGGAGCAAATATTGTTTCTGCAACTTTAACGTATACTGCCTCACTTGACCAAAGCAATAATACGATGAATACCACCATTTATGGAGTAGATGCAGACAATCCCACTACGCCAACAACTGACGGAGAGCTATGGGCATTACCGACTACATCGGCTTCAGTTGTATGGAACGCAATACCGGCTTGGACGACAAATATCCAATATGCCTCACCAGACATAAAGGCTGTAATTCAAGAAATTGTGAATAGATCAGGGTTTGCATCCGGAAATAAGTTATGTTTAGAGCACTTTGGAGACGGATCCTCGGGCAACGCCTTGAGACTTGCTTACACGTATGATGCAAATCCTGCAAAGGCAGCAACCCTGGATATTTCCTATTACCCGCCTCCCCAAAGAAATTTGCGGGGGAATGTGAATCTGAGGGGAGGGGTTAAACTACAGTGACGAGGGAGAGTATTAAGTATAGAGTATTGAGGGGAAAGAGCGGTAGAGTATTAGAGCGTTAGGTTTTAGGTGAGGAGGCAAAGGTGACAAAAGGGACAAATGAAGGAAGCTGGTTGTAATGACAATTAATTTCCTTATTTCTATGAATTTCTATCAATTTCTTAGATACTCCAGTGTCCCTTCATCATACAAGCTCTTTGTGAAGGTGATTTTGAAGGGGTATTTGGAAGAGTCAATCTGGTCGCGGTCTTTGCCTGCGTAGACAAATTCCACTGTGAATTCCTTAACAAATGCTTCTGCCATTTCCAGGTCTGATGCGTTATCCCCAAAAGTCACCACAGAGTTTATCTGGAATCCTTGTTTTTTTAACCAGTCCATAATTTTTTCCGCCCCTAAATTTTTGCCTGAAATTTCATTTTGAACATCCAGTGCTATCTGGTTTGATCCAGTTTTCAGATGGCAATTTTTGTACTCCGGCTTTTGCAGTATCTGGTGAATTTGGTCCATCAGCTTTTTTTGCTGCTGCAGATATTCCTGCGAGTCATAACCATCTATAACCTCCACAGAAACCATGGTTTTTTTGTCATCAAAAAACATAGACTCAGCATATTCTGTTTGTACGAGTTGCCTGATCTCAGCTTTTAACGATTCCGGGACAGAAGTAGAGGGGTCTATGGTTTCTTTCCAACTGCCTTCTTGGAACTCATAGACAATATTACCCATTTCACACACCGCTAAGAATTTTCCCTCGAACTCTTTTAGATATATATATTTCTGGAAAGGGGTGAGGATGTGTTCGATAAGCCAGGGAAAAGACCGGCCGGTGTTAAATACAACTACATTGCCGTTTTTTAATAGGTCGGCAACCTGGGAAAGAAGCTCAGGATTTGCCTGTTTTGCCAGAATGTTAGTGAGGACGCCGTCCACGTCAAAGATGTAGGAGATCATACGATAGTATTGAGTATACAGTATTCAGTATCTAGTATGGGGAGGGGGGGTAAGAGTATCAAGAGTATCAGGTATTAGCTTTTAGCTTCTTAGCTTTTGTCTCTTTTGTCACCTCTGACTCTTTAAGGTCTTGCATTTTCCCAGAGGGAGTGATACTTTAATGTGAGGGTACCCTCGTGAGAGGAATCATAGCCTGTATATTATGGCAAAAGTTTTACTAGTTGACGATGAGTTAGCGGTAGCTTCAGTTTTTGAAACTGCCTTAAAGAATGCTGGGTTTGAAGTGAAAATTGCCGGAGACGCCAGAAACGGTATAACTCTGGCACAGTCAGAGCAGTTTGATGTGATACTTCTGGACCAGATGTTGCCTGATCTATCCGGAAATGAAGTCTTAAAGACTATTAAGACAAATGGTGCTAACGTAAACACCCCGGTCTCCATGCTTTCCAATTTCTCAAATGACGTAACGGTAAAAGAAGCTATGAGCCTGGGCGCAAAAGATTACATCATGAAGTATGAAATCTCCCCGGATGGATTAGTTGAAAAGGTAAAAGGCCTGATGGGTACTTGAAGCTAGCCCAGTGGGTACACTGGGTGACAGAATGAGTTCAAAATCGTACTCATTCTGTCAACCTCTATGCAAACTATTCTTCTTATTATCGGCGGAGCTATCCTTTTTTTCTATGTGGTCCACTTCCTGGCAAAGAGGCTGCGAAAAACAGAGGAAGAGTTGAAGCACAAGAATGCGGAATTCCAGAAGCGCCTCTATGAGCTTTCCATTGCTCAGGCTGTTTCCACCCAGATAGGATATTCCCTGGATATTAAAGCTATAGCAGAATCTATTGTTTCAACCGCCCAGTACATTATGAATACCTCAATAGTTTCTTATGCTCTGGTTGACCATAAGACTATTACCTTAAAACTCTTCCAAAAAGATTTTGTGCCGGATTCATTTGTCAGTTCCTTTAAGGAAAGTACCTTGCAGTCACTATATGAAAAACTGCCCCATGATTCTTACCGGATTATTGAAGCTGCGGAACGTGAAATACTCAAGCCCGGAGAACATTCAGACCAGGAAGCCCCCCAGACATTTCTGGCAATCCCCATTGTAATTAACAGTGAATGTGTTGGGGTAATTTCTTTGTCCTCCTTCAGGCCAAACGCATTTTCTAAAGAAGATAAAGAGCTGGTTGTCAGGATCATTGACAACACCACGGCAGCGGTAGGCAGGCTGGAAGATGTAATAGCAACGGAAAAATCAAAGCTGGACTCCTTCCTGTTTTCAGTAACCTCCGGCGCTATTTTATTTTTAATAGACGGTGAGGTTCTGCGGCTCTCTGCAATTAACTCTGCAGCTAAACAATTTCTCCATATAGAAGATGACCATCCGGATACCACCTCTGTTATAGCCCGGTTTGGCATGCACTATGACCTGGTGAAAAACATCCAGGATATAGCAAAAGACAAAAAGAGCATGATTATAAAAGATGTTTCTATCTATGAGCGTTCTTTTAAGATTTACCTGAATCCGGTGTTTTTGCGTTCTGAGGAAAAGATTATAGGGGTTGCGGTAACTATGGAAGATGTGACATTTGAACGCGACATAGAAAAAATGAGGGAGACGTTTACCAGTATGGTGGTTCATGAACTTCGTGCGCCCCTGTCTTCCATTAAGGGCGCTTCCTCTATGCTGCTGAAGGGGAGCCTGAAGGTTGAGGATGAGAAGAAGATGCTGCAGATCATATATGACTCCACTGACCGGATGCTTACGGAAATTGGTGACATCCTGGATATGTCTAAACTGGAAGCCGGCAAGTTTACCCTGAATAAGTCATTAGGGGAGCTGAATAAGCTGGTAGATGAAAAAGTGCTGGCGTTTTCCTTTACCGCACAGGAACGGCATGTGACTATTACTTCAGGCCTGGACACTGCTATAGGACAGACAGTTTTTGATAACCAGCGGATAGGCCAGGTTCTCAATAACCTGTTGTCTAACGCATTAAAGTTTACTCCTGACAACGGGTCTATAAAGGTATCTACAAACCTCTCAGACGGGCAAATAACAGTTTCTGTTGCTGATACCGGGGTAGGAATCCCCGAATCAAAAATACCGCTTCTTTTCTCAAAATACGGGCAACTTTCAGGAGCCATCAGAAAAGAGGGCGGAACGGGTCTGGGTCTATATATTTCTAAGGGAATTATAGAATCCCACGGTGGAAAGATCAGTGTTATCTCTACATCCGGAAAAGGTACCACGTTCACATTTACTATCCCCGCGGTTACTACTATGGAAGAAGCAGCTCCTGTTGCAGCCCCCGTTCCCTCCTCACAGCTCTCAGGACAAGTAGTAAATTAGTATCAAGTATAAGGTATTGAGTATTGAGTATTTAGTATTGAGTATTTAGTATTTAGTATTGAGTATTGAGTATAAGCAAAGAAATAAGATGTAGGACTTAAGATGTAAGGAATTTCTTAGGTCTTATCTCTTACATCATAAATCCAGTATTCATTGTTGAGGGTAAGTTCACGAGTTGAGTATTTACCATGAACTGTGAACCATTGACCATGAACTATCTCAGGGAGATCCTGTAGAGGTTGTTTGGGGCATTGGGGATATTCAGATTGGTTAATATAATAAGGCTGGAGCCGTCCGGCCAGGGGAAGACAAAGCTATCAACAAACGGTCCCGCATACACAGTGGTTAAATTAGTCCCGTCATATTCCACCACATCTATGTTGTCATTTTTTGCAAAGACCAGATGGGAAGAGTCAGGGTGCCAGGCAAACTTTACTTTCTTTTTAGCGTCTTGCTCATACACTAAATAATTCCGGTCTTCCTTCATGTCATACACGTACGTGTCTCCTTTTTTTAGATTGCGGGTTTCAGGGGTGGAGTTAGTTCCGGGAAGCCGGGGAGTAATAACTACCGGGATTTGGGCGCTTTCAGATGCAGTGTAGAGAATCTTATTTTCATCAGGGGACAATACCGGGTTTTCAAAAAGCGGAGAAGCAAATACTCTTATTTTTCTTGGTAAAGAGTCCATGAGCTTCTTGTCCCGCAGAACAGTCTGGGTATCCCAGTCAGAAAGCACCTGCGACAGAGTCGCGGTCACGTCTTGTGGTGAAGAATTAAAGGACCGGTCAAAAAACAGGTAGCTGGCTGGCTGGTTCAGGGCAGCTGAGACTGAGGCCAGGATTTGGGTACCGTCAGGCGAGAACATGAGTTGTGCACGGGAGAAAGAGGCAAGCAAGTCATTTGCAATTTGGGTTGCTCCACCGCCTAAAGTAAGGATAGAAGGCGTAGTCATATTCAGCGTATAGATGCCGTTTTTCTCTGCAGATGCAGATGATACGGTGTAGGCTAAAAGACTTCCGGTGGCGTCAAGCGTAGGGTTTTCCGCACCCGTATTGGTAATAGACTCAAGCCGCGGGGCAATAGGGAAGAGCGTAGCATTTGCCTGGGAAACCACTTCCTGCTTTACTTCAATTGTTTTCTTCCAGGGGAAATAACCATCTTTTTCTATCCGCACTGCGTACGTTCCCGGCTGCAGGTTAATAGTATTGTTGGTGGCGGTAGTAAGATGGTCATTTACGTATACACGTGCGCCGTCAGGACGGCTGGTTAAGACCATGAGGCCGGTTCCCTGGAGGATTCCTTTGGGGTTTTTGGGGTCAAACCTATAACCTTTTGCCCAGAAAATGCCAATAGCGGTTCCCACCAGAATGAGAAGTAAAATAATTACGCTGGAAATAATAACGCGCTTCATAACCTCAAAACATTATACAGCTAACGCTCTTGCAATGCCATACAGTTCGCCTGGGTTTGATCCCTTGCATCTTCTAGGCTACAAAGTGTACTATATAGATTGGACTCCTGTAAATTTGATACAGTTAAGTAGTATTTTGATATGTTTAAAAACCTCTCGAAGAGAATAGGAATTGATTTGGGAACTGCCAATATTTTGGTCTATGTTGCCGGTGAGGGTGTGGTCCTCAATGAGCCCACCGTGGTTGCGGTTAGGGCGGATGATAATAAAGTGGTTGCGGTAGGACAGGAGGCAAAAGAAATGTTAGGCCGGACTCCGGGGAATATAGTTGCAACGCGGCCGCTAAAAGACGGGGTGATAGCAGATTACGTAATAACCCAGGACATGCTGTCATACTTTATAGATAAAGTCTCACGCAAGTCTAAAATTCCCGGGGGCGGTCTATTGCGGTTAAAGCCGGAAGTAATGGTATGTATCCCCAGCGGCGTGACCCAGGTGGAAAAGAGGGCAGTACTGGATGCAACCATGGCCTCAGGTGCCAGAGCCGTGTATCTTATTGAAGAACCGCTGGCAGCTGCCATAGGCGCAAAGATTCCTATAGCCCAGCCAAATGGACACATGATTTTAGACTCCGGCGGAGGGACTACGGATATTGCGGTTATATCCCTGGGCGGTGTAGTAGTCCATAAATCTATCAGGGCCGCAGGGAATAAGCTGGAAGAGGCTATCTCAAATTACATCAGGAAACGGTTTAACCTGTTGATAGGAGAGCGGACCGCTGAGGAAATTAAGATTAATATAGGGACAGCTATGATAGAGCCCCGGGCAGAAGAGCGCAAGATGGAAATTAAAGGCCGGGACAGTGTGAGCGGCCTGCCACGTTCTATAGAAGTTACGGAACAAGAAGTGAATGAAGCAATACTTCCTATTATCAGGCAGATGGTTACGGCTATTAAGGAGACTTTTGAGATAACACCGCCAGAGTTGGCATCTGACATAGTAGACAAAGGAATAGTGCTGTCCGGGGGGACTTGCCTGTTGCATAACATGGATAAGTTCATAACCCATGAGACAGGGGTACCTTCTTATGTTGCAGAAGACCCGCTATACTGTGTGGTACGCGGAACAGGGGTAGCGCTTGAAAATCTAGAGCTGTATAAGAGATCTATAAATCGTAATGATTAAGGTAGATCTCTTGCGGTCCTCGTCCTTCGGGTACTCAGGACTGCGGGTCTTAAGCGCTCCATTAATCGAAACGACTAAGTTGTTAACGGGTTAAAAAGTTAACGAGTTAAAACGTTGAGAGTTGGAAGGATTGCCAAATAACAAACCAACTAAGTAACCAACTAACCATCATTAATAAGAGATAGTAGTTAAATAACATAAAGTATCTTCTAGTAACATCTAATATGAAAAAATTTTCACGCAATTTTCACGGAATATTCATTACAGGCAAATTATTAGTAACTCGTAATAATTATTTTTTAGTTGTCTTTTTTTAAAAACGTATTTAAGCTTGTGTATTTTAAAAATAGATTCAAATAAAGTATAATTTAAATATACAAAGTTTTAAAAACGTAAATCCTAAGAGAGTAGATAAATAATCTTATAATTAGTATGCCAGTTTTACCATCGATTAACTTATTAGGAATTGAGATTACAACTGCCTCTAAAGAAAAAGTCTTGGAGTATATTTATATAAGTCTGAAAAAACCGGAAAACAAACTCAAAATTTTTACCCCAAACCCAGAAATTATAGTGTATGCCCGGTCCCATCCCGACTTTCAAAAGGTGTTAAACGAGGCTGATATTGCTTTACCGGATGGGATTGGTATTTCATTAGCCTCAGTCTTAACCGGAAAGGGCCTGATCCGCCGTATAACAGGGACAGACTTGGTAGAAGAGCTTTTACAATACGTGGAAAGGCGTGAAAAATCCCAATCTGGGGATATAAAAAAGCCTTATAAGATAGGACTTTTTGGAGCAGGACCAGGTGTAGCAGAACAGGCAGCAGACTGCTTACAAAAAAAATACTCTGGGACTGAGATTTTGTTCGCGTCAGATGTTTGGGATGAGAAAAAACTGAAAGGAAAACACCTGGATATTTTATTTGTTGCCCTGGGATTTCCCAAGCAAGAACGCTGGATTTCTGAAAACCTGGAAAAAATTCCCGCTACTATAGGGATAGGAGTAGGCGGCGCATTCGATTTTATTTCCGGGGATGTGAGCAGGGCTCCCAAGTTTTTAAGGAGGCTGGGCTTGGAATGGCTCTACAGGTTAATGGTCCAACCCTGGCGTATCAAAAGGCAGCTTTCCCTGATTTCGTTTTTCATGCTGGTTTTACGGGAATCCCTCTTTCGTTCCCACCGTAGGCACAAACTTCAAAATTTATGAGGCCAAATCTCTGAAAGAGACGCCTGAAATTTCTTAAGACACATAGTAATAGGGTCTGGGAGCCTAAGTTGGAGAAAACAAAGGCGAAAAAAGGGATAAGAGTAGAAAGTTTAAATTTGACCTTTTTGTTGAATACCTAGCAGATACAAAACAGCCTCTTTCTTTAGGAGCGCAACGAAGCGAGCACCGCAAGAAGGAAAATGAAAAAAAGATTGATTTGAAGGTCAAATCTGTCCCTTTTGCTGGATGCCAAGAAGGTAGAGAACGGCTTCCTTCTTGTAGCGGCGGTCACCCCGGGAGTTAATTCTGATAGCGGGAAGCTTTCCTCTTTTGCCCCATCTTTTGATAGTAAGCGGAGAAACTCTTAGCAATTGGGCAACTTCTCTAACGGTAAGTAGATCTGGAAGTGATTCGATTGATATATTTTGATTAGCCATATTGATATTAACTAGTGACTGTCTATATCAGAAGTATATACAGAGTAGCAAAAGCGCTCAAACATGTCAACAACCAAATTACTGATTCCTTTCCGAAGCTAAACTATTGGACTTCATATTGAGTATCTTATATTATTAAGCAGAGGGATAAGAGAAATAGGCCGGTAGTATATAGGGAAAAAACTACAGGACATATAAGTATTCAGTATCGAGAATTAAATATTAAGTATGGAGAGAGGGGAAGGGTACCATGGGTATCAGGAGTATCAAGGGATTAAGGGTATCAAGAGGGAGGAGACTAAAGGGAAAAAGGGGACAAAAGAGAGAGGGAGATTAGGGGTAAGGTTGTAGGTGATAGGGCAGATGAAGATCAAGATAGCTGGTAGGCCAAATGCTGCAGATCAAAATCGGAGAGCAGATAACTGTAGTAAGCGTGCGTAAAGTAGAGTATATAAAAGTAGGTCAAAGAAAATCATTTATGGAGAGATTGAGGCTAGATAGAGTTCGTAGCGTGTAACATGTAGCGTGCGGTTAGTTCTCACTTGCGTTCGAACAATATTCTTCGAACTTGCGAAGCATGTGAGAAGTTTAACGCCATGAATTATCAACCTATTTGCCCAAAAAGAATAGGCCGGCCAGGAAGATAGCTATGATAATCCGGTAGATGCCAAACGGAATAAAAGAGTACTTGCGGATGTAGGAGAGTAGCCATTTGATGGCAAGCAGGGCCACCACAAAGCTGGTGATAAATCCTACAGCCAGAGCCGTCCACTCGGAGGCATTAAAGCTATAGCTGGTCTTAGCCAGGTCCAGTCCTGTTGCAGCCAGCATGGTGGGGATAGCCAGGAGAAATGAAAACTCTACCGCTGTTTTTCTATCCATTCCTATGACTAATCCGCCAAAGATAGTTGCAGCTGACCGGGAGACACCGGGGACCACGGAAATTGCCTGTACAATGCCAATTATAACGGCATCTTTATAGGAGATAGAGGTAACAGTCCTCTCTGTTATTTTCTTCTTTTTTATAGCCCATTCTATGAGGATGAGTGCAATACCTCCTATAGCCAAAGACCACAAGACAATGTTTGAATTCCCTAATAAGTATGTTTTGACCACCTTGTATAAAGCCAGCCCTATGATTCCGGTAGGGATGAAGCCAACAATAACTTTTTTCAAAAGATCGTGCTTTTTCAAAAGGTCTTTGCCGTACAGCATAAGTACGGCCAGGATAGCACCGCTCTGGATGAAGATTTCAAACGTTTTTACAAATTCAGTCTGAGGAACAGACAAAAGTTTTGCAGCCAGGATGAGGTGTCCGGTAGAAGATACAGGAAGGAATTCCGTAATACCTTCAACTATTCCCAAAAGGAGCGCATGGAGAAGGTTCATAGGTTGATTATATAAACAATGCGACTATGGTTGCAACGCCGGCTATAGTCATAAGTACTATAGTAAGATATCCTACGGCAGAGATAAAAGGCGGATTTTTCCATTCTCCCATGATTTTTTTGCTGCTGGAGATAAGTACTATAAATAGCAAAATAACAGGTGCTATCACGCCGTTAGCGACAGCGGAATAGATAAGCATAGGAATGGGCTGAATGCCAACCAAATTTAAGATTACTCCTATGATCATAGAGAAGATAATCACCCCATAGAAAGAGTATGCATCATTTAATTTCCGGTGCAGTCCAAGCTTCCATTCCAAAGCTTCAGATATGGCATATGCAGAAGACCCTGCCAGAATAGGAACAGCAAGCATTCCTACCCCTATGATGCCTAAAGTGAAGAGTAAGTATGCCTGTTGGCCGGCAATAGGCCGGAGTGCTTCAGCTGCCTGGGCGGAAGTCTGGATGTTGGTAATGCCATGGGAAAAAAGCGTGGCGGAGCAGGCCGCTATAATAAAGAACATCACCAGATTGGAGATAAACATGCCTGACCAGACATCTGAGCGCATACGTTTTAGCTGCTTATGGTTAGTGCCTTCACGTTGGGCAATAGTTGTTTTACCTTTCAGGATTTCCTCTTCAATTTCCTGCGAGGTTTGCCAGAAGAAGAGATATGGGGAGATAGTAGTCCCTAAAATGGCACAGATCAGGATAATCTGGTCTTTGGAGAAGGTAATGCTGGGAACCAAAGTATGGAACAGCATATTCTTCAGGTCAAGATGCACAGAAAGGGCAGAGAAGACATAAGATAAGAGGATTAAGGCTAGGAGTTTGAGGTATTTTGCGTAGTGTTCATAGCTGGTAAATACTTGCAGAAACACGCTTATTGCCGTAAACCCTATCAGAAGGGTCATAAAATGGAACTGCGGAAATAATAATCTGGATGCAGCAGCCATGGCGCCTAAATCTGCCCCTATATTAAAAGTGTTTGCTATGATGAGAAGCACCGTGCAAACATAAATAACCCAGGGAGGAAAATGTTTTCTGATATTTGCCGCCAGTCCCCGTCCGGTAACCAGCCCTATCCGTGCGCACATTTCCTGTATTATAGCCATAAGAGGGAAGGTAAATATAGAGAGCCATAATAGCTGGAAGCCGTATTGGGATCCTGTTTGAGAGTATGTAGCAATTCCAGACGGATCATCATCTGCTGCACCGGTGGTAAGTCCGGGACCTAAAGACTGCCAGTATTTTTTTGCACGTTTGACAGGAGGATTTACCGTCAGGTCCCCCAGTTTCTGTGAGCTTTCAACGGTCTTGTCTAAGATATACGCAGGAGCCTCTACAATGCGTTCTACATTCTTCTTATTAAAGATCTTGTCCACAGTTTAACTATGCAGAAATGGAAGAGTGAAGTCAATAATGAGGAAACTAAAAGAAATTTGCTCGCTACGCTCTCGAAATTAATAGAAACTTAAGGCCTTAAATAATCTAAGAATAAGTTCGCCCTTAAGATTCAGAAAGAGGTGCTTCCCCGAACGTTAAATGAGAAAGATGCAAACGTGTCCCTCAGGACAAGTTTAGTAATCTTCATCTCCTTGCGGATACTCTATTCGGAAAAGGTGTAGAGGAAAACGTACCGCCTTCCAAAACACTTAAGAGCATAAATAGTATAGAATATTCGGGTTTTTCTTGCAAGGGGGTGAAAGTCTTAAGGGGGAATGGTACAATCTATGAACCGCCGCCTTAACTCAGTGGTAGAGTAACTCTTTCGTAAAGAGTAAGTCCCGGGTTCAAGTCCCGGAGGCGGCTCCAGGCTCGATTCCTATGCTACCTGCTTCTTCTTGCGTCTACGTGCTTTATGATTGTTTCCACTGCTTTGTCTGCATTATCATTGACTATGACGGCGGTCAGGTAAGGGAATGCAAAATGCATTGATTCTACATACTTTATTTCCTGTTCTGCTATTTGGAACCGGGATCCGTCCGGATCCCTGCCTATTGTATGGAGCCGTTCCCGTAGAATGGGTAGGGTAGGAGGGAGAATATAGAATGCGCAGAGCGCGTCCCGGAATTCATTTAAACCTTGAATTTCCTGGATAATATAATCACTGACCGGAATTTTTCCTTGTCCTAGAGCCGCAGAAACTTGGGACCGAAGAATCCCATACCGGTTGCCGTATTTGCCTATGGTATGGATAAATTCGTTATTCCCGGCTTTTTTTTTAAATTCTGCAGGGGAAATACACGTCCTGTCTTCATCTTCCAAAGTTCTCGGTTTTCTATCTGTAATGAGCGGAATGGGCACAAAGCGGTTGTCTTTTGCCTGCAAGCCTTTTATCAGCGTGCTTTTTCCCACCGCAGACTCCCCTGACAAAATAACAAACGTTTCTTTCATGATAGGAAATTATACCAAAAGAGAGCAGTGCAAAAGACCAAGGCCCGCAACGAGTGAAACGAGTGGGGACCGCAAGATAAACTACAACTAAAAAGGGCATAAGCTTTAGGCACGGAACGAGCATAGCGAGTGAGTACCGCGAGATGAAATATTGTAATAATTAAGGAAATATTTCATCTCATAGTTTGACAATTAGCCTCAAAAATGCTATACTTTCTGATTCTTTGCCGGAAGGGCATTTGCGTGCTTTAGACCGGTAAGAAGGTTTATTTTTTGAGGCTAAAGCTGTACATTTGCGTGTAGAGTAGCGGCTTTAAAAATCATACCGCACTTTAATAATTTCTTGCTACAATCTTCTACCCACCGGTGGAGCCTATAACTGTAGGTTGCAGCGGCGGGTAGAAAGAGGTCTCATCCATGATCACCATTTTGTTGGCGGTAGTCGCAGGCATAGCTCTTGCAAGTATAGCCGGTAGGCTTCTTGCGGACGAACTGTTCTGGCGGCTCGGCTGGGTAATCATTGGATACCAAGCGGCTGGCTTAGGATTCTGGAAGCTGTCAGATGACGCGTTGTTGAATCATAATTTCACCAACGATGACGTCCGGCAGTTGGCCATTGCAGCGGTGATCGTCTGGTTCTTTGTAACCGTGGCGGTTTTCATCTACTGCAAGTTCTTTGCCCAGTCGGAAACTGACTAAAACACACAGTTCAGACCATTGTCAGATCGTGAATCAGTCGAGAGATCACGGTAACGCATACATTCACATTCTTAGTTCAAGGGGAGACGCGAGTTGACTCATGTACTCAAAGGGCAGGTTATGGCTCTCTGTGGTCAGAACAGGCCCAATTGCTTTGAAGTTCAGTGTAGCTTCGGAGTACTCCATGTTCAATCCTGGAAAGTGAATCTTGGTGACCACGTTTATGTGATCATCCAGGGAGACTCTGAAGTCGAGGTGGCACACAAGCTTCCAGACGGATACAAAGGAGAGATTGGTTGAATACAAGCCCTGATCAGGTCATCAAGGGACAGATCCATTCGTCATCCAAAGAGGATCCGGCATATGTCGTCCTCAAGGCTGACAATGGAAGGTGCTTCCTCACCCGGTTTCATCCGCTGGGACCAGTAACTATAGGCGACCGTGCCGAATGGATTCTCCATGCTGATGGTGCCGTCTGCCTGACGTCTCTGAAGGTCATTGACCGTCAGCCATTCATCATGGAGCCCAGCACTCCGGATCACTCAGGCGTCTATCACGGATAGCTAGCAAGAATACCTCGGGTTTTTCCGCAATGCGATTCGTCGCTTGTCGAGAAACTCGATACAAGTGCGGTCCCGGGGGTGGATTGGAAGAAATGTTAGAGTAATCTCTACTAGCAGCTAACACCTGCAATTTCTTTTTCAATCCACCCCCAACCGCTTTTACAATTTACAATTTTTAATTTTAAAAAAAGAAAAATATTTATAAAATTCCCTGTTTTTCACAAGACTTTTAAAAACTACCCTATCCCAAAATTCTTTACACCATTTCTTAAATTTAGCCATAAATTAGCCTCAGATTATACAGTTTGTACTGTATACAAAAATGATTCAAAATGCCCATTTTACCACTTGACAACCGTTCACAAAATTTGGTTAACTAAAAACGTCCAAAAAACTTTTCACGACTTTACTCATAAAAAAAGTTTTAGGAAATTAAAATATGTCTGCCCGAAAATCATCAAGAAAAAAGGTCTCTACCCCCAGAAAGGTTGTTGCAAAAGTTTCCAGAAGACGGTCTGCGCCAGTAGTTGCTGTTAAGAAAAAACCATTTAATATTTTTAAGTTGTTTGAGTTTTGGTTAGTGGTTCCGCAGTGAGTTCTGTATGGTTGTGTTTGTATTTGCGTTAGTCAGTTTGTAAGTTTTGGGTTTTATTGTTAGGTTGTCGGGGTGTCTGTTTGGTCCCCGGCGTTACGTAGGGCATATGAGTATATATGTTCTGATCACCTCTCCTTCAGGCAGGGCTAATTCGAACATGTGATCGAATATCCTCTATTTCTTCAGCTCACTCCTCAGAGCGGCGTTATTTCCGTTAGGGTGGAGGCGGAATCTATGTGATGGGAAAGATGGGTATAAGTACCTAGTATAAAGTATTGAGTATTGCGAGAAGGTGAATGAAGGGTACCAAGGGTATCATGGGTATCAAAAGTATCAAGAGTATCAAGTGAAAATGGGTTTGGGTTTGGAAACCGGTAAAGGAAATCTATGAACGATTAGCTATGATCTATGATTTAAGACATAAGATGTAAGACAGTAGTTCTCACGTGGGCTTTGCCCGGCTCGAACAATATTCTTCGAGCTTGCGTAGCAAGTGAGAAGTCTCCGAGTGATTGGAAATTCAATTCCGCCTCAAACTCTGCTATAATCAAACTCTTACATAGAGCTTCCAGGACGCCTTCTTAGCTCAGTGGTAGAGCAGCTGTTTTGTAAACAGCAGGTCGCGGGTTCGAATCCCACAGAAGGCTCATTACGCTTTTTTGCTGAGGCCCAGGGGCTTTATTTGCACGGGCATAACTTCAGTGGTCAATGATTCTACCCCCGTATAGATAATAATCTTATTATGCTCCGCCTTTACCACTGCTTTATCAGTTTTAATTTCCTGTTTATGGTCTTTATCTGTCCAAACGGTAATGAAGTCAGTTACTATTGAGATAAAGTTTTCATGCTGAGGCAGGATATCCATAGGCCCAACGCTGTTTTTAGTAGAAACCGCAACCGCCTTTCCCTTAAATACAACTTTATCCGGGTCGCGGATGATAACGTCTAATGTATTGGGGTCAAAATCGGCTTCCTCTGAATTTAAAGGCGTTGGGTTAATGTGAAGCTGCATATTAGCCATACTAGAAAAACTTCTCCTCCTTCAAAGAGCCTTTAAGCGTAAGTTTCAGGCTCTTATACAAACTTCTCCTCCTTCAAAGAGCCAATAAACATAAGTTTTTCCGGGGCAATATTGTCATATTTGCCTTTTACAATATCGGAAACATCAGCTACCAGTTCCGGCGTCTTTACAAATTTTCCGGGCCTTCCGGTTTGGGCTTCAGTAACATAGAAGCTTTGGGTCATGTATGCCTTTAAAAGCTGGGAGCGTTTATAGACCAGTTGGTCAGACGGGTTCAATTCCGACTCACCAATCAATGAAACAATACGGTCCAGAGAAACCACTTTTTTGAGTATGTTTTGGGCTTCCAGAAGAGTTCTGTAGTGCATTTCCCCTACCGTCTTAGGGTTCAGCGCAGATGAAGTAGAGGAGAGCATATCCATGGCTGGGAAACGGCCTTCCTGGTACAGGTTTCTGGACAAAATAATAGTAGAATCCAGGTACGGAAAAATAGCTTGGACTGCAGGGTCGGAATTATCATCTGATGGTACGTAGACCGCCTCTATGGTGGTAACCGCGGCTTTTTGGGTAGATACCAGGCGTTCATGGAAGCGGCCCATTTCTGACGTTAGTGTAGCCTGGTAGCCGCCTTCTCCCGGGAGGGTATTCATGAGGGTAGACAGTTCATAACCTGCCTGGGCAAAACGGAACACGTTATCTATAAAGAACAAAACGTCTTTTTGTTGCTCGTCCCTAAACTGTTCCGCTATGGTAAGACCGGCTAGAGCAGTCCTGAACCTCACTGCAGGGTTTTCACCCATTTGTCCCACTATTAATACAACCTGCGGGAGTACTTTGCTTTCCTGCAGTGTTTCATACAACTCATGTCCTTCCCTGATACGTTCCCCAACTCCGGTAAAAACAGAGACACTTTTTGATTTATTAAGTATCACTACGTTATGGATAATCTCAGTCAAAAGAATGGTTTTTCCCACACCGGCCCCTCCAAATATACCGGCTTTTCCGCCTTTAAAAATTGGGGCAAAAAAATCAATTGCTTTAATTCCTGTCTCCAGGATTTGGGTAGGCGGGATAACTTCATCAAAAGACAGCTCTTTAGAAAAGATAGGCTTGTTGTTCTCCGGGGTAAAGTGTTGTTTTCCATCCTGGGGATTGCCGAAAATATCTAACACCCGGCCTAGAACCTGGTTGCCGGTAGGGATAGTAATAGAAGTGCCGGTATTCGTAACCCGCAAGCCGCGCTGTAATTTATTTTCCGGGGAAAGGATAATGCAGTAAAAGGTAGTAGAAGTGGCAGATTCCCAAACTTCCAGGTGAACACTTGGCATCTCATCTACGGTCAGAACATCATGAACAGAAGGAAGGGTATCCTCAAATTCCACTTCTGCAATTTGACCTGAGATGGTGATTATTGTGCCTTTTGCTTCCATAACCTAATATGAGAAAAAGAATTGTATTGGCGCTGTGACCAGACCGCGCCGGAAAGCCGCTGGATCTGCTTGCTATTCTCTAGAAGGCGTTTTGTCCTGATTTCAGACTTTCTGAGTTGCTGTTCATCCTTTTCTATAGTGCCCAGAGAGTCTTCCATAGATTTGATACGGGAAGCCAGACGGCTTAACTCAGATTCATCTACAATTTGTTTCATAACAGAAGAAAACATCTGTGCTTCAAAGAACTCCAAAATCTCCTGGAGGCTTGGTTCAAAATAAAACATCTTATGCTTTTCCTGTACTTCCTGCCCGGTTGTTTCCAGCAGGGAGCTGTCTCCCAGCACTTCTGAAATAGCAGGCTCCTGGGTAACAATATTTAAGAAATGCCCATAATAAACCAGGATGCGGGAATAACCTACAATCTTTTCAATAACCGGCATAATATCAGAAAGGCGGGCATTTTGGTCCGGTATATCAAAATAAAGAAACTCTTTGCCCGGATACCGGAGTTCATACATAACTTTTCCGACCTTCCCAATAATTGCTACATCATAATTGTTCTTTTCTACATCTTTCATGAACAAATTGAATACCCTAAAGACTATATCCCCGTAGAGCTTATTATTTGACGCTATAAGAATTGCCATAGTTTTCCCGTTCTTTTTAATGCCGCCGGGAGCGTTTTTTTTATGGCGTTTTAACAGTTCCTGGACTTGGTCCCGGTAGCTTTGCTTCACATCATTAAAAATC
Source organism: Candidatus Levyibacteriota bacterium (assembly GCA_050255815.1). Lineage (GTDB taxonomy): Bacteria > Patescibacteriota > Microgenomatia > Levybacterales > GWA1-39-11 > JAGORM01. Next base: position 10,080 of record JBLMVJ010000008.1, on the reverse strand, counting down.
TCAGCAAGCCCTTCCAGAAAATCACGGGTGTTAATAACAGAGCCGCGCACCCGCTGGATGCGGATGACTGAGATTTGTTCATAGGCTTCAGCAAGGGTTTTTAAGGTTCCTAAAAGCTGGAATTCCAAGTTTAAGGCAAGTTTACTTTTCATCCGATTCTCCTTCTGTTAAGGTTGGCTCTGCTGTATCTTCTTTAGATCCTGATTCTGTTTGTTGGGAAGCTGTATCCGCCGCCGGTTGGGATATGGTATTCTCCTGGGTTGTTGCCTCTGTCTGAGCAGTAGGGGTACCCGGGGTTGGGCTGGATGGTGCTGCAGGTGTAGGATTTGGGCTGAAAGCAGGTAGACCGGATGGTTCAGCGCTCCTGGTAGCAATAGTCAAAAGCGTCTGCCTGTTCTTATTAATGCTGGACAGCAGGTCATTAAAGATGTCCGCTTTTACTACATTTTCAAATAATTCTTTATTTTCAGGAAGGTCATAAGCAGTAATCAGGTTATTGCGGTACTCACCCATTTTTTCCATGATGGTGGCATCATCAAAAGCTTTCAGCCAAAGCATAGAAAACATGATGAGCTGGACCGGGGGAGGGACTATAATATCATCCGTTTGCTCAAAAAACTTGTAAATCAAGTCCCCGGTGCGCAGCACCTGTTTTACCGCGTCAGTTAATTCTGATCCAAAATGAGATAGATCCTGCATCCTTTGATATAGTGTTAGAAAGGCAGTTAGCTCACGATTAATACTTCTTAAAATTTTTGGCGTTGCTTGTCTTCCCACGCGGGTGACTGAAAGGGAGAAGTTAACTGCAGGGCGCCTCCCCTGGTAATACGCGTTGCTGTCAAAGAAAATATGGCCGTCTGTCATCCCCATTAAATTAGTGGCAATAAAGCCCGTAAAATCTCCTTCTACTATATCAACAACGGGGAGGGTAGTAATGGATACATCCTTGCCACTTTTGTGCAGGAAATTGCCGGCCCTTTCCAGCAGTCTGGCATGGGTATAGAAGATGTCACCCGGATAAGAGTCACGGCCGGGGAAACGCTTTGCCAGCAATGAAATTTCACGGTAAAACTTAGAATGGGTAGAAAGGTCATCTAAAACTACTACCACATCCTGCCCCATATCCCTGAAGTATTCGGCTATGGTCATGGCGGCATAAGGGGTTAGAAACACTAAGCTGGGAGAATCATAGGAAGAGGTGGCAACGGTAATAACTTTTTCTGACAGGCCTTCCCGCTTACAATATTCAAGTACTGCCTTTATGTCTGCCTTTTTCTTTCCTATCGCAGCGTAAATAGCAATAGCTCCTTTATGGACCTGGTTTTTAATAGTGGTTAGAAGAAACGTGGTTTTTCCGGTCTTGCGGTCTCCTATGATCAGCTCTTTCTGTCCTTTTCCCAGCGGTACCATCATGTCTACTATGGTGACGCCGGTTAGAAACGGTTCTTTAATCCTGGAACGGCTGCCAATGCCCGGGGCATGCTGTTCAATTTCCCGTACCTCTTTAGGGCGCGAGTATTCTTCAGACTCTGAGAAAGGGTTGCCCATAGGGTCAATAATTTTCCCTAACAACTCTTTGCCTACGGGGACGGTAGGGAATGAACCTGTCCTGGTACAGCGGGTCCCCACTTTAATAGGAGTAGAGGAGAATAGGAGTACATGGGCTATGTGCTTTTCCATAAGAAACACCTGGCCCAGCTCCCCGGTTTCAAATAATATCAGTTCATTAAGTTGTGCGGTTGGAATCCCCACTACAAAAGCAATAGGGTCTACAATGCTTTCTACCACCCCAAATTCTTTTGCTTTTTCTACTTGTTCTTCAAAACTGCTTATTGGGTTCATATGTATTTTTTAGTATCCAGAAGATGGTTAATGCCTGTTTTTAGTGTTCCATCATGGTACAGTCCGTCCAAAGAAATATGCGCCCCGCCAATAATTCCTCTTTCCAGAGAAATTTCCAATAGAACCTTCTGTTCTAAGTTCCGGTTAAACCACAAAGAAATATTTTTAGTACTTTTAGCAGATGGTTCAAAAGCCAACGTAAGGGAAACGACCGGTAAAAGGTTTCCCAGTTCTTTAATAATCTGCAGCTGTTCCTGGATCTTTACCTGGTTAGTAACATCAATTCCTGAAGCTCTCAAAAAAGCCATAATTTTTTCACTCTTTTCATGCCCCATTTGGTCATCCAATACCTTTTTAATTCCCTCAGTGCTTTTAAAAAGGTCAGCTATAACTTGATCTATTTCTTTATAGAAAAGTACTAGATCATTTTTGGTATAGATCATGGAAAAAAAATCTTGAAGCTCTATGGGAATTTCTTTTTCTTTCAGGTCCATTATCCTTCCTCCACCGCAACCTTGTTTTTCTCCTCAAGGTTTTTGAAAAAACCGGTCTTTTTGGCCTTGTCCAGGCTTTCCAGCACCAGGTCCTCATGGATTTGCAGGTTAATATTGCTGCCTATTGCCTCCAGGATTACCTGGCGTAAAATTCCCTGGATGTTTTTCTCAATTTCCTCTAGCCGTGCCTTCTTGTATTCTGCCAGTTCGGCCTGAACAGACTCAAAGTCCTGGCTAATCTTTTTCCCTATATACTCCTGTGCTCCCACGGTTTCTTTGCGCAGAATTTCCCTAAAATCATTTGTTTCATCTTCAGTAACTTTTTCTATAGCCGTTAATTTTTCTGTTGCTTCCTTTACAAAGTCTGACTTAATTTCATCTACTACTGCCCGGAATTCCTTTTCAGATTCATCAGAGCGGCCCTGGACCATTTTTATGGTTTCTTCAGCAACCTTTTGTAGGCTATCCTGCATCTCCCTGGTAATGTCATGTTTTACATATTCAGTCTCAAAGAGAATATGTTTTGCGCTTTCCACCGCTCGTTCCACTATGGCATTTGCCTGTTTCTGGGCCTGCTGTACTAGCTCCAGCGTGTCTACGTAGTCATTCTGAGGTTTGTTTAGCAGCTCATTCTGTTTGGAGATTTTCCTCACAAGGTACAAAATTCCATAGGACAGGAATAGTATTACCACCAAAAAGAGATAGAGCAGGATTTGTAAATTCATATGTTTAATACGTCAAGGGTACCAAGGGTATCAAAAGTACCAAAGGTACCAAGAGCATTTAAACTAAGCTTCCTTAAACCCTTGATACTTGTGATACACATGATACTCTTAATACTTTTTCCCATACTATTACAGTCTAATGATTAAATACGCTAAAAATAAGCCGGAAAAAACTATTGCTAATGCTATCAAAACGTTTAAAACTATACCAACCTCTATCATGCGTCCTGCTAAAGGATTACGTCCCAGGGCAGTAATGCCGTTGCTTGCAATCCTGCCAAATGTAAAGAACCCAATAACAAATGTAACTATGACAATAAATGCAGAGATAGCGTATTTGATAAACAGGCTGGGTTGTTGATATGAAGCAGCAGCAGTAAGGTTAAATATCTCCAGGATTTTTGAACCTGCGCCTACACCCGGTACCGGAGGGTAGCCATACCTGGTGTCCAGTACTACCTGGATAGCCTTGACTTTCTTAGGGTCTTTTTCAGAATAATTCTCCTGGGCATTCCCAATGACGTATCCCGGTTGTATAGACCGCATACCAACGCCGGGGGTGGTGGAAGCAGTTATCAGGTCCCCAATTTTAATGGGTCCATTGGATGTGTTGACGTTAACTAACGCTTTCCCTGTAGTTACTATAGGGTAACTCTTTGCACCACCGGTCAGGTCTATGGAGAGGGCAGGGTCCAGTGCTACAACGCCGCCAATCAGGGAGTCATAGGGGATTTTTGCCAATGAATATTCTTTAGGGCCTATAGAGACAATATCCCCGTTTTTAACCGTCTTGTCAGAGATCTGGACATAGGTGGCAACACCGGACAAAAACCCCTGGGCAAAGACATGCTGTTGGGCGGCAAGCGATAAAAATGAAAGAATGAAAAAAAGGGCAGAAAGCTTTTTCATATAACACCTCTTCATCCAGTATATTTTTGTACAAAAAAAGTGTCAATAGTAAGTTATCAAAAGGGGAGTGGAGTATCTGGGCAAATATTGCTCAGATTTAATAATCAAGCGTGACAAACAGATAATTGCCCGTGTTGTGAAAAGGTGAAGTTAATAACCATACGCTACTAAATGGTACAATTTCAGATTTCTCTAAAAATCTGAAGCTAAATCTATAAAATTAAGCCTTGACAGAGAGCGTGAAAAGATGCATTAATTAATTAAAGCTAATATCCTATGCATACCTATACCAGCTGAGGATATTCCCGGTTAACTAGCGTATGAAACTCTCGTCAACCGGTTATGTACACAAAATGCATATCGAAGTTGTAAGTTAAAGCATTTTGAGTATAAAAGCGAATTAATTCACCCATTTGGGTACAATGACAAAAAATCTGCCTCACCAAGATTATCTAACCATTGGCCGCGCCGCCAAGCTTCTTGGGGTCTCTATAGACACCTTAAGACGTTGGGAAGCAGCCGGAAGGATCACCTCAGAGCGCCTGGATGGGAAAAACCGTTTCTTCAAAAAAGATGCCGTCCTGGAACTGAGGAATAATAAACCCCTTACTATTCTTGAAGCAGCAAAGGCTTTATCTGTTTCCAAATCAACACTCAGAAGGTTAGAGGAGAAAGGTGTTATAGTGGCAGACCGGGATGAGAATGGTAATAGGGTTTATTCCCAGCAGGCGGTCAAAGAATTTCTCTCAGCCCGCAAGAAAAAGAAGATTCCGGGGTTTGATTTGTATGCTTCTTCTTACTTCCCGGCAAATACTACTATAAGCTTTCCTAAACCGGTTATAGATTTGACCCAGCAACCGGCACCGGTAACAGCTTCTGAGACGGTAGCTTCTTTTGAAAAAACAGATGCACCGGTTAGCACTTCACCTATTGCTGGAATTTCTCCTGTTGCCCAAGAAGAAGAGAAGAGACCTTTTATTCAAAGAGGTCTGCATAAAGGATTTATTTCAGGCACCGTAGAAAAGTTTATAGCTTCTGTTCCCGTAACGCATATGCCACATAAGGAAGTACATCATATATCAAACTATACCCACAATATATCAAAAAATATCAATATTCCTGCTATTCCCGACCTGCGCAAGGCAGTAGTGAGCCTGGGTGTTATAGTTTTGCTTTGTCTTGGCTTGTTTTCATTTACCGTCATGAAGGACCTTTCCGGTACATCACCGGAGTCTGCTGCATTATTGGGAAAGCTTACAGCAGACCAGAAGCACTTAGCTGCTTTAACTGATGCACAGAAGAAAAAAATAGGAGAATCAGTTTTGGCAGAGTCAACCGGGAGCGGAGTATTTACTGTGAACTTAAGGTCAGTTTTCAACCAGGACGTCCGGATTAATAATAAAAACCTTGATTTGGGAACAGGACAAATTACCGCCTCAAATATAATTTATTCCGTAACTCCCGGAGCAGGTATTAGCGTAAGCGGAGGACAGACGCCCACCATAGCAAATACCGGGGTGCTTTCTCTGGGCGGAACAGCCGGAACCATAGAGTTGGGATCCGGTCTAACCATTTCCGGGAATACGCTTTCCAGTACAGCGGTAGCACAGAGTGCTTTCTCAACGATTAAAGCAGGCGGCAGCAGTTTCTCTGCAGGAAGCGGCACAGATACTCTGGAGTTTGTAGCCGGTTCCGGCATAGGACTTTCTACAGACACCGGGAGCAAGAAGATAACTATTACTTCTTCCGTTGCTGCAGCAAATCCATGGACTCTAGACAATAACAATCTATATCCAAATAGTACATCTGATCTTGTAGGCATAGGCAACACCGCTCCTACTGCTACACTTGATGTGACAGGAACCTTTAACCTAAGTGGAGCTGCTACATTTGGGAGCAGTATAAACGTGACCGGTCCTGCAACTTTTGCAAGTACTACCAGCTTTGGTGGGGTGTCTTATACCTGGCCGGGAATAGACGGATCTCCCGGTTTTGTTCTGACAACTGATGGAGCCGGAGGGCTCTCTTGGAGTAGTTCGGGCGGAGTAGGCACGAACTATTTTGCTATTACAAGCGGAGCCGTCCATCCTATTGTCAGCACGCTTGATTTTCTGGTTGGTGGTACATCTACCGCATCTTCCAAATTTGCAGTTCTGAATATGGCTTCCGGAACTCCGTCGGTATCTATAAACGGGGGATCAGGAAATTTAGTTCTTACTGCCAATGGTAGTCTTACAACCACCGGTTCCCAAAACATGACTATTGGGAGCGCGACAGCAGGCAATATAACTCTTTCACCGGCTAACGGATCCGGGACGGTTACCTCTCTTGGAACAGTTACGCTGGCATCCGGCAAGACCTACCAGATTAACAACACAGATGTTTTGACTGCAACAACATTGGGTTCCGGTGTCACGGCATCATCCCTGACTACCATCGGTGCCCTGGTCTCCGGTTCTATTGCAAACGGTTTTGGGACTATTAACAGTGGAAGCACCATAACCGGCACAACCATTAACGGCACCACCGGGATTAACACCGGAGCAGGAGCCGGAACACAGCGGATTGATGTTTCCGGAAACCTTTCCAATATTGGCAATATTTCTTCCTCATACCTTTCTGCTTCCGCCGGTGTAGTTAACCTTTCTGCCGCAACTATTTTCCAGTCAAACGGAGTTACCATTCTTGATGCGTCAAGAAATATAGCAAATATTGGAACTACAGAATTTAATACCGTTACCTATACCTGGCCGGGCGCAGATGCAGCAGGCAGTAATTATGTGCTGACCTCAAGTGGAACCGGACTCCTGTCCTGGATAGATCCGGGAAATATCCCTTCAGTTAACTTTTTCGGCATTAATGCCGGTGCCGTCTACCCCAGAAATTATACCTTGGATTTCTTGCTGGGAAGCGATTCTACCGCATCATCCCGTTTTGCAGTGATGAACGTTTCCTCAGGCGTGCCAACCGCAACGCTTTCTGCAGGAGGAGCAGGGGGAATGTTTATTACTGCAAATGGTACGCTGGCTTCCACTTCTTACCAGAATATAACGGTAGGCGGAGGAAGCAGTGGAAACATCACCCTTTCCCCTATGGGTGGAGCAGGAACCGTTACCTCAACCGGTTCCATCACCCTTTCCTCCGGCAAGACGTACCAGATTAATGGCACAGATGTCCTGTCTTCTTCAACCCTTGGCACTGGGGTTACTTCCAGTTCTTTGACTACCACCGGTGCCCTGGTCTCCGGTTCTATTGCAAACGGTTTTGGGACTATTAATAGCGGAAATACCATAACCGGGACTACCATTAACGGCACCACCGGGATTAACACCGGAGCCGGGGCAGGAACACAGAGGATAGACTCCAGCGGAAACTTAACTGGTATTGGAACTACTCAGTTTAATAGCGTAACCTACACCTGGCCGGGAACTGCGGGAACTAACGGCTATGCTCTGGTCACTGATGGTTCCGGAACTCTTTCCTGGCAGAGCACTACTGCATTTGGGACGAATGATTTTACTATCCAAAGCGGTGCCATCTACCCAACCAATACAACCCTGGACTTTTTAGTTGGCGGTAGCGCTACGGATGCTGCACGATTTGCGTTCATGAATGTGGATAGCGGTGTTCCTACAGCGTCCCTTTCAGCGGGTACTAATGGCGGTATTTTTCTTACGGCAAATGGAACACTGGAAAGTACTGCCAGCCAGAATATCACCATAGGTGGGGGAAATAGCGGCAACATTACGTTAAATCCATTTGGTGGAGTAGGGACAGTTACTTCCACCGGCTCCATCACCCTTTCCTCCGGCAAGACCTACCAGATTAATGGTATAGATGTTTTATCTTCTTCAACCCTTGGCACCGGAGTAACCAGTTCCAGCCTTACCACCACCGGCGCCCTGGTTTCCGGCTCTATCGCCTCCGGCTTTGGCACCATTGCAACCGCCAACACTATTACCGGGACAACCTTGAACGGCACTACCGGGATCAATACCGGAGCAGGAGCCGGAACGCAGCGGATTGATGCTTCCGGTAACTTAGCAAATATTGGAAATATTTCGTCTACTTATCTTTCAACCGGTGTTAATACGGTAAATATTGCCGCCGGGACTGCTCTGCAAGCAAATGGTACTACGGTTTTGGATTCAAGCAGAAATATTCAAAATATTGGAACGACCCAGTTTAATTCTATAATCTATACCTGGCCAGGTTCCCAGTCTGCCAATTATGTTTTACAGACAAACGGAAGCGGAACGCTTACCTGGGTTAACCCGGGAAGTCTGCCAACTTCTAACTACTTTAGTCTGAATGCGGGAACCATCTATCCCTCTAATACTACTTTGGATTTATTGATTGGTGCAAATTCCTCAGCCTCTGCAAAGTTTGGCTTCCTGAATATAAACAGCGGAAACCCTGCCATCCAGATTAGTGGAGCAGATGTCCTGACTGCAACCACCCTGGGTACCGGCGTCACCAGCTCAAGCCTTACCACCACCGGCGCCCTGGTCTCCGGTTCTATCGCCTCCGGCTTTGGCACCATTGCAACCGCCAACACTATTACCGGGACAACCTTGAACGGCACTACCGGGATCAATACCGGAGCAGGAGCAGGGACCCAGAGAATTGACGCATCAGGCAACCTTTCAAACATTGGCACTACCCAGTTTAACTCCCTGACCTACACCTGGCCCGGTTCACAAACCGCAGGATACTTCCTGCAGACAAACGGTAGTGGAACACTCTCCTGGCAACAGGCCCAAACAGGGACAGAATACTGGACAGCAGCATCAGGGCTGTTATATCCGGTAAACTCCACACTTGATTTCGCATTAGGTGCAACCGCCACTACCTCTTCTAAGTTTGCCGTCCTGAATGTAGGCAACGGTGTACCGGTTGCCTCCCTCTCAGCCGGTGGCAACGGAGGAGCATACCTGACTGCGAATGGAAATCTGGCAACTACTGCTTACCAAAATTTGACACTTGGAGGCGGGACTACCGGAGACATAGTTATTAATCCCAGAGGCGGGTCCGGATTCTTAACATTTAATGGAGATCGTTTTAGTGATATTACCGGAGATGGATTAGCAGTTAATTCAAATGCACTTTCCGTAGACCTTCTTTCCAGTTCCGCAAGCGCCGGGCTTTCAAGCTCCCGCTCAGGTTTGGAATTTAATGTAGGTGCGGGTTCTAAGAATCAGCTCGGGCTTTTGCAGGGGTGTACCAACGGACAACTTTTGAAGTGGGATTCCGTAAATGGAGAATGGACTTGCGGTGATGATATTGGAGGAGTTTCATCTGCAGTTATTAAGATCCAGGAAGGCACCAATAGCCCTATAACAGGTATTGATACGCTTAGGTTTACCGCTCCTGATTTTGATGTGAGTAATACCGGTGCTACCGGCGTTATATCTTTGGACGCTTCAATTTCCCGCTTTCTTTCTTTGAATGGTGCTGCTTACCTATATAACACAACACAGGATCTGTTAATTGGGGGGAATGCTTCCGCCTCTGCAAAGTTTGGCTTCCTGAATGTAAACAGCGGCAACCCTGCCATCCAGATTAGTGGCGCAGATGTCCTGACTGCAACTACCCTGGGAACCGGCGTTACCAGTTCCAGCCTTACCACCACCGGCGCCCTGGTCTCCGGTTCTATCGCCTCCGGCTTTGGCACTATTGCAACCGCCAACACTATTACCGGTACCACCTTGAATGGCACCACCGGCATTAACACCGGAGCAGGAGCAGGGACCCAGAGGATTGACGCATCAGGCAACCTCACCAACATTGGCACCACCCAGTTTAACTCCCTGACCTACACCTGGCCCGGGTCCCAAGGGGTAAACTACATATTACAGACCAACGGTTCAGGGACGCTTTCCTGGATTGATCCTGCAGGTTTGGGCACCAATTACTTCAGTCTAAATGCCGGCGCTATCTACCCAACCAACACCACACTTGATTTCCTGGTTGGTAGTAGTGCAACCGTTTCCTCTAAGTTTGCCGTCCTGAATGTAGGCAACGGTGTACCGGTTGCATCCCTCTCAGCAGGAACAGCAGGAGGAGCATACCTTACTGCCAACGGAACCCTTGCTACTACTGCCAACCAG
>JBLMVJ010000007.1:0-48965 GCA_050255815.1 Candidatus Levyibacteriota bacterium | reverse complement strand
ACACCAACTTTCCAAATTTTGCAGATAAAGCCTGCACGGATTATGAAGTTAATGATTTAGGCAAGTCCGGTGATTGGGCCTGCGTAGGCACCGGCAACAGTAATAGCGGAGGAAATAACGGTAATAATGGGAACAATGGAAACGGCAATAATAATGGTAATAATCCCGGAAATAATAATAACGGCAACAATAATGGCTCAAATCCTTCTACCGGGAGCCACGGCACAGAAACAGAATATGGCCATTGCTATCAAGGAGACCAGGATTGCGCACAAGAGTATAAATGCAATAATCCTTCAGGAGGAGCAACTGCCTACTGTATTTACAGAAACCCATCAGACCCTAATGCGTACTGCACTACGGTAAATAATGCCCACCATTGTGCTGACACTACCAGCGGCTGCGACCAAACCAATTTACGCATGGGCGACAACTATTCATGCAGCAAAGCAGGATTAGGAAAATACTGCTGTAACGGCCCGGCAAGTGGATCCAGCCAACCGGGAAGCGGTTCAGGAAGCCAACCGGGAACAGCACCTGCCACATCCGGTTGTCCCGGAGGACCTAACACTGCTTATCCAAAGTCTACCTGCCAGACATCATCCTCCTGCCCGGCAGGAACTCATCACCAAAGTGCTGCAAATGACCTGGCATGCGGAACAAATATGTATTGCTGCATAGATGATAGCTATACCGGCTCAACTGCTTCAATCCAATCAATTCCAGCCACAACCTTTTGCACCAGTAATTCACAATGTGTTACCAACCATTTGGGGAATGCGTGTGTATTTACTAACAGTAAAAATGCAGGCGTTTGTATGCAATACTAATACCATGAAGCGCTTATTGAAAAAAAACATATCACTTATTTATTTTGTCATCATCTTGTGCCTGGTCATATTCCTGTCTTTTCTCTTTACGGCAAACCAGCTAAAAAAGACTGCCCAAACACCTAAAGCCGTACCTACCCCTACCCTGGCCCAGGAGCAGCCTACTATGATACTTGCGTTTAACCCTAACATCATAACAGTTAACGCATCCGGTAGTTTCAGCGCAAAACTTTCCGTAGACAGTTATGGCAACCCGTTTGCCGGAGTTACACTAAAACTTACCTATAACCCCGCCCAGATTAAAAATGTAAAACTTATAGCATATGAGGACCCTACCTCTGCCCTCTCTAACGCACTGGTAAACACGTATTCGTATGAAGATGCAGGCACCATTACCACTGTTTTTGCCATCCCTTCAAATGTTCCGGAGCAAAAAGGCAAAGGTATGATAGCTACCGTTTCAGGAACATTGGCACCTGGTATCCCAGCCTCCACCATAGATATTACTTCCTCTACCGCCGTCTCCCGCAGCGTTTCAAGGGTTGTTTTGGGCAAAATAAACCTTGAAGTTAAAAGGTAATTGCGTGTAATATGAGATGGTGAAGAAGAAAAGGAAAGTGGTTGCCGGAAAGAAAACTACCTCCAGAAAACGCAGGACTAATACCTGGCATGCCCTCATTAAATTTGCTTTTGCCTACTGCATAGTTCTTACGGTCTTAACCGGTGCCTACCTTACCACTAACAAAAATTCCATATCAAAAATTGCGCAAATTGATTCCCTCCAGCTGCAGACATTTTACCCTACGGCAACCCCTACCCCAACTTCCCCTCCTGTAGATATATGCAACCATCATGATGACGGGCACGCAGTGGACCCAACTTGTCACTGCGCTCAATACTTAGTGCATTGTGAGAACAAAACGTGCAAAGAGATTGATATGTCAAAATCAGGGATGTTACCTCCTATTACCTGTGACGATACCCATCCTCCCAGATTCCTAAATTTTGATTGGTGTAATTATCCGGGAACTGCACAAACGGACGGATGGTTCTGCTTAGGAAAGCCGGTAATTTATCTTTACCCAAAAAGCCCCCTGTATGTTGATGTTTCCGTGAATACCAGCGGAAGCATTGTGATTTCTGATCCTGCTTATCCCACAGGCGGGTGGAAAAACGTTTATGCTGAACCTAGTGGAAAACTGAATTACCAAGGAAAACAGTACCGGGAATTGTTCTATGAATCCTCTGTCACAGACTTTGGTAAACCCCAGAAGGGAATAACCTTGCATGCAAGCAACTTAAGGGCTGAGCTGGATAACGTAATTACTGAACTTGGACTTGTGAACGGGGAAAAAACAGAATTTTTGGATTGGTGGGTACCAAAACTCGAAGCGCTGAAAAAACCATACATCCAATTCTCCGTAATTTCACAAGACGAGAAGGAAAAAGTAGACCATGTGGATATTTCTCCAAGGCCTGACACCATGATCCAATTTATTGCTTATTTCAAAGGGTTATCTTCACCTTATCCTGGACCTGCGCTCGAATTACCTTCTATTCCACCTGAAAGAATTGGCTTTACCGCTGTTGAATGGGGAGGCACCATAGACAATAACTAATGCTTAGCTGGGTTTAAACGAAGACAAAATTTCCTGATAATAACCTTCAATTCTTGGATTTTCCGTTTGGGAATAATAACTCAAATCCAGCCGGTAAACATAACCGCCTTTTTCAATAAGCACCACTTCCCGCTGAGTTTTTCCGGAAATATCTTTATACTCCGTTGCAGAAATACCCTCTCCTACGGTAATAGATGAGGACTTAAGCCCAAATGCTTCCATTGTCTGTTTAATCTGAGGGGCTGAAACTTTATTTGAAGGATTTACCTGTATTGCAATCCTAAATGTAGGTACAAAATTTACAGGAGCATTTACTATTACAGAGTATCCTTCGGAATCTGCAATTCCCTGGGTTATGGAAAGATCCGGAGAATAGAAGAAGCCAAAATAAGACGAATCATATGGCTTTAAGGGAACAGCTGACGTAGGGGAAATTTGCGGCTGAATCCGTGAGGAGCCTGCAGAATTTGGTACTGTGGTGGGTCCGGAAACACTTGGGAACGGAGAAACAGATGGCTTCCTGCCAAAGATTCCAGAAAAAAGGATAAGGATAACTAAAAAGATAACTCCCAGGATGGCACCTAAAATAAGCAGGATTTTTGCATTCACCTCTCTAGTATTCCAGAAATAGATTATCGAGTCAAATATTGGAAATTTTCAAAAATCTTTTCTTTCTTGTAATTGCCTTTTTTTGCTGATATATTGGGCATATGAAAACACTCAGAAAGACAGACAAAGAAGTTTATAGCCTTATTAAACTGGAGGAAAAACGCCAGCGGGAAGTACTGGAGATGATCCCCTCTGAAAACTACACCTCTACTTCAGTATTGGAAGCATTAGGGACTGTCCTCAACAATAAATATTCTGAAGGTTACCCCAAAAAAAGATATTACCAGGGAAATGCGGTTGCAGACAGCGTGGAAATGCTTGCGCAGGACCGGGCAAAAAAACTATTTGGCGTGCCCTATGTGAACGTCCAGGCACTGTCCGGGTCTGTGATGAATCTGGCTGTCTACTTTGCCCTGCTGGAACCCATGAAGGGTAAGATCATGGGGCTTTCTTTAGCGTTTGGCGGGCACTTAACCCACGGCCAAAAACAGTCAGCGTCAGGTAAGTTTTTTCAGTCAGCGTTATACGAGTTGGGATCTGACGGGAAACTGGATTATGATGCCATCCTGAAACAAGCCCAGAAAGAAAAGCCGGATATCATAGTCTGCGGATTCACCGCCTATCCCCGGGTTATTGATTTTAAAAAGTTCGCAGAGATTGCTAAAAAGGTAGACGCATACTTACTGGCAGACATTTCCCATATTGCAGGATTGGTTGTCGGAGGAGCACATCCCAGCCCGGCAGAATACGCAGATATCATTACCACTACAACCCACAAGACGCTGCGGGGACCCCGCGGAGCCCTTATCATGGTCACAGAAAAAGGGCTGAAAAAAGACCCCGAATTAGGGGATAAAATAGATAAAGCAATTATTCCGGGGTTACAAGGAGGTCCTCATGACAACCAGACTGCCGCCATAGCGGTATGTCTATTGGAAGCATCCAAACCCTCATTTAAAAAATACGCAGCACAGATTGTGGCAAATTCCCAGAAGCTGGCAGAAGAACTTATGAAAAAAAACTTCAATTTAATTTCCAAAGGGTCTGACAACCACCTCATCCTCATAGACCTTAAAAACAAACAAGTGAACGGGGCACTGGCAGCATATGCCCTGGAAAAAGCAAACATCATAGTAAATAAAAATGGCGTTCCCTATGACACCATGCCGCCATTCTACCCTTCAGGCATTAGGCTTGGAACTCCTGCAATAACCACAAGAGGCATGAAAGAAAAGGATATGGTAAAAGTAGCTGGCTGGATGGATAGGACTATAAATGCATGTGTGGGATATCAATTACCTGAGAAAAAAGAAGAACGCTCTGCATTCTTTAAAGACTTTAAGCAGAAAATTGCCAGAGATAAAGAGGTCTTAAAAGTAGCCCGTGAAGTAAAAGCCTTTGCCTCAAAATTCCCCCTCCCGTAGAAAGCTCATGGTTTATGGTTCATAGTTCATGGAAAATCCTCAGGATGAAATGAAGATTCTATCGCTTTGCTCCAGAATGACAGGCTTCATATGAGAGTTCGAGTAGATTCGATTTACATTCGAGTCATTCGAGAATTACTTTGTGGCTACTACGGTCATCCATTCGGAGGAAAGGGGATCAAACGGCTTCACTAATGACATTTGCCCATAAGCTCCTTTATACTCACCTTTATTTCCGCTAACCATAATGTCCTTAAATCCTGCTTTTTTCAGAAGGGGTTCTATCTCATCATTCTTAACATATCTGATCTCAATGGAATTAATTCCATGGTACACCCAACCATTCGCCTCAGAACTAAATTTGATTACGTTATGGATAAGGGTTTTCTGGTCTTTCACGTCAAAAAATTCTATATACATTTCCTCAACATCCTTCTCCTCTTTGCCTTTAATAATTTTGAAATACAGAAATCTTCTCCGGTCTTCAATAACCCGCTCTAAATTCAAAAGCTGAAAAATTACTGCACCGTCAGGGCGCAATACCGTATGGATTTGGTTAATAATGGCTTCAGGGGTTGTTGGGAAGTATGGTAAAGCCCCGCCCATACAGATTACAGCGTCAAATGAATTTTTTGGGAATAGTTTTGAAAGGTTAGAATAATCGGTTTGGGCAAATGAGACGCATTTTTTCAGTGCTTCAGGCAATTTATTACGTTTGCTGTTTGCAAACTGCACCATAGCCTCATTATTATCTACTCCTACTACCTCTTCTATCCCTTCTTTTGCCAGGCGGATCGCATATTCACCGGTTTGCATACCCAGCTCTAATATTTTCTTAGCATTATGTTTATTAAAAACCCTAAATAGGGTTGGGAACTCATAGTCAAAACGCTTCTCCCACTCTACCATCTCATCATAGTTTTCCATGACAAAAGAAGCATATTGTCCTTCTTCCAGTTTAGGGATTTCATTTTTGAGGATATGGCCAAACACATCATTCCGGGCAATAGTTCCCACAATATTTCCTTTAGCGTCAACTACGGGAAGTCTGGTGAAGTTGTAGCGGTACATCAGAAGCTGGGCTTCAATAAGGTTGGTTTCCGGGTTTACGGAAACTACATCCCGGATCATGATTTTCTCAACCGGAAGGTCAAGTATTTTCTTCATGAGCTCCGGCTTTCTGAGCTCTTCTCCTTCTACATTATAGAGCTGGGAGAACATGTCTTCTTCAGTAATGAATCCTACGAGTTTTTTATTGTGGACAACAGGAAACCCATTTGTACCCGCGGTGTAAAAAATTCGGGCAAGGTCTTTTACGGGGAGGGAATCTTCAACCCAAACTGAAGATGTCCTCATAGCATCCCTGACTTTCATGAGGCTATTGTAGCATATCTGAAGTTAAAATCCTACTTACTACTTTGCATCCGCCTGTCCTGGAGTTCCCTTGCTAACTTCTTCTTCCCCCACCTGACCCATGGATTTAATTCAGGGTCAGCATAATTTTCTTCCTTTTTTTTAGGGGTTAACATGTATCCGCGGCTTTCAACCACTTCTCCACCCGGAACATTAATCTTTCTAAGGCCTGTCCATCTTCTATCTTCACGGTATCCAAGGGATTTAAAAAATCGTTCAGTAATGGAGTGCCTAATGCTCGTGTTTAATCCTACATTAACCCAAGTAATAAGCCTTTGGAAACCTTCTGCAACTACTTCATCATGGGTTTGGGCAACCAACCTGAGACCAAATCCGGAATCCCGCTCTGCAGGGTCTACCACCAGCATTTGAAAATGTCCGGCTTTCCATTTATTAAAATCTGCTTCACTTGCCCAGGGATCCTGGTCTATAAAACTTCTGGCAGCAACTACTTTTCCTTTCCACTCTAAGACCCATGACCTTCTATTTACATCTGTCTCCCTGATAAGTTTACCCTCATCTGCAACCACATGGATAGGGCCATCCGGAAAGTAAAATGGCTTGAGGACATTTTCTTTGAATTCTTGCCTGGTTTCATCTGTCCAGGCTTTAGGCACCGTTGTGTTATTAATTACATCACCTTTAAAGGCTAAAACCGTATCCGGATCCTCAAACCACCCGTTTTCTATCATAGTATCCAAATCTCTTAACTCTATGGGTCTCACTACATCAGGCGGGGTTTCCTCTTCTAACCTGCGGGAACTCTCTAAAGGCCTTCTTCTCCCCGGTAGGTCTCCATTCCTTCTGGCAGAATCTATGGATGTAGAATCTTGTGTGTCTTTTTGCCTGCCTCTGAAAAAACCAGCAAAAGAAATTCCTCTCCGTGTTTTTTGTTTCTGAGGAAGACCCTGTAAATGTCTTGAATATTCTGCTCCGCCCATAGGTAAAAACCCCTGCTAGAGGGTCCGAATAGCAATTATAGTACAAATATAGGATGGATGCAAAGTTTTTAGCTGCAACTTTACCGCCTTCTTACTTATTTATTACCCATTTTTTATGTTCATAATATAGGACTCTCTTTTCATGCCTTCATTGCTTTCTGAGGCAAAACATTGTATGATGCCTTTTTAAGATGCCGGCCATAGAACACATAAGAAATACCGCTGCTGCCCTAAAAGACCCCAGAGGAGAGACCCGGAAGTGGACATTACTTGCTCATGATGCCATAGGTAAAGCCGGGGACGCAGTTTTTTACTCAGACGTGAGACAATCACGTGAACTCAGAGGATTCACTGATGATGAAATAGCCTCAAGCATAGGGCATATTGCAGTAATCCTGGACCGCAACAGAACTTTTGTGAAAGACAGAAAAATTCCTTCTGAAAGAGCACATGAACTGGGCGCAAAACGAGTTGTTGACCTTTTGGATGATTTCTCCAGCTTACCTATCCCTCATATATCTCTCTGGGGATTTTCTGTTTCTAACTGGGGGAGAAAGCCTGGTGAACGGGACAGAATATTTTCTGAAATTGCAAAGACATTAGATACAATCCAGGATAAATTAAGGGAAAAGAACATCCGCTTCAGGCATATTGGATATGACAAGCCACATATGGCACAGGTAGGAAATAAGGATGGTGCTACAACTACAGGCGTAGTGCAATTGCCGGATTATCTGCTGAAGAAATTTGAAGACTTTGAGGAAATGACTATGTATAACACCGGACAAAACCTCAACTTACTGATAGATTACAATATTGAGTATGAAAGGTATGCGCGGGAAGGAACTTGTGTGACCGGGGAAGAAATTCTTCGGCTACCTGACGGGTACGTGCTTAAACCTGCAGACCTGGTACTCAGAACCGGTGAAAATGAACGGCATGGCATCCACACCTCTGCATTTGGCATGATCCAGGAAGGCCAAAACACTACTATCAGAGGAATTAAGACTCCCCTTCCGGCTTTACGCAGAAAGGAAATTGTGAGGGCAGTACAAGCAAAGCTTCAAACTACACTAAACGGTGGCAAATAACTCCCCAAGACTTGCAATTTTTAAAGGCTTGTGTCCATAATATTATCACTGTGCTGAACGTTCCTAAAAAAACACTGGTCTTGATTGCGGTTTTAATAACTATTACCGTTTTTCTGCTGGCTTTGGCAATTTCACTTTCCAACCAGAAACAAGCAGTTACCACCCAGGCACCTATCACCCCTACCCCAACCGTAGAAAAAACAGCAAATATAGCCTTCTCCCCTACTTCACTGGACCTTTCAACCGGCTCCTCTTCTGCAGTGGTAAACCTGAATGTAGATACCGGGAAGGTCCCTATTACCGGCGTACAGATAGAATTAGTGTATGACCCTGCTGTTATAACAGACCTGAAACTGCTCCCTGCAGACACGTCAAATTCTTTGTTTGGAGAGCCGGGAAACTATATGAATTTATTTACTGATTCCAGGACTCCCGGGGACATCACGTATGCCATTGCAATCAATCCTACCGGAAATCCTATTGGAGGTTCAGGAAGTGTAGGGAAAATTTCATTTAATGTGGTAAAAAGTAAGCCTACTGCCACTATCAGCTTTGGAAAGAAAACTATTGTAACTGCTAAAACTACTCAGGAATCTATCCTCAATCTGGCTAACCCCCTGACAATAAAGCTGAAGTAATTCTTGCATGTAGCTCGTGGCAGATAGCTTGTGGTTTTTACTACGTGCTATTTGCTACACGCTACTCGCCTTTCTCCAGGGTTACAAATGAGTAGTCAAAACCTTCTCCGGTATGATGCTCTTCCTCAATTACCTTTGCAAACTCTTTGTATTCCGGAAAGAACGCATCCGCACCGTAATTTCCCTTCACTATGGTTAAATACAATCTATCCGCCAACTCCAGGGTTTGTTCAAAAATCTTCTGGCCCCCTATAATGAAAATCTCCCGGTCTTCCACTTTTTTTGCCTTTTCCAACGCTTCCTCTATGGAATGCGCTGCAACGGCATTTGATCTTTTTGGTGTATAAGAAGTATCCCGGCTAACTGCTATATAGAGCTTCCCGGGCATCTCTTTCCCGCTTTTATCATAATATCCTGCCATAGACTCATACGTAGTCCTTCCTAGAATGACGGGATGGCCCAGCGTTAACCGCTTCAGCCGTATCAGATCTTCTTTTAGATGCCAGGGGATCCTATTATCTTTCCCTATGCCGCGTGTTTCATCCATAGCAACCACCATGGAAATTTTAGGACCAGTCATGTCCATAATTATAATATTGCCAGGCTAAAAATTCTACTATTCAAAGCGCACTGCTTGAAACCCTTCACCGTTCATGGCAAACTAGAATACATGGGAAATTATGTTGAACTTATTGGCCTGCTGGGTATGGCTGTGGTCCTGATAAATCTATACCTGCTGGAAACCGGAAGGGAAAAAGCAAAAAGCAGAATGTATTTGTCCATAGGTCTCACCGGGTCCCTCATACTGGTTTATTACTCATACGTCACCGGAAGCATGTTGTTCTCCGTCCTGAATTTAGTTTTTGTGGTAGTGAACGGGTATTGGCTGTTTAATCTGTTTGAGAAGAAACCCGGCAAAAAAGTAAGGAAAAGAAAATAATTTAATTATTTGTAGTATTGAGAAGTTTCTTCCCCTCCTGCGCGGCGTCGTAGGTATTTGGGAGTAAATCTAGTTTCTCCATTGTATCTATCTCTACCCATTCCGGAACGGTTTCTTCTGTAGCCTTCAGCTCGCCTGAGAATTTCTTTACAAGGAATACGTTCCAGGAGGTCTTAAGAAGTTCTCCGTTTTTACGGGGGATATCAGCCTCGTATATTTTACCGAGTTTTACCATGGAGCTTTTATCTGCGGTGAGTCCGGTCTCTTCCTGAAATTCCCTGGCAGCAGCATCCAGTAGTTTTTCCTCTCCATCAAGTCTTCCTCCCGGTAACCCATAAACACCGGTAATATGATGTGCCGCCTCCCCATGCTTTACAAGAAGAACTCGATTGTCATCAAAAGCTAACGCCGCAACCGTAACAACACGTGTATTAAGTATCATGTAGCAGGTATTATGAATTTAAAGAATTTGCGCTTTTTATTAAACCGTTTATCAACTTGCTCACTATTATTGTCTTATCAGCTATCTCTTTAAATTCCTTATTATCTAAATATCCTAAGTCTCTCGCTATGAGAAGTTGATTTTGTACCTCAGTTAAGGATCCTAATGACGTGAACAAAAACTGAGCTTTTTCTTTTTTTGTTTTCCTTGAGAATCCTTCTGCGATATTACTTGTTACAGAAACTGAAGCTCTCCTCACCTGATCTACAAGGCCAAATCTTTCTTCTTGGGGAAAATTTTTTGAAATTTTATAAACTTCGAGGACTAGTCTATGGCCCTCTTTCCAGGCATTTAAATCTGTAAAAGAATGAATTTTATTATCATTCATACTACATACTACTTACTACTTGATGCCTACGCTATCCTGCCATCTTTCCGGTCTTCTTGTCATACAGTCCGCCCGCAACCGTCAATTCCGCTTTCATCATAGGATACGGGTCATAATCCAAAAGCTCTACATCTTCCGGCTTAAAATCATCTATAGATTTTAACTTGCGTTTAATATGTATATGAGGGAAAGGCTTTGGCTTCCTGGTTAACTGCTCTTTTACTTGTGGGATGTGGTTTTCATAAATATGAACGTCCCCAAATGTATGGACAAATTCTCCTGGTTTTAGCCCCATAACATTTGCCAGAATGATGGTAAGCAAAGAATAGGATGCTATATTAAACGGAACCCCAAGGAATAAATCCGCAGACCTTTGGTATAGCTGCAAAGATAATTTATCTCCGCGCCTGGAGACCTGGTACATATTGTGGCAGATAGGAAAACGGTTAGCCTCTTTTTTCAGGGCCATAGTGTACATGTACTCAGGATTCCAGGAAGTAACTATAGCGTTTTTTGCGTCAGGGTCTTCTTTTAATTCCCGGATAACCCAGCCAAGCTGGTCAATTGTCCTTGACGTTTTTGTGGGCCATGCCCTCCACATTTCCCCATATATACGAGGTAACTCTCCCCATTTTTTAACAAATGGTGAGCTTGCCGAACCATCCCGGATTTTATTGATAAAATCATCTTTGGTAAGTTTTGTTTTAGGGTTTTTGGTCCTGAAGATTTTATAGGGGTAATCATCCCAAATGTGGACATTATTATCCACCAAATATTTGATATTAGTCTGCCCGGACATAAACCAGTACAGCTCATGCAGGACACCCTTCCAATAGACTTTTTTAGTAGTAAGCAAAGGAAAACCCCGGGACAAATCATACCGGGTCTGGCGGCCAAACAAAGAATACAGGACTATATCTGTCCCACGGTCTATCTTCTTTTCACCGTGGTCTAATGCCTCTTGTAATAGCTCAAGGTACTGGTATTCCGGATGAAGATTTTTTTTCATAAAATCAGTATTCAGTATAAAGTATTATGTATTGAGTGGGAATACTTTATGCTCAATATGTAATAGTCGATACTTTCTCAAACTTGGTCGCGTCTCTGGTTCACTAGTCCTCCGCTGTAATTTGTTTTAAAGACTTCTTCTCCTTTGTAAAAAATTTTTTCCTCCCCTACAAAATCCTGCACATCTCCTCTATATGAATTTTCGTAGGAGAAATCTCCTTCCTCCAACTTACGAGGTCCACGTATTGGCATCTCTTCCTCCGGCTGTATGAGGGCTTTTCTTAAAAATGGAATTAACCCTTCTGCCTTTCCACTGTCTGATCCATAATAGACCATCATCCAGTATGGCTTTCCTTTATAAAATACCACTTCCCGTCCGCCAAATGGTTCACCGCCAAACCAAGAATCATTCAACCTTACATCTCCATCTTCGAAATTGGTAACGTAAGAAAAATCTTCTCCTCTGGATATGGTATTATCTCCGGAAGCATACCCCTCCTTATTTGCTTTCAATAAAAATGTTCTAAGCTTATCGGTGTCCATACTTAATACTCTACACTCAATACTTAATACCCTTTTACACCTGCTTTTCTTTCTTTGTTGTGGTGACCCGGCCTCCTTGCCACTGTCCGCGGTACATAGCGCCTTTTCCCGCTACTTCTGAAAACTGGATATGGACAAAACGGGAGCCCATTTCTATAGTAACGGTAACGGGCCCTACGTTTGCCAGACCAAAGGTTAACCCCCCGCAGTATCCCGGTGGCACATTTCCAGCCCGCAGCATAAGACCGCTTCTGTAGGTAGTCGAGCGAGGCGTTATGGTCGCAGTCAGATTATCCGGCATATTTACATCTTCTACTGTTTTTACCAGATAAAAATCGCCCGGTTTGAGGACAAGGCTGGAGGCTTTTTTGGAATCGAATTTCTTCACAAGTTTCACTTCTGCAGTATGGCGTTCTGTAATCCCCAGGAATGCTTTTTTACCGGTAATTTTATATGCTTCTCCTAAACGCAAGTCAAACCCTGCACCTTCCGGATTTGTCAGCTCCCTCTCTGACAAGTTCTCCACCAGCTTTTTCTTCTTAACTAGTTCTAATAATAATTTAGGTCCAAGCACCATAGTATTACGTAGTATGTAGTACGTATTATGAATCTATACAAAATACTTGATACATTCTACTTGATACATGAAATTATATCATCCGTTACTTTCTTTATTTCCTGGTCCCCGTTAATTCTTACAAATTCATGAGGAAACTTTTCAATAATCCATTCATATGCATGATGGACCTTACGCAACTTCCCTTCTGTTTCATAGTATTCTTTTTCCTGTCCTGATTTATCCAGTCTCTTCAGGGCGACCGCAGCAGAAACATCTAAATAAATTGTTACATCAGGGACCATTACCTGAAAGTATGTAGATAAAATACACTGGGCAATTAACAAAGTCTGGGCATTATCCTGGATATCCCCCTTGGAAATATCCATAATGCCGTAGGGAATGGAAGACCAAAAGTTGCGGTGGGAAATTACTATTTCACCCTTCTTGAGTGCCGGAATAATAACTTCCTCCTGGTGGGCTATTCGGTCAGCAACAAATAAATACTGGAGTGATTCTGCCGGAAGCTTTATTTTTTTATGCAGGAGTTCATTAATTAAATTACCTATAATCCCGGTCCTCCTGGGCTCAGATACTAAGTGCACCTTCTTACCCTGTTTTTCAAAAACTGCAGCAAGCTCTTGTGACTGCACGCTTTTTCCAGATCCGTCTATCCCCTCCAGCACTATATAACGGCCCTGGTGCGGATTCCGTTTGAAATCTAAATCAAACTCCACGTGCTGAACATGATTACTCCTGATTTTAACTTTTGACATATGATTCAATTCCCTGGATAATTTGTCCCGTCACTTCTTCCTCATTCTGCTCTCCGTCTATCACTATGAATGCAGGGGAAAAATGTTCTACTAATGTATCATATCCGTGGGCAATTTTTTTAAGCTTTGACCCTTTCTCATAAATGTCTTTCTCTTTTTCCATTTCTGAAAGCCGCTCCACTGCTTTTTCAGCTGAAACCTTCAGATAAAACGTAATATCAGGCGCTATAAACTGGTGGTAGTATGAAAAAATACCATGGGCTATTTCTATATGCGCCTCTGTTTTACCCCTATATTCTTCCCCCAGGTCTAAAATTCCATATGCCACGGCAGACCAAAAACTTCTGTGGGTCAGTACTACGCTACCCTTTTCCAAAGCCGGCTCTACCACCTGTGCATGGTTTACCACCCTATCTGCTGAATATAAATGCTGGTAGGCACGGGAAGGTATATGTATTTTAGAAAAAAGCGCATCACGGATAATTTCCTGGATTTGGCCTTCCTGCCTGGGTTCAGATGTTAATATGACATCCTTCTTTAGGTCTTCAAAATATTTTTTTACCAGGTGCAGCTGGGTGGATTTTCCTGACCCGTCTATCCCCTCAAAGGCAATATATAACCCTGGATAGGGATTCCTTTTTAAAGGCATGGTAAAGTGAACAGGATAAATCATTTGAAATTTGTAGAAATTAAAGAAACTGATGGAAATTATTTGTAATTACTATTAATTTCAATGAACTTCTATTAATATCAATTAGTTTCTTTCTACTTATTGAATTTCGCTCAGAATGCTGGCAGTTACTTTTTCTACGTCTTGTTCCGCGTCTACTTTTACCAGTGCTCCCGGAAATTTTTCCAGGAGGAATTCATATCCTTCCCTGATTTTTAACAGCTTCTCTTTCTTTTCATAAAGTTCTGCCTCCCTATGAAGTTCAGAGATTCTTTTTCCGGCAGTTTCTACGCTAACATCTAAAACAAATGTATAATCTGGCGCTACAAATTCATGGTACATGGAAAGGATAGAAAGGGCTGCCATCATCTGCTCAGGGTTTTCATTTTTCCCTGATTCAAAACGGTCTAAAAGTCCATAAGGAATGGAAGACCAAAAGCATCTATCTGAAATTACTACGTTTCCTCCGGAAAGTGAAGGAACAACCAGCTCTTCCAAATGTACGGAGCGCTGGGCAGCAAATAAATACTGTACTGCTATCTCAGGGATATGCTTTTCTTCTTTTAAAATGTTGGAGACCAGTTCCCCCATTACTCCATCCCTTCTGGGTTCATGGGTGCGGACCACCGTTTTCCCCTGTTTCTCAAAGTATTCTGCAAGCTTTTCTACCTGCGTAGTTTTTCCGGACCCATCAATTCCTTCCAGGGCAATATATAGTCCTCCATAAGTATTCTTCTTCAGGTCAATAGTAAAACTTACCGGATAATCCATAAAAGTATTAAGTATAAAGTAGCAAGTATCATGTATTTTTATCCATACTTAATACACAATACTTAATACCTGATACTAATCCCTATCCTGTGAGATCTTACTTTCAATTGGGCCTTCCTGCATGACATACTTTGCGTCTTTTCTTTTGTGGTATGGTTTTTCTGCTGAAGAGCTGAGCTGCTCAAAAGTCATAGCACAGATTCTCATTCCCGGGGTTAAAGCAACTGCCATACGGCCCATGTTACCTAGCTCCAGCACACACCTGCCATTCCACCCGGGGTCAAATATAGAAGCAGTTGAATGCACTACTATCCCCATGCGTCCCAGGGATGAACGACCCTCCAGGCGTCCCATCATATTATCCGGTATGGTTACTTTCTCCAGGGTCACTGCCAGAACAAAATCTCCCGGCTGCATGATAAACTGGCTCCCGTCTTTGAGGTGCACTTCCTTGGTAATTTCTGCTGAATAGTCCTTTTTGTAAGGGTCTATATACGGGTATTTGCTGTGGTCAAAAATCCTAAAAACATTCCCAAGACGCAAATCTATAGAACAGGAGCCTAATTGGGTGGATAAATCAGGGGAAGGACTAATAATAATCCTTTTTTCTTCAAGTGCTTTTTTAATATCTCTGTCTGATAATGTCACCTTCAAATAGTATAGTACAGCAGAGTTAATTTCAAGAAAGAAAAGATATTCCCGAATGGTTCGAATGTTGATCGAATCTACTTGAATAACAAGATTTAATCAGGAAATCTATAGAAATTGATGGAAATTAGAAATTAACCGTAATTACAATGAAACATCTTAACTAAACGCTGTACGCTAGTCACTATACGCTTTTATTGACTTTTCAGCCTTTTTAACCCTATGATGGAAAGGTGAACTTCTCACTGATAAAAGGCGCGCTGGAAGAGGCCTTCTTTTCTTCAGCAAAAAGGGTGATAAGTAGCATCTTTATCTTCATCTTATTGCTCTCCATTCCTATCAGTGTTTACCTGGTTAACCAGCAGCTCACCATAAAACAGCAGGCTTCTTCCCGGTTTGGCGCAAAACCCAGCGGCTTCCCCACGTGCGCATGGGATAAGACCAGCATAGCAGCAGGAGAAACTGCGGAGCTTATCATGGTTAACTACGGAAATAATTTTGCGGATGTCAGCACGGTTCCGGAACCATATATCCAACCTGAAAACGGCTATAAAAAAATGGGGAAAACTGTCACCGGAGGAAAAAAGTATGAACTGGATCTGCCAAACACGGAATACACTGCCTCACTTTTAGACCCTACCAGCCCGGTTATAGATGGCCGTCCCAACATTATTACCTCCTGTAAAATAACTACCAGCGGCGCCTCTGCCCCGTCACAAACCGCATACCAGCCCAAACCCAGCCCGCAGCGGGTGGCCGGTGCGCCCTCCCCTTCCCCTGCAACCGGGTCCGGCACTACCGGTGTGCAGACGTACAACCAAATCATATCCTGCATCCGCCAGGACCCTCTGTGTACCGCGGATGTCAAAAAGACCGCCGACCTGAATAATGACGGCGTGGTGAATGAAATAGACCTCAATATAATTCTACGCAGCATGAATAGTAGATAAAGGCAAAGGCTGTATTGCAAATGAATTCATTTACGCATACTATTAAATGGTATGAGTATATCCTCAGGTCTTCATGCTGTGGGACATACCCTATTTTCATCAAAGATTAGGGTTATCAACACAATCCTCACTATCATAGTACTGGTAGCCGTCCCCATCACCCTCATGCAAACCTTCCAGCGCCAAGACGTCCGCCAGAGAGCTGCAGCTTATATTCCTCCCGGCTGCCCGGCCAGTCCAATGATTAACGGCATTCAATATACAAACTCCTGTATACGTGCCAGCATGGGCTGCGGCCCTTTTGCTAAATCAGACTCAGGGGTAAATACTCCCTATAATTATCCTAGCTCTACGGGAGGATCAGATTGTACTACTTATAAAAATGATGGCAATCAATACGTCTGCTGCACTAATTATTTTGATAGTTCTTCCGGTGGAGGCGGTGGAGGAACTGTAGGAGCTACTTGCCCCACTGCTCCAAGCACGGTGAGCGTTTCCTGCAGTGGAACTACCGTAACTTGCACTTGGTCAGCTGTCACCTCAGGCATCTCTTCCTATAATGCAGATATTTATAACTTGAATACAAGCAGTACTAGTTGCAGAAGCCAATATTATGGGGCTCCAGGCACTAACTGCCCATATACCTCGGGATCTCTCGCAACCACATTAACCCAATATAATGCGGCTCCCGGAACTTACAACTGCGTTGTTGGAGTATTACCAAGTTCAAGCACATGCTCGCAGGCGACAAAAACTAGTGTGAACACTTGCACTATTGCCGGACCAGCCTCAAGCTGTAATACTACTCCTGTCTGTTCCGGAATTTGCTATGCCCCTCAAAATTCCTGTGGAAATAACAACGGCACCCAGAATAATTGTGTTTACACCCAAAGCACATCCGGAGGGAGTTGCACCCAGGTGCCGGCGCTCAATCAACCTTGTACGGTAAACAACTGCGTAACCGGGTATTCCTGTACCGGTGGTATCTGCCAACCGGGATCTGTCACTCCTAACTGCAACGGCACACCTGTTTGCTCCGGTGGAGCAGCAACGTGTAACGCCCCGGCTAACACCTGCTCAGCAGGTAATGGCACCTGCTCCGCCGTATTCAGCACTTACAATGGGAGTACAAACTGCACACAAGTATATGCAGGCCTCACGTCATGCACAAAAGATACGTGCTCAGGTGGAACTACTTGCCAGAATGGGAGCTGCAAGACAACGTGTACCCCAACAACATGTGCTGCCCAAGGGAAAAACTGCGGAACCATTTCTGATAACTGCGGCGGGACTTTGACTTGCGGGGCAGCGTGTCAAGCTGCATGTGTACCTCAATGCGGCGGCAAATGCGGAGGAACAGATGGCTGCGGAGGAACTTGTCCTAACAACTGCGTTAATCCACAGACGTGCGGTGGTGGCGGCACCCCAAATGTTTGCGGTACAGCCCAAACACCTACCAATACGCCAACGCCAACTCCAACCAGGACTCCTACGCCAACCAATACGCCTACGCCTACTAACACGCCGTCTCCTACCCCAACCCCAACCAGTGCACTGGCAAGTGTTACTTTTAATTTGACGCTTACTATGCCGGGGATTGGGACGCAATCTTACAATAACAATAACCCTAAATCACCTAAGGCCCTTGCCCTGGACCTGTATGATAATGCCACTAACCAAAAGGTAAAATCAGGAAATGGCAACCTGAACTACCAAAACGGATCCTTTACGGGAAGTGTTACTATACCAAATGTAGCTGCCGGATCTTACTATGCCAAATTCAGGTTTAACAATACACTTTTAAAGAAATCCCAAATTACCCAGATATCTCTGGGAGGAAACAATACTGCCAGCGCTTCCGGCACATTAGTCTCCGGAGACATTTTTGCGAAGAATTCTTTAGGATTGCAGGAATATAATGCTATAGTGAATTGTTATACCGGTGGCGCGTGTAATCCGGATACTAAAGCCCTGGCAGACCTGAATGATGATGGAAAGGTTGACGCAAAGGATATAAATATATTATTAGTAGCCTTTGCGCGCGGAACGTTTAATGGAGAATAATTTGAGTATCCAGTATTCTGTATAGAGTATTGAGGGCATTCCAAAAGAAATCATACTTAATACTCAATACTGTATACTCTATACTTTAATTTCTATGTTGCGAAAGACAATTACCAAACAACTGGACATTTACATAGGGCCTATTGCCCATTCTACCTCCCATACTATTTCCTTTCTCCTGTTTACGCTCATTGCCGTTTTAGGGCTAAACATTTACCTACTGGAATCTTCTCCCTCAAAAGAAGTATCCACTTCACAGATAGCCAGCATTAACCAGGCATACTACTGTGGCAGCTGTGAAACTATATCCTGCCTTCCCAGTACAAAGCGCGGTGTAGGCGTTTGTAAGTGGACGTGTGATATAAACGGAAAGAAAACGCAGATGCCTTCATACCAGACATACCTGAATACGGGGGGCATATTAAAACCCAACACCTGCCATTTCACCGCAAATGCACAATACCAGGGCTGTTCCACTTGTCCCATCCCTACACCTATTCCTATCACACAAAAGTCTAAGATTGCACAGTTAGCCGGAGGTACACCTCATGCATATGGGTATGTATATAATGACCTCAACCATAATTGCACCAGGGAGAATGATGAACCAGGAGTAGCAAAAGCAGACGTATATGCAAATTCAATGGTAGGACAAGGCACAGCAACCGGCCTTACCGACCAAAACGGGTACTTTGATCTGACTGCACTCAGTTCCACTGACCATATGGTTGGGGTAAACCTATCCGGAGTATTGGCAGGATACACAAATTGTGATGCAACTTTAAACCCACAGATAGCATATCTCTCTATGGCTTCAGGGGCATATTTTGAATTTGGGGTTTGGGGAACTGCCCAGACAACACCTTCTCCTAGCCCAAGTCCTTCTCCAAGCCCTACACCAAGCCCATCCCCAACTCCAAATCCAAGCGTAAGTCCAAGTGCTTCACCGACTCCCAGCCCTACCCCTACCATAAGCCCAAGCGCGTCTCCCAGCCCTACCCCTACCCCAACTTTGACGCCAACTGCAACACCCACACCTACGCCTACTAATACCCCTACGCCTACTGCCGTGCCATCTAATGCCATGGTTTCTTTCCTGGTAAAACTGCCGGGGATAGGGCCTAATACTGCAGGCGGAGAAAATAACAACCCCATGCAGCACGCCAGAAGTTTTATGGTGTACTTTAATAATGCTTCTGACCAGTTGGTAAAGCAGATGGAGGTCCAGCTTACATATAATGGGAACCTCTATGCAGGTACTGCAAACGCCTCCAGCTTACCGCTGGGCTCTTATAATGTACGCATTAAATCCAACAATTCCCTGCTGGCTATTATCCCCGGGGTGGTAGTCTTAAGGCAAAACCAAACTGTTGCCGCACCTCAGATAACGCTGGTCACGGGGAATATAGATGACAACACCGGGTACCACAATGTCATGGATATCCTGGATTACAATATGATGCTGAAATCCTATTCAGGAAGCGGCAGCGCATCTGAAAAACAGCAAGCTGACCTGAATGATGACGGTAGGATAGACGCCAAAGATATTAACATCATGCTGAGGGCATTCTCCACGCGCAACAGTAATTAGGTCTCAGGTGTTAGGTGTCAGGTAGGAATTCTGCTTGGCTTCAAAGAATACTATTGTTCAAGCATGTCGAGAACTACTTGATGCAAGAATTTCCACATGCTAGCTGCTACAAACTACATGCTCCTTGACTCATCTATTCACAGTAACGTAGTATAGAATCAGGGACCGAAATATTCGGCTAATTTTCTATGTTGAAAAATAAAAATTAATAGTATGGATCCTAAACAACAATTTCAACAACGCTACCAGGAATATGTAAGCAAACAACCTACGGCATATGTCACGCCTAAAAAAGCTTTTTTTAATAAGTTTTATGTGCAGGGCCTACTAGTAGGACTGGTAATAGTAGTGTCCGGAGTTTTAGTATATTTAAACTTTAAACCCGGCACTCCGCCGCCTCCGCAGGCAAATAAAATAGTTGCCGTCCCCTCCCCCACCCCCAAAGCAGCTATAACCGTAACAGACGCCCAAATAGATCTTGAAATGCAAAGAATATGGGGAGAATATTACCAGAAAGTAAAGGACGATCCGAAACTCAAGGACCTTGCAAAAAAAAATCTAATAAAACGGCTTTCTCTGGAAACTGCTGTGTCGAAATATAATATTGATCTTTCTTCAATTGCTTCTGACAATCCTGGTGAGAAAGATCTACAGTCTGAGCAGGAAGTAGCAAAAAAAGTCTTAAGCTGGAGAAATATTGATTATGCATATGTTTATATAGACCCAACAAATCCTAAATATAAAGATTATCCTGAAAAAGCAATTTATTCTTATAGCCTTATCAAAGCTAATTTAGAAAAAGGAGACTCTTTTAAAGACGCGTACACTACTGCCTCAAAAGACCCTAAATTCTTTAAGCCTATTGTTGCTTACTACAATAAACTTTTCTTTAAAAACGACTGGGGGAAAAATGTCTCGCAAGAACTGTTTAAACATACAAAAGGACAGACGACTGACCTTATTGCACCTTCAGCGGGAGGAGTTTATGTCTTAGCTTATATTAATGATTCAAATGATACCCAGTTTGCAACAATGGATGAATGGATTAAATCCCAAACACAATGAAATTTCCAATAAAAAAAATATTATTTAGCACCATATTTTCCCTGTTATTTTTCTTTTGTTTAGCACTTCTGAAAGACAACTATTCTGTCTCTTTCGTGAATAATGCCTGTGCAACATGTTGGGGATCTGCGTGCCCTGGTGGGAATACGACTTACTATTCTACCTGCCCACAGACAGGAAGTGTTATTGCCGGACCTATTGATTCTGCCGATGTCCATGTCACAGTATCAAGCATCGGATCTTCACCAATTCCCCAAGGACAAAGACTGCTTATCACTGTCTGCCCCAGCACGGGATGTACCGCGCAAAATGCCTGCTCAGACGTAACATGCCTTAATAGGTCAATTGAAAATTACCCGGTAACCTGGAACGGTCCGGGCTCTGTTGACTTAACCTTTGATACCCTAGGATGTTCGCTAAACGGCACCTGTAGCAATAACTACATCGTTAAAGTACGCTTTGACCCAAACAATATTCTTGATTCTGCTTTAAGCTGCCCCAACGATGATAAACCTATTACCCTCATCAATGATAATATGCAGACGGCAGCGGTAGCATTAAACTGTTCAAAGCCAGTTTCATACACATGCACTACTACGAGCAATCGGCAGTGCCAACAAAACCAAACAAACACGAATGGTTGCGCAGATGGTTGGACTCCCGATACAACAAACCCAGCTTTGACCTGCGATCAAACAGGAGGTCGAAATGCTTGCTGCGTTCAGGTTGCGTGTGTGAAGCCGCCACAGCCGGCGCCATCTCTGATTTGTACTTTGTAATGTATGAATTCAAAACTTAAAAAGAATTTATTAATAGGGGGAATAGGAGGACTTCTCCTGGTTATAGTGGGCCTGCTTTATGTTATTACGCTCCTGCAGCCAAAACCTTCCTCTCCTCCCCAAAGAATAGCAGGCAACCCTACCCTAAGCTGCTCCTGGCAGCCTGTCACCGGAGCTACTTCATATAACTGGACCATTACAGATACTACTGCAGGAGCAGCATCATCACCTAAAACAGGAAGTGGCGTAGCTACCACCGCCACGGTTATGGACGCTGCTTTTGTTATTGCAAACCACTCATATAAATGTGAAGTGGTAGCGGTGGGGTCAGGGGGAGCGTCCTGTGTAAGTACTACCGGAACCGCAACGGCTAATTGTATCCCCGGGGTAACGCCGCCTACTGCTACTCCCATCCCAACAAGCGGTCCTACGGCTACCCCTACACCAACAGGGAACCCTACTGCTACTCCTACTCCAACCAGAGGTCCTACGGCAACTCCTACTCCTACCGGAAGGCCTACGGCTACTCCTACTCCAACACCAACAAAAACACCTACCCCTACACCAACCAGGACGCCTACTCCGTCCCCTAGCCCAACACCTACCCCTACCGTCCAGGTAGGGTGCAACCAGGCTTGCCAGGTTAACACTAACTGCTCCAGCAATTTGATTTGCTACCAGGGTGCCTGCAGGTTAGGTGATAACCCAACCAGCACTACGTGCCAGTTAGCGCCTACGGCAACACCGCTGCCTACTGCTACTCCACAGCCTACAGATACGCCTACTCCAGTGCCCACCAGGACCATAGTGGTTAATACACCGGTACCCACTAACACACCGGTAATTATAGTCCGTGCACCTACACCTACCAGGGTTCCTCCGGTTATCACCACCGTAGCACCTACCGGATCTATAGGGACTACTATCAGCATCGTAGGAATCACGATCTTCACGGTTATTGGAGGAGCGCTCCTGTTCTTCTTGTAACTAGGCTGGTTATACCGTTAACTCTTGGCGCGCTCGCAGACCTGCTCGCTTGCCAGAGACTCCCGGTATTTTTCTCGCTCAAGGACTTAATTGATATTTTTATTTCAAAGGAACTCAAAAAATTGGCGGCGCCCTGTTATTCTTCCTGTAAATAGTAAGGTTTAATGTTGTTAGAAGTTTCCTGTTTTGGTAAAATATCAAGATTGGGTCGCAAACTTGCGGCTCTCAATTTAGAAAAGGGTCGTTAGTTCAGCGGTAGAACGCTTTCCTGCTCGGACTAAAGTCCGCGAATGTGAACTTTTACAAATGCTTTTCTGAAGTCGTTTACCGAGGGTCGTTAGTTCAGCGGTAGAACGCTTTCCTGATAAGAAAGAGGCGAATGGTCCGACTCCATTACGACCCACTTCGATTTCAGAAAAGGTTCACATTCTAAAGAAAGAGGCGAATGGTCCGACTCCATTACGACCCACCGTTTTTAAACTCTCTTTTAGTACTTCGTTGCGGGTGTAGCCTGCCAGGATTTCTTTCACCATAGCTACTACTTCTATAAGCACTATCTTATCAACCAAATATTCTCACTCTCAAGCTACTTCCCCCTGTCAATTGGCAAGGTAAATGAAAAGGTAGTTCCTTCCCCTACTTTTGAACTCACTTCTATCTTTCCTCCCGAGAGTTGCACTAAATTTTTGCTGATATAAAGCCCCAATCCGGCACCTTTAGTGTTTGAGACTTTACTAAAGTCTGTCTCCAGTTTGCCAAACTTGGTAAACAGCCGTTCCAGGTCTTCTTTTTTAATCCCGGGGCCGGTATCCGTCACAGACGTTTTCACAAACTTCCCGTCTTTTTCAGCAGTAATAACAATCTTTCCGTCTTCACCTAAAAATTTCAGTGCATTTCCCATAAGGTTCATAATAACCTGTCTCACCCGGTCCTGGTCTGCATAAACCGTTACCTTACCATCTACTTTATCTTCCAGGGAAATCTTTTTTTCCTTTGCCAGGGCTGCCACTTCATCCGTTACTTCTTTCACTAATACTGCCATATCAAAAGTAGCAGGTGACAGCTTAATCCGCTTTCCTTCAATAGCTGAAACGTCCAGAATGTCATTTACTAATGAGATGAGATGTTCAGTAGACTCTAAAGAAACTTTCAACCGTTCCGCAGATTTTTCAGGCAGCTTTTTCTCTTCCTGTAATACCATCCACAAATTCCCACGGATCACCGTCATAGGGGTACGAAGCTCATGGGATGCTATAGCTACAAAATCATCCTTCAGTTTGTCCAGCTCTTTCAAATGCTCATTTGCTTGCCGTAGGCTTTTCGTCTCATCCGCTACCTTTAGCTTTAATGTTTCATTAAACTTTTTAATCTCTTCAAAGGATTTGGCATTTTCTACTGCCACTGCAAAAACAGGCCTGAATGTCTCCAAAAATTGGATATCATCTTCTGTGAATATTTCCCCATTTTTCTTCTCCCCCAAAAGGATTGCCCCATGTAAAATTTCATCAGCAATAGGAAGACAAATGGCCACCTTATGCCGTTCCATTACGGAACGCACAGCTGCATCTTTTTCTTCATCCAGAATGATGGTCTTACGGTCTTCCACCAGATACACCAGGGTATTCACGTCATAGGGGTTTTCTTCTGAAAACCCAACCAGTTTCTTTTTATAAATAGCATCCTTGTCATGAAAGATAAAAATGCCCCCATGGGTCAGGTGCATGCCATTGAGAATTTCCAAAAGGGCCTTATTCATAAGGACTTCTATGTCTATAGTTTTTGCCATAATATTATTCAGTTCAAAAAGAAGCTGGGCGGGGACATACTCAGTCTTATAGAGGTATCTGCCGGTTACCCTTTTTAGGTATTCTTTCAATGTCTGGAAGGTAAGCGCAGAAAAAAGGATAATGGCAATAACGGTAAAGCTCTGCAAAAACGTAGCATGAAAGCCCAGGAAGGAATTCCCCAACCACAAAACTAAAATCCCGTATACACATACAGTCACCAAAAGAAGCATGGCATACACTACAGAACGGGCAACCAGCATGTGGATATTCAGCATACGGTGGCGTGCTATGGAATATGCCACACAGGTGATCATGATGAGTGCAGAAACAGGACCCAGAAAAACAAAGTCAGAGTTTTTTAGGACTACCACAAAAAAAGTGGTAGAGAATAACATGATGGTAAAGGTTCCTAAAACGCCTAGTAAAAAGTAAGAAAGCTGCAACCGCTCTATGCCTTTTGCCTTGCGGTATTTCAGCAATAACATGATAAATGAAACCAGGAATAATCCGCCAAAATCTAACGCAAAGATAGGCATGGCCGGGCCAGGAATAGGAGAAGGCTTTCCCCCGGGATAATTAATACCGGTAAATACTCCAAATGGGGCCAGGGAAAGGACTGCTGATGTGCTGGCAAAAAGGAGCAACAGCACAATCTTATATGGCTTTAAAATGAGTTTTTCTTTGGGGAAATTGTAGGCCAGTAAAAATAACGAAGGCCCCAGGAAAGACCCTCCTGACATAACTACCCTGATCCAGAATAGTTGGGTTTGCGCTTCAGCATCCGGAGGGTTCAGGGAGATGAAATTTGTAAGAAGATACAGGTCTATAGCAATAGTAAGGAAGAAAAAAAAACGTCCTGTCCAGTTTTTAGTATTGCGTAAAAATACCATGAGGCCCAGAAATGTCATGAGGAAAAAGGTAAGGAGGGTAACAATAAGTTCAAAATACATACCTTTTTAATTGTAGGAACAGGCGCAGAAAAAAGCAATGACAATACACAGCTCCTATGGTACTATATGCACTATGGCAAGACCTGAAGCAGCACAAATGCCTGGAATGGCGGTTTGGAATAAAAATCTTATTGTACCTTCTGACCTCTCAAAACTTCCTCCACAAGAAAAGTGGACCTATTTAACTGAATTTGGCGTTCTTGCTCCTACCAGCCATAATACGGTACCACAAAGATTTAGGGTAACAGAAAAAGGTGTTGGGGTATTTTTAGACCGTGCTTTAGTTCTCCCTACATCAGACAGGGAAGGACGTCAAGCAGCAATCAGCATAGGTTGTGCTACTGAAAATATTGTAGAGGCTGCAAAAGCATACGGAATGGATCCTCAAGTCACTATATTGGAAAAGGATACTAAAAACACATTACCTGGCATAGGATTAGTTCCTATGGTGGCAATAACTGCAGAAGCCACTGCTTCTCATACGTTTGATAAATACAGGCTTGAAACTATGAAGGCAAGACGCGTAAACAGGGCAATATATGATGAAAGGGTCCCTCTTCCAGATGCTTTAAGAAGTAGAATAACAACTGCTGTAGGTGACTTTGACGGGCTGCATTTGCACCTCATGAACAGCAGGGGTATGATCCAAATGTTTGGAAAATTCCAACAGCAAGCAGATGGTTCTGTTATGGATATGCCGGAGTTTAGGAAAGAGCTAGCTGAATGGTTCCATGCTAATGATGAATTTGATATAACCAGAGGCATGAGGGGTGAAGATTTTGGCATGGTAGACACTGAAGAAAGGAAACCTTCGCAAGATTTTGCCAGAGGATTAAGGGGTGAAAGACAACTACTGCCGGATGAAATAGCCGGATTTGCAAAAATTGGGAGGGAAGGTATTGATAAGGCATCGGCAGTAGGAATTATAACCGCAAAAAAAGATGATATAACGTCTAGAATAAACGTGGGTAGGGCTTTTCAGCAAATTGGCCTATCGCTTTATGAAGATGATTTTTCTATCGCCGTCCATGCTGCCCTTACGGAAACTAGTTTTAAGGCTATATGGTTCATATCTGAAATGTTAAAAAGAACTTATCTTAAGACCGGAGACCATCTTATGTCAGTTTTTAGGATTGGTAAGCCTGTGTATGAAGAGGACAGAACACGGCCTCACTCAGTCCGCCCACAGCTTCAGGAACTTCTGGTTTAATACGGCTTCAGAACGAACCTGCGGGGAATTGGTTTTCCTAGATAAAAATCTTCAACCACCCGAGCTGCTACGTATCCAGCAGCCAAGGCAGTGGCACCATGCTGTGGAATACTTGAAGTAGCAAATTCCCCTACCCCATCTAAATACATACCAAATGGCCCATCAGCTACCTCTTCCCCTATGAATGCTTTGAATACCGGACCCATAGCTGACCGGTCACTTTTCCTTTTTTTCTCTAAAAGAGCAAATACTTCATTATCAGTTAACCCATGTACTAAAGGAAGGCTCCTGTCTTCATGGTAACCATAATAGTCTCCAAATACTCTCCCGTCCACATCTGATGGCATAAATACAGCAATACCTCTCTTTCTTGCCTCCTCCCGAATCATTATTTTGTAGTCAATATCATCTATTACCTCTACTACCAGATCTGAATCATGTAAAAAGTCCTCAATGTTTGCCCGTGAAACACCTTCCCTTATCACTCGCAATTTCATATAAGGATCCACCCTCATTATTGCACTCGCTTCCATGTCCACTTTCTTAGGCCTGGGCTGGTCAAAAGGATCCATCATTTGGCTCCTCATAGCATGGGGTTCTGCTAAAAATCTGATATCTGCCCTATTCATCCGCTTTATGTTACCCGGGTCTGTTACGTCCAAATCTGCTACAGTGAGCTGTTTTGGCCCAATATTTCTCACGATTCCTTCCATAACATTGCTCCCCACGCTCATGCCAGCAATTGAAACTCTTGCTTTGTCAAACACTTCCCATATTTGCGCTAGGGAACGCCCTTGTGGATCCTTATATAAAGAGTTGCTGGTAGCTAAAGAAAGCCTGTGGATTTTTTCCGGTGCAAGAGCAAGAAGCTGCTGTCCTAAGGGGTCGTATAAAAAATTACCTATAAGAGGGACTGGAAAACCCCTACCTACTGCTTCCATCAGCGCCTCCCCATATTTTTCATATTCGGTGTCCACGAATTCTTTAAGAGTTTTCCCGTCTTCCATTTTAGGTGAATTTGAGGTTCTAGATAATGTGCTTACTAAACCTTCGTAGGTAGCTCCGGTGACAGTAACTTGCCTTTCAGGAGAAATGGGAAGTACTTTTACGCCAGTCATTTCCGGAGCCCGTAAAAAAGCGTATCCATTATCTGGCCTATACGTAATCATTCCGCTTTCTAAAGCACTTCTGACATCAAATAATTTTGGCGATTCCGTTCTTCTGGGATCTTCAGGAGAAGGGGGTCTAGCTTCAATTACCGGCATAATTTTTGCATTATACCACAAGCACAAATATCAACTGGTACATATTCAGGCTGCCGCAGTCTGACCTGTCTTTGCCGCGGTTATCATCTGCTCAGCGCCGCGCTTCCAGTCACCGGCATCCATAATGCACAACTCTGTTGCGTCAGGAACTGTTTTATCAATAAC
This sequence comes from Candidatus Levyibacteriota bacterium, assembly GCA_050255815.1. GTDB lineage: Bacteria > Patescibacteriota > Microgenomatia > Levybacterales > GWA1-39-11 > JAGORM01. The sequence continues at coordinate 20,845 of JBLMVJ010000007.1, read as the reverse complement.
ATCCAACTGTTCATTAGATAATTGGCCTAGTAGTTTCCCGGCATTGCGGAAAAGATTAATGGCAGGCCTCTTGACATCCCTGTCCAACACCTGCTGTGGGATGTAGCGCAATGCATCCTCATAGCTCAGGCTCCCATCCCGGATAAAATTCCTAAAAGCTGCTCCCAGGGATCCCAGGTCATAAAAATATGATGGGAAATCTTTTGCATATACATCAGGGTTGGTTCTATCTACCCTGATTGCCTCCGGCTCCACCCTCAGCATGTTATAACCCGGAGTAAACGGCATGGAATACTTCCCGGAAAGCGGCGGGTAAGACAAGACTCTCCGTAAAGAATCGTGGATTTGAGAGGTCATAAGCCGAACGTCCATAAAATGCCTGGCATCTTTTAAGAACTGCATGTTCATAAGGGCAAAGCTGATGCCTACATATTTTGAACCCCGGCCCGCGCTTTCCATTTCATCTCCGTTATCATAATAGCCTCTTACTGCACCTAAACGGGAAACTGCCGCTGTTTTAGATAGTAAATCTTCTTCAGAAAAACCTGCTACCTGGGGGAGCCTTTCTACCATGGCTTTTTTTACACTATGCATATTCCCTTCCTCTGAAAAACTATAAAACTCCAGATCTTCAGAGCTGTAAGGTTCTCCTTCCCCCGGGACAAACCTAACGGTAAACCACTCATTTGCCGGCCTTTCCTTATCATCCTGAAAAGTAACCTGGGTAAGATATACGGCAGCTTTTTGGTCAAAGCGGTCTAATAAAGGAATATCACCATATAGCTGGTAACTTTTTCTTGCTTCAGTCACCAGTGCCTGTGCCGCAAAATTTCCCCATTCTGGAACAAACAGTTCTTTTGCGCGGTACAGAGAAAAATTTCCACCCGCTATTTTTTCTGTATGCACAGGCCGGGGAAGGCTTTCCCTCAACTCCACAATTCTTGCAAAATCATTCCGTTCCGCAGGCAACATAGTTAAAATTTAATCTCCATATTATACTAGTCTAACTCGAGTTTACACAACTCTCATTAACCTAGTAGCACTCAAAATAATTTATGAGAATTAGATGTTATTTTGAGTATAAACCTGAATGTTAGTTTAAAAACAAGGGGTATCTCATGCTTTCTGAGCAGTAGGTGCAACCAATGGTAATCCGAGGGAAAAATAAAAGGTTTTTTGGGCAGTAGACAACATAAAATTCCTGCTAAATCAGGTACCATTCCAGTACACCATACCCACATCAGGAAGTCAATATAATGCAAGAGTTTAAATGAGGCCTTCCAGTTCTTCCGGAATGGGGTGGGAATATAACTCTCCCTGTTCTTCCCAAGCGTAAGCCTGCAAGAGGTATTGTTGAAGAAAACGCAATCTTTTTATCCGGGCAAGCATCTTTTCACTTTTTTCAGGGTGGTCTCTAACCAACTGATAAAATAACTTCTCAAGCTGTTTAATCCTATTGCTGATTGCCTGATGCATAGCAATAATTCTCCCGGATCTGGAACGTTTTCTGTATGTTTCATTATTTGTCAGATTTTCCCATTCCCCGGCAATAATTTCCCGGTCTATTTCAGAGATATCATCTTCTTCATAGACTTTTCCTTCAAAAACCTCTTCATCGGAAAATTCTTTTTTGTTCGCCATAAATTAAACCGCCTTTGGCTGGATTTCTCTCCCTATAAAATATGCGAGGATGCCTGCAAATACACCGGCCGATTTGTCTACCACTGCTGAAAGGACTGCAACCAATATGCCTCCTTTTTTTAATACCTCTGATGCTACCTGCCGCTCCTTTGACATATCTTATTATATCACTGAGTAGAATTTGGGCCTTATTATTGGTACAATTAAAGCCTGAATTTGGCATGGTGGTGAAGAGGTAACACGGGAGTCTGCAAAACTCTTATGCAGGGGTTCGATTCCCCTCCATGCCTCACTTTTTCCTTCTCACTCTACGTGGTAGCTGATTTCTATAGCGGTAAGGCCAGTCCTTATAATTGGGGTTATCACGGGGTATTTGGGCAGCACATCAGGCATTTTATTCAGCGGCTTGAAGTAAAAAACAATATTCCTGTATGTTTCCGGCTGCGGATCAAAATATAACGGAAGAATATCCTGGGAAGTCTTCTGGTCAAAAAATGAAACAAAAAGGTATGGAGAACTTATACCCATTGCAAAACCCTGAAGCTCTGCAGTTTCCCTGGCATTCAACCCCATTTTTGCAGCAAGCCTTCCTATCTGCGTATATTTGTTGTTAGTGTTTACCATAACGCCGTCTTCCGGTGCTGGCAGATTCTTAACCCGGGAAACATAATCATAACTTAAACTTTCAGCTATAGTGCCCCCTGCAGAAAACGTGCCGTTCTCCAAAAGGGTTGCCTGTAGCATATTATTAGTCAGGGAAATATTTGGATTGCTCACGGCTGCATCTATGAATACGTTCACCTTGGTGCCCTCTGCCCCATACAGATAAAGCGGACTGTCTTCACAGGTTTCTTTAGCCTCTCCCTGGGCCTGCGCCTTCCATACACAGTCAGAAAATGCCGGATCTCCTATGTCTCCTATGTCTTTGTCTTGCGGATAATTAGTACCCAGGAGTGAATTGCACTGGGGGTAGGTAATAGTCCTGCAAAGCGGTTTAGGGACATAGGGCGTCTCCGGAGTAGACGGTGTCTCAGGAACAGTGCTTTGCCGCTCTTCCCTTTTAGGTGCCAGTGTAGGCTTAATCTCAAACGTCTCCAGCTGCAACTGGTCTTTTGATGAGGCTATAAGCTGGCCTTTTTCTGAAACTATTGGAAAATAGTTAGAGGGAAAAACAGAAATGAGCTGTATAGGCGCCATATTCAACTCCACGTTATCCTCTTTACCGGTGTCCGCATGGAAAACATTCAGCTTGTTTATCCCCTGGCTATAGTGGTCACCCAGATTCCCTACCCCGGAATCTCCCGGAAAATTCTGGCCAAACAAATAATTTTTATCATCTAATACCGCATAAAAATTGAGTGTATTATCAGGAAGTTTTGCAATAGATCCTGAACCTGGCTGGTAGGCATAAAAGCCTGAGGTCACCCCTGCGCCCTGCTTTTCTACAGCCTGAAATATAAGCGCCCCTGAATTTTTATCCCATCTCACATAAGGATATAGGGCAGTTGTTATCTGCGTGCTTATCTTTAAACGCGTTTGAGAGGACAAATCAAATACTTCTACGGTATTAGGGTTTACCATGGCTTTCCTGAACCCATTTTCTACCAAGGTCCCATCCGTTCCGCTGTAGCCGGCAAAAGCCATCATGTTTCCATTTGGAGAAACAGAAGGCTGGGAGCTATATGTCCCATTCTTCATGGAGTCTATATCTTTTTTGTTATTACCGGCAACATCAGAAAAGCTCATGCCATAAGCCCATCCTGCTCCGGAGTTGGGCAAAAATTTATCAGAGAATAGGTCTCCGGTGTTTGTTATGGCAATAGGATAATGGATAGGCGTTGCATTTGCAGAATTCTCATCGTAAATCAAATGCTTCTCACCTGTTTGTGCATTCACTGTATATACCCGGGATGGGGCACCTGCAGCAATTGCAGAAGCACTTCCCATCATCCAAACCGCAGCATATGCTCCATTGGGAGAAACCACATAATCATCTATGCCAAAATTTGGGTCAGCAGCAAGTACGGTCCTGTCAGCACCAGTACCCAGGTCTCTTTCAGCAAGCTCTTTTCCATAATCATGCTGGTCCGTGTTATTCAGATATAAGAGTTTATTGCCGGATATTATTTTTACATGCTTTATATTATTAGGTAAAGCGGCAAGGTCTGCTTCTTTATTAGTAGACAGGTCCCGGGCGGTAATAATAGACGCTGTTTTTGTCCAGTATCCATAGACTAACGTACTGTTGGCAATAAACTTTTGCTGGGGGTTTTCTGTTGCAGGGGGGTTCTGGTTGGTATTGTGAGGCCTGTTTAAAAGAAAAATGCTTCCTGCAGCAATAAAAATAATAAGTGTAAGAAGGCCTGCTAATGCTCCCGTCCTCTGGTAATTCCTGCCTCCTGAGGGCTCTACCTGAAAAGAAGGCGTGCTTTCAATATCTTCCACTCTTCCATATTAGTAGCAAAAGGCCTTCTGAGTCAAATAGTTGACAGGAATCTTTTGTTTTGGTCTACTTAATACATGGCAAAAAAGGGAAACAAGAGAAAGAGAATCAGATGGGGATTTATCCTGGTATTTACACTGGCCGCAGTAGTTTCTATTCCAATAGCCTATAAAATAACTTACCACCAAATAGCAACCGGCCAGGTTGCAGGACTTTTTACCTCTGCAGTGAACATTAACCCTACCGTAATTCCCTGCCCATCCGGTACGCCCATAGAAAAATGTATGCAGGAAGCCCAGAAGAAAAAGGCTCCCCCAAAACCCGCGAAAAACCGTACAAGTACCCTCCGGTAACTAAAACAGCTGCCCAATAATCTTCTTTACCTATTCGAGTTGATCCGATTCGCAATATTTTAGAACTGAATTTTCTCCACAAAAAAACCTCGATTATGAGTCGAGGTCTTAATTTAAGAAATTTATAGAAACTGATGGAAATTAATAGATATTAATTGTAATTACAATAAATTTCATAATTTCTATCAATATCAGCTAATTTCAAAGCGAATTTTGAATTTTTAGTTAAGCTAAAAGATGCTTGAAAAGTGGCAGGAATGGTTGTCCATTCCTTTTGTACTTAAAGGGACGCTGGACGGCGTAAATTTCAAAATTAAATCTTACGATCTAATTTTTAATTTAGAAAGGAGGTGATCCATCCCCAGCTTCGGCTAGGGATACCTTGTTACGACTTAAGCCTCATCATCGATCTTAGCCTCCCCCGCATTCACGAGGTTCAGCTATTACCGACTTTGCTGCCTTGACGGGCGGTGTGTACAAGACCCGAGAACGTATTCACCGCGGCCCGCTGATCCGCGATTACTACCAATTCCGACTTCATGGGGTCGGGTTTCAGACCCCAATCTGAACTGAGGCGAAATTTAAGAGATTAGCTTACCGTTGCCGGTTTGCGACTCATTGTTTTTCGCCATTGTAGGGTGTGTGTAGCCCAAGGTATAAGGGCCATGCGGACTTGACGTCCGCCCCTCCTTCCTCCTTAGAAAAACTAAGGCAGTCTCCTGTGAAAATGTAACACAGGATAGGGGTTGCACTCGTTTCCCAACTTAATGGAACACCTCACGGCACGAGCTGACGACAGCCATGCAGCACCTGTACAAATGTGCTTGCGCAGGGCTCTACTTTCATAGAGCTTTCATATGTATGTCAAACCTTGGTGAGGTTTTTTGCTTCGTCTCAAATTGAACCACACGCTCCACTGGTTGTGCGGGTCCCCGTCAATTCCTTTGAGTTTTAGCCTTGCGGCCGTACTCCCCAGGCGGGATGCTTAACGCGTTAGCTTACGACTCCCCATAACCAAAAGCACAACTTTTGGAAATTTCCAATTTTAAATTTCTAATTTACAATGAATATTTCAATGTTTAAAAATTTTTAAATTTATTGAAAATTGTAAATTGTGAATTGAAAATTCCAAGTGTATGCACTTGGTTTTGGGGAATCTAGCATCCATAGTTTAGGGCTAGGACTACACAGGTCTCTAATCTGTTTCGCTACCCTAGCTTTCGTGTCTCAGCGTCAGGAGAATTCCAGGTACCTGCCTTCGCCTTTGGTGTTCCAGTAGATATCAACGCATTTCACCGCTACACCTACTGTTCCAGTACCCCGAACAATCCTCAATCCTCCTAGTTTTTCCACCAGAATCAAGGTTAAGCCCTGAGATTTAAATGGAAACTTGGGAGGACGCCTACACACTCTTTACGCCCAGTAAATCCGGATAACGCTTGACCCCTACGTATTACCGAGACTTCTGGCACGTAGTTAGTAAGGTCTTATTCTATAATCTGTGAAGGGATTATCAAAAGGAGTTTACAACCCGAAGGCCGTCTTCCTCCACGCGGTGTCGCTGCGTCAGACTTTCGTCCATTGCGCAATATTCCTAGTTGCTGCCACCCGTAGGTGTGGAGCCCGTGTCTCAGTGCCCCTGTGTCTGGTCAACCTCTCAGTCCAGATACCCGTCATAGCCTTGGTAAGCCTTTACCTTACCAACTAGCTGATAGGACGCATGCTCCTCTCTTAGCGGGAAGTTAATCCCTTTACCCTTGCGGGACTATGGAACATTAGCACGTCTTTCGACATGTTATTTTCCACTATGAGGTAGATTCATACGCGTTACTCACCCGTCCGCCACTGCCTTGTATTGCTACTCAGCCGTTCGACTTGCATACCTAAAGCACACCGCCAGCGTTCATCCTGAACCAGGATCAAATTCTCAAAAAAAATTGCGAAGCAATTTCTTGCCTCGACTTTTGTAGTTTAATCCTGCTTTGTTATCAAAGGATTTACGATTGTGAACATAATGTTCACGCACAAAATCTTCTTAGAAAGCAGTATTTCTCCTTAGAATCCCAAAGGGATTCGCAGGATTTTATCCTACCACTTTCCAAGCATCTTCGCTTGTTAATGTGCATAGCACCTTCGAAAAGGGGCTACTTTTTTAATTTCAAACTGAAAAATGCGAGAAAGAAGAAGACTGCAATCGCTTGCAGATTTTGAATTTGTTTGGAGAAAAATTGTTAATTACTCTTTAACATTCAAAACCATGATTACCCTAGCTTCAAAACTCGCTTAACTATTATAGCCCGGACAACCCAATAAGTCAACTGGAAAGAATACTGAGAGATTCGAGTAGATTCGATTAACATTCGAGAATTACTCGTTTTCGAAATGCTGGTACACGGCTTTGCTGAGCTTGGCTATGTTTTCAGCGGCCGTTTGCGGGTCATTGGTATTAGTAAGCACCGCTATAATGTAAGGTCCTTTTTTTGAAAACACTATGCCTACATCATGTTTATATCCGTCTAATTCCCCGGTTTTATGGCCTACTTCCAATTGGGGCGGTAAGTATTTAGGGATCCGGTCATTTACTTCCTGGTTTTTCAGCATAGTCAGCATCCCCAGCGTAGATTCTTTATTGCCAAACTTTCCTTTATATAAATCCTCCAGAAACTGCTCCTCATCAGCTACCGTGGTAGTAGGCGGATTGCCTGTTTTTGAGTGTACCAAGCCATAGTCCTGGAGGAATGAAGAGACGGTTGAAACACCTACCTCCTGCAAAAGAGCAAGGGCCGCATAATTATTTGACACTACAATCATCCTATTCATGGCTGATTTTATGTCTAATTCTAGTGTCCCCTCTGTCAGTTCCGCAGAATCTGTAGAGATACCAAATGCGGAATTCAATTTTGAAATATCCTTCTCTAACACATGGGAAGGGTTCAGCTTCCCTTTTTCAATCTGCTGGGATACTACTGCCATTACCCACATTTTATATAAACTGGCAGTTTGGAAAACCTGATTGGAATTAAGCGTATATGATTCGTTTGTCTTTAGGTTTTTTATTGCTACAGCATAATCACCGTCTACGCCATCCAGAGCTTTTGAAACTACGGCCTCTAACTGTTCAGGAAAGATAATTTTTTGGATTGCAGCAACTGATGTGGTAATACTTTTTGCTACCGGACTAATAATTCTTTTCTGGATCACATTCTCATACACCGTTTTAGAAACAACAAAGACAGTCAAAACAAAACACGTGAGGAAAAACAGGATGAAAAAAAGCTGGATTATTTTTACTGATTTTTTGGGGGGATCTTTTTGGGTAGGGGATTTGTACCTGTATTCATACTTATGCATAATCCCTACCTCAAACCGCCGGTTACTTTTACCCTGCTTAGTGTTTCCGGATCATTTAATAATTTAGCACAGCCGCGGGCTACTGTAGTAAGCGGATCAGTCACTAAAGAGACCGGAATTTTTGTTTTTTCCATGATCAGGTCATCCACACCCGGCAGAAGAGAACCTCCTCCGGTAAGCAAGATGCCTCTTTCAAGAATATCAGAGGTAAGTTCCGGCGGAGTCTCCTCTATTACTTCCATAACCTCATCCACTATAGAGGAAATAACCGGTCCTATTGCTTCCCGAATTTCACTTTCTGTAATACGCAGGCTTCTGGGAAGACCAGTTTCTATATCCCTACCCCTAATCAGAGCAACCTTCTCTCCTTTTTTACCCTCTTCCATCTCCACTTCTTCAAAATCATTTGCCTGCGCAGCTTTTGTCTTAGGCTTTTGTGTTTTTTTGTATGCTGAACCTATCCCAATTTTTACCTCTTCAGCAGTTTTTTCCCCTATCAAAAGACCATGACGGAGACGGATATAATGGATGATAGCTGCATCCATATCATTCCCTGCAGTTTTTAAAGACCTGTTTACCACTATGCCACCCAGGGAAATGACTGCAATTTCCGTGGTACCTCCGCCTATATCCACTGTCAACACCCCTGTGGGTTCAAAAACTGAAATGTTTGCGCCTATTGCAGCTGCCATAGGTTCCTCTATTAAGTAACAAGCCCGGGCTCCTGCGGTAAGGGCTGCTTCCCATACGGCGCGGCGCTCTACTTCAGTAACTCCTGATGGAATCCCTACTACAACACGGGGACGGGCAAGGTATGGAACCGGAGTACCCATTTCATGCACCTTCCTAATATAGTGCTGAAGCATCCCGGCGGCTGCATCAAAGTCTGAAATTACCCCATGCTCCAGCGGCTTTATAGCAGAAATGGTACCCGGAGTTTTCCCCACCATTTTTTTTGCTTCTGTCCCTATGGCAATAATTTTTTTTGTTTTATTGTGTCTAGCTACTATAGAAGGCTCACGTACCGCTATACCTTTTCCTTTCACATAAACCAGCGTATTAGCAGTACCTAAATCAATTCCCAGATCATGGGAAAAAAGGGCAAAAATGGACTCAAACATAATAAATCCCAGTATACATTATTCAGGGAGCAGGTTCTAGGGATTAGGTTTTAGGCTATTCCACTTTTGTGCAGACAAAAGTGGAGCAAAACTGCCATCACGATGATCCATTCATCCATTCATGACTCATTCGCTTGTCGGGTGATTTCATCCCCCCTCCTCAATCCAGGTCGTTGCCTGGCCAAGGAATCCCCCTGACGGCGCTCATTCGTCTTTCATGGGCTCTGTTTCAAGTGATGGTCTTAGCTATTGGGGGATTTGAAATTGAAAATTGAGAATTAAAAATTGAAAATTTATTAAGGTGTGGGTGTTGGTGTTAGGGTTGGGGTTGGCGTATTAGTAGGCGTTGGGGTTGGCGTATTAGTAGGCGTTGGGGTTGCGGTAGGTGCCGGTGTATTAGTAGGCGTAGGGGTTGGCGGTACCGGCGTAGGGGTTACGGTAGGAACCGCAGTAGGCGCGGTAGTTGGCGGCAAAAGTCCCCCTTCAGTTTGTCCGCTGGTATCTGCGCCGTTTTCCGGAATCGTGGTAATATCCTGCTGAAGTACTGAATTCTGTGAGGAAACCTGCTGGAAATCAGGAGTAGGCGTGATAAATGCACCCTTTTTCCCCATGGAGTTGGATATATATGCGCCACCCTGCAGCCCCAGCACTATTGCCAACACAATCCCCAACCCAATCGCAAGACTTATATACAGTTCTTTATTTTGGATTTTATTACTCTCCTCTTTTTTTTCCTGCGCAACCGGTTGCTGGCCTTCCATAAACTTGTGTTAGAAGATCATATATATATTACACGCAAATTGAGAACTTGCAAGCACCCTTGTTCTCCACAGCTTCCTCTGATACACTAGGTGTTATTAATGAAAGATTACCTGGGGATTATCAATAAAGGGATCAACGGTTGCTTCTATGCACTGTTCTTTCTGGTTCCCCTCATTTTGTATCCTAAAACCTTTGAACTATTTGAGTTTAATAAGCTATGGATTACCCTGGGTTTTTCCCTGGTCATATTATTTTTATGGGTCAGCAAAATGCTCTCTACGGGAAAAATAATCCTGAGAAAAACGCCTTTTGATATCCCTATCCTCTTGTTCCTTGCTTCCCAAATGATCGCAACCATATTCTCCATAGAGCCGCATACGTCTTTCTGGGGATATTACGGACGGTTTAATGGAGGACTCACCTCCCTTATGGCCTACATATTTTTATACTATGCGTTTGTCAGCAATTTCCCCGTATCATTAAAGTCAGAAGAACCTGAATCTGTCAGCAAACTTCATGTGGGCCTTGCATTTGGCTCCATGCTTCTGTGGGCATTTTTAAACGTTATTTCCGGTTCCTCTCCATTTTTCCAAAACCTGTTTCTGATCCTCATGTTTGCATCCCCGTGCATTTTTTTCATAAAAGCATTCCAGGTTCCACCGTTTAAAAAACTTCTGTACATGATGTTCTCCTCCACCGTGGTGGTTGCCCTCTGGGGATTTACGTCCCATTTTGGCTATGATTTAACGTGCCTGGTTTTCAGGGGTTCATTTGACGTATCCTGCTGGACAGATTCTTTCCAGCCTACTGTCCGCTTATTCTCCACCCTGGGCCAACCCAACTGGCTTGCCGCATACCTTTCTATCCTGATTCCGCCTACCCTTACCCTGGGCGTATATAAAGTAGCCAATACTATCAAGAATGAAAAAGGGGTCCATGCGTCAAGAGACATGCTCACCGGCGTGGGAATCCTGGCAGCAGCAGGGCTGTTTTTTAAAGAAGTTATCTGGACGCAATCCCAATCCGGATACGTGGGGTTTCTCATAGGGTTGGTGTTTTATGCAGTCTCTGTCCTCTTTTTCCTGAAAATAAAATCTGAAAAAATTTCTGCAGTATTTAAGGGCCTGTTTATAAAAACCTCTGTTGTATTCCTCATTATTTTATTCCTGCTTTCTTTCTTTAGCTTTAATTCCTTACAGAACAAGATTCCCCTGCTCACTTTTAACGGCGTCCAAAGCCTTCTGGTCCATAATACCGCCACGGTAAAAAAAGCAGCCCCCGTAGAAAAACCGGTGGGGGAATTGGGCGGATCAGATTCAGGGAAAATCCGTTTGGCAGTATGGCGTGGCGCCCTGGAGATATTTAAACAACACCCGCTTTTTGGTACCGGGGTTGAAACCTTTGCCTATGCCTACTATAAAGTAAAACCGGTAGAACACAATCTACTGTCAGAATGGGACTATCTTTATAACAAAGCGCATAATGAGTACCTTAACTATCTGGCTACCACGGGAGCTTTTGGCCTGGGATCATACCTTCTCATGATTGTAGTTTTCCTGGTATACGCCATACGCTACCTGCTAAAGACAGCCAAGTCTACTATTTCTAGCCCTTCTGACCTGTTACCTCCCTTTATGATCCTGTCACTTCTGGCAGCATATATTTCAATCCTTATCTCTAATTTCTTTGGCTTTTCCGTGGTAGTCATTAACCTCTACTTTTTCTTAATTCCCGCGCTGGTCCTGGCTTTTGCAAAAAAACTTGGGGAGGAACAGCAGCTGGAATATTCTATGCGTCCCTTAAAACTGTTGGGGGTTTTTGGCATTGCCATATTCTGCCTCTATGGAGAATTGATACTGTTACGGGTATGGTTTGGGGACCAGAGTTATGCCATGGGCTATAACCTGGACCGTGCCCAGGAATACGTCATGGCAAACCCGTACCTGGAAGACGCGGTAAAACTTTTCCCTGATGAAGATTTATACAACAGTGAACTCTCCCTCAACCTAGCTACCCTGGGGCTTCTTTTTTACCAGCAAAAACAGCCTGACCAGGGAGCTATTTTTATAAACCGCGCAAAAGATATTTCTGACGTTGTTGTTGCTAACCATCCGCAAAATATAGTTTTTTATAAAACCAGAATCCAGCTGCTTTTTGAACTATCCCAGATAGACCCCAAAAACCCTAACAACACGTACTATAAAGATGCCATAGACGCTATAAACTACGCTGAAACCCTGGCGCCTACTGATGCAAAAATTGCTTATAATGCCGGATTACTCTACGGCCAGGAGGGGCAAATACCTGAAGCTTTGGTGCAACTGCGCCGGGCAATTAACCTGAAGCCAAATTACAAAGAACCCCGGTATGCTATAAGCGTATACCTTTCTGAATTGGCAAAGGTGGAAAAGGATCCGGTGAAAAAAGAGTCTTACCAGCAGGAAGCAAAAACTAACCTCAACTATATTCTGACTAACATAAACCAGGATGACACCCAAACGAAAGATCTGTTAAAGACGCTTGAGTAACTTTGATTTTCCTGAGCTTTCTCTATATAATCACTTCAAATGTATAAAATTGTGACTACTCCGGACCCTATTCTGGTCCAAAAGGCAAAAAAGGTAACAGATTTTGATAAATCCCTGCAAGAAATTATTTCCGGCATGGAAGAAACGCTTTGCGCTACCACTGATCCGGTTGGTGTAGGCCTGGCGGCACCACAAGTAGGGCTGGGTTTGCAGATTTTCCAGATGAAACCAAAGGATGATTCTCCGGTTACCACGTACGTAAATCCTGAGATTGTAAATAAATCTGAAGCGTCCGGGGTATTAGATCATAAAAATTCTTCAAAAGTTGAGAAGAAAAAACCAAAGCGGGGAAAACTACTGGAGGGATGCCTTTCAATTCCTGATATTTGGGGACATGTTACCCGGAATAAAGAAGTGACCTTAAGATGGCAGGATGAAAAAGGGAAAACTCATGAGAAAATATTCAGAGGGTTTCCGGCAGTTATAGTACAGCATGAGACAGACCACTTACAGGGCGTTTTATTCACGAAACACGTCATGGAACAACAAGAAAAATTGTATAAGAGCCACAAAGATGACGAAGGCAATGACGTCTTTGACGAAGTTAATTTGTAAATTTAAGATTGGATAACTTACAACTTGCTATAACCGCCGCTAAAGCCGCAGGGGAAATTATCTCCCAGGGATACTCATCAGAACATACCATTGAAGTAAAAACCAACCAAAGTATAGTTACAGAAGTTGATAAAGCCTCGGAGGAAACCATAATAAAAATTATCGAAGAGAACTCGGAATTTCCTATTCTTTCAGAAGAAACCCGTTCTTCTATTTCAGATGAGGAAACGTATTGGGCAATAGATCCTCTGGATGGCACTACTAATTTTGCGAGGAAGATTCCTTTCTTTGCAATTTCTATTGCGCTTATCTCCCACAAAAAACCTATTGTAGGCGTTATATTTAATCCTGCCTTGCAAGAACTATATTCTTCTGAAGAAGGAAAGGGAACATTTTTTAACGGTAAGAAGGTAAAGGCCGGCACTGAAAAAAGCCTGGTTTTTGTAAACACCGGATACAATAAGGAGCATAAGGAAACATATGCTAAGATAAATGCGGCAGTATCTCCAAACTTCACCATCCGGAAAATGGGAAGCACTGCTTGCGAGTTGGCAATAATGGCAAGAGGATCTGCTGATGGCTTTATTTGTTGGGGAGATGAGCTGTGGGACCATGCAGCAGGGATTTTATTAGTCCGGGAAGCGGGCGGTATGGTAACTGATTGGAAGGGAGATAATTGGACCACTGATACTAATTATGTTCTAGCCGGAAACAAAACTATCCACCCCCATCTTCTCAAAGCAATTTCTTCTTTCAGTAATTAAGAGTGTACCGGATGTTTTTCCCGCAGATAATTGCCTAAGGCTTCCTCTCTTTTTGATGTTTCGGTGTGCAAGAACAGTTCTGCAACTTCTAACCCCTCTACCAGGCTCTGCCTGACATTCTGAAGCCTTCTTTTTTTGTCAGGGCCCTCCAATTTTGTAAATGGAGGTGTTCCCCTATACATGTCCGCTTCCTCTCCAATATATTGCCTTAACTGAGAGAGCTCTTCTGCTGTCCCCGTGTTCATTATTAAAAACCTCACCCGTGCAGCCATCTGTGCATAAGGTTTTAGTTTAATAACATCCCGGGAAAGATACCGGCCTACAAACATTTTTAACTCCCTTATACTTCTTGCGTCTTCAAAACTTGATGTAGCCCCGTCCATTTCAGCAATATGGGCAAGCGTCTGGAACATGAGAAATCTCTCAAATTCACGCTCCCGGATTAATTTTGCCCCTATCCTGCTGTACTTATTTTCCGTCATCTTTCCCACTAATAATTCTCTTACTAAATCTACCCAAACATGTGACACTATCATTCGGGAACGGGAACTATTCACCCGTTTGCGGGAGTCCAAATTTGCGGCACGCATTATCTTCTCAACCGTATCCACTCTGGCATCTTTTTGTGCATTAATAAACCCTGCCTCTGTGAGTTGAGAGGCAGCATCTTCTGCCATTTTCTGCATATCAAGAGGCTTTACTCCGTCCTGCTGTAGGGCAACGGATAAACTACGGACCAATGCAACAACCTGATGTGTTTTCTCTATCTCACGACCGGTTTGCGGGTCATACGCTTCCCTGACGTGGTCTGCCATCCTGATCCCGGCTTCCACATCTTCCGGCTTGGACCATCTCACTTTAGCTTGCTTATTTACTTTTCTGTATGACTTTAAAAATATCTCTCCTCTGTAGGTATGGTATCTGATCCGGTCATCTCCCGGAACTAAAAAGGCAGTGTGCTGCCCAAACGCTTCCTGTTGACGGTCTGCGTTTTCAGAAACAAAGACCTGGCCGGGATCTATCAGTTTCTGCTGTAATCCATGAGCTCTTTTTAACACATGCCGTTCTAAATTATTTGTTCCTTCTTTTTTTGCGGTCATGCACAGATTATACCACCCCCTTAAAACTAACTATCGGAAGACATAAAATTCGAAATTCGAATTTCTAAACTCGAAACAAATCCTAATTTCCAAAATGCCAATTCTCTAAACAGTTTTTAAATACGTATGAGATTGCACCTTTCTACAAGCTACATGCTACCTGCCACGTGCTTTCTCAACCTGTTCTCACTTTGCTAATTTATACTATTTTTAGTATAATATAATACTATGGGATCAATTCAAGAGCGTAATATACTCCTTTCTGCTAACGATAGGTTGGGGGCATCAGAAAAGATTCAAAACCAGGAGCTGGGAGCATTAATAGCTGCCGTTGGAAATCATGAAGCAAAAGCATTGCTCATGACGAGAATGGCAATGAGACCTGGATATATTTTTTCTGATCTTGAGTTAAAACAGAACCTCAATGACGCTCAAGGAAATGATTTTGGAATAGGAGGTTGGCGCATTACAAATGCAATACTTCCTCATAACTATTGCTCTCTCTCATTCCAACCTATTGGTCTTGTTGCTACAGAATTAAAAGACGCTTCAGATAACTCTTTCGGATTTGTCGCAACAGAAAAAGGACTGCAGCAAGGAGCTGTCTTAGCGGGATTATTACTTGATTTTTCTCAAAGATATGATGCTCCCCTTTTCCATCTTTTTGGTGCAACAGGAGCAAGATCATTTGGAGACTCTCAACATGAACCTGCAGAAAGAAGGAGAGCGCCACATTCAAACATTGATATTTTCCGATATTTAATAAGCGCTGACCTTCCCAAACATCAAGCAGATGTATTAAAAGCAATAAATACTCCATTCAGCACTACAGTAAAAAACCGTCTTGAAGTTCTAGGAGATCATGGAGTTATTGACTACTACTCCATCAGCAAAGGAGAGTCTTATGTAAGCCATAGACTCAATCCTCTAGGCGCTACAGAAAATCTAGTAGTTTCCGGAGTTGGACCAGAGATATTTTCCTTTATGGTAGGGATAGTTTCAAAAGATCCACATGCTGAATGGACAGCAGAGAAATTAATGCAAATAGCTTCTATAGATGCTCCACATCTTCTTAAAATAAAAGATTTGAGGTCTGAATTCACAAGAGGGTTCTCCTCTTTATCTAGACAAGGATTTGTCTTGACTTCAAGACATGAAACATCTTTAGTGGACCTAAATGAAAGGCAATCGGAAATGTTAACTGAGTTACTAAATATACTTGATAAGTTTGCAAGCTATGATGTTGGGGCGTATAAAAAGGGTCATGAACTTGCTATCCAATACGCTACAGATCCGACACTAGCAAGAAATGTTATGGACAGGGCCGTAAGGGCTTCTTCAAGAATTGGACGATTACCAACTGACGAAATAAAACAGCAAATACTTAACATACTACAAGAAACTCCTAATCTCACCACAGTAGATGTAAGAAAACGTCTTTTAGAGGAAGGACGTATTAAGATTGGAGTAGGAAGAACTGGACAGCTATTACAGGAACTAACAGCAAATGGAATTCTGGAACCTGAAATTAGAAAAGACGTTAAATTTTGGAAACCTGCCGCTTAGGATCTCTTGAGGAAATTGCGGGCAGTTCTTCTTATAAACCCGGTAAATCCGTATCCATTAGCTACCCTATCCTCCACATAAGACATCCTAATCCCGCCCCATGACCTTGGATCTTCAAGTATCCGTTGATCCTGTTTAGACAATTCTATTTCTTCCCCTACTCTTTCTCTTAAAGGTGCAAGCGTAATATTGGCAACCCTCATTTCTTGTTGCGTTAATTCTCTTACTTTTACTGTTACTCTTGGTTTATAATCTTGGGGATTCAAAGCGATCTTAAAAATAAGACCAGGGTCAGCTTGTAGAACTTCATTTGTCACCATAATTTTCCCGTTATCCGAATCAAGTGGTAGAGAAAAATGTTTTTCCTGTTCATAACCCATAAGGCAATTAT
Source organism: Candidatus Levyibacteriota bacterium (assembly GCA_050255815.1). GTDB lineage: Bacteria > Patescibacteriota > Microgenomatia > Levybacterales > GWA1-39-11 > JAGORM01. The sequence continues at coordinate 4,210 of JBLMVJ010000007.1, read as the reverse complement.
ACTTCTTGGAAACGCCTTTTCAAGAGGCTTGGTATGTTACAATATTCCCTATGAAGATTGTGTTTTTTGGCTCCGGTGGTTATGTGATCCCTATTATAGAGGCTCTACAAAAACACGGACTAGAACTTGTAATAACTACAGAATCTGAAGGAAAACTCTTTGAGTATCTAAAAAAGAATGAAATTCCCTTCATTTCTTCCCATTTAAAAAATCCAGATGATGTACAGAAGGTAAAAGATGTCCGGGCTGACCTGGGAGTACTTGCATCTTATGGCGCCATTCTTCCTCAGGAAATTTTAGATTTGTTTCCAAAAGGTATTTTAAATGTGCATCCCAGCTTACTGCCGGCCTTTAAAGGCCCCAGCCCTATCCAGTCCACTATCCTTTCAGGCGTCAGTAAAACCGGAGTCACTATTATTAAGCTGGATGACCAGGTAGACCATGGGCCCATAGGCGCTCAGCAAGAAGTTGAATTGAACAGCCATGAAACGCTGCAAGAGCTCAAAGAATCACTGTTTGCAAAAGGAGCAGCACTCATAGAAAAGTTAATTGAGTATATGGAAGTGGGCAAAGAAGTCCCCTTCATTGCCCAAAAAACAGAAGGTGAATCATGGACCCATAAGGTAACCCGGAAAGATGCGGAGATAAAACCGGGAGAAATTGAGCCTGATGAGCTGGAGCGTAAAGTGCGGGCATTCTACCCCTGGCCAGGGGTCTTTTTTAGGACTATATTAGGAGGAAAAGAAAAAATCATGAAGCTGCTTCCTGAGGGAAAAATCCAGGTGGAAGGGAAAATCCCCATGGACTTTAAAAGTTTTGTAAACGGATATGGGAAAGAGGCAGAAGAAATTTTAAGGAGATTGCGGCTATGGGAATGACGCCCCTGGAGAGGGCCCCATCTAAAAGGGCAGAAAATGCAAGAAACCTTTCCCAGACCAGGGAGTTTTTTGGCAAACTCTTTAAACTTCACCCCAGCCTTTCCGTATACTATCCTGGATGCGGCGTGGACTTTGCACTTGATGATTTTTTACCTCCTAAAAACAGGTACTATTTAGATAAAGATGTATACCGGCCAGATGTGGTAAAAGGATATTTTGGTGATACACCCAATCTTCTGGATGGAGAATTTGATATGCTTTATCTGCGGGATGCGCACCAAAGGAAAAGGGATTTTAGTGAAATGCTAAGAGTCGTAAGGCCTCATGGATTAGTTGTAGTTAATCTGTTCCAGTGCGGGCTGGAAGGTAGGGATGCCATGGGGATAGAAGAGGTTGCAGCTTACCCGCTCCTAACGGCGCGCACCGTAGTAGAGGGAAGTTATCCGGTACGAACATTTATTAAAAAGTGAAAGAAAGAAATTATACCATTGATTTTTTGCGGCTTGTCGCAATCCTAGCCGTGGTGTTAATCCACACTACTAACACCTCTATGCAGCTGGGCTATTATTCCCTTTCCCTCCTGCCATTCTCATTCTTCTTAAACCATTTTGCACGGTTTGCAGTAGGCGTATTTTTTGCCATTTCCGGATACCTTTTAGCCTCCCGCTTTAACCCTAAACTACCGGTCCTGTCTTTTTATAAACGCCGTCTTTCTAAACTTTTCCTACCTTACCTGGTCTGGAGTGCAATTTACTACATGTCCATGAACCATTTTAACCCAAAAAGTCTTTTTTCCGCTGATTTTTTCCTGGATCTTCTCTCCGGAAATGCCTCTTACCAGCTCTATTTCATTCCTACCATTATTTGCCTGTACTTCCTCTTCCCGCTGTTTATGAAATATAAAGGCTTCTTTTTATCTGAAAATTTCCTCCGCGTCTTTTTCATTTTCCAGGTCTTTCTCCTATTCTTTCTTTATACCAGTGGAAAAGATTTACCTACCCACCCTACTATAAGAAACGTCCTTATTAACAGCCTGCCGTTCCTGTGCGGTATGTTTATAGGGGTACTTCCGGAGAAACTAAAGGAGTACAAAAGATATGCCCTTCTGGTCCTGGTAATTGCGGTGTCATCACTACTCCTGATGATGAAGGAGACGTGGGAAATGTTTTACCTGCATGCCAACCCTAACTTTGTACGGACCCAGTGGCGGGTCACCTCACCTATTTATTCCCTTTCTATGGCACTGGTCCTGGCATATTTCCATCATGATGTGATCAGTAAATTAGGTAAAAAGATTTCTACCCAAACAAATAAGGTTATTCTTTTGCTCTCCAACCATTCCATGGGGGTGTACTTTGCCCATGTATCAGCTATTTCCCTATTTTGGCGCTTCTGGGGTAGTTATCTATATTCATTAACCCAGGGCCATATAGTATATAATCCCTGGTTTGACGTCTTGCAGTTCTTTGCGGTAACCGGTATGTCTTTTGTGGTTATATTTATTGCAGGTAAAATCCCCGTGTTGGGAAATCTTCTGGGAGCAAAGGTGGGGTGAGGAAAATCCTAAACTCGAAATCCGAAATCAGAGACAAATTCTAATGTTTTAAAAATTAAAAATTTGAAAATTGTTTAGAGTTTAGAGATTAGAATTTAGAATTTCTCTATGCAGCAGTAGTTGCTGAGGCTTCTTGAGCGGCTTCTTTTGCAGCTAATTCTTCTTTCTTCTTGCGGTCTATAAATTTGTACAACTTTATGCAGTTAGTGCAGAGCTTCACGCTAACCTTTTTCCCATTTAATACAAATGTTTTCTTTTGGAGGTTTGGTTTAAAGCCATGGTTAGTCCGGCGCTTAGAGTGTGATACTCTATGCCCCATCATTATTCCTTTGTTACAATTCATGCATTTAGCGGCCATTTTTATTGTCCTTTCTGTTTTACGCTGTAAGGTTTACGAGGTAAGACTTAAGTATTATATTCGTGCTACGAATAAATGTAAACTTGTTTACATTATAAGATAATATGCCTTTTTTTACAAGACTACCAACCTTATGTCTTAAGTCTTAATTTCTTAAGTCTTACTTAAGGGTAACAGTTGCGCCTGCTGCGGTAAGTTTTTCCTTAGCCTCATCAGCCGTTTTCTTGTTAACCTGTTCTAAAACAACCTTAGGTGCTCCATCCACTAAATCTTTAGCTTCTTTGAGTCCTAATGTAGGTGCTAATTCTCTCAGAGCTTTAATAACTCCAAGCTTATTTGCGCCTGCGCTGGTTATTTCAACATTAAAGATAGTCTGCTCTTCTGCCGGTTCGCCTGCTTCCGCTGCGCCACCTGCCGGAGCTGCTGCAACTGCAACTGGTGCTGCTGCGGTTACTCCAAACTTTTCCTCCAAAGCTTTTACGAGTTCAGAAAGTTCCAGAACGGACATTTCTTCAATTGCTGTCATTAATTCTTCTTGTTTTAATTTTGCCATACTTTATTCAATTCACCTCCCTTTTAATGACTTTTGCGTCTTTTTAATTACAATAAACAAAAGTCTTTAACTCAGTTTTCCGAGGAAAACTGAGAACTTCTATCTCTCTAATAGCTCGAATCTAAATCGAATCTATTGTAAGTCGATTCACATTCGTACCATTTAGAATTATTCCTTAACTTCTGCCTCTGCACTCTCTGCTGCTGGGGCTTCAGTTGTAGCAGGTGCAGCTTCCTCTTTTACTTCTTCCGCTGTTGATTCTGCGGGTGCTTCAATTGCTTCTTCTGCTGCGGGTGCTGTTTCTGCCTCTGCTACTGGTGCTTCCGCTGCCTCTATAGGTGCTGGAGCTGCTGCTTCTGCAGGAGTAGCTGCAGGTGCTGATGGAGCCTCAGGAGCCGCTGCCTTCTTCTTCTCAATTTCCTTCAATACTAATGCCAATTTGGTAATATTCCCATTCAAAACATATACCAGGCCTGATATTGGGGAATTAAGAAGTCCCAACAGTTTCCCAACCAAAATTTCCTTGGAAGGAAGGGTTGCCAGCTTGGTGATCATTCCCTCATCTATGATTTCATCATTGTAAACACCAAAACTAATAGTAGGCATGCCATATTTTTTAATGAATGCAGCCAACACTTTAGCGGTTTGGATAGGGTCTTCATAAGAGAAAAGGGTTGCTTTCTGGCCTACCAGCTTTTCTTTTGCATCTATCTTTTTCTCAGACAGTGCAATATTCATGAGGGTATTTTTTACCACTGCCATTTCTGCATTTGCTTTGGAAAGCTCCTGGCGAGCTTCTTCCAGCTGTTTGTGGGTCAGCCCGGTGTATTCCACAAAAAACATTGCGGTAGATTTTTCTACCTTCA
>JBLMVJ010000006.1:0-41142 GCA_050255815.1 Candidatus Levyibacteriota bacterium | reverse complement strand
GGGGCTGACCCGCATTTTAAAGAATGGTCAGAGGCAAAAGCGAAAAGATTAGGTATAGAAGAGCATGGGTCAGTTTCCGGAAGGAAGCGTAAACTGGGCGACTTTAACGCCAAAATGGCAGCATTAGCATATATAGCCAATTCAGGATCAGCAGCAGCTATTACCTGTATTGACCGGTTGTTTCCGGGAAATGAGTCTGTAACTGACTTTAAAAAATTGACCAGAGAAGCAAAAGAATTCCTTAAAGAAATGGAAGGGTCGGTTAAGAAGGAAACTAAACGGTTTTCCTCATTCCAACTCATCTCCACCGGTCCTGATCTGTATGACATGATAGACCTGCGGAAATAATTGAAACCCCACTTGTATATTCTTCCGGAAGATTTGGTATGATAGAGATTAGGAAGTCCTCAGTTATCCGAGGGTAACTGAGTTAAAACTTTTTACGAAAGTTGTCCTTCAGCCCTCGGGCTTCAGGACCAAACTTTATTCTTTATTAAATTTTCAGTTGACGGAAAAGTTACAGAAGTCCTCAATTTTCCTCGGAAAATTGAGCTAAAAACTTTTGCTTGAAAGAAGTTGCTCAGTAGCTTTACTACTGAGTGGAGACCTTCAGTCTCCTAACGCAAAAGTCTTTAAGGAGGTGATTTTCATGAAAAAGCTAAGCATCTCTGCATCTTTGCAAAACGGTTGGGAAATCTACAAAGCCAATTGGAAGCTGATCCTCATTTTATTTATTGGCGTATACGTATTTTTAGGAATAGTATCCGGTGTTTTAGGAAGTATAGCCGGGGAAAATTCCGGCCTGAGGGGCTTATTCCAGTTAGTTAACCTAGCGCTCTCTGTCATAGCAGGAGTAGGCCTGTTAAAAGTCACCCTCAATTTTGTTGATAAAAAAGCAGTCCATTATAGCCAGCTATATACCTACTATCCGCGTGCATTCCGGTATTTTATTGCAGGACTTTGTTACGGACTTATTGTATTAGGTGGATTATTCCTTCTGGTTATTCCCGGAATAGTGTGGGCGGTGAAATACCATTTTGCCACCTATTTTATAGTAGATAAAAACACAGGTATAAGGGAAGCGTTTAAAAAAAGCGGTGAGATTACCCGCGGGCATAAATTGGATTTATTGTTGTTTGGATTTATTGTATTAGGTTTAAATTTTGTAGGTGCAATATTATTTGGGGTAGGCCTTCTGATATCAGGTCCGGTAACTGCATTGGCAACTGCAGATATATACCGGAAATTAAGCAAAGACTAAATTGACTTGTAGTTTTTTGTGATATAATCCTTCAATGGTATTTATTGAAGACGGTCGTTCCGTTGGTCCTTCTGCTACAAAAACCTCTGAAAGAAGAGGCCCACTGAATAGGACAAAAGGAGCATTAAACAACCAGCTCCATGAGGCAAAAAAAAGAGGGATTAATTGGCTTGCAACTACAGACAGAGGACATCAAATTATCCACGGTTTTGTTGATAGAGTATTTACCCATGGTCCGGAGCGGCTTTTTTCCTGGGAAGGCAAAGAACATATTGAAGAGCTTACTCCTCATATAAAAAACGGTGAAAAAGTGGTTCTCATTATGAACCACAGGAGCTTGGCAGATGCAGTTCCCGGGGCACAAATCCAGCTAGATATAAGAGGTTTAATGCCTGGAGCATTTGAGGATAATGTTTATACTATGGCAGGTTCTATGAAGTCAGGGGAGCAGGGGCAGGACGTGCAGGCGCTATTTACCTATGGGGTAGAGCCTTACTTTGCGAAAGTAGGAATAAATCCTGACTTTGTAGTTACAAAAAATGACCGCAGTGAACGGGGTATGTCAAGGCCTGAAGATAATGGAGAGTTAACCCGTGAGCAGATGAAGAACACCAGGGCTCTTTCTGCTGTCCATATTTCCGGTATTACAAAAGAGGGAAAGATAGACCCGGAAACAGGGGAACCGCATGGAATTCAACCGTTGGATAGAGGCTTTAAAGGTATTCTTCTCACCCAACTTCAACAGGGTATTCCCACCGTCTTTCTGCCGGTAGTAATAGAAGGTGGGAATGAATATTTTGACCCGGTGAAGAAGACATTTACGCCCGGTGGTTTTATGGATATGGTAGACAGTCTTATGATAGGGGAAGGTACTAAAGCGGGAAGCGCACTGGATGCGGTCTCAAAACTATGGTTTGGGAATGATATAAGATACAAGCGCGGTACAGTCAGGATAGGCAGTCCAAAAACTTTAGCGGAGATTCATACACGAGTTGCCGAGTTAGAAAATAATGTAAACAGGCTTCAGGCAGAATTGACCTCTGCAAGGTATTTAGGGCCTTATGGAAGACAACTGCTAGGACTGGCCGCTTAAACACTTCAAATTCTTTTTTCCGAGCGTTTTTCCAGGTTTTTTTGTATAATACTAAGATACTCTTGAGGAGGTCTTACATACTTCTCAAGGTTTGATGTTAAGATACTAGGGCAAGTGGCGGAATGGTATACGCGTTAGTCTCAAAAACTAATAGTCGCAAGGCTGTGAGGGTCCGACTCCCTCCTTGCCCACTCAGGTTATGGCAGGAAAAACTTCTCAGACAAAACTATCTGTTAGGCTTTCAAAGGAAATTACTCCCCTGAAGTATACTATCCACTTTGAACCGGATTTTGAAAATTTCACCTTTGTTGGTAATGAGAGTATTGACCTTGAATTAAAAAAATCCACAAGGAAAATTAGAATGCATTCGGCTGAACTCGAGATTTTATCCGCAGAGCTGATTCAGGGAAAGAAATCACTTGCCGGAAAACCCCTATATAAAGATGCAGAAGAAGAGGTGGATTTTGAGTTTGATTCAGTAATTCAAAAGGGTAAAGCAACGTTAAAGCTTTCTTTTACGGGTATTTTAAATGATAAGATGCGTGGTTTTTACCGCAGTAAGTATGAGATAGACGGGAAGACGCACCATATGGGAGTTACCCAGTTTGAATCCACTGATGCCAGGCGGGCATTCCCCTGTTTTGATGAGCCCTCCCACAAGTCTATATTTGAGGTTTCCTTCAAAGTTCCGTCAGATAGGGCTGTTATATCAAACACCATAGAATCAGAGGTTGTAGAGCACCAGGGAGGCTTTAAGACCGTACGTTTTACCCCCAGCCCTCTGATGTCTTCTTATCTTCTGGCTTTTATCATTGGCCACTTTGAAAAAATTGAATCGAAAACCCGGGATGGAGTAGTAGTGCGGGTGTATGTCACGCCAGGGAAAAAGAAGCAGGCAGAATTTGCGCTGGAAGTTGCAGTAAAATGCCTAGAGTTCTATACGGACTATTTCAATATCAAATATCCGCTTCCCACTATGGATCTGATTGCTATCCCAGATTTTGCAGCCGGTGCCATGGAAAATTGGGGTGCAGTAACCTATAGGGAGACTGCACTTTTAGTAGATCCGGAAAATACTTCCACCCACAACAAACAATGGGTTGCCCTGGTCATAGCGCATGAGCTGGCCCACCAGTGGTTTGGGAATCTAGTAACCATGGAGTGGTGGACCCATCTGTGGTTGAATGAAGGGTTTGCGTCATATATGGAGTATGTTGCGGTAAACCATCTATTCCCTGAATGGAATGTGTGGACGCAATTTGTATATATGGACCACGCCAGGGCATTAGAGTTGGATTCATTAGCAAATACTCATCCTATTGAAGTTGATGTCTCCCATCCGGCAGAAATTTCTGAAATCTTTGATGACGTGTCATATGCAAAAGGAGCTTCTGTTATCAGGATGCTTGCGGATTATCTGGGGGAGACCGCATTTAGAAATGGGTTGAGAAAATACCTGAAACGTCATTCCTATGCAAATGCCCAAACCACCCATCTTTGGGAAGCGCTGGAAGAAGTCTCAAAAAAGCCCGTAAAAAAAATGATGCAAAACTGGACCAGAAAACCGGGGTATCCACTCATTCTGGTAGAACAAAAAGGTGCGTCTTTAAAGCTGTCACAACAAAGATTTCTTTCCAGTGTTGTTTCCCAAAAAAAAGTAAAAGACACTACGCTTTGGCTTGCGCCTATTAGTATCAGCGCTAAAACTTCTAAAAAAACAATTCATACTCTTCTGGACAAAAAATCTTCTCTTGTTAAGAACATGAGAGACGCCGGTTGGCTGAAATTGAATAGAGATGAGACTTCTTTTATCCGCGTAAAATATTCTGAAGAGTTATTTGAAAAACTTATTGAACCCATAAAAAAACAAGACAAGCATTTGTCTGAACAGGACCGGTTTGGAATTTTACGTGATACGTTTGTCCTTTCAGAGGCAGGATACATTTCTACGGACAGCGCATTGGAGTTGGCAAAAGCATATGTGGATGATGAAAGCTATATAGTCTGGGCAGAGCTTGCAACAGAGTTGGCTAAAGTAAAGAACATTATTTATAGCCAGCCATATTACCCTGCTTTTGAACAAATGGTAAGAGAGTTATTTACACCAATAGGAAGAAAATTAGGATGGGAGAAGAGACCGGGTGAAGAACATGCTCAGACATTGCTGCGCCCTATGGTTTTAGGGCTTTTGGGAAGAAGCGGGGATCCGGAGACTATAAAAACAGCACAAAGACTTTTTGAACAGGATAAAAAAGGGAGGGTAATCCAGTCTGACTTGCGGGCTATAGTATATAGTTTAGTGGTAGAAAATGGCGGAGTAGGAGAGTACGAGTACTTTTTAGATAAATATAAAAAAGAACAATTCCAGGAGGAAAAGGACCGGATATTGCGTGCCCTGTGCATTCCAAAAGATAAAAAACTTTTAGAAAAGACACTGGATTTTGCATTCACAGACCACGTAAAAGCACAGGATTCCTTTAAGATAATTGCGTTTGTGTGGTCCAATCCGGCAGGGAAAGATTTAGCATGGAAAAAAGTGCAGGAAGAGTGGGGCAGCATTGTGAAGAAATTTGCCGGAGGTCATTTGTTTTCCCGTTTTGTTAAGCCTGCTGCTAATTTCACCGTGTTGGAAAAAGCAAAAGAAGTAGCTGAGTTTTTTAAAACGCATGAATCAAAAGGGCTTGAGCGGACGGTAGCCCAAGTAGTAGAGCAGATTAAGAGTAATGCCCAATGGTTAGAACGTGACGGCAAAAAACTGGAGAAGTTTTTTAAGTAAGTTGCCAAAAGAGAGTATTTTGAGTATAATTAAGTGAATACCGATTTTCGGTTTACCGGAATGAGGTATTTTTTCATTATGGTAGTACAAGATTTAAAAGCAGGCGCAACATTTGAAGAAGACGGAAATCTGTTCCGTGTTATGTCCTATGAACATATTAAGATGGGGCGGGGTAGCGCAACTATTAAAGTTAAAGCAAGAAACGTCAGGACCGGTTCCGTTATTGAAAAAGGTTTTACTAACGGAGCACAGGTAAAAGAAGTTTATCTAAATAAAAAAGAATACCAGTTCCTTTATAAAGATGCGGAGTCTGCATATTTTATGAACCCCGTAACCTTTGAACAAGTTACTGCGCCTTTAGATGTTTTAGACGGACATGAATATCTGCAGGATGGTGGGAACGTAACGCTGGAATTTTTTGGGGATGAGGTTTTAGGGGTTGTTTTGCCGCCAAAAATAACCCTAAAAGTTGCAGACACTGACCCGGGGGTAAAAGGGAATAGTGCATCTAACATGTACAAAGATGCAACACTGGAAAATGGGATTAAAACCCGCGTGCCGCTCTTTATTAATGTTGGGGATGACATTATTGTGGACACCAGGGACGGTAGCTATACAAAAAGAGCTTAGACGCAGTTTAAAAATTTCCCTCTTCCGAGTAGTGCCCGCTTATATAAACGTAAAGAGTATACATAGAAATAAAGATGTTTTTTATCTCTCGGAAGTTTATATTCGCTCGCAGAAAGAATACATACTTCCGAGCTCACTTATAAAAACGTAAACAGTATATATAGAATTAAAGATGTTTTTTATCTCTCGGAAGTTTATAATAAAAAGCAATGAAACAAGTTGCTAAAAAAATTGCCTCCCATGACTTCATAAAACTTCTCTCCGACCGGCCCTACGTATTTTTCCTATTATCAGTAGTATTTTCCCAGGTAGCATTCAATATGATGAATGTTGTCCTCATCTTTTTGGTTTTCCGCCTTACCTCCTCAAATTTCCTGGTCTCTATGACCCTCTTATTGTCCCTGCTTCCGCAGGTTTTTTTGAGCTTTCTGGGAGGGATTATTGCAGACTCAAAAAATAAAAAGGACATACTTATGGTTGGCAATATTGCCCGGGCAGTTGCCATATTTTTGCTATTCTTTTTTAACACCTTTTTATCTGTAGTTTATTTAATTGCAGTTACTGTTTCTGTTATTACGCAATTCTATATACCTGCTGAAACGCCAATAATTCCAAAGATTGTCCCCGAACGGCTTTTGATCACAGCAAACTCTTTATTTGGCTTGGCGCTTTTTGGTTCAACCCTCATAGGTTTTGTAGCAGCAGGATCTGCTATTACCTTCTTAGGATGGTCACAGGTGTTTATAGTGATAGCTTTTTTATTTGGCATTGCTGGTTTTTTTGCAAACCTCATCCCGTCTTATGCAGTTTCCGGAAGCCAGCAAATATTAAATCCTAAAAAAATGAAAGCGCAGGTAGAAGCTTCATTTAAGTCTTACCTTGCAGAAACATACCGGCTTCTCCTCAGGACAACCGGAGCGCTTCCTGCTTTTGCCCTTCTTATTATTTCCCAGGTAATTATATTTATCCTTGCTATTATTGTCCCAAGTTATGCAAAAGACATATTACATATTAGGGTAGAGGATGTTTCACTTATTCTGTTTGCTCCGGCGGGGTTAGGCATGATTATTGCGGCTCTTTCTATAGGGAGTGTTTCAAAAGACATTAACCGTACTGCCATGATGAATTTAGGGGTCTTTTTGTCCGGCATAGTATTATTGTCTTTTCCCCTCATGTCCCGGGTTGCTGCCCGCGGAATTGCGCACTTTATAAACGGTATCCTGCCGTCTATAGTCCAGATCAATATGCTTCACATGGTGATAGTGCTGGCATTTCTTGCGGGAATTGGCAATGCTTTTATTTTTATTCCGGCCCAGACTATTATCCAGGAAAAAATACCGGAGAACTTCCGGAGTAAAATATACGGGTTGCTGTTTGCTATGATTGGCATGTTTTCTTTATTACCGCTTCTATTGGCCGGAGGGTTAGCAGATAGCTTAGGGGTGAGCTTTGTTTTATCACTTTTAGGAGGAATCATTTTGCTTACAGGTATAATCCATCTGATCCTCATGAAAGCATTTACTTTTTCTTAACATGTTAATACTTGGCCTTTTTGTTATCTGTTTTATCTTATCGTGCTTTATGCTGTATGTCCTGGTAAAGCACGATTTTGTACTGGCAAGAAAAAGCTTGCTTCTGCAGGAGATTTTTGACACTACATTCATAGGGTATGTAGTCTTTTTCTTTGTTGCCCGGGCATTTTACATATTAGGATCTTTACACCTTGCCCTTTTTCAGCCTGCTGCCTTTTTCCATATTTTTAGGTTTCCGGGCCTTTTGTTTTTAGGGGGTGTATTAGGTTTTGCCTTTTTTATCTGGTCTGTTTTTATGAAAAAAAAGATTCTGAAGCGTCTTATGGATATTTATTCACTTTCTATGTTTCCTCTTTTGTTTTTTGCTTTAGCTTCATCCTACCAAAAAGGCTACTTTGTATTTTTTAATATTCTCATTTTCGTTCTGGCCTGTCTTTTTATGGCTATAGGTATTTATTCATATAAAAATTACGTGCTAAAAGATGGTAGTACTGCCTTATTGTTTTTATGCCTCATTTCAATATTTACTATAGTAACTGAGTTCTCCAGCAGTTCTAAAATATTATTTTCGCTTTTTACTATTCCGCAGATTATATCTGTTGGCATATTTACCGTAACGGCAATAGTGCTTCTTATCTATGAAGGCATTATCTCTTCTTCAAAAAACTAACTATGTTGTCCATAATTTATGAAAATGAATCCATGTTTGCTGTTGATAAGCCTGCCGGAATGATTGTGAATAATGCGGATACCGCAAAAGACGTTCAAACACTCCAGGATTTAGTGGAAGCAAGCGGAAAGCTGGCCCATACAAGGCCTCAGGAAACAGAAAAATACATGGTAGGCGGCTACAATAAATTTGATGAATTCCTTTCTCGTTCTGGGATAGTGCACCGGTTGGATAAAGAGACCTCCGGGATTATTTTAGTTGCCAAAAATGCTGATACCTTCATGGAGCTGCAGCGGCAGTTCAAGTCATCTGAAGTAAAAAAAACCTATAATGCGCTGGTTCATGGGAGAATAGAGCAGCAGGAAGGGGAAATAGACGCACCTGTTTCCCGTCTTCCCTGGAACCGGATGCGATTTGGGGTAAATCCCGGAGGACGGGAAGCAAAAACACTCTATAAAGTTTTGGATTACAAACAACTTCCTTCCGGGGAGGGTGCAACTTACGTTGAGGTATATCCCCAGACAGGAAGGACTCATCAAATCCGGGTGCATTTCCAGCATATTCATCATCCAATTTTCGCTGATGAACTATATGCGGGTAGAAAAACAGGCAGGGATGACCGGAAAGTATTAAGCCGTCATTTTCTTCATGCTTCACGTATATCTTTTCTAAATCCGGGAAACGGCCAAAGAATGGAACTGGAAAGTCCTTTGCCGCCGGAGCTATCCAACCTGCTGAGCTCCTTGCCTTCCGGGAATTGATTTTTACGGTTGCTAATAGGTACACTAAGAACTGGATGAAAATTAAGATTGAAAAGGAAGAGATTTTGGAAGAAACAGAATCTTCAGAAAAAGAAAAAGAGCCCCAGAAAGAGCGTAAAAAAAGAAAAGTAAGAAAGCCAAAGGCTGCGGAAGCTGAAGTTTCAAATAGTCCATTGGTGTATTTAGGGTATTTTGTTGTAGTAGTTACTATATGTGTCCTTATTGCTCTGGTGGCCCGTTTTATTTTTATCTACCAGAAAAGTACATTTACATCTGACGGGTATGCAATTCTGATAGAGAGCCAGAAACCTTTTATTGCGTCTTACGGATCCATGTCAAAAAGGTTAACATTCTTGGAGCTGAAAAACTTTCAGGAGGGTGACCGGATTAAAGAAAGCCTGGATTTAGGCCTTCCTTTAGATGGGGCAATAAAAACGCCGGTTGACGTATCCTCTGAAAATTTTTCTTCCTATTCACTTATGGTGAATATGTTTTTCCGCCAGTGGTCAACCCGGTTTGAAAACACTACTATCTTAGACTTGTTTAAATTAATTTCTTCATCTATGTCAGTGAATAAAAAGGATGTTGAGGCAAAAACAGTTATCCTTTCAAAAGATGGGGCAGAGGGACTGACACAGGATGAGATATATGACTCTTTTAAAGACACTGATGTTATTAATGAAGGCCTAAGCATAGAGGTAATAAATGCGACAGACGTAGAAGGCCTGGCGGGTAGGGCAGCAGCAGTTATAAAAAATACCGGAGGGAACGTTATTTCAGTGACTTCAGAAGATCCCCAAAAGGCTTCACAGCTTATTGCAGCAAATAATTCAAAAACCCTGGTGAGGATAAGCCATTTATTAGGGATTACCCCAACAATTAATAAAACATTCTCTTCACAGGCTGACGTACGGGTTATATTAGGGGAGGACTTTGCAAAGAACGCGCCTTAGCCGTTATATAGTATATAATAAACGTATGTTTATCGTTTTTATTATATGCGTATCCGCTCTTCTTGTTATTTCATTCCTTCTTGCTTTGGGTAGCCTTTGGTCTGAGTTGGCAAAACCGAAAGAACTAAAGAAAATAAAGGAAAAACTAGCCCGGGAAAAAGTCCTCTTCAAGAAATAACCGTAATTGGTTATTACCATTTACTCCTGATCTGAAATAGAGGAGGAAGTTGAAATAAAGGATGCCTGGTTTTTAAATCTCCCTGATTTCTTGGTTTCTTTGATAAAGACCGTTACCATTTTTTCATCACACGCTTTAACGCAGGAAGAATATTCATTCCCACCCTTCATAAAAGAAATCAGACGCATGGAAATATTGTCCGGTAGCATGCCAATATATTTTTTATCCATAGATTGTACAAATATCTTTGAACGTTTAATTACCATGGAAACAGGATCGCCGGGTTCTATAAGGGAAAGCATTTTTTTGTCCGCTATGTTTTTAAGCTCTACCGTTTTTGTTTTTCCGGCCTCCTCAATAAATATCCCGGTTAAAGATACTGATGGCATACTGTTGCCATTTCCATTCTGGTGGTCTGTCTGGGAAACTGTCTCCAACCTTTTGAGGTTTTTTACGGCAATAGGGTTAGTTTTATCCATAGCAATTACCTTCTTATACATATCCCGTGCTTTATTGTATTTTCCCAGTTTCATGAGGGCAAAGCCCAGGCGGTTAAGGGAATCTATATCATTTGGATTCTCTTGAATTAATTGGAGATTAAGCTCTTCTGCCTGTTTCCAGTCATTGCATAAAGCTGAATTTATGGCAAGTTGCTTGAGAAGGGTACTCATGTAGTGGAGAATATTTCAGTAATTTTAGAACGTTTTCTTGAAAATGTCAAGAAAAAAGAAGTATAATGATTGCCTGCTAAACAAACCGTAAATTTTCCTTCATATTACGGTATAATATTAATATGAGCGGACATAGTAAGTGGTCAACGATTAAAAGACAGAAAGGAGTTGCTGACGCAAAGCGCGGACAGCAATTCACTAAACTTGCAAACGCCATTGTTATTTCTATAAGGCAGGGCGGAGGAATAACTGACCCTGAGTTCAATTTTAAACTGAGGCTTGCAGTTGACAAAGCACGTTCCTTTAACATGCCAAAAGAAAACATAGAGCGAGCTATAGCAAAAGCTAAGGGCTCCATGGATTCAGGTGATTTGCAGGAAGCAGTATATGAGGGTTTTGCGCCGGGCGGGGCAGCACTTATAATTGAATGCGTCACAGACAATAAACAAAGGACTGTTTCAGAGGTAAAAAATGCTTTAGAGAAAAATGGGGGAACTATGGGAAACCAAGGTTCTGTTTCTTACCTTTTTAGCCGGGTAGGGGAGATAGCAATAGATGTTTCCGGAAAAAGTTCGGATGATCTATTGGAGCTTGCGTTAGAGATAGAAAGTGAGGACTTTATAGAAGAGGGTACTGATGCAATTTTTTACGTAGATCCTACTAAATTATTTGAGGCTAAGAAAACGCTTGAAGCAAAAGGGCTTATAGTAAATAGTGCGGAGCTGGTATTTAAACCACTAAACGTATTGACACCGGATGAAGATTCTGCGCGGAAAATTGAGTCCATCATTGAGAAAGTAGAGGAGTTGGGTGACGTCCAGAACGTTTTTACCAACGCAGCGCTTTAATTAAACCATGTATATTTTGGGTATAGATCCCGGAACCGGAAGGACCGGGTGGGGTATTATTAGGCATGACGGGGATGAAAAAGTTTCCTATGTTGCACACGGCTGCGTAGTGACCTCCCAGGAAGAACCCATGCACCGCCGTCTCCGTACACTGTACACAAGCCTTCAGGAGATAGTAAATAACCACAAACCGGATATTATAGTCATAGAGCAAATCTTTTTTGGCATAAATTCCCGGACTGCAATGTCAGTAAGCCAGGCTAGGGGAGTGATGCTTCTTTTATGTGCCCAGGAGAACCTGCAATTTTTTGAGTACACGCCGGTTTCAGTAAAGCTTTTAGTAGCAGGGTCAGGAAAAACAGAAAAGAAGGAAATGCAGAAAGTAGTAAGACGGCTGTTAAGTAAAAATGAAAGGACTCTGTCATTTTCTGCAAAAGACAAGGCTTTTGATGATGCAGCAGACGGTCTTGCAATAGCCATACATCATGCCTGGAAAAGCATAGGAAAAACGGTAGAAAAAGAGGTTAAGAAGGTGAAGCAATCTGCCAGGACTGTAAAAAAGAAGCATGCCAAAATTTAAACCTTTTAGAAAGATCCAGCCGTTACGCTTGTCACTCAACAAAAGAGGGAAGTTTGTGTTGGGAGTTTTCTTGCTTTCATTCCTCATGTTCCTCTCTGAGTATGTAAGTGGGCGAACCATTATTCTGTTGGGGCTAGCACTTGCCAGCTTAACGGATTTTTTTTTATATCTGGTGCTAAGGCAAGACCTGCAAAAGAAAAGCGTTTTGCCTATTTTGATTCTCCCTTTCTTTTATACCTTATCTTTTAGCCTGTTTTATTCTTTAGTCCCTGCACGGTTCCTTACAAAAATTATCCTTACGGGATTATATGCATTTGGAGTATATTCATTATTCCTCACGGAGAATATCTTTGCCATTTCGTCCCTGCGTACCATAAACCTATTGAGAAGCGCCAGGATTGTGTCATTTGTTATAACTATTTTTGTCCTCTTTTTTATGTTTAACGTGGTTTTCTCATTACGGTTTCCGCTTTATATTACGCCTGTATTAGTGGGAATCCTTTCATACTTAATGGCAACGCAGTTTTTATGGTCTTATGTTGAAGAAAAAGAACAAGGGGGTAGGGAGGTTTCTATTTTTTCCGGGGTGATAGGCCTTATGGTTGCAGAGCTTTCCTGCGTTTTATCTTTATGGCCGGTAACAGCTTCTATCTATGCAATTTTTTTAACAGGCATATTTTATACCTATGCAGGCTTATCCCACGTGTGGATAGAACGGAGGCTCTTTAAAGGCATCCTGTGGGAGTATATCTGGGTAGGTATTCTTTCCGTGTTGTTCCTTGCGGTGTTCTCCAAATGGGGAATATAAATTAATTTTTAAATTTGAATTTGTGATTTAAAAAATAAAAGGGAGGAAAAGAGAAGAGAGGAGTAATACCATAATTTTGGCCTCAAATGATATAGTTTGATATATGCCTCATAGTATCCCATAATAAACTTGTGGATAACTTTCAGGCACAAAAAATAACTTTTCACCAGCCTCAAATTAGCCTCAGAAATCTTACTTAGGAGCGATATGACTTTTCACGCCCCTGCCCGAGTAGTGCTTGAAGTACGTATTTCTGCCTATGTTTTCCTCTGGTCGAGCCCAGGTCTCTGCAAATCGAAAAAAATACGAAAAGGTTTTTCCCTGCATCACTCTCTATAGAGTAGAATTACATAGTTTTAGCCTCAAAAATATTAAAAAACATTAATAAGACAAGCTTTTTTGCGAATAAATCAACACTTTCTGTACTCAATTTCACACTGGATGAGCAGGCTTTTCACAAGGCTGCTAAGGCCATTTTTACCTCTCTCCGGAGGAGTGGCTAAAACGCCTCTAAAACGCATTCTTTTAATTCCTTCTCCCTATGTAGAGATATAAATTACACATTTCTTCTGCACCGGTACTCCGCCCCGGAATAGGACTCAGCATTATGTCGTACAATAATACTTTTACGACATTACCCACGCACACTGGGAGAGGGGTCCTTCCTGCTTTTTATCTATGATCTATGATTGATTATCTATAATTTGCACTATTGGCCAGGTAATACATATTCCCCTACCTCTTTATGGTATTTATAAACTTGTCGTTAAACACATATACTATAGGTTTTAAATATTTTCATAATTTTTATTTTTTTACATCAGAGAACACAGTCCATAAATGATGGGTTAGTTGAGACGTATCATATGTGCTCCCCGGTAATAAAAGTGTCTAGAATCGCATTCTAGAGGGTCATATTTGAGGCTAATTTTGGGCGGGCGTCCTTCGTTTTACTAAGGAGGTTATATGGCGTAAATCTATATAATCTTGTGTTGTCATAGGCCTGTTAACGCCATTATAGAAATAAGAAGTTATAGGACCAGTTTGGTTCATAAGGAACCGAAAGTTTTTTATTTCCCGGGAAGTATATCCATGGATATTTATTTCTCTGGATATATTTATTGCAGAAAGTCTTAATTTATATGGTTCCTTTAAATCCATTAAGATATGCCAGTCACTGGGATCTGCCTGGTCCTCAGGTAACAACTTTCCTTTCCGTACACACATCTGTACAGTAACATGTACTCCGGATCCGGCCGCTCTCAGCCGTCTGTATATTGTCTCACAATCTGACTTAATGATTTCAGCAAGCTCTGAATTTACATGGCTGTTGTTAGGCCGGTGTGCTTCCCAGCGTTCAAAGGTTTTTCTTAGTGGCGGTGGATTTTCTTTAGTCATATCTGGGGATTATACATCACTTGGTATAACAAGTGATGTATGTCGTACAATCCAGCCGTGAAAAATGCTTAGATGCATTATCTTTGTCGTACAATATGTCCTTCCTCTTCGACTCCGTGAAAAGTTATATAGTGCAAACTATATCATTTTCTCTCTTAATTTGGTTAGAATAATTGTTTTTTTATTAAAATTTTATGTCGTACATTGTATCCTCTACTCTTATCATGAAAGATTTTATGTATTTTGTTATACTTAATACCCATGGGAGAAGGATTAGAGGATAAACCTCAGAGATTCCATCAAGATAAGCTGCATGAAGACAAGGCGGCAAACTTTCCTCACTTCAGGCCTGAAAAAGATACAGGAAAAGACAGGTTTGGTAATAGGTTTTTTAGTTCGCTTAAAACCGCTTTTTTGGATAGAGAAGGTAATTCATTTAAGGCAGGAGTTTTAGTTTCACCGGAAGGAGAAGAATTTTTGAAAGAAAATTTGGGGATATTGCAGGATATAGATAAGGGTTTGACAAAAATGACAGAGATAGGTGAGTCCAAAAGAGTGATATCTGGTGCAATAGATCTGGGTGGCCAGCGGTCGTTAGCGTTTTTAGGCCAAGGAGCTCAGTCAGATGCATTCATGCTGGAAACCCCTACTGGTAGGTATGTTGTGAAAAAAGGAAGAGAATCCAAGACGGAGCAACCATCAGTACTTAACAGGAGACAGCCTTACATTAACGAAATGCTTCAAATACAGGAGTTGTCTGAGGACTTAAGAAAAGAGATAGCTAAGAAAGGTATATTTTTCCCAACATTTCTGTTTGCGTCTTCCCATGTTTCTTGTGAGGCTTATGAAGAAGGTGTTCCCGTTACTTCTGACCAGCAGGCAGAAAGCATCAAAGCCTTCGCCGCTCTTGTAAACAAAACGGTTCAAAAGAAAAATAGCTTGCCTCTTTGGAGAAATATTGAAGCAGATGTGATAAAAAAAGTGACACCTTATGGGGATAAAACATATGAGGTACCGTTAAATGATTTAGTGAAGCGTCAGGATGGGACTATTGTATGGCTTGATCCCTTGATGTACAACAGCGTGTTGGATGAAGCTAGGAAAGTTGAACGTGAATCATGGGTTAAAAGGTTGTTTAACCCCGGCAACAAGAGAAAATATGATTATAGCGGCTAGCTGTTTTCTGAGTACCTTCTGCATAAATAAGAGTTGCTTCATTTGGAAATATGCTTTAGCTTGACAAAAGATATTTTTATGTCGTACAATAATTCTACTCTGCCCCATGGAAAGAACTTCGGATTTAGAGAAATATATTAACCAATTCCTTGAATACCTGGAAATTGAGAAAAATTCTTCCAAACTTACCATCCGCAATTACCGCTTTTACCTGGAACGTTTTAAGGTTTGGTATGAGTCACATGAGAAGAAGCCAGATCTGGGTTCCATAAACACGGATGTTGTAAGGCGTTACCGCGTTTACCTGTCAAACCTTACGGATGAAAAAGGAATGACGCTGAAGCGGATAACGCAGAGCTATCACATTATTGCCCTGCGCTCATTTTTACGCTACCTGATCCGCAATGACCTAAATACCCTTCCTCCTGAGAAAATAGACCTGCCCAAAGCAGAATCACGCTCTCTAAAGTTTTTGGAGCAGGACCATTTGCGCCAACTGTTTAATTCCGTTGATACCTCTACTGAAAAGGGGCTGCGGGACCGGACCATACTGGAAATGCTCTTCTCCACCGGTTTGCGTGTTTCAGAATTAACAAAATTGAACCGTGACTCTATTAATCTAAAGACCAGGGAATTTGGTGTTATAGGAAAGGGAAACCGCGCACGGATAGTATTCCTTTCTGATTCTGCAGCGTTTTGGATAGAAAAATATATTGAGGCCAGGATGGATGACTTTAAGCCTCTGTTTATCAGATATGCAAAAAGTCCCAGCATAGAAAATAACGGCGAAAAAATGCGGCTTACGCCGCGGTCAGTGGAACGGATTGTAGAAAAATATGTCCGTATTTCAAGAATTCCGGTAAAGGCAACTCCGCACACCATGCGCCATAGCTTTGCCACGGATTTGCTCTCAAACGGTGCGGATCTAAGGAGTGTCCAGGAAATGTTGGGCCACAAAAACATCTCTACTACCCAAATTTACACTCACGTTACTAACCCTCAGTTGAAGGAAGTCCATAAGAAATTTCACCAAGGTAACAGGAGATAAAATTTCTTGCGGTCCTCGCTCGATCTACTCGCTCCGGTCCTAAAAAATTTCATCAGGGGAACAGGAGATAGGTCATCACCTAACACCTATTTTATGTAGTACGTGATGGCTACGCGGGCGGTAATATCATTACTGCCAGGCTCCAGGTTAGTTGAAGAATCTGCAGAAGGTGCCGCCCCTTTAGCCATCATAGGCACAGGATATCCGCCGCCTTCATCCACGTTTCTTATGGTTACCAGTTTTCCTACCTGGAATCCCCCTGTTTTTGCCAAAGCTTCAGCTTTTTGCTTTGCATCCGTTACTGCTTTCTCAACAGCTTGTGCTTTGTAGACTTCCTGGTCAGCAAACGTATAGTTAACTCCTGCTACGTTTATCCCAAGTGGAGTCAGCTTGTCTATGGCTTGGTTCATAACCTCAATCTTGTCAGACTTTATGGAGGTTATTATAGTTGCTATATAGCCATTCTGGGTTGTTTTTCTGATAGGATACATCATGGTTCCTTCTACAGGCGTTGTGGAGTCATCATAATTAGGGTTTACGTTAAAACTTTCTGTTTTTATATCAGCTTTCTTAATGCCCAGCTTTGTGATTTCATCAATTGCCTGGTTTTGTTTTTCATTTGCTTTACTTTTTGCGGCGTCTTGTGTGTCAGCTTTTTCCTGGATGGTGAAGGTAGTTTCTGCAATATTTGGGGTAGCAGTAACTTTGCCCGTTCCTACTACTTCAAATGTGCCGGCAGTTTGATTGGAAGCCAGGGTAAAGTTGAGGGACATGAATTTACTGAGGATAAAAAATGCGGCTATGATAACAGCGGCATAGCAGGCCGGCTTTAATAAATACTCTTTAAGAAAAGCCTTATCTTTCATGGTTCTAGATTACCAGTAATGTAAGAACCAGTCAATATATAGAAGAGGATCAAACGCGTCTTATTTTTTTTCTGATGGTTTCAATAAGAAAATTCAGTGTGTAAGGAAGTGGTTTGAGGACCAGGTCATGGGCGTGCAGGTAGGCAAAATCTTCTCCGCCAAAGCCGCGTTTAAATAATGATAAAGATGCAAACCGGTGGCCCGGATCATTCGCAACTCCCCAGAAGTTATATGTTTTTATTCCCCGTTTTTTAGCTTCTAAAATAGCGTGCCACTGGATAAGGTACGCCCCGGGAAATTTTCTCCCATCCTCTGTGGACGCTCCATAGTGGTATACCGCCTCATTTCCGTAAAAGATAATAAAAGCCTGTGCCAAAAGTTTTCTGTCCATAAAAGATGAATACAGGATAGCTTTTCCCTCTTTTGCAAATACGTCAAATTGTTCTTTCAAAAATACATATGAAAATGGGATAAATTTTTGCCGCCGTGCTGTTTCCAGCTGTAAATTATAAAATTTCTGTATTGCTTTAGAGTTCATGGACTCCTCTACTCTCACGCCCAGCTTCTGGGCTTTTTTTATCTCATACCGCGTTGCCTTGCGCATATGTGCCAGTAACTCTTCTTCTGTTTTGGAGATATCAAGCTGATTCGTCAGCTCCGCATGCAGATGCATGGGAGAGGTCTTGAAGCCAAGTTTTTTAAAAAGTTTTTTTGAAAAATCGGTTGATTCCAGCTGGGGTCTTACTCTGACAAAGGAGCAACCATGTTCTTTTCCTATCCTTTTTATCTCTTGATAAAAGATTCTAACGATTGTTGGATGACTCCAGTTTATGATAGGGCCGCCGGGAACGGTTAAGTAGGTTCCCCGCCTTGCTTTTTCTACTACGGAAAGCATTGCTCCCACCTGCTTTCCATTTTCAAAAAAACCGGTTTTTATCACTTCTTTCCCAATCCGTTGGTGGAATTCTCCCCATTCCCAGCTCTGGAGAAAATTGGCCTCAGAAAATTGGCTTAATGCCTTTTCCCAAGTTTTTTTCTCCGTTATTTCCTTTGTTGTTATTTTAGCCATGCGTTGATTATTGTAGAAATTTCTTTTGCCTGTTTTACGGAGACGTTTACATGGGTGGGAAGGTTAAGGATTTGGCCTGACACTGTTTCTGATTTTGGACAGGTTCCCGGTATGTAGCTCGTCTTGTATTTTTTTGGTGCAACCGGCGCGTCATACCAGATATCTGATATATATACTCCCTTACTCTTTAAAAAGGAAATGAGGTTATCCCTGTCTTTAATAAAAATAGGAAACCTAAGACAGGTACCACTTTCTATATGTTTATTAATTTCACTTGAGACAGTTTTTTTATTCAGGTTATCTGCGTATATTTGTGAGATTTTTTTTCGGTGAGCCAGCTGTTTCAGGAGTCTTTTAAATTCCGACAAGGCAAGTCCTGCATGCCAGGGCGTCATATCCGAGTTAATCTTCATAGGGTCGGAAAGCAACCGAAGGCTTTTGAATAATTTGTGCAAAACTTTCCCAAATCCAAGAGGATACGTTTTTCTGATGAGAAAAGTGAGAAGCGGATAGAATCTATCTCGTGATACTGTTCCAGCTTGGTCAGAATTACTTCTCCACTCGCTTCGCCCGTCCAAAGAATATTTGCTGTTTCTGACAATAAGTACTCCGCCTGATACCGCATCTATAACCTTATCCTGACTAAAAGAAAGGATAGTGAAATCCCCTGCTGTCCCTGCTTCTACCCCACTTGCATATGTAGTGCCTATGGAATGGGCCAGGTCTTCAAGTAAAACCAGCTTGTTCTTTTTGCATACCTCCTGGATGCCCTCAATGCCACAGGCAAACCCCAAGGTATTCTGGATAATAACTGCCTTTATCCCCTTTTCTTTTTCCAATGCTTCTTCCAGCGTTTTTTTAGTGAAGTGTAATGTGCCGGGATCTATATCTAAAAACACGGGAGTTAGTCCTGCTTTCTCTACCGCATCTACCACTGCTACGCACGTAAACCCGGTAATTGCTACCGTTGATCCTTTTTTAAAGCCGCAATTCTCTAAGGCTATTTGTATAGCTATCCTGCCTTTTGGCGTCAGGGTTGCCTGTCCCTCATATTTTTCCTCAAGAAAAGAGATAAGTTTTTCCCTTGGGTTTTTTTGTTTGGTGAAAAGGGAAGAGAATACGTAGCGGGCGGTATAGTTGGAACCCAGGGAATTAAAAATGTTCATAATGCGTTTTAACTACTTCTGCCACCTTTTCAGTATGGGTAAACTGCGGGGAATGTTTTGCTCCTTCTATGGGAAAAAGCTTTGCGTGAGGCATCTCCACCTGCATCCTTAATGCGTCAGCAAAAGGGGTTACTTTATCTTCTTTCCCCCAGATAATAATAACCGGTGTTTTAATGTTTTGCAGTTTCGGTAAAAGGTTAACTTTTATTAAGTTCTTCATAGTCTCCCTGAGCATTGGGGAAGATTCCAGGTAGTCTTTTTCCCTAACTATTTTGTACAGAATTTTCCGCGCTTTTTCTGAAGAGGTAAATTTTTTCCCCACATGGGCAATAGTTTTAAAAACTACCCGTTTTACCCGCATATGCAGCTCATTATGGTAAACCCCTGCGCTATCTATCAAAAAAAGCCTGTTTACTTTGTGCGGGTACCTGAGGGCAAATGCAAGCGCAATTTTACCGCCGTTAGAATGTCCCAGGACGTCTATTGATTTTTCTTTTTCAGTTTCTCTGTGAAGCCAGGTTACGTAATCATCCAGGGTCCAAATTTTTTCTAAAGGGGCGGAAAGCCCCGGAACTTTCAGGAATTGGAAAGGAATTTCCGCTTCCTCTAAGATTTTTAAAAAGGGGTGCCATTTTTGGATGTCGGTTGACCATCCGTGCAGGACAATGAGTTTTGTTTTCAATTGACCAGCCCCCACTTTCTCCGGCGCTCTTCCCATACCTTTTCCCGCCTTGAAAGAAGCTTTTTCTCCCGTTTATCCAGTAGGAGATTTTCTATCACTCCTTCCAAAAACCTGGCACCTTTAAAGAGGATAGTTTCCCCACCATGGATATGGGACAATAAAAAGTCTAAGACTTCCTTAGGGCTTTCAAAAGAATTAACCGGGACATCTTTTGGTAATTTTTTTTGCAGGATGGGATACGTACTTTTTCTGGTCCTGGGCCCTAAGAGGACTACTCTTTTTACATCCAGCTGTAAGATTTCATCCGCCAGTTTCTCATGTTCCTCCTCTTCTTCTTTCCCTTGTTCCAGCATATCCCCCACTACTGCCCATTTAATTTTGGAAGGATACATCTTAAACATTCCCATGATAGCCCGCATAGAAGCAAGGTTTGCGTTATAAGTACTGTCAACTATGGTGATATTTTTAATACCTCTGAATAAGGAACTTCTTGCCGGGGGAAGTGCAAGTCTTTTGAATAAGGGGTCAAATGTGATTTGCAGGTGTTCACATAAAATTCTGGTCATTTCTATGGAATAAAAAATTTCTTTTGGGTGGAGGGCTTTAAACCGGTAGACGGCATGCTTTGCCGCGTCTTTTTTAACGGTAAATTCTGTACCTTCTTTGTTTACTTCATAGCCTTCCAGGTCTTGCATATGTACCTCTCTGATTTCTGCCTGAGTCCTTTGCTTTTGACTTTCTATATATTTATTATCTCCGTCTATAATACAAAGCTCTGAAGTCCTTTCTAGAAAATGCCCAAACTCATACGCTATTGCTTCATCTACATTTTTAAATTTCTCCGGCACTAACTTATCAAAATTCATACTGTGGGTTCTGGAGACTGAAACCCATAAAGTAATGTCCGGTTGTAGTAAGCCGGCCAAAAATTTCCCTTCTCCGGGCCGGTCTGCGTCACACTCTACTATATAGAGCTTTTCCTCATAAGGCTTCTTAAAAGCCCGGAAAGGGGTTTTTAAAAATAGCATAGGCCACTCATAAAGTTTCAGTGTGGTCCTGTGAAGGTCCAAAATATCAAAGGGGACACCTATGGCAGAATTAGCGTGATGGGAAAAGTGGGCTCGTTCATTAATTTGTGCATCTATCATAGAGAACAATGTTGTTTTTCCGGAAGAACCGGTCACTACCACTATCTTTGGCGCCCACTTTTTAAGCTGGATCTTTGCAAAAAATGCAAAATAAAATGCTACGGGGAAAAAGAAAACTTCCTTTAGGTTTCCAAGCATATCTGTATATTTTATACTTTTTTAGCCTCAAAATCGAGCAATTCAATTACTCTAGGCCTATTTAGAAGATGTTAATTTTTCAGTTGCATCTACCAGGTTCTGGAAAAGGTATGCAAGGTTTAATGGCCCTACACCGCCGGGTGTTGGTGTCCACGCTTTTGCAATGCCTTTTATTTTTGCAACGTCATAATCCCCAACAAGTTTCCCATTTTCTGCATGGATGCCAATTCCTATAAGGACAACTCCGGGCTTTAAGCACTCCGGTTTTATTACGTCACTCTTCCCTACTCCGGTGATGACCAGATCTGCTTTTTTTAGTTCTTGACAAGGGTTTTTTGTTTTGGTATCAATAATAGTATACGCTGCTCTTTTTGAGTCTAGGTATTTAGTTGCCGGTTTTCCGGCAGTTTCCCCTTTTCCTACCACGCAAATAGATTGATTTATCAATACTTTTTCTAAATCTGAGGCTGTTATCACTCCATAAGCTTCTCTGATAAAGTGTTCTATGGCTAAAACCATAGGGACTGCGTATGGAGAGTCCTCCCGGAAGCCGTCTATGTCTTTATTCTTCTCTATAGCGTCTACAATTTTTTTGCGGTTAATGACTGCAGGTAATGGGCGTTGTACTATAACCCCATGAACTGCTTTATCATTATTCAGTTGGGAACAAAGCTTAAAAAGACTATTCTCATCAGTTGCATCTATATGGTGCCGTTGTGTTTTAATACCCAGCCTCTCTGCAGTTTTTAATTTTTGGGAGACATAGGAAAACCAAGCCTCCTCTCCACCCACAGTGACTATGGCTAACTCTGGGATAATTTTTTTTTCTCCTAGCCTCAAAATACGCTCGCGTACGCGGTCTAAAACGCCCGCAGCAAGAGTTTTTCCTGATAATTCCATGGGTTTAATTATATAGTAAAGAGCTAGAGAGTCAAAGAGTCAGAGCTGTAAGCTTACTGTTCCGGGGGAAGATTAAAATTGTTTCTAAATTCTCCCATGAAATCTCTTTCTAATGCCTGGGAATTCCCGGACTCAATTACTTCCCTTTTTAAAGCTTCCAGATACCGTTCAGATAATCCTCCTTCTGCCCAGGGATTTGGATCTCCCGCGTTACCGCCTATTTCCAGAAGGCCTAATTTTGCAGGGGTCATTTCTCCGCCAAGTCTATCTGATAAAGCATAAAGATCTACATCAAGTTCTCTTCTTGCTGCTGCCCAAAATTTCCCCATAGCGCGGGCTTTATCAACTGATTCTTCTAGTGGTGTTGCAGTAGAAAGGCTGGCCAGGTCAGCTTGGGCTCTGGACGGATTTGCCGTTTCTCTTCTATGCGGTGTATAAGTACCCCGTCCGCCCAAGGGTCTTTCAGGTTGAGTCATGGCGCTATTATAGCACGGTTTACTTAATAACCAATATCTAAATTTCAAGACCTAAGGTTGTTGGTTCTTGGTTTGCGTTAATTGGTGAATTGATCAATTGGCTATTTATTTTAGGTTTTTCTTGAAGAACTCTACTGACCGTTCCATTGCCTGGTTGAATCCTTGCGATATGTTATGGTCTGCCCCTTCATAGGTAAAATATTCTGTTGTTTTGCCGTCCTGTTCTAAGGCTGACTTAAGATGTTCGGAAAATAGAGGAGGTACCGTGTCATCTGCCAATCCCTGGTGCAGTTGCACTTTTGCAGTTACGTTTGAAAGATAGTTGTACGGGTCTATGCCCCGCCAAAAATCTGAAGATGCGGTAGGTTCTCCGTATAGGGAAACCAGTATTTGTTTTATGTCTGAAAGGTGTGTTGCTATATCCTGGTCAGCTGCAGAGGTATGCACAGCTGGATTCCACCGGTAAAACAAATCTTCATAAGACCCCACTACTCCGCTCCATATCACAACTGCTTTCAGGTCTTTTGTTATAACCATAGACCGCAGAGAAATATTTCCCCCCATAGAATGTCCCCACATCCCAATTTTATTTTTATTTACATAAGGCAATTTCCGGACAGAGGCAAGTGCGTTTAGTACGTCATTTGTATAATCAGGTGAAATATAGGCCCCCTCCGGATTCCCTTCCGACTCACCATTTCCCCTATAATCAGGCTTAAACACTACAAACCCGCTTCTGGAAAATACGTCTACGTATGAAGCATAGGAAGCGGTAGTGGAATACTGTTTCGGCGGGATATAGCCATGGTTAAAAATAATTGTGGGAAAGCCTCCGGGCGGTATTTGTCCGTCAGGTACCGTGAGAAGGCCGTATATCTTTAACCCATCTGACGTATAAGAGGCAATATATTTTTTGTAGTTGCTGCCACCCTCAAGTTTTTCCCCGATAACAATGTCAGATCCAGGATAAGAGAGGGAGCGTTCATAGTCTATAGAGAGCGGAAATGTGCTTTTAGGGGTTGGCGTTGGGGCATATGTCTTCACTTCAGAAAAGGTGGCCGGGTCTGAGCCTTTTCTAATAATAAGTAAGCCAACTGCAAAAATGCTAAAAAATGTCAAAGCCACCAAAATCCTTATAAAAATATCTTTTCCCATTTGGAAATTAATTATACACCTGGAGACTGAAAGGATACTTATTCCGCCTCAACTGCAGTTGCCGTGGCAACATGGTCACCGGCATTTTTGAAGCGCATGAGGATAACACCTTGGGCATTCCGGGAAAGAAGAGGAATTGAAACTAAATCCAGTTTTACAATAAGCCCTTTAAGGGAGGTAATAATTACTTCTTTTGCCTTTTCCCTTAAAACATTGGAAAAGACTATTCTCCCCGTTTTATCAGTGATGTTAGCAACCCTGATGCCTTGGCCGCCGCGGTTTTGGTTTTTGAATTCTGAAACCCTTGTTTTTTTGCCTATACCATTTGCGGTTATGACCATGAGGTTTTTGGTTGAATTTTTTTCTATAACGTCTGCTGCAACTACCTCATCATCCCCTACCAGTTTTATTCCACGCACTCCCATGGATGAGCGTCCGGTAGCCCTGATTTGGTCTTCAGAGAATGAGATGATTTTGCCATTTTTGGTAACCAAGAGTACGTCATTATCTCCATTTGAAAAATCTACCCAAGATAATTCATCATTTGTCTGTATCTTAATAGCCAGAATCCCGGTTTTCCTGATATTTTTAAACTCTTCTATACTGGTCTTTTTGACCTCGCCTTTTTTTGTTGCCATAAGGACAAATTTATTTGCAGCTTTCTCTTTAGGGTTATAGGTAAGGACTGATTTAATGGTCTCTCCGCTTGGCATGTCTATCAGGTTGACAATTGCCTGTCCCTTTGCTACTCGGGAAGACTCAGGAATTTCAAACACGCGGGTTTGGTAGACTTTTCCGGTGTTGGTATAGAACAGGACAAAATCATGCGTCTCGGAGTAAAGTATATGCTCTATAGCATCATCTTCTTTAGTTGTCATGCCGGACACGCCTTTTCCGCCGCGCTGCTGGGTCCTGAAAGAGGAAAGGCTCTGCCGTTTCACATACCCTGTTTGGGTAATAGTGATAACCGTAGGTTCATTCTGGATCAGGTCTTCTTCCGAAAACTCATCTACCTTTGACTTATAAACCCTGGTCCTTCTTTCATCTGCAAATTTTTCCTTTAGTTTTTCTATCTCTCCTTTAATAACGCCCAGCATCTTAACCGGGTCACCCAGTATTGAATTTAAATAGTCAATAAGTTCTTTTACCATTTTCCACTCTTCCTCCAGCTTTTCCCGCTCTAAAGCTGCTAAGCGTCTTAATTGCATGTCTAAAATAGCGGTTGCCTGGACTTCAGAGAGTTTAAATCTTTCCATAAGCCGTTCACGCGCAGCATCTGCTGAAGCTGACTCGCGGATCAATTTAATGACGGCATCAATATTATTAACCGCAATTAAAAGTCCGTCTAAAATATGGAGCCTTGCCTGGGCTTCCCTCAGTTCAAATTCTGACCGGCGGGTCACTACGGAGAACCTATGTTTTACATACTCTTCCAGAATAATCTTTAGGTTTACCGTTTTTGGCACCCCTTCAACTAAAGCTACAAAATTAGCAGGGAATTGAGTTTGGAGTGAGGTGAGCTTGAATAAATTATTCAGTACCTTCTTTGGGGCAGCGTCCCGTTTGAGCTCCACTACTATACGTACACCGTGCCGGTCTGATTCATCCCGCAGGTCAGAGATGCCGTCCAGGCGTTTTTCCTTTGCCAAATCTGCAATTTTTGCAACCAGCTGTGATTTATTTACCTGGTAAGGGATTTCCCTTATAATAATGGCACTTTTACCCTGGCCAATATCTTCAATTTCTGCAATACCCCTGATGATAATCTTTCCGCGGCCGGTGCGGTAAACATTTTTTATTTCATTAATGTCATAAATTGCGCCTCCGGTTGGGAAATCCGGCCCTTTTACATATTCAATCAGCTCATCTACGGTTACATCAGAAGTTAATCCTACATCTTTTGTTTCAGCATTTTTTATCGCCCTGGTTTTTCCTATCAGGTAAATGGCTGCGTCAACTACTTCCGTTAAATTATGTGGTGGGATTTTAGTGGCCATTCCTACTGCTATTCCTTCAGAACCGGCTAGAAGCAGGTTGGGCAACAGGCTTGGTAAATATTCAGGCTCATCCAGCGTTGCATCAAAGTTAGGGAGGAAAGTAACGGTTTCTTTTTCTATATCCCGCAGCATTTCCCCTGCTATAGCTGCCAGCTTTGCTTCCGTATACCTCATGGCTGCTGCAGGGTCTCCGTCCATAGAGCCAAAGTTCCCCTGGCCATGGACCAGCGGATAACGCATGGAAAAGTCCTGGGCCAGGCGGACCAGGGTGTCATAGATAGCCATGTCCCCATGCGGATGGTATTTACCCATTACTTCTCCTACGATTTTTGCTGATTTTGCAAATTTAGAGGTGGGGTTTAAGCCCATTTCATGCATGGCAAACAGGATTCTGCGGTGTACGGGCTTTAAGCCGTCCCGTACATCAGGGAGCGCACGGGAAACAATAACGCTCATAGCGTAGTCAAGATACGCTTTTTGCGCTTCTGTGCTTAATTCTACATGTTCAAGTTTTCCAATATTATCCATTTTTATTAAAGGGTACCAAGGGTATCAAAAGTACCAAGAATATCAAAAGCTAAGACTTTGTTTATTAAGCTCTTAATGCTCATGATATCCGTGATACCGCTTGATGCTCTTCTATTTATAATTTGCTATTCCCTTCTTAATCTCTTCTACCGCTGCTTCTTTCCCTTTCCAACCGCTTACTTTCACCCATTTCCCCGGTTCATTTTTTTTGTAGTTTTCAAAAAAGAACTTTATTTTCTCCGTAACCTCTTTTGGAAGTTCTGAAACATCATTATATTTACCAAATTCAGGATTTACTTTCTCCGGTGGAACTGCAACTAATTTTGCATCCTGTCCGGACTCATCTTCCGTTTCCAGCATGCCAATAGGTTTTGCAACCATGACAGTGCCGGGTACTACCGGTAAGGGGGATAAAACCAAAACGTCTACCGGGTCACCGTCACCAGATAGGGTGTGTGGGATAAACCCGTAATTTGCAGGATATCCCTTGTCAAAAAACAGAAAACGGTCAACCTTTATCATTTCCGTATCATGGTCCAGCTCGTATTTTACCCGGCTGTCTAATGGTACCTCTATGATGACGTTTACTACTTCCGGTGCTTTTTCTCCATATGTTAATTTCATATTTCTATTTACTGTCACCTCCTTAAAGTGTTGTTATATTGAAATTCAAAGCTGTAAGTTGCCCATCCCTTAAAAAATAGTTAGTTACCTTCTTTGTTTCCTTATCAATAATTTTAAAAGTTGCGATCATATAATCTTCCTCATCAGGGTTTTCTTCCCTTGATAAAACTCTTGTTGCTATGAAGCTTGTTCCGGGAATCCATATATTTGCAGTGAATTGAGAGTGCTCAAAGCCCCTGCCTATGGAAGGATAGTCCACAAAGAAACCTATACTATTATATCCTTCTCTTGCCATCTCCGTAGCAGGTTTTGTAATAACTTCACCGCTCTCATCAATTCCTACACCAAGTTCATCGTCGTGATATTCAAGAACCGCATCTTCAGGCCTTTTTATCTTGCTTGCTGTTAAATACCCATCCCCCAAGGGGGTCCTGAATGTTTGGCTTCTTACGTGAAAATACCTGGAATCTTCAGAGCGGGTGAACCCTTCCTTAAAAGGTACGATGCCTCTTCCCGGGCTCCTTTGTCCCTCATGAGATTCCTGAGTATCCATCTCTATATATCAAGGTTCGCTAGCTTCGCGTTTTCCTGGATGAAATGTTTTCTGGGTGGGACCTCTTCTCCCATAAGCATAGTAAATACCCTGTCCACTTCTTCTGCATCCTGAATATTCACCTTCTTAAGGATTCTATTTGCCGGATTCATAGTGGTTTCCCACAGCTGCTCGGGGTTCATTTCCCCCAGACCTTTATAGCGCTGGATGACCGGCGTTCTTCCGTTTAAAGATTTAATTGCCTGGTCGCGCTCCTCATCAGAAAAAGCATACCTGACCTCTTTCCCTGACTGGACTTTATAAAGAGGCGGTTTTGCAATATACAAATATCCGTTTGCAATAATATCAGGCATATGCCGGTAGAAAAAGGTCAAAAGCAGAGTCTCAATATGCTCTCCGTCTACGTCTGCGTCTGTCATGATAATAATACGGTGGTACCTGAGTTTGTCCAGGTTGGTAGAATCTCCAATTCCCATACCCAGTGCAATAATCATATCCTTTAAAGATTCAAACTCTACAATTTTATCTAACCTGGCCCGTTCCGTATTTAAAATCTTTCCTCCCAGCGGTAAAATAGCCTGGAATTTCCGGTCCCTTCCCTGCTTTGCTGAGCCTCCTGCCGAATCTCCCTCTACTATATACAGTTCAGATACGGACGGATCTTTCTCCTGGCAGTCAGCCAGTTTCCCCGGTAGAGAGCCGCCTTCAAAAGCGCCTTTGCGCAAAATTGCATCTTTTGCCGCTTTTGCGGCTAGCCGTGCTTTTGCGGCCAGCATAACTTTTCCTAAAATAGACTTTGCTTCCTGCGGGTTTTCTTCAAAGAACATATCCAGGCCTTCTTTCACTATTCCCTGGACCAGCGGCTGTATTTCAGAATTCCCCAGTTTTCCTTTAGTCTGGCCCTCAAACTGGATAATATTCTGCTCCATGCGGATAGCAACTACTGCAGAAAGGCCTTCCCTGGTGTCTTCGCCTACCAGCGCGTCCTCATTTTTGCTGGAGCCTATTTTTTTAGCGTAGTCATTAATAGCCCTGGTCATGGCCATCTTAAACCCGGTAACATGGGTACCGCCGTTCACCGTGTTAATAACGTTCACATAGGACTCTACGTTTTCCGCAATGCCGTCATTGTATTGGATAGCTACTTCAACCAGGACATTATCTACGTCCTTTTTAATATATACGGGGGTATGTACCGCAACTTTATTCTCATTCAGTTTTTTAACCAGGGATACTATACCTCCCTCAAAGAAGAAGTTCAATTCCTTAGGGGTTTCACCGCGTAAATCCAGATAATGGAAGTATAATCCGGAGACTATAAACGCACGCTCCCTGATCATGCGCAAAACTACATGCTCATCAAATTCAGTAGTCTGGAAAATGGAACCGTCCGGATAAAAGGTGGAAGTGGTTCCTGAAGAAACATTTTTAATCCTCTCATATATTTCAGGAACATTTGCCAGTAACGTCTCTGTAGGTTTGTGGACAGTCAATTCTGTCTTTGGAACTCCGCGTTCATATTCCTGCCTGTAAATTTTGCCATCACGTTTTACTTCTACCCACATCCGGTTTGAGAGTGCGTTTACCACGGATGATCCTACGCCATGAAGCCCTCCGGACACTTTGTATGCCCCATCCCCAAATTTTCCTCCGGCATGCAAGACTGTCATAACTACCTCCAGTGCACTTTTATTCTGCCCTTTCATTTTATCCACCGGGATTCCACGGCCGTCATCTATTATGGTTGCTGCGCCGTCTTTATGCAGGACTACCCAGACATTTTTTGCAAAACCTCCCAGGGATTCATCTACAGAGTTATCAATAATTTCACGCAAAGACTCATGGAGCCCTATAGAATCCGTGGACCCTATGTACATGGCTGGGCGCTTTCTTACCGGTTCTAATCCTTCAAGGACCTGGATTTGTTTAGCTGTATATTCTGAGGCTGCCATCGGTTATATATAAGTAGGTATAAATTCTATGCTTGAGAAA
Organism: Candidatus Levyibacteriota bacterium; assembly: GCA_050255815.1. Classification (GTDB taxonomy): domain Bacteria; phylum Patescibacteriota; class Microgenomatia; order Levybacterales; family GWA1-39-11; genus JAGORM01. The sequence goes on along the minus strand of JBLMVJ010000006.1, from coordinate 11,465 downwards.
ACAAAAAAGCGATTATAAACAATCGCGTATAGGTTCAGTATAGAGAAAATTCCCCCATATGTCAACCTAATTTTCAGCTCAGCTTTCATAAATACGTTCCGGTTTGTTTTGCGGTTTATAAAAAAGGTTGTATAATCAAGAAAAAATGAGAAGCTATGTAGAAGCCAACAAATTTATGTTTGTTATGCCCTATAGGGAGGTACTGCTGCAGGAAAGGAAACTGCAGGCACGGGCCGTTGCTGAGAGCTTAGCGCATTGGAATATTTGCTCTTTGTCTTTTGCCGCCTCCACTCCGGTCAGTGATTTTATTCCGGAAATTGGGCCTATGATAGGAGCCGCAAATTACCTCATTCCTAATTTGGACAGTCTTGCTTCCTCCGAGTCCCGGCTCCGCTTTTCCTCCAGGGTACTTGCCGGGTTTAATGAGGCGCTTCAGAGGACTGATTATGGTAATCTGCTGGTCATTGCCGGAAAAGACTCTGTTGACCAGCTGATGAATTCATTGAATTTGTTGCAGAAAAGAAGTTCCGGGGAGGTAGCGATACCGGAAGGAACGGTAGCCGTCTTAAAGGGGCATGTTGGGACAAAAGCGGTTAGGGAGATGAATTTTGAATTTGCCTTTAGGCCCAGGATGAAAAACTCTACTGGATTGATGAGATGAGGCCGTAAATAGGGGAAATAACGGAGATAATCAAAAACCCTACGGTTACGCCCAGCACTACTAAGAGTAACGGTTCTATAGCCGTAGTTAAATTTTTAATCCTCAGGTTGAGGTCCCGCTCAAAATAATCAGCAACCCTGTTTAAGTTTTCATCAATTTTTCCGGTGGACTCCCCTACTTTTACCATCTGGATAAAGATGGCGGGAAAAACCATCTGCTGCTCAAAAGCACTGGAGAGGTTTATCCCTTTTTCAACTAAAGTTGAAGTAGAAAGTATTGCGCGGCGGTACACTGTGTTATTTGCTACATTAGCGGTAATAGCCAACCCTTCCAGGACTGAGGTGCCTGAGGATATGAGAAGGGAAAACGTCCGAGCAATTTCAGTTTCTATGGAAAGGTTTATAATTTTGCCAAAAATTGGCAGCTTTAACATTATCTTATCTATGATTTCCCGGCCGTCTTCTGACTTTTTAAAGCGGTTAAAAAAGAAGTATCCTACTACGCCTGCCACTGCCATAAGCGGGAAAAAGGTAGTGGTGGCATGGGATATCCCCAAAACTATTTCAGTGGTGAGCGGAAGCTTTACATTTAGTCCTTCATAAAGTTTTCCCAGTTGCGGAATAACAAACAAATTCATAATAAAAATGACTATGATAACGCCGCCGGTAATAATAGCAGGGTAGATCATGGCTGAGCGTATTTTTTTCTTTAAGTCTTCTGATTTCTCCAGGTTTTCTGCCAGCCTGTTGAGGACCTTATCCATCACTCCGCCGGCTTCTGCTGCCTTTACCAGTGCTATATAAACCTCTGAAAACACTTCTTTATGGTTTGAGAGTGCCTGGGAAAAAGAGCCTCCTCCTGAGATGGTGGCAATCAGGTCCATAATGATAGTTTTCATCTTCGCATCTTTTACCTGGTCCTTGAGAAGCGTAAGGGCTTCTATAAGGGTAAGGCCTGTCTGGATCATGGATGCCAGTTGTCTGGTAAAGACTACTATATCCCCACCTTTTACGCGGTTCATGAACGGGATTTGGTCGCTCAGGCTTTTTTGTTCTTCCTTAACGGTAATGGGGGTAAGTTTGTTGTTTCTGAGGTACTCAATAACTTCCTTAATATTATTGGCCTCAAGGATTCCTTTTTGTTTAACGCCGAATTCCGTGACAGCTGTATATTGGTAGTGCATATTACAGTAGTCTCAGCAATGACTCCAGTCTAACCGCATAGCTCTTAGCAGTGTCCATGGTAACAACGCCCTGCTTTACTAGGCCCGCCAGCGTTACCTCCAGTGGAATCATGCCTTCATTCTGGGAGGTTTCTATAATAGAGTCTATAAGGTGCGTCTTACCGTCCCTGATATTAGCCTTTACTCCGTTAGTGCCCAATAAAATTTCTGTTGCTACTACTCTTCCTGAATCAACCCGTTCCAGGAGACGTTGGGAGATAACTCCTTCCAGGGTTGCTGCCAGCTGGATTTTTATCTGCCCTTGCTGGCTTTCAGGGAAGGAATCTATGATGCGGTCTATGGACTGGGATGCGGAGTTAGTGTGCAGGGTTGAGAATACCAAATGGCCGGTTTCTGCTATAGAAATGGCAGCAGAGATGGACTCAGGGTCTCGCATTTCCCCTATGACCACTACATCAATATCTTCACGCAGGGCGCTTTTCAATGCTTCTCCCCAATTATGTGCATCAGACCCTATTTCACGCTGGGAAATAATACTTTTTCCTTTGGGGTACACGTATTCTATAGGGTCTTCTATGGTAATAATATTGGCTGACCTGGATTGGTTAATTTCATTAATCAGGGATGCAATAGTGGTAGATTTTCCGTGCCCCGTAGGCCCGGTTACCAGAACAAAACCTTGCTTTAGCTTTGCAAAATTATGACAGACGGAAGGAATTCCCAACTCTTCCAGTGTTTTTATTTCCGTAGGCAGCAGTCTGAACGCGGCGGCCAGGGTACCGCGCTGGAAATAGCAATTTACCCTGAAGCGGCCTTTGTCCCCGTAATTTCCGCCTCCATAACCATATGAAAAATCCAGAAACCGTTCCTGGGCCAACATTTCTTTCTGTTCCGGGGAAAGGATACTTGCTATCATCTGAAGCATCATTTCAGATGAGAGAACCGGAAATGTAGATAGTGCGGAAAGCCTTCCGTCTATTCTCAGCACGGGATATTCCCCTACAACTAAATGCAGGTCTGACGCCTTATTTTGTACCGTCCGTTCCAATAATTCCTGTATATCCACGATTAATTTTAAATTCTCAATTTTTAATTTTTATTGAATCTTTAATTATTAATTTTTAAAAAATTGATTATAAATTTTAAATTTGAAATTAAAAATTTCTCTCGCCCTACTCTGCGCTACCCTCAACACCTCATCAAATGTTGTCAGGCCTTCTAGGACTTTCAGATAGTCATCTTGTTTTCAGGCGCGCATCCCGGTTTATCGGGAGAGCACCGCAAGCAAGATCACTACTCTTGTGCTACCCTTAATACTTCATCAAAAGTCGTTAATCCCTCAAGCACCTTTAAGTACCCGTCTTGCTTGATGGTAATCATGCCTTCCAGTTTTGCCTCTTCTTCTAGAGTATTTACGTCTGATTTTTGGATAATCAGGCGGGCTATTTTATTTGAAACGGTTAATACCTCAAAGATACCAATCCGTCCCAGGTATCCTGACTGTCCGCATTGGGCACAGCCCACTCCTTTATAAAAAGTAGGTTGTCCTTGCGGCATCAGGTTTCCTAGGGTGCGTTTAAACTCTTCTACAACCTCAGCAGGGGGATTAAAGGGTGCCCTGCAGGAAGTACACACTTTTCTCACAATCCTCTGCCCCAGTACCGCGGTCATAGTGGATGCCAGCAAAAATGTTTCTGCGCCCATATCTATCAGACGGGGAAGCGCTCCTGCTGCATTTGAGGTGTGTAAGGTTGAGAATACTAAATGCCCGGTAAGTGCGGCCTGAATAGCCAGGTCCGTAGTCTCTTTATCACGGATTTCCCCTACTAGAATAATATTAGGGTCCTGCCGGAGGAAGGATCTCAGGCCATTTGCAAAAGTAAGGCCTATGTCAGGGTTAATCTGTACCTGGTTTACTCCTGCTATCTGGTATTCCACCGGGTCTTCCAGGGTTGAAATATTTACCTTTGCGGTATTTAGTTTTGACAGTACCGCATATAATGTAGTGGTTTTTCCTGAACCGGTAGGTCCGCAGACTATGATAATCCCGTGCGGCCGCAGAATTGCCGCTTCTAAGGCTTTTTGGGAAACACCGGTGAGGCCCAGTTCATTCAGTGTAGGTACTCCTCCGCTCTTTCTTAAAAGACGCATGACTATCTTTTCACCAAAGGTAGCTGGCAGTACGGATACGCGCAGGTCTACTTCCTGGTCACTGTACTTAAAGTTAAACCGTCCGTCCTGGGGAAGCCGGTGTTCATCTATCTTTAAATCAGACAGAATCTTAATACGTGAAATAACTGCTTCCTGTACGCCTTTTGGCAGGGAAAGGCGTTCATATAAAATACCGTCTATCCGGTACCGCACGCGCACGCGGTCTTCCTGGGGTTCTATATGGATATCAGAAGCGCGGCTCTTAATGGCATATTCTAAAACGGTAGACACTATTTTTGCAATTGGTGCTTCTTTAATAACCTGTGCAATTTTTTCCTGGTCAAACGTTTTTACCTGTGAAATTGCTTCGGTTTCTGCCAGCGCCTGCTTCACTTCCCCTATGAGCCCTATATTGTATTGGTTTTCTATGGCTTCATCTATTTCTGCCGGGATTCCCTGGTATGGATGAACGGTAAGCCCTGATTTTTGCTGGATAAAATTCATAGCTTCAAAATCCAGCGGGTCAGCCATGGCTACGGAGATGGTAAGTTTTTCTTTATCTACGTCAAACGGGATGATCTTAAATTTTTCAGCAATAGCTTTTGGAATAAAACTAAGCGCCTCCGGGGAAAAAGGCAGGGTTGCTACAGAAGCATAAGGAATGCTGATAAGTTTTGCCCGCGCTTCATAATACTGTTCATCATTTACCAGCTTATTATCAAGAAGCAGCTTGTCTACCGGGAGATTGCGCGCGGCGGCATCTTCCTGGATCCGGTCATGCTGTTCACGGCTCAGGACCCGTTCTTCAAAAAGAACATCTACAATAGTTTTTTCTATTTTCACCGCAGTTGTTCCCTGAGGCGTTGTTTGCGGTTGCGGTTGTGGTTGATTTATGTTTTGTTGGGCAGGATCCATAAATTTAATTTGAAATTCTCAATTTTTAATTTTTAGAATGAGCACAATCTCTAAACAAAATAAACCGAGTCGTCTGATCGGTTACATACTTCTATAGTATGGGATTCTTTGGTAGAATGTCAATACAATTCAGGGTTTAGGGTATAGAAAATTATCGTCCCTATTGCCTAGTCCCTATTGCCTAGTCCCTAATATGCAGTCTTTTATTCTACAAGGCACATCTGATCAGCAAAATGAGTATATTCACTCGTTTACTGCTGAAAAGCGTATTCCTGTATACCTTATCCAAAGGTTTGAAGTGTTTAAGATAGCAGATGCCAGAGTTTTGCAGAAAACGCTGGCAGTAAAACTTCCGGAAGGGTCTTCCCGTCTCATTATTGTTTCCTCCCCAACCACAGAAGCCCAAAATGCCATATTAAAAACCATAGAAGAGCTTTCCGGTTCCAATTTTGTATTTTTTTGTGTTGAGAATGTTGAAGATGTACTGCCTACTATTCTTTCCCGTTCTACGGTATTAAAGCTGGGCATTCCGGAAAAAGGTGGACGTTTTACCGTTCCACTGGAAAAATTATTTAGCTCAGCGCCTACGGAGAAAGAACGGCTGACGTTGGAATTTATAAACTCTTTAGGGGAAATAGAGAAAGAAACCATAGATGATGTCATGGTGTCTTTATGCGCCTTACTCAAAAATTCTTTAGGTAAACACTACGCTGCTGAAGTTTTGGCTGTCCTAAAAACGTTGTCAGGAAACCTTTTTCTTACCACTTCTTATAATGTCCAGAAGAAACTTTTCATGGAAAACGTGTTCTTAAACCCTGATTTTTTTCTGAAAAAAAATAACTTATAATATTTTCCTATCAAAACCCTTTACTACATGCCACAAGCTACAAGCTACAAGCTCATAATAAAATACCCCTTGACATGAATGTGAAAAATCTGATTAGATATTTTTAACATGAAATTAATGACTGCCCCCAAAAAAGGTTTTACCCTTATTGAATTAGTTGTTGTTATTGCAATCCTCGGCGTACTGGCAGCAGTTTTAGTTACCGTCATTGATCCACTGGATAAAATTAGAGCCGCAAATGACTCAGGAGTTATCAGCGTCATGATACAGTTAGGAAAAGCTGAAGATTCATTTGCCGCTAATAATGGAAACAGATATACCGGCGCTAATACGGCTCTTGCTACGGCAGTAACAGACCTGAATAGTAATGGTGAAATTAAGTTTTCCTCACTCACAGCACCTACGGGATATACGTACTACTACTTCACCAATCCAAATACCTGCACCACTGCTGCAAAAGACTGCACGGGTTACGCTCTGATCACAACTCTTCAATCCAAGAAATATAATCCTGGGGGTGTACAGGGATACTATGTATACAAGGATGGACAGGGGTGCGCAAAAACAAGCGCAACTGCTCCAACAACTTACGCGTCTCTCAGTTGCCCATAATGCAGGCGGCAACAAAGAAGCTCCGGAAGGAGCTTTTTTTATGCATTCTGAGCTGTTGTTTCACCAATCCTACCATATACCACACGGCAACGCTTGAGGCTAAGAATATGCGTGTTTCTACGGCAACTGCACAAACTACCTATACATCTTTTGACGCCCTCACCTGCCTCTAGTTTAGCTGATAGCGTACAAACTCTGGCTCTGACACTTTAGGAATAGCGGATTATAATTTCCCTATCCCCTATACCCTATACACTACGGATACTGTATACTTTTATTAGATAGCTTGTAGCAAATGGCAGGTGGCAAGCAGTTCTCATACATAATGGAGTCATTTATTTTATTTGCTGTTTATTTCTTGGTATTTTTTGCCGGGGCTGCTTTTGGCAGCTTTACCAATGTCATTATAGACCGTCTCCCCAATAAAAAGTCACTTCTTCACCCTGCCTCCCATTGTGACCACTGCCATAAAAGGATAGCCAGGTATGACCTTATTCCGGTAGTTTCTTATCTGTTACTGAGGGGAAGGTGTAGGTATTGTCAAAAAAATGTTCCCTTTCGAGTTTTTCTCGTAGAGTTAGTATGCGGATTGGGCGCGCTCTTTTTATACTTTTCTTTTCCTCCAGTCCAAGCGCTTATCCTTTTTTTGGTTGCCGCGCTAGTATTAGGTATCTCATTAATAGACATAGACCATGGCATTATTCCTGATGAATTGCTGGTGGCAATTACCGGCATTTCAATAATTTTTATTTTTGTTACCGGTGCCGCTTCATTCCCCACACATGTATTAACAGGACTAGTTTCTTTCCTCTTCTTTTTAGGGATCTTTCTTATTACCAAACAGCGCGGAATGGGGTTTGGTGACGTAAAATATGCCCTGGTTATAGGCTTTTTGTGCTCCCCCATACAGGCTATTTCCAGCTTTTACATAGCCTTCTTGACAGGGGCGGTCATTTCAATAATACTAGTAGTAGGCGGTATTAAAAAGTTAAAAGGGAGCACGGTTCCTTTTGGGCCATTTTTAAGCGCCGGGTTTGTCTTGTCTTTAGTTTTTGAACGTCAGATTGTGTATATATTGCATGCGTTTCTGAGATTTTAAAGACATGAACAAATTTGCCCTATTTTTGATCATTTTGAGCTTGTTAGCTCTGGGCTGCGTATATGTATATATAGCAAAGCCCTTCCAGCGCATAGCCTCACAAAATGACCAGACAAGAAAACAAGACATTATGAAGGTAGCAGCTGCATTAGAAAGCTACAGAAATGATTATGGAAGGTATCCTCCCTATGATGCTTCTTCCTACACTATTGTTGCCTATTCTTATAATATTGCCTGGGGTACGCCATTTAACCCGTACCTTACTACCACTCCTAAAGAAAAAAGTCCCAGACGTTATGTATACTGGTCAGACGGCCAGTCTTTTAGGCTTTATGCGGCTTTGGAGCGCCCACAGGATGAGCCTAAAGCATGCGGCAGCCTGACGGCGGACTGTCCTAATGTACCAGAAAAAGACCTGTGCGGTCCTAATTTAGCCTGTAATTTTGGGGTAACCAGCGGGAATGTCAGTCCATGAAAATACTTAATACTGAATACTCAATACTGAATACTCGAAAAGGCTTTACGCTGATTGAGCTATTGACTGTTATTGGTATTATTGCTGTTTTGACCGGTTTGTTCACTGTCTCTTATCTGGCAGTGCGCCAGAGGGGCAGGGACGCGCAGCGGAAATCCAGCGTAAAACAGATCCAGTCCGCCCTGGAATTGTTTAGGGCGGATAATGATATCTATCCGGACACTACTTCATTCCAGAATATAGGCTGCAATAATCCATTTTCTTATGACAAGAGCAGCAGCACTTTCAACCCTAGCCCTACTACGTCCAGCACTATTACTTATATGAACACTATTCCCTGCGATCCTACTACCGGTTCAGCTTATTATTATTTTAGTGCTACCCCAACTACGTACGTAATTGTCTCATGCTTAGAAAATACCAGTGATAAAGATGGAAGGGATGGGACTAGCGCAAGCACCCCAAGCTGGTGGCCTGCTACTGCTCCTACCTGGCCTCCCTCTACGCTGGTTTGCCCATCAGGAGTTACCTATTATTACGCGGTAAGTAACCCCTAGTGTGTATGTTTACCCTGAAATTTGACCTTAAAAAGAATTTATTAAAACATTTCACCCGGAATGCCGGTTTTACCCTTTTGGAGATGCTGGTGGTGTTTTCCATCATGGGAATCCTGGCAGGCGGAGGTTTTGCATCTTACGTTTCATATAGTAAGAAACAGGTCTTAGACCAGGCAGCAGCAGACCTGAAGACCGGTATAGATCAGGCAAAATTTAACGCTGTTTCACGGGTAAAACCTACGGTCTCTCCCTGCGGGCCTAACGCGCCGCTTTCTAAATACCGGATAAGGATTTGTTCCGGTACCGTTACCTGTGTTGATAATGCTAACTTATATGAAATAGATGCAGCCTGTATGGTGGGAGACAGCAGTATGTGGACGCCGGTCCTGGTTTCTAAAAAACGTCCTGCTTCCCTTTCCACTACTATAGGTACCGGGGGGACTGACGGTTGCGGAGTGAGCGGAGGAAGCGGTCTGGAATTCTCAGTTTTGAGCGGTACCTATGCGCCTTGTAAAATAGTCCTCTCAGATGGTACTGCCTATAAGACTGTTTGTGTAGACGGAGGAGGTAATTCCTCATTAAAAGACGGAGCAGTCTCTTGCGGGAGCGCATATTTGCCCACTACTCCTACGCCTACCCTTCCACCTATTACCCTGATTCCTACTGCTACGCCCCTTCCTTCTCCGCCGCTTATCAAAACCCAGGCAGGAACCAGTAGTGTAGTATCCGGCGCCGTGGTAAATAAGCTTAACTCTACCGGTAACCCCAGTGGCGGGGATACAAAAATTACCTACCGGTGGGATACGTCCAGCAGCACCGGAAAATGTTCAGACCTGTGCCCTACGGGCACCTGTACAGCCCAGTCTTCCTACGCCACAGATCCTGCCGGGCTCTTTAATGACTGGAATGATGCAACCACCGTTCCCGGGCTAATAGGCAATACTAATTACTTTCTTTGTGCAACCGCTGATAATACTTCCGCGGGTGGCGGACTTACATTAGGTATAGGCCAGGGGGATACTGCGGCAAATAACTACGCTAATCTGCTCACCGTACCTGATAAACCAACCGTTACCAGCGTAGGGAGCCCGTCAGTGAACCCTCCCTGGTCACTTACGGTTAACTGGACCGCTCCGGCAAATGGTGTAGGTTGGTATGACGTGTATTATTGTGACAGGACCAGTGACAGCACCTGTGACCCCAGAAATCAACCCGTATCTAATAGGGTAAATACCAGCAATATTTCATCCAGTGCTACATCTTACGTAGTGTCTTCCCTCACCTGTAACCGGTCATATGCATTTACGGTAAAAGGGGTGAACACAACGGGTTCCTCTATAGGTGCGGACCTGGTTCCCGCAGTGTCTACCACTTACTGCGCGGCGCCTGCGGTTACTACCGGTACCCCTACGGTCTTAAATAGTAGCCAGGTCCAGCTGAATAGTACGGTAAACCCAAATAATGCAACCACAACGGTTAAATATGTATATGGGACATCTTCTACTGCTACAACTTGTCCTCAGCTAGAAAGTGCACCGGGTTCTACCACTGTGACTTATGCCACCCCGTTAAATGGTTCTACTGCCCAGAGTGCACCCTATACTGTTACGCTTCCGGCAGGTACCAACTATTATTATTGCGCCTATGCTACTAATACCACCGTAGGGTTTAATAGGACTGATGGGCTCATAGTTCCTGTTTCTATATGTTACCGGGATGCAGATGGTGATACCTATGGTTCATCTTCAGGTCCGTATGCTACCTGCACAACATCAGGATACGTGAGGAATAATAACGACTGTAATGATGCTAATGCCTCAATAATCCTGGGTTCTACCAGGACTATGTACCAGGCACAAGGCGTTGCCTGTGGGACAGCGTGTGCTTCCCAAACCCAAACCTGTGGAGCAGGGGGTGTCTGGACAGGCTCTTATACTGCTACTTCCTGTACTGCCTCTACCCGCACGGCGTACGCGGCTCTAACAACATCTTGCGGTGTTTACGGGAATAATAGCCAATCCCAAACCTGCCAGACTTCCGGCGCCTGGACCGGTACTTATACTCAGACTTCACCTTCCGCTATCTCTACCGGCTATGGTTATTCAGCGTCATCAGTTCCCTGTGGTTATACCTGCGCCGGCGGTTCCAAGACGTGTACCTCTGCGGGATGGAGCCCAAATTATCCCTACTCTTCCTGTTCTGTTGCTCCGGGAAGCACCTACTATAGGGATTTAGACGGCGACGGGTATGGGAATTCAAATAGTGGCACCATGAGTGCTTGTTCTACTCCGGCCGGATACTCTGCTTTAAGCAATGACTGCTGTGATGGAAGCTCTTATGTATATCCGGGAAGCGGCTATTGGGGTATATACCAAACGGCATGTGCTACTGGTGGCGGATGGGATTACAATTGTTCCAATTCTTCAACTTTTGTGGGATCAGGTTATAGGTGTACTACCGCTCAGGCTTATAACTACTTCCCTTATAACTGTGGCGGGTCCAATGCAGCCTGCGGTGCCACAACTACCTGCGGAGGACAAAATGAAGCTGCATGTCCCAGCGGCGGCGCGTACTACTTTGTCTGCCAGTAATATCCTTTGCTTTAACCAATAAGACATGGAAAGAAGAGAAGCACTAAGAGTGGGTTATTTTATCTGAAGCTCTTGGCTGGGGCATCAGGGGGTAGTTGCGACCCAAAAGAGATAGATGCCTGGGGTAAGAGCTTCTGGATTCTTTGTTGTTCTTCTTTAGTCAGCATGTTCCCTTCTACCTGAACCGTCTTTAGTTTCTTCAGATTTCCTATTTCTTCAGGGAACGTTTTCAAATTATTGGTCCCTATATACAGTTCTTGCAGATTAGTAAGGTTGCCTATTTCTTTTGGGATGTTGGAGATCTGGTTGTTGGTGACATTTAATACCTGCAAATTAGTAAGATTGCCTATCTTTGGAGAAAGGGCGGTAATCTT
>JBLMVJ010000005.1:0-8546 GCA_050255815.1 Candidatus Levyibacteriota bacterium | reverse complement strand
TCAGCGCTTCTTTCAAAGCAGAAACCTTAGAGTCAACATCAGACTTCAGGTCAGCCGGCACTTTATCACCCAGGTCTTTCAGTGATTTTTCTGCGGTAAAGATAAGTCCATCTGCCCTATTCCTTACCTCAATAATCTCTTTCTTCTTTTCATCATCAGCGGCATTCATTTCAGCTTCTTTGGTCATACGCTCTACCTCATCCTTTGAAAGACCTGTTCCGCCCGTAATCTTTATGCTTTGAGTTTTTCCGGTTGCATTGTCTTTTGCTGTAACTGATAAAATGCCTGAAGCATCTATATCAAACGTCACTTCTATCTGTGGTACTCCGCGTGGTGCCGGAGGAATACCATCCAGAATAAAGCGGCCCAAAGATTTGTTGTCAGCAGCCATAGGCCGTTCACCCTGGGTGATGTGTATTTCTACCTGGGTCTGGTTATCAGCAGCAGTAGAGAAGACCTGGGATTTTTTAGTAGGAATGGTGGAATTTCTATTAATTAATGGGGTAGCAACACCACCCAGCGTTTCAATTCCTAACGTAAGCGGTGTAACATCCAAAAGCAGCACATCTTTTACGTCTCCGCCTAATACTCCTGCCTGGACCGCTGCACCAACCGCAACCACTTCATCAGGATTTACTGATTTATTGGGTTCTTTGCCAAAGAATTTTGTAACTTCTTCTATAACCTTTGGCATTCTGGTCATGCCGCCAACCATAATAACTTCATTAATATCAGATGCTTTAACCCCTGCGTCCTTTAAGGCCGACTCAACGGGCTTGAAAGAATTAGTAATAAGGTCTCCAACAATACTCTCCAGCTTTGCACGCGTAAGCTTCACCGTCAAATGGAGCGGGCCATTAGGACCCTGGGTAATAAAGGGCTGGTTAATCTCAGCTTCTGTTGAAGATGAGAGTTCAATTTTTGCCTTTTCTGCGGACTCCTTTAATCTTTGAAGGGCTTGCGGATCTTTTCTCAAATCAATACTGTTTTCTTTTTTGAATTCTTCTGCAAGATAATCAATAATTTTTTGGTCAAAATCATCCCCTCCTAAATGGGTGTCTCCATTTGTTGCTTTCACTTCATACACGCCTTCCCCTAATTCCAGAATGGAGATATCAAAGGTTCCTCCACCTAAATCATATACTGCAATAGTATGCGCATGTTTTTTATCTAAACCATAGGCCAATGCTGCAGCAGTAGGCTCATTCACAATCCGTAAGACTTCAAGGCCTGCAATTTCTCCGGCCTGTTTTGTTGCCTCCCGCTGCGCATCATCAAAATATGCAGGTACGGTAATAACAGCCTGGGTTACTTTTCCGCCCAGATATGACTCTGCATCAGACTTCAGTTTTTGCAAGATCATAGCGGAAATCTCCTGAGGGGTAAACGTCTTTCCTTCCACCTCTACCACAGCAGCACCTTCATTTCCTGCCTTTACGGTGTATGGAAGAAGTTTTATGTCATCCTGGACTGTTTTCTCCTGGAAGCGGCGCCCCATGAGACGTTTTATGGAGAACACAATCCTCTTTGGTTTTAATACCATCTGGCGTTTTGCCACATCACCAACTACCCTGTCTATTGGGTCCACAACTGAAGGAGTAACGTTTCTTCCCTCTGCAGAGAATATTACTTTGGGAGATCCTCCCTCCATAACCGCTACGCATGAATTTGTTGTTCCTAAATCTATACCAATAATTTTGCTCATAATTTTAAGTTTTTTGTATTAAGTAGTAATACGTACTAAAATAGTATGTATCAAGTATAAAATTTTTTCAATATACTTAATACCTCATACATGCTACTTGCTACTTTTTTCCGCCTACTTTCACCCGTGCCGGCCGTATTACTTTTCCTTCAAGACTAAACCCCGGCTGCGTCTCTTCTACTACTTCATTCTCTTTTCCTTCTACCACCTCTACTGCCTCCATAGTTGCGGGATCAAATTGTTTTCCGTTAGTTCCTATCCGTTCAATCCCCGCATTTTTTAACACATCCAGTACATGTTTTACCGTAACCTTAAAGTTTTCATCCTGTGTATATTTTTCTGCTAACAAGAGTGTGTCAAATGCGGGAAGAAGGCTTTCAATTAAATTTTTATTTGCATATTTAACAAACTCAATCTTTTCTTCCCGTTGTCTTACTTCAAGATTCCGGTAGTCTGCAACTGCACGTTTCAGCTGGTCTTCTAATTCAGTTATCCGGGCTTCAAGAAGTTCAACTTTTCCGTCTTCAGAGGAAACTTCTTCCTCCTGGTCTTCTAATAGTTGGTCTTCTAAAATTTCTTCCTCATCATTTAATTGTTTTTTGTTTTTATCTGACATCTCTCTAAATAGTTGTTAATAGATAATAGATAAATTTCTACCAGTCCGCGATCTCTTCAATTAAATCACCAAAAAATCTGACTGTTGGCACAATTAATTCGTACTTAACCCGTGCCGGCCCTACAACGCCTATTGAACCTTGGTTTGTCTTGGTCTGGAACCTGGAGAATACAAAACTGTATGGCCTGAATACTTCATTCCCCAATTCATCCCCTAAGAAAATGCCAAGATCATTTTCAATACGTTTTGCAATCATGTCAAAACAGGATGCATTATCTAAAATACTCAAAAGGTTTTTTGCTACATCTATGTCATAAAATTCCGGCATATCTAAAATATGCGCGTACCCTGCATAGAAAATGTCCCCTTCATCAGTAGTAGCAACCGCAAGTGAATTAGTTTTTTTTGCTAAATCCCTGGTAACCTCACGTAAAAATTTATCCTCATGAGAACGCAAATCCCATACGTGTTCTTTTGCCTGTACCTCATCAGCAACTGAAAGCTCTTTTTCCTTCATGAGTTCATTAATATAGAGCTTTAACGCTTTTGTGGTAGGGATGCGCCCTGCAGACGTATGGGGCTTTGAAAGATATCCAAGCTTTACCATTGCTGCCATCTCATTTCTAATGGTTGCTGGTGAAACACCTATATCATGTTTTTTTTCAAGGGTTTCAGATCCAACCGGCTCAGCGTTGTCAATGTACTCCTTAACAATCAATTTTAAAATTCCCACCTGCCGTGGTGTCAGGTCAAACATAAGACTCCAATCTATTCGAATTTTTAGAGTTAGCAATAATATAGCATGACTGCTAATTTCTGTCAAGAGGAAGTTGGAAATATCTGTATATTGGTAAGAAAAGCTGCTTACACTTGCAAGCATTTTCCTTTTCTGATAAAGTTGTTTTCAGCTCTGCCGTCATCCCATAATGACACCAAATTCATTCAAAAAGTTTAACGGGAAATTTAAAGGACAAGACATCCTCTCCATAGAACAATTCTCCACAAAAGACCTAGAAAAAGTATTTTCAGTAGCGGATAAAATGAAAAAGGTAGTAACGGGACATAAGCCTTCAAAAATGCTTTCCGGATACGTAACGGGCCTTATCTTCTATGAGCCTTCTACCAGAACTTTTTCCTCTTTCTCTTCAGCGGCAAAACGGCTTGGGGCAGCAACAGTAGAACACCAAAATCCTTTGCAAGCTTCCTCTGTAGCAAAGGGTGAAAGCCTGGAAGATACCATGAAAATATTGGAGGCAAATACTGACGCTATAGTAATGAGGCATCCGGAACCGGGAAGTGCCGCACGGGCAGCAGGCGTTGTAGAAATTCCCGTTATTAATGCAGGGGACGGGCCTAACCAGCATCCCACCCAAACATTACTGGATCTATTAACCATTAAGGAACGTTTGGGCAGGCTTAATAATCTGAAGGTTGCCTTTGTAGGTGATCCTCTCCATTACCGGGTGTTCCATGGACAATTTGCAGCGCTTTCAGGCTTTAAAGGAAACCAATTTTATGGCATTTCCCCAAAAGGTCTGGAAATGCCAAAAGAATACCGCAATGCTTACTACCATGATGTAGTAATAGACATGAAGAAGTTAAATGAAACACTTGCAGAACTGAAACCGGATATAGTTTCCATAGGACGGATCCCAAAAGAATATATTAAAGGGGACGCCGGTAAATATAAATTTGTAATAAACAGTGAAACGCTAAAAAGTATTCCAAAAAAATCTATCATCATGCACCCGCTTCCCAGAATTGACGAAGTCTCAACAGATGTTGATGATGACCCCAGGGCAGTCTATTTTAAATACCAAGTCAGAAACGGGCTATATATAAGAATGGCACTACTCTCCCTGGTCCTTGGAAAAATCAAATAATGGCTACAGGAATTTTAACCCTCTCAGACGGGACTTCACTTGCCGGGACATCTTTTGGCAAAGATATTCCGGTTTCAGGTGAAGTGGTATTTTCTACCGGTATGGTAGGCTATCCTGAAAGCTTAACAGATCCATCTTATGAAGGCCAAATTCTGGTCCTTACCTATCCGCTTATAGGAAATTACGGCGTTCCGGAAAAAAAATATTTTGAGTCTGAAAAAATTCATGTGAAAGGGCTGGTTGTTTGTAATTACGTTGATACCCCATCACATCCTTTAAGTAAAAAAACACTGGCTGACTGGTTAAAAGAAGAGAATATTCCCGGACTAGAGATCCCTGATACCCGGTACCTGGCAGAAAAATTAAGGGCAACAGGAACTATGCTGGGGAAAATTACGTTCACAAAAGATATCCCTTATGAAGACCAGAATACGGAAAACCTGGTGGCAAAGGTTTCAACAAAGAAAGTTCTAAAACAAGGATCAGGGAGAAGAAAAATTGTACTTTTTGACTGCGGGGCAAAACGCAATATTGAACGGTGCCTTATAAAGCGGGGAGTTACCGTAATAACGGTACCATATAATTATGATGTTTTTAAAGAACATATGGATTTTGACGGCATTATGATTTCAAATGGACCGGGGGACCCAAAAATGGCAAGTGAAACTATAGAAATTATTAAAAAGGCTTTGGCAAAAAAAATTCCTACTTTTGGTATTTGTCTGGGAAACCAAATCCTGGCGCTTGCTGCAGGAGGGGATACGTTCAAACTTAAGTATGGCCACCGGAGCCAAAACCAACCTTGTGTGCAGGAAGGAACCAAACGCTGTTATATCACCACCCAAAACCATGGATTTGCCGTAGGAAAAATTCCGGCAGGTTTTAAACCCTGGTTTATAAATGCAAACGACGGCACCAATGAAGGTATCATCCATAAAAATCTTCCGTTTATGTCAGTCCAGTTCCACCCTGAAGCCTATCCCGGCCCGCAAGACACTGAATGGCTATTTGATTTTTTTCTTGAAAGAATAGAGAAAAAAATCAAGAGATAAGATATATGAGCTAAGACGTAAGAATTTCTTAGATCTTAAGTCATACTTCTTACATCAATTAAAATATGCAGAAATCTTTAAAAAAAATAAAGAAAATTTTGATCCTTGGTTCTGGTGCGTTAAAAATTGGGCAGGCGGGAGAGTTTGACTATTCCGGCTCCCAGGCAATAAAAGCGTTTAAAGAAGAGGGGATTAAGACCATTTTAATAAACCCTAATATTGCTACGATCCAAACTTCTGAATTTTTAGCAGATGTAGTATATTTTCTCCCTGTTGATGAGTATTTTGTTGAAGAAGTTATTAAAAAAGAAAAGCCGGATGCTATTGCGCTTTCTTTTGGCGGACAGACTGCCCTTAATTGCGGCATGAATTTATATAAAAAAGGGATATTGAAAAAATACCATATCCAGGTATTAGGGACTTCAGTTGAAACTATTATTACCTCTGAGGACCGTGATAAATTTGCCCGCCATTTAAAAAATATTCACGTCAGCACTCCCACGAGCAAAGCTGCGGGTTCCTATGAGGAAGCCAAAAAGGTCATGGAGTCTTTAGGCCTTCCGGTAATGATACGCGCAGGATTTGCACTGGGAGGACAGAAATCCGGTGTATGCTTTACCAAAGAGGAGTTTAAAGAAAGGGTTGAAGTTGCCCTGGCTTTCTCTCCCCAAATCCTGGTGGAAAAGTACCTTCACCATTGGAAAGAAATTGAATATGAAGTGGTACGAGACCAATATGACAACTGTATTACCGTGTGTAATATGGAAAATTTTGACCCTCTGGGAATCCATACCGGTGAATCTATTGTGGTCGCCCCTTCCCAAACGCTAACTAATTTTGAATACCAATACCTGCGGGATATTTCTATAAAAATTGTCAGAAGCCTGAATATCATTGGTGAGTGTAATGTCCAATTCGCATTGAATCCATATCCGGTAGCGGGTGACGCGAATACGCTTTCTTCCACTCCTCCGATTGAGTATGAGGTAATTGAGTTGAACCCCCGGCTCTCCCGCTCCTCTGCCCTGGCATCAAAAGCAACCGGATATCCCCTGGCTTACGTTGCTTCAAAGTTAATTTTGGGTAAAAGCATGACAGAAGTCCAAAACCAGGTAACAAAAGTAACCCAGTCTTGCTTTGAACCGGCATTGGATTATTTAGTGGTAAAAATTCCCAGATGGGACCTGGAAAAATTTAAGGGAGTTGAGGAAAAAATTGGCACCTCTATGAAATCCGTTGGGGAGGTTATGAGTATTGGCAGAAGTTTTGAAGAAGCACTGCAAAAAGCAATCCGTATGCTGGGGACTAACTCCCAAGGAGTTATGGAAAATAATTTCCCAAAAGACAATAAACAGCTGGAACATTATTTAAAAATCCCAACACCTAAACGGGTATATGCAGTAGCAGAAGCACTAAAACGGAGTTTTAGCGTCCAAAAAATTTACCGCATCACCGGAATTGACCCCTGGTTTCTTTATGCAATTGAACGGATCGTACAAGCAGAAAGCAAACTGAAAAAAGAAAAAAAGCTTGACCGGGAAAATTTGAGGGCTTACAAAAAATTAGGATTTTCTGACCGCCAGATTGGAAAGATTACCGGAAACAATGAGAAGGATATTAGGGAGTTGAGGAAAAAATTTGGCATACGGCCTGCAATCCTACAAATAGATACACTGGCAGGAGAATTCCCGGCAAAAACTAACTACCTCTACACTTCTTACCACGCAACCCGTGATGACATTAAGCCATTGGGGGAAAAAGGCGTTATAGTGCTGGGATCCGGACCATACCGTATTGGGTCTTCTGTAGAGTTTGACTGGACATGCGTCAACACTGCACTTAATCTTAAAAAATACAAAATGGATTCTATTATTGTAAACTGTAACCCGGAAACGGTATCTACAGATTATGATATCTCTAACCGGTTGTACTTTGAGGAGCTTACCCTGGAACGCGTTCTAGATATTTATGAGTTTGAAAATCCCCATGGAATAGTTGTTTCAGTTGGTGGACAGACGCCAAACAACCTGGTACGTAAGCTTGATACATACCAGATACATATTTTAGGAACAACAGCAAAAGATATTGATACTGCAGAAGACCGGAATAAATTCTCAAAACTCCTGGATTCACTTTCTATCCCCCAGCCTGCATGGTGTGAGGTAAAAACAGTAAGAGATGCACTGAAGTTTGCAAATAAAGTGACTTTCCCGGTTTTAATCCGTCCTTCCTATGTGTTATCCGGTGATGCAATGAGTGTATGCTATGGGGAAGATGACCTGAAGGCATTTATAAAACGGGCAACGCTAATTAGTCCAGAACATCCGGTAACCCTTTCAAAATTTATGGAACATGCACGGGAAATTGAACTGGATGGCGTTGCACAGGACGGAAATATTTTAGTCTCCGCTATTTCCCAGCATTTGGAAAATGCCGGCGTCCATTCCGGGGATGCTACTATAGTCTTCCCCCCTCATGAGCTATATATACAATATGAACGGCAAATAAAAGAAATGGGGGGGAAAATTGCACAAGCCCTTTCTATTACGGGCCCGTTTAATATCCAATTTTTAGCACGGGAGAAAAAAGTCTATGTAATAGAAATTAATTTACGTGCATCCCGGACGTTTCCGTTTATTTCTAAAGCAACCCGCGTTAACTTTGCAGAAAAGATTGTTGACGCATTTTTTAAAAAAGGAAAATTTTCACAAATTACTTATCCCGTGCATTATTTAGTGAAATCCCCCCAGTTTTCCTTTTCCCGGTTAGAAGGAGCGGACCCTATGCTGCGGGTAGAAATGGCGTCTACGGGAGAAGCGGCTGGTTTTGGAAAAAGCCTGGAGGAAGCGTTCTTAAAATCAGAATTATCAGTCGGAAGCATTATCCCCAAAAAGGGAATTTTTGTTTCACTAGGGTCAGATGACAATAAAGTACGCTTTTTAGAAAGCGCCCTGCGTCTTAAGAAATTAAATGTGCCCATTTACGCAACAAAAAATACATCTAAATTTTTACGGTACCACGGAATAAAATCCATGAGTCTCTATAAAATACATGAATCCATGAAACCAAACGTGATAGATTGTTTTACCAAGGGAAAAGTAGACCTGGCAATTAATATAGTGGATGTAAAAAATAGAAAAGAGGTTGATGATAGTTTTGTGATGCGGCGCGCCGCTATAGACCATAATATTCCGCTTATTACCAATAGGAAAAAGGCTAACCTGTATATCAAGGCTTTAGTTGAAAAACCTATCTCTTCCCTTGAAATACAACCATGGAGTGAATACACT
>JBLMVJ010000004.1:0-13792 GCA_050255815.1 Candidatus Levyibacteriota bacterium | reverse complement strand
ATATTTCCTGAAGAACTCAAAAGACCGGTAGAATCAACCGTAAAACTTCCTCCTCCCAAAGCCAACTGCACATTTCCGCTGTTTACATTAGTCACGGCAAACTTTGCTGAAGCCGTGGATGAAGCTCCAAGCAGGAAATCAAGAGTGTCATTTACCGGATAGATAGAACCCCCTGAAATAGCAAAATAGTTCGTGCCTGCTCCGCCCGAACTTGTCCATGAAAGCCCCCCGGCTCCGTCCGTCATCAGGACATAACCCGGTGAGCCGGTTGAGTTAGGCCAGGTATAAGCCTGACTATTAAAAGTAGTGGTACCACTAACCTTAAACGTCCCGGTTACATCAAGCGTTGCAGCAGGCGCAGTATTTCCAATACCAACGGAATAGGAGGTACTACTTGGATACAGATTGTTACCGCTCAGCGTCCAGTCATTTGTTGCCGGGGACAGAGTGGAAGAAATAGTTATTTTTTTGTTGCCGGTGTCAGCTGACAACCCTATCCCGCTTCCTGCTAAAAACTCCAAGGTATCAGAACTGCTACCGGCAGAGATGCCGGTGCCATTTGCCTTAATAGTTGAGAAACTGTTGCTGGCTGCAGGAATGGTAAGAGAACTGGAAAGCGTATTGCCGGAAATAGAGAGACCTGTACCTAATTGGATATCGCCTGCGGTGTTTCCTATAGACAACACGCCTGTGTTTGAAATGGTGGGATTTTGGCCGCCGCTCACATTAATACCCTGTCCCGCAATTACGGAATACACAACATTAGAAGCGGTCAATCTACCGGTACCTATGTCCAGGTCTTTATTGAGAATCTGTACCGGTTGGGTAAATATGGTTTCCAGGTTTACTTTAAATATCCCTCCCCCTGAGGCAGTAGATTCAGCAAGCACTGACCTTCCCGTTTGTGTCTTCTGTTGCTCAGAAAGCACTGCCAGCCTTCTTTCTTCAGGCGTAAGCTTGGCAAGCTGTGATTCCCGGCCGCCTGACAGATCTTTCATAACAGTAAATGAGAACAGGCCCAAAGAAAGAAGAATGATTACGCCTAAACTAGCTACTGCTTTTTTATAGTTGGGGATGAAGTGGTGGAAATTTGACAGAGAGTTATAATGGTTTGATATAGAAATAAAATGACTCTTAGCTTCATTATTTTTTTGGGTATTACCAATGTGCACCTTATGCGTCTCTTCTGCTTTCACCGGATTGTGGGAAAGGAAGTCAGTTACGGGAATCTGCTTTGGCTCTTCAGTAATAATCTCCTCACGGGTATCCGGTATAGTTAACGGTTGTTGTTCAAATTGTGAGCTCTGCTTTTCTCCTGCAACCTCTTCAACTTCAGTTTCTTTCACAACTTCCTCTACGGCAGCCTGCTTTATACCTGATAAAACTTGTATGTTTTGGGCAGGAGAAGATATGTCCTGTACCTTTTCTTCAACATCCGGAACAAAAACCGGGGCGTTTGCCTGTAAAATACTAGAGGCCTTTCTAATCTTTGCACCAGACTTCAGGAATTCCTTTAGCTCTTTAACCGGATACACCCGTGCACCCTTAGAATCCCGCTGTGCTACTATTAAACCGCTCTCATCAAACCGGCGCAGCGTAGAGATAGAAACGGAAAGCATTTTAGCCGCTTCAGAGATAGGAAGAGGCTGCTCTTTTTTAAATTGGGAAAGGTCTTCTTTTGTGAAGTACCTATTCTTTCCGTCAAGCCTGGTCCCCTTTAATTTTCCCTTTGCATCCCAGCGCCTGATAGTGTCTATAGAAACACCAAGATATTTAGCAGCCTTACTTATAGAGAGGAAGTTTTTTTTGTCCGGCAGATTTTTAGTCATATTGAGGTTAAAGTGGGGATTTTACTTAGCAAATGCTATGCATATTTGACTAGTAATTGCATAGATAATAAGCATACATTTATTTATGCATGTTTTCACGCTGGGTGTCAATATAGCAAATAGCTTAAGTCTAGCCTCAAAAAAACAGTCCTTTAAAAGTTGCTGAGAAGTAACTTTTTGAGTAGGACTCCAGTAGATGATTTATTCAGAAAAATTTATGGTATTTTCGAGAATAGAAAATGGAATATAGAAAGTAGATTTTGAAGATGGAAGATAGTATCTAAAAATCAGAGTCGAGATTTATAGAAATTCATAGAAGTAAATTAAAATATTTCTTAATTACTATAAGCCTTACCTTTTTCTTGTTAGGGATTGTAGTGAATTTCTTACGTCTTAAGTCTTACATCATAGATCACAGTTCATAGTTCCCATGATACCCTTGATACTCTTGGTATCCTTGATACCCTTCTCCCCCTACCTTCTCTTCAGAAGAGTCAGGGGATCTACATATTCTCCATTCTTCTTTGTTTCAAAATACAGAAATGGCCCTACGGCTTTCCCGCTTGAACCACTTAGTCCTACAACATCATCTTTTGATATAGTCTGTCCAACCACTACTTGTGTTTTTGAAAGATGTCCATAAGCAATCTGGACACCATCTTCACTTTGCACTACGACAAATGCTCCATACCCTTTTGGTTGGTTATCTACTTTACTTACTTTTCCGCCTGCTGCAGCTTTTACCTTATCGCCTATTCCCGTTGATATGTCTACTGCTCCCGGATGGAACCATGAAGCGTACTGTGTTACCTTTCCATCAACCGGCCAGTCCAGGGTACCGGAAGTTTCAGGATATTCTATTGCACCGGGTGCATCCGGATCTTTTAAGTAACCGTTTGGAATAATCATAGTCTGCCCTTCTATAATGGCCAAATTATCCTCTAAATTGTTATATGGGTAATCCAGGATGGTCTGTGGGTCTGCATGGTATTTTTGTGCTATAGAAAAGACAGTATCACCCTTCTCTGTTTTGTATGGCACCGTTAAAGGGCTGTAAGCATTCAGCGGCAGGTTCCTTCTCCCCTCAGCCTTCTTCTTCTGGACTGCTGTAGGAGTAACGGAGACTCCCAATACTTTTTTCTGCCTATTGAGAGGCTGGGAGAAAATATAAAGGATAGCTATGGTTATGGCAATTCCAAAGATGCTGAGGATGATAAAAAACCTAAAGTGGATTTTAACCCTGCCAATTTGCATACCACCTACTGTATCATAAGAAAGTATAAAGTATAAAGAGGTTTACGAGTTAAAAAGTTAACGGGTTGGAAGGTTAGCAACTAAAAGTATGTAGTACTAACTCAAATTATTAACTAATGTATCAAAAGATAAAGAGAGAGATCAGCAAGGGAAATGAAATTTATAGAAATTGATATAAACTAGTTGAGATTAATACGATCACAATCCGTTCCTAACTTCTGCCATTTAAGGTTAATAGCTCAGTTCATAGTTCATGCTCTCAATACTGAATACCTGATACTTCCCTTATTCTTGCCAAAACCGGGGATATGTGGAGGTAAAAGATGGGCAAGATGAAAACGCTGCGGAAAGTGTTGCATCTTTATTATTTGAAAAGTCAGGTTTGCCTTTGTTGCCATAGAAACAGGAAATGACGCCGGCAAGATAGTCTTCTGAGACTTTCCCATACCCTTCCAGCTTTGGATGTGCGGACATAAGCGTATCTTTTTGGGGGTAAACGTAAGAAACATTTCCCTGGCACCCCTTAAAATATCCTATGTTATTATAGACCGCTGAATAGCTTCCCCATGCCTGCTTTCCCAGTGCTTCAGATTGTGCGCAATTAGGTAATTCCGGCAACTGCTCTGCACTGCTGCTGGAAACATTATCTTCTAAAGAAAGCCCCATAGCGTGGCCCAGGTTTTGTGCAAATGCAATACCTAAAAAGCGCTTGTAATCCTGCTCTGATAACCCCTCCCGGCTAGTTGAAATAGACATCCAGGAATTAGTACCTCTGGCAAAAGGTGAAGTAGTTACAAACTGAAGCGGAGACAGGATCACTAGCTTAAAGCGGTCAACCCCTAAAATCTTAAAAGAGTTAATAAGATTCTTGTCGCATACTAAGACCTTTATCTTACCGGAGGCTTTCACATCACATTTTTGGGAGTCTGTAGTAAAAACCTTAAAAGCCAATAGGTCCTGCATACTTTTAAACGGCTCCACTATCTTAAGCGTCTCTTTTAGTACGTTAATATCATTTAATGCATCATTCTGGTTCTTATAGCCATCATAAAAAAAGATGATTACCAGCTTGTTTTGGTACTGGGCTTTTAAGTCTTTCACCGCTTGTTCTTTCTTGTCTAAAGTCTGGACCGGCTGGATTTTGCCTTTTTCAAACGTCCGGAGAGAAAAGTTTTTAGGCAAAGGCCTAAAGATAATGATGAGGACAATTCCCAGGAAAAGCAGAAGCCAGAAGAATAACCTCTTCTTAAAAACTATCTTTCTTCCGCCTACCACTATTTTCATAGTTGTACCATTGTAGCAGAAAGAAAGATTTTTGGAACATATTTTTAGTGAGTAAGATCAGTGATCAAAAAACCAGAAGAATATGATACTATTTTATATACTAATTATACCTTCTGATATATGATTGCGGGAAAACCCTTCTTCTCATTTGTCCCCTTTGTCTCTTCTGACCATTCCCTAAATACTCTACACTCTATACTTCATACTTAATACTTGACTACCTTGTATATACTCACTCCATCCTTCCCATATATCTTCTTCAGATAAGGTTTTGTTTCAGGTTTAAAGCCATACTGAAGCATAGTGTCATTTTTACCTAGGAAAATATAGGTAAAACCTGCCTGCCTAATAAACATTTCCGCTTTCTTTGGATCTGCCTCCAGCAAGAACTTATTCATAGCCTCCACTTTTTTATCAAAAAAGGGTGTCTGCACCTTGTGTCCCAAGTAAACTTTGCGCCCTATCATTCCGGGAATCACGTTCCCATAAAACCAGTTAGACAAAATGATATCTTTTGGAGTGGTAACCTGGCCCAGGTAGTTTATTGCTTCTACTTCAGCAGAAAGCAGGTGATAGTAATATCCCTGGGGGCTATCTGAGGAAATAATTGAAATATCATTTGCGACCTGAAGAACCGGAGTAATGGCTAAAACCAACAGGACAAGACCTAGTGCTATGTAGAATACATACCTTTGGGCAACTTTTATGGAAAACCTGGCAGCAAGTGTGCTAGCCATAAGGATACCGGTAGCGGCAAAAATTGCAAGAGGAATATGAAGGCCTTCAGAGAACCTGCGCTGAAATGGAAATGGTGAATAAAGCAATACTGCTCCTGCTGCCAGCCAAACCAGAAGGAGAACGTATTGGAACTTCCTTTCCCGCAAAGCCTTCTCTACCCCAAATAAGGCAAATATTATAAGCAGTCCATATCCATACAGATAATTATGGCCCTGAGGTGAAGGCAGAGAGCTTCCGGCCATCCAGCTTTTGAGTATGGGATCAGAAACCGTTCCCAACCACTGGTAAAAAATTCCTAAAGCAGTAACTAAAAGTATCAAACCAGATCCTAGGAATACTTCCGCTTTTTCTGCTTTTGAGTACAAAAATTGATAGATAACCAATATTCCCACTACTACTCCTGTCACAAATAAATTGAACGGATGCTCCAATGCCAAAAGCAGGAAACAGCCGGCAGAAAGGATATAAAACCTGAACCTTTTCTTCTCAGTTCCCAGAAGATACGCCATAAAACCTAATAGCATAAGCATTTGAGAAAGGATAAAATGGGGGGCTTCAGCCATAGATAGGAAAGTAATAGACTCAGGAATCCAAAGGTCTGAAGAGTTAGGCGCCATGCCTACAATTAGTCCCCCTATCCCTGCACTGGTTAGTATCACCGTAAATGCAACCAGCCTATCCCGGTCTTTCTCAAAGAAGCGTTTTAGAAAAAAATAAAGCACTCCGCAAAACAGGAAAGAAAACAGGACGCGGAATAGATGATATGCAAAAATAGATGATATGCCGGTAAGCCTGGCAATGGTTCCAATAAATAAGTAGGACGGCCGGATAAGACTGGGAGACTGTTTCTCCGGCATATAGAGATTTTCAAATAGAATTCGCCCCTGACGCGCCTGCTCTATAAAAGCAACGTAGGTATAAACATCCTGGGAGTTAACACTGCGCCTTCCCAAATATTTTAAACCGTCTTTTTGGGTTGCATAACCCACAACAATAGGAAGGCTGTTAAAACTTATAACTAGAACGCTGACTAGTATAAAAATGATTTTCGTTTTAGACATAAGTATCTATGCAAACCTTACTCATTTCTTGCTTTTGAGCTCGGATTCCCTAACCCTCACTATATACACTGCCCGGTCATCTTTATATGCTACATTCCATCCGGGTGTCTTTTGCAATATCTGTCCCAGGATTGAATCCGTAGAACCTATAAACCAGTCAAAGTTGTAATAGTTAAACCGCTTGAAGTCTGCACCGTAATACATTTTTTGGTACTGTAAGAACGGGTAATAATGGTTAGGCCCTTCCCATAGGTGCATACGTCCGTCTATGAACAGGCGCGCCTGCACTCCTCTGCCTATCAGGTAACCTCCCCAGTCATATAAATTGAAACCGTCCCCTTTTGGCGGATGTTTTAAAAGATATGCAGTCAGATTTTCAGAACAGGAAGATCCCTGGTCGCAGTAGTCCTTAAATGAATAACCCCAAAGATGGTATGACGGCAAGTTTTGGAACAGAACAACCTCTGCAGCTATAGAAAGGAAAATAACAGAGACAAAAGCCGTTGCTTTAAAACGCTCCAGCTTTACCTTAAAACTCTGTAAAGCAACAGCACCTAAAGGCAGAGCCAGCGTTACATAGTCTGCATTGTACCGCCGCGCACCCCAGGCAAGCCAAAAAAATATAAGCGCAGTAATACATAATGGTAAATCAGAAAGCTTGCGGCGGATCAGCGTACCAACCAGCAGTAGTATGGAGAAAATCATAAAGACAAAGAAGAAAAAGCTGTCGCGTCCTGCAGGAGTCCACTCCGTAATATACGGCAAAAGAAAGCTGGTAGTATGCTTGATAGCTTCTATATATACATGGTAGGTAAACGGGTTCACAAAGGTTAGGGCAAAAGATGCAAAAAATGAACCCAAACTCCATATAAAAATCAGCGGTACATAAAAACCCCGTTCTTTATCTTCCTGATTGCGGTTCTTCACAAATAGGACCAACAGCGAACTTCCCAAAAAGATGGCAAACAACAGCAGCCCCATGGTAAAACTGGCGTGAAGATTTGCCCACAGAAAAAAAAGCGGGGGCAATATAAGTAGAGGGTAATGAACCTTAAAGCTAAATTTTTTATCCCGGTATTTCTCAAGGAGCAGATGATAGAGCTTGATTAAAAAATACAGATATACTGCCAGAAGAAGATTTCCTATCATCTGTGAGCGTAAACCCTGCCAGTATACGCCGGATGTTAACTGCATATAGAAAAATGCCAGGATTCCTTTTTGCCAATAGGATAATTTATATAAACTCAAAAGCAAAACAAATGGGATAAATCCCACTATTGCACCCGCTAAAGTCATAGCCCAGAAAGACCCTAAAGAGAACAAAATATATAGTAAGGGATCATATAGCCATTCATGGTTTACCCATTGATAGCCGCGCATGGACCACGTCCACACGTCTGAGCTCATAATATGTCCGGTCTTTACAAAATACTCACCGTACCGGTAATGCCAGCCCCAGTCATAATCACGGTAAGGGTAAATCAAATACAGGAAAAGAAGGGAATAAATAATTGCGGAGAAAACGGATTCTTTATTTTTTAGAAGTTTTAATAACGCTTTCACTGAAGTCCATTATAGAATCCTCTGCTTTGTAAATACAGTGGGAAGATGTATGTGATTATAAATTCTGGTTCTGGGAGCATCCTGGTCCTGGCCTTACTTAAGGATTAATCTTCTCTCCCCCTTTAAAATCAATCCCGCCTTTGAACTGCACCATGGGCGTAGGAGTAGGCGTAGGCGTTGGCGTAGGAGTAGGCGTAGGCGGCGCCGAATATGTAATAGCAAGGGTTGTCGCATTTGCAGGTAAGGAATCATAGGAATATCCGGTGCGGTACGCTGAGGTAGAAGACCCGTTGTCCATCCAGAATATTTGAAGGGCATTTCCGGATACCCATCCGCTTCTGTTAACTACCGCTTGGACTTCAGAAGAAATATCAGGGGATGTGTAATTTGTAAAGGCTGTCCATGCCCCTATACTATTCCAGGCAGTCCCTGTGGTAAGCGTCCTGCTTGTAAAATCTGATACGGATGTAACCTGGGTTGCATTATCAGTGTTTTCTGCTTTTAGGATGGTACTGCACGTTGTGCCGCTTCGGCCTGCGTCTGCATCAAACGTCAATGTTGCAGTATTTATTGTGTCGGATTTAGGTATAGTTACGTTTGTAAACCGCATATTTGTCTCAAGCAAGCCAAGTTTGTTGCCCGCGACATCATCCGAGTAACCGGTTTCATAGAGATTAGCATTAGCATCATAAGTGCCGTCATCTAAAGCAGCACCTATCTGTAAATTAAGCGTAGTGTCAATGACTAAGGGGTATGTACGGGAAGGGTCATTAAGCCATGCTTCCCCTTCCGGGTCTATGACTTTAGTTACCGTGTAATCATTCCCATTCTGGGAAATTTCATAGTGGAGGCCGTAATTAGTACTGCGGTCAAGGGTCAGTTCATACATTTTAGGTTTTGGGAATATCCAAACAATGTTATGCGAGGTTGTCGAATAGAAATTTATGGAGCCGTCAGGCTGTTTCTCATAGTACGCGTTTTCTATGTGTACTTTTTGGGAAATGCTGGAAACTGCCTCTTTTTGTTTTAAAACATATTCTTCCAGAAGCGTGTTGGAACCTATAGAGTATTTGATGTCAATGTTGTTATATGCATCAGGGTACACAAACTGGTTGTCTTTTGCCTGGCCTTGGACAGAATTCAATTTACCAAGGTCACCGTTATCCAAGTTGGTTATAGTAATGGTACTATCCCCTTCCTGGTACTTTACGGTTTCGGGGTCGGTAGAAAGTTTTTTAAAGTAAGATTTAAAACCGTTTGTTATATTTTCATAATCATATCCCGTTGAGGCATCTGCAGAAACTACCTGGGTATCTACCTCCTGCCAGTAACCCGTATTGTCTTTGTAATGTATACCGCCTAAAGAGCCGTCCCACTGCAGCTTGTTATCCTGATTCAAGTCAAATGTTTTGCT
The DNA here is from genome assembly GCA_050255815.1 of Candidatus Levyibacteriota bacterium. GTDB lineage: Bacteria > Patescibacteriota > Microgenomatia > Levybacterales > GWA1-39-11 > JAGORM01. The sequence goes on along the minus strand of JBLMVJ010000004.1, from coordinate 4,649 downwards.
GTTTTCATTCCTCATTCCCACCACTTCCTCTGCCTGGGGATATTTCTCTGAAACATCCTGTCTTATTACTGACCCGGGGTCTGTGGCAGGGTTAGAAGTTAGAACCGTTGGGTCTATAGTTAAAGGATAAGATGCATTTTCAAGAAGCTTTACAGGGATTGAGATTGTATAGGTACTAAAGCCTTCATTAAACTCTCCCTTCAATTTAGTTTGTTTATCATAAGAATCATAAGCAGTTGGCTGAGGAAGCGTAAAAACTTCAGAACCAATATCATTGTTAAATACGGCAGAACCGTTTTCATTAGTTCCTTTAAAAGTTAGACCCTCTGCTTTTACGCTTTGCACTATCAATAAGTTTGGACCTAATAAAACTAAGCTTGAAGGCTTGTCTTCTATCACAAATTCTTCTTTAACTTTATCCTGAGAAGTAGTCAAGATCAAGCGCATAGGAATACCGCTCACTTTTACCTGATATTCAACTGAATCTGTCCCCACATTTGTTGCAGCACTGTTTCCATTAAAAGTAAACGTGAGAGAGGACTTACCCTGAGCGTAAATGAGTTTATAAACAGGCTTTTCATTGAAGGAAGACTTAAATTTAGTCTCAATATGGCTATTGATATGAGAAACATACGTAAAGTTAGGGTCTTTTATTTTTGTGATATTGCTAGTAGCAGCAGAAGACACCTCTTTCTTTAATGAAACTTTATCTGAACTATGCAGGGCTACTACAGCAACCAACCCTAAAATGATAATTATTCCTAATACTATTAACCTCCTTTTTTTCATATTACTGCTCTGATAAGAGGGTCATAGGGTCAACTGCCTTTCCTGACCTGCGTACTTCAAAATGCAGATGCGGGCCGGTAGAATGACCGGTAGAACCCGAAAGGCCTACTTTATCACCTTTATGGATTCCCTGGCCGTTCGTCACGTCTATCTCTGAAAGGTGGGCGTACCGGGAAGTGAGCCCATCCCCGTGTGCTATAAGAACAGTATTTCCATACCCGGTGGTATCCCAACCGGCATAGACCACCGTCCCGTCATCCACTGCAGAAATCTGTGTGCCTATGGGAACAGCTATGTCAATTGCGCCGGGATGCCAGTAATACGCGTACTGAGTGACCTCTCCATGCGCCGGCCAGGAAAATTGTCCGGTACCATGGGCAATAGGCGGAAGTACCGGCCGCTGGGAATCATCTATATAACCGTTTGGAATAATCAGGATCTGGCCTACATGCAACTGCAAACTATCTTGTAACCCGTTATTAGGAAAATCTGCTATAGTCTGTGCATCCGCATGGTACTTTTCCGCTATAGACTGCAGCGTATCACCTTCTTTTACCGTATAGGAAATAGTCACCGGCTGGTAAGTTTCTATAGTTGAAGTGGTATCAGAACTTTGCGTAGTAACTGAGGCGTCAATAAGTGCGTAAGGGTCTTTGGGTTTACCGGTGTCTGCAGCTAAAACCTTCCCACCTTGGGATTCATCTACCAGCTTCACCTCTACCCGCTTCTTTAAGAGCAGATTTGAGGCAAACAAAACCAGGCCGAGCACCAAACACCCGACAATAATAAAAAAGCGTGGACGTAATTTAACTCTCATAAATCAATGAAACTTACTCAATACTTAATACTGAATACTTCCCCTATTCCTGCCAAAATCTAGGATAATCCTTTGTAAACGCGCTGCATGCAGTACTCATTCTTGCTGACTCTGAAGCGCTACCTCCAGCCGGAAAAATCATCTTCTCTTCTTCCCCATAAAAACACGTAAGTACTCCTCGCAAATAATCCTCTGAAACTATGCCATACCCTTCCTTCTTGGGTTCATCTGACATAAGAGTATTCTGTTCCGGATAATAGGCATCTTTATCCCACCCGCAACCCTTATTAAACCCAACCCTGCCGGGAAAAATCCCTGAATACCCTCCCCACCAAATCTTTGCCGTATCCAGATCAGGAGCACAGTTGGGTCTGCCGCCCAGGCTCTGGGGGGTAACTACCACACCCGGAGGCGGCTGGGGAAAATCAGGTACTTTATCTGCTTTACTATATTCATATTTGAGCCCCAGGGAATGCGCCAGTAAATTAGTAAACTCTAAACCCAATGAGCGCTTGTAGGTAGCATTATCTTCTCCGGTATGACTGGTTGAAATACTAATCCATGAATTTTTTCCATACGCCAGAGGCGCTGTAGAACCAAACAGGTCCGGTGACATAAGGACCACTTTAAAGTGGTCTACCCCCAGCTTCCTAAAGGACTCAATCAGCTGTTTGTTACACACCAGTAAATGACTCTTATCATCTACCTTGCACTTCTTTCCATCCGTAGTAAATACCTTAAAATCTATCAGCTCTTTCAGGCTTTTAAAGGGCTCTACTATATCCAAAGACGCTTTCATTACTTCTACCGCTCCCAGCGCATCACCCTGTACATCATATCCGTCATAGAAAAAGATAATGGTAAGCTTTTTAGGCTGGGTATTTTTACCTGGATTTAGGCTGCTAGCTACACCTTTTATTTCTGCTTGCGCAATTTTGGTATGAACCGGAGTTGGGGTACCAGCCACATTATTCAACGTCAAGCTATCAAGCGGCTGGTATTCCTCTTCAGGGGTGGTAAGTACAGTTTTATTAAAAAGAAAAAGGAGCCCTACGCCTAAGCCAACCAGTCCAATCAAAAATATACCCAGGGCAATGAGTCCGGTCCGTTTAGAAATATATAATCTAGACCCCATAAATGCTTGAATCAAGAATTATGAATCATGAATTATGCACACACCTGCTTCTTTATTCATGCTTCTTGCTTCTATTTTTTCACCCTTGTCAACCATAACAGAAACCACATAACCTGGATTCCAAAAATGGCTACTAACGTGCTGGCAATCTGCTGGTTAATATTAATTGCCGTGATAAATTTATACACTCCTACACCCACAATAGCAAACCCTATTAATAGGACCGGCACTTTTATAATTTTCCCCAAATCAATATACATCCATCAAGTCACCACCTTTCTTGAGAATCAAGAATCTAGAATCATGAATCATGGGATCTTGAGCTCTTTATTAATCCGTTCAGTAATTTACTTTCAAGAATTGTTAACTCATTTATGCTAGCATAGTCATCTGAAGCTAGATAATCCAAATCTCTTGCAATTATTATTTGGTTTTGAACTTCGGTAAGAGATCCCAAAGACATGGAATAAAACTGAGCCTTTTCCTTATAAGAACTTCTACTAAAACCTTCTGCAATATTTGAAGTAACAGAAACTACTGCTCGTCTCAATTGGTTTACGAGGCCAAATTGCTCGTCTTTCGGAAAACCTTTAGTCAGGCTATAGACCTTTAAAACAAGCTTATGGGCTTCTACCCAAGCGGTAAGATCAGTAAAGTTTTTAATTTTTCTTACTTCTTGCATTTAAATTTTCCTCCATGATACTTGCTTCATACTTCTTGCTTCTTTCTACTCTGTCCAAAATCTCGAGTACTCTTTCTTGAACTCTCCACAACTCTTCTCTTCGCCGGCGGAACTAAACGTATCCTTCCCCGCATAGAAGCAACTAATGGCGCCGTCTAAATACCCTTCTGAAATGGCTCCATAGCTTTCCATCTTAGGAAAATCTGACATAAGAGTATTTGCTTCCGGGTACAGATAGGAGTCATTCCCGGCGCAGCCTTTAAGGTAAACTCCATTTTTACCCCACCATTCTTTTGCCGTATTTTCTGAATCTGCGCAATTAGGCTTTCCAGCTATATCCACCCCTTTATATTGGCTTGCTTTTGCCTGGAAATACTCATACCGCAACCCTAATGAATGGCCCAGTTCCTGCGTAAACATGACCCCTAACCACCTTTTGTAGTCTGCATCTTTCAGTTTCCCTTTATCAGTAGAAATGGTGATAAGGGAGTTTTTACCGCGGGCCAAATCTGATCCGGAATGGAATGCTAATGGAGAAATAACTACTGTTTTAAAATGCTCTATCCCCAGCCTGCCCAGGCCTTCCAGCATCCGCTGGTCACATACAAGCTTTTCCCCTTCTACTTGGCATGCCTGTCCTTGGGTAGTAAAAATCTTAAATGCAATACTATTTTGCATTGATTTAAATGGCTCTACGCTGAATAATGCCGCTTTTAACACGTCAATTCTCCCCAGTGCTTCATTCTGATCTTGAAACCCGTCATAGAAGAAAATAATGGTGAATTTATTTGCATAGTTTTTTTTCAGCTCATCAAATACTGCCTGATCAGGGGAGCCATTTGCAGCGGGGGCAACACCCAGCGGCCTGTTTTCATCTCCCGGTGGAAAAACTTTCAAAGTGTTTGTTTGCCACAAGATCCAGATTCCTAAGGCTAGAAGAAGAAGGATTCCGGTACTTGCAAGCAGAAAGATCCCTGGTTTATTGACATATAACCTGTTTCCTTCCGAATCAAATTTTATTTTGACCTTAAATTTCATATCTAAAAATAATACCAAAACTAAACGCTATACCCTAATCTCTGACTATTTTTTGAGCTCCTTATAATCAAGTCACCGAGCGAGAAAAATACCGGGAGTCTCTGGCAAGTCACGACGTGTCGGGACGCGCCAAGAGTTACCGTTATGGTACAATCTCTACAAAATAATATCCGTTTGCGCCTTTTCCG
>JBLMVJ010000003.1:0-19916 GCA_050255815.1 Candidatus Levyibacteriota bacterium | reverse complement strand
CCACTGACAACCGCTACGAATAGCGCTGAGCAAAAATCTCCTATCAGCATGATACCTGAGATAAACGGAGAGGGCAGGTGGTTGGGGACCACTGCATACCAATTCAGGCCTTCTGAGCAGTACAAGCAGGCAACTACCTATTATGTAAAAGTGCATCCCGGTATAACTTCTCAAGACGGAGGGACCTTAAAAGATGGGTATGCCTGGCAGTTTTCCTCTGAGAAGCCCAAGATTCTTGCGGTAAGCCCCGCTGACCATGAAATGTTTGCATCCCCTACGGCTTCCATTGCCGCCTTTTTCAGCCAGCCTATAGACCGGAATTCTTTAAACGGAACATTCATGGTTTATGACGGAAACGGGAAGGGAGTGCCCGGAGATTTTAAGGTGTCGGGAAATATTGTTGGCTTTTATCCTTCCTCACCTCTGACTAGGGAGATGCGCTACAGCATAAAAATTACGCCCGGTATACAGAGTACAGAAGGCCCTAACGGCATGGATGGCGGCTACTTCTGGTCATTTAATACTGCAGGCTTTCCGGGAGTAGTGAGTTCCCAGCCGGTAAACGGCCAAAAAGAAGTTACTGAGGACAATAGAGCATCAGTTAGCTTTCGGACGCCTATGGACCCGGACTCTTTTAAAGGCAATGTTACTATAAATCCAGCTCCGGATATGCCGCCGGGAGTGAACGGCTATAATACAGAGCTGAACATAGGAACCTATTTTGGCCGTTCTAAAACCTATACTATAACGGTTGGCCCTAATGTGAAAGACCAGTATGGGGTACCGTTAGGGAAACCCTATTCATTTACTTTTTCTACTGCTGCCTATACACCTTCAGTTACCATCAGCCCAAACGGTACGTATTTTGGTGCATTTAACCAGCAGGTGGTCCCCAGGATAGTAGCGCAGGTAGTTAATACAAATAGGGTAGACTATTCTCTCTATAAATTAAGCCGTTCAGACTTCCTGGAGCTTTATAGCAGGCGCTATTCTGATTTCTGTTCTTACACAAATCCGTCTTGCAGAAACTGGCAGGACTATGACCCTTCAAAGCTCCAGAAAGTAAAAAGCTGGCAGGAAACATTCCAGGCAGATATGAATACGCCGGTTACCGTAGTTACTAAAGTAACCGCGCAAAACGGTGGCAATATCCCTTCAGGGTTTTACTTGTTAGACCTGAAGATTCCCCAGGGAGGACATGACAATATGGTGATGATAGTAAGCAAGTCCGCTCTTACGGTAAAGAAAAGTGACAACCAGATTTTTGCATGGGACGTAAACCAAATGACCACACAGCCTGTCTCAGGCATGAATATGGAGCTAACTAACCTGTCCGGAACGGTCATGGCATCAGGTACCACTAATAGTGACGGAGTTTTCATGAAAGACGCAAGTTTGGGAACTTCCCAGGCAAATAATCTGTTTATGTTTGGCCAGAAAGGGGATGATGTAGTAGTTGCTGCCAGCGCGTGGAATGAAGGGATTAATACCTATGATTTTGGCCTGCCTTCTTATTATGACTATAGCCAGACTTCATCAGGAGGCCAGGCGTACAAAATGTTTATTACACTGGACCGTCCTATTTACCGTCCCGGGCAGAAAGTGTACTTTAAAGGAGTAGTCCGGAAAGATAATGACGGGGCGTACCAGCAGGTAGAGCCGGGCATGCAGGTAAATGCAGTCATTAAAGACCTGAACGGCCATGAGATATTGAGCAAGATGCTGCCTCTTAACAGTTTTGGTTCATTTTCAGGAGACTTTACGCTGAGCAGCAATGCGGCCCTGGGTTCTTACAGCGTTGGAGCTTTTTTCCTGGGGAATTCTTACAGCCAGCAATTTCAGGTGGAAGAATACAAAAAGCCGGAACTGGCAGTTAATATTTCTCCATCAAAGACTTCATATATTCAGGGGGAGACGGCACAAGTGACTATAAACGCTTCCTACTATTATGGTGCTCCCGTTACCCAGGCGCCGGTTACCTGGTCTTTACAAACTCAAGATAATTCATTCAGGTGGGAAAAGGACTGGCGGTTTGAATTTGGAGATCCTGACTCTTACTGGTCCAGGCCATGGTGGGATTACACAAATTCTTATTACAGCGGAAAACAGGTGAGTCAGGGAACCGGCACTACAGACTCAAAAGGAAACCTGAACCTTTCATTCCCGCTGGATCTGAGCACCTTTAAGACCGGCCAGAGTATGATTATATGGGCTAACATAAATGATATCAGCAACCAGTATGTTGCAGGCTCATCCGTATTTACGGTACATAAAGCAGGTATACAAGTAGGTCTGAAACCCCAAAGCTATGGAAACTCATCCGGGCAGGAAACAAAAGTAGAGTTGGTGACCGTTGACACCTCAGGAAAAGAAGTTCCCCAGACGCCGGTAACGGTAGAGTTTTATAAAAGGACATGGGAGACGGTGAGGGAGCAAAACCCTGATGACGGCATGTTCTACTACACCAGTAAGCCGTCAGATTCTTTAGTGGACACAAAAAAAGTAACTACTGATTCCTTTGGCCATGCAACAGCATCTTTTACACCGTCTGAGGCAGGGACCTATAAAGTAGTGGGGAAAGTTACGGATAAAGCAGGCAACCAGAACGTGTCCGGAACATTCCTCTGGGTATGGGGAGCAGGTTTCTCAACAGCCAGGGAAAATAATGACCGTATTATTGTTGCAACAGATAAACAAGACTATTTAGTAGGGGAGAATATGTCAGTGTTTGTAGCTTCCCCATTTGCTTCAGATTCAGCAAAAACCCTTTTGACTGTAGAGCGCGGGAACGTCCTGAGTTACAAAGTAGTTGATACTAATACTAATTCCAACAACTTTGTCCTGCCGGTTACCGGAAAAGACACGCCTAATGCATTTGTAGGTGCGGTTCTGGTAAAAGGCGGGAACCAGGTAAAAAATCCCGCTGAATTTAAGATGGGGTACTCTGCTATTAAAGTAACGGATAAAAAACTCCAACTGGATGTTGCTATTAATACAGACAAGCAAAAATACAAGCCGCGGGAAACGCTGAAAGCAACCATAGTGACAAAAGATATGACTGGTAAGCCGGTTTCCGCAGAAGTTGCGGTAGGCTTAGTGGATAAAGCTATTTTTGACCTTTCTAACATAGTCCTTCCTGATATTTATAAAACCTTCTACCAGCCCAGAAGCCTGGGGGTTTCCACATCCCAACTTCTGACTATTTCCATAGACCGGATTAATGCTAACACCAACCTGGGCTCTAAAGGAGGTTCAGGGGGAGGATGCTTTACCGGGGACACGCCTGTTCTTATGAAGGGCGGAGTGTCTAAGAATATGAAGGATATAAAAGTAGGGGATGTAGTCTTAACGCGTGAATCTGAAAATTCGCCAAAACTGGTAGAGGCAAAAGTGCTGCAGACGTTTAAGCATGTGGTTGATTCCTATTTGATTTTGAACGGTGAGCTGAAGGTTACCCCAATACATAAAATGTTTGTGAACCATACCTGGACCATTGCCGGGAATATCCGGGTAGGGGATTGGTTAGTAGATAAAGACAACCACATGGTGCAGGTATTTTCTAAAGAGTTAGTGAAAGGGAAATTTGATGTCTACAACCTGACCACTGAAACCTACCACACCTATTTTGCGGGTGGCATCTATGTGCATAACCAAAAAGGCGGAGGGGAAGATACATCCCGCTTCAATTTTCCCGACACGGCATACTGGAACCCCGGTTTAGCTACTGATAAAAACGGGAAGGCAACCATAGAGATTCCGCTTCCTGACAGCCTGACTACCTGGCGGCTTGCTGCAATAGCAAATACTGACGGTGCCGCTTTTGGCTCTAATACTTCAGAAGTTGTTGTCAGCCGTGATGTATTGATTAAGCCATTTACGCCGCGGTTTCTTTCTGTTGGCGACCAGGCAAAACTGGGGATGATAGTTGCAAACACCAGCGGCCAGGACCAGAAGATTACCGCCTCTATTTCAGGGGATGGGATTACCTTTACCGGCGGAGCACAACAGCAAACTATCCCTGACGGCGGGCAGGTGAAATTAACCTGGGATACCGTGACTCAGAATACTACGAAAGCAAAGATAAAGATGCATGTAGAAAATGCAGACAAATCTTTACAAGATGGAGTAGAAGTGTCTCTGCCGGTAAAAACCTACTGGACACCGGAAACGGTTTCTACCGCCGGCCAGGCAAAAGATACTGCCCGGGAGAACGTATCTTTACCTAAAGATGTAGTGAAAAACCAGGGCCAGACCGTCTTTACCTTATCCCCTTCACTGGGTGCTGCCAGTTTTGATTCCATGCAGTATCTCATAGATTATCCGTATTACTGTACGGAACAGTCTACCAGCCGTTTTATGCCGGCAGTATTTGTCCACCGTATCCTCAAAAATGCAAAGATAGAGAAGAGTGGTATGACAGAGACTAAAGAGCTGGAGCAGGTTATCTCAGATGGTATTCAGCGGTTGAATAACATGCAGCATGCTGATGGCGGGTGGGGATGGTGGATAGAATCCGACTCTGACCCGTTTGTGACCGCGTATGCTATGCAAGGACTCCTGGAAGCCAAGCATGACGGGTTTACCGTGGATGAGAAGATGGTGAATAAAGGGATTAATTACTTATCCAGGAGTTTAGCCGGAAATGTCACCAAAGAAACACAGGCCTTTATCCTGTATGTATTGAGAAGCCAAAATATTAATTTTGCGTCATACGCTTCTAATCTATTTGACAAGCGGTTTGAAATGTCTCTGGAGGGTAGGGCATACCTTGCTCTGTATATGAAACAGGCAGGAATGGGCTCCCAGGCTGGCCGGATTAAAGATGAGTTAATTGGGCTTGCCAAAAAGACGGCAACTACTACGCACTGGGAAGAGCCGCAGCGGAATTACTGGTGGTCCATGGGTAGCAATACGGTAACTACGGCGGCCATGTTAGAGCTGGTAACTTCTTATGACCGCAATAGCCCGCTTATTCCGGAAGTTGTACGGTACCTTATGAACATCAGGGTGGAAAACCAGTGGGCGTCTACCCGTGACACTGCCGCAGTTATTAAAGCTATTTCAACCCAGCTGTATGCAAGAGGCGACCAGAACGTGGATGAAAATTACCGGTTAACATTAAATGGAAAGACACTATTCCAGGGTAAATTTACCCAGAAAGACCTGCTAGCACTGACTTCTTATACGGTAGGAATGGGCTCATTTACCATAGGGAAAGATAATAAGGTAGAGATTACTAAATCAGGAAACGGGAACCTTTACTATAACATGAACCTGAAATACTACCTGCCGTTTACCCAAATTGCTCCTTTAGAACGCGGAATGGTGGTAGTGCGGGAAATGGTGGACAGTAAAGGGAATATTTTACCGTCTGATACTATTGCAGAAAACACTGAAGTATGGGAACGGCTTATTATAGTGGCTCCGGAGGAACGGCACTTTGTGATGATAGAAGATCCGCTGCCTGCCGGCTTAGAGTCTGTAAATGAAAGCCTGAAGAACGTGAGCAGCCTGACTAAAGCGCCGCCTAAAAAAGACAAGAAAGATTCTTTACTGTACTTTACCCATAAGGAATACCATGATGACCGGACTACATTATTTGCAGATTACCTGCCGGCAGGGGTGTATGAGGTAACGTACCGGGTACGGGCAACTACGCCGGGAATGTACCATAGGCCGCCGGCTCAGGCATACCAAATGTATACCCCGGATGTTTCAGGACATTCAGACGGCGGCTGGCTGACCGTAAAGTAACTTAAAAATGAAGAATGCGCTGATACTACATGGGGCAGGGAATAACCATGAAGGGAATTGGTTCCCCTGGTTGAAAATAGAGCTGGAAAATAAGGGATATGAGGTATCAGTTCCTGATCTTCCCAACTCTGACACGCCTATTTTAAAAGACTGGCTCACTGCAGTAAAAGATTTTGATTGTAACCCGGAAAGCCTGCTGGTTGGTCATTCATCCGGAGCCACCTTGATCTTAAGAATTCTTGAGAACTTACCAGCTGATAAAAAAGTCTTCAAATCAATACTCGTTGCCGGATTTGTAGAGAAGGATCCGGAGAAAAAATACTTCCCCTGGAATAAAGATTTACTGGAAACGCCGTTTAATTGGGAGAAGATAAAAGACTCATGCTTAAACTTTGATTTTATTTGTTCTGATAATGACCCGTATGATTGCGGGGAAGAGCAGGGCAAGATCATGCAGGAAAAACTGGGCGGGAATCTGATAGTGGAAAAAGAACAAGGGCATTTTAACCTGGAACTTTCTGATTACTACCATTCATTCCCCCTTCTCCTCACCCTCGTTTAGAATTAGCACTCGAAAGAATCTATTGACAAGAGATAAGCATAAGAGTATATTATTTCTCATATTATTTTTAGAGAGTTTTCAGCCAGACGCGACCCCAAAAAAGCCACGCCCCGACTTAGCTCCCTACATTATGATTACAAGAAATAAGGCTGAAGAAATTCTAGATGCTTTAATTAAAGACTCTATTAAGCGAATAAAAAATACACTTGCCAATAGAACCCCTTACTGGGAGAATTTTAATCTATGGAGACAGACTTCCTTAGACTGTCTTGAACAGATCTATGGTCCGAATCATAGGAACGTAATTGAATTTTCTCAAATTCGGTTTGCTAATCCATCAGGTGACACAAATTCACAAAACGTGACATTCATTGTTGGAATAATATCAGCGAAAGAGAGACTCTTAGCGTCAATGATTAGCGTTAAAAGCTACTGGTTGGAAAATGTTAAGACGAATACTTACCCAATTATCTTTTTATCCTGCAGTGATAAATCGGAAAAGATAGCGGGAAAGATTAAAACCTTTTTAATTAACCTTGGGGCAAGAGTTGTTTATGTAGTTGATGAACCAAATCTAAATCTGTCAATAGAGGATAAGGTCACATATTATATGGCACAATGTGACTGTGGAATTGCTGTTTTAACGGGTGATGAAAAATTATTTGACGGAAAACCGGTCAATAAAAGAAATATCGACCATGAGATTGGGTTGTTAACGAAAAGCTCAAACATTAACAACAGAATAATAATTCTAAGAGAAAGTAATGTTGAAAAAGCTACTAATTATCAGGAGAAGGTACATATAAGTTTTAATAGGGCTACCTTTGGAGATGATGTCTTTCCATCTCTTGTTAGGGAGTTGAGAGGTTTCGGATATTTTTAAAATGAGAGAAATTGATGTTATTTATAACCGTTACGGACATCCTATGTTTAGACTGTTTGGGAATGGTAGGATTGTAACTTTTCAGGGAAAAAGTGCTGGATTTATTAAAGGTGATAGTCTTTACAACTACGAAGGAAAACACGTGGGTTGGTATTCAGATGGATTAATTAGGGATCATCAAGGCTTGGTAGTTGGATTTGGCCAGCGAGTGACAGACGGGATTAAGCCCTTTCTTCCATTTAAACAGTTTAAACCATTTCCTTCTCCACTAGAGTTTGAGCCTTTTCGACCTTTTACAGAGTTTGAGCCTTTTCGACCTTTTAAGTCATTTTATTGGTCTGATATTGAGTTGGAGAGTTTATTTAAATAAATATGATAAAGCATAATAAAGAGAAAAGGGATTCATTAATTCAAGAAAATAGTGTACTGAGGGAGACGATAAAAGGACTTCAAGAGGAGAATGGTAATCTTACTGCTAATAATCATGATTTAGATAAAAAAAACGCTATCTTAAATGAAAGACTTTCCAATTTTGGTATAAGAGATTTTTTTAAGACATTGGGCTCATTAGGATTAGGTGCTGCAATAGGAAACTTGCAAAATAACCAGTTTGCTTGGGCTGCAGTTATAGGGATAATAAGCGGAGTTTTGCTTTTGTTCTTCTCTGTCTATGACAAAATTTCCACAAAAGAAATTGAAGTAAAGGAAAAAGTTGGAGATAAATTTTGATTAAAGTTCTTCAGAGATTATTTTCCCAAAAGCCTTTTTCCGCGGAGGAGGCCTTCTTTTATGAAGGGACCTAAGAAAGGGTGGAAACTGTATTCCTTTTTCCCGGATCCATCATCTATAGCAAATTGTTCCTCATGTGCCATGAGCCACATAGGAAAGAGTCCTTTTTCCATTCCCTTTAACCCTCCGCTTATGGTGATAAGCCGTGGGTCAAAATCTTCCTGGTCAGGGTCTATCATAAAATCTCCTGCCGCCAAAGAAAATTCTCTGGGGACACATCCGGTGACCGCATTAAACACATAAAGCCTGGCAATTATTTCAGCAGATATATCCAGTGTGCCTTTAAAATAATCAGAATTTGGAAGTTCCCATTCAACTAGTTTTCCCAGCTCAAAAGCATGAGCGTCAGGATATTTTAAGCCCAGGCCTACCAGAAAGTTTTTTATCCGCATTTCCTGGATTTTTGTAAAAGCGTCCGATTTAGTACCCGGTGTATTAGTTGCAAATTCCGGGATTGCATATCCTTTTGCATGAAACAGAGAGCGTTCTACGCCGCTCACTAACTCCAGATGGTTTGGGAGATATTCCATGGTAAAAGCTGAAAACCCCGGCTCTACGGCACCTAGGGAATACACTTTTGGGATAAAAGGTTCTACACCTGCCTCTTCCAGTTTTGCCCTGGCTGTAGAAAGGTCTTCAAACTCCTGTTCCAGTCTGGGAGATAGGTCTTTACTTCTGGGTGCAACTGCAATAAACCTGTTGCTTCTGTCCGGTGTCTCAGCCAGAAGAATAGCATAGTCCAGGCCTGCCTGGATATGTGAGAGGCGGAATGGTTTTTGAGGTAGTCTTTTTCCCGGGACTGCCTGGTCCAGAGTAGTCTGTAAAATACCTGACTGCAGGACTTTCTTTGTTTTGTCAAAGACTTCCTGACGGGCAAAACCGTTATAGACAGGGTTATCTGTCCAGTAACGGTCATGGGAATATGTGTTAATAGGACGCCTCTCATCTTTTGGCATGAAGGGTATTATAGCAGAGAATTGACTTATAGTAAAAGCCGTTCTAGTGTTTCCGCGTGTAGATACATCACCACAGTAGTACAGTCGTCTAGTCGACTAGACGACGAGAATAAAATAGTGAAATTTCTAAGGAGTACTGGTAAGAGTCAATACTCAATACTGAATACTTTGTCACTGTGGTAGAATTTGTTAGAGAGAAAATATGGGTGCAGAATTAAGTCCTGAAATTGAACATGCCATGAGGGAGTCAGCACGGCGTAGTGATTCAATAGAAAAAATCCAGGACCAGGAGGCTTTAAAAGTTGTGAAGGTGCGCAAGATGGATGCTAATATTTTTTATAACGCCCTTCTAAAATATAAACAGCCCATGATTGATTTGTCTGATGCGGCACAGATTGAAGCTCATCTTAAGGAAGAAATGATGAGGGCACAGCTTGCCCAGTCGTTATTGGCACGGAAGGGAATAAAGGATTCTCCGGAGTATGCAACGGTAGTGCTGTCAGGAAAGCAGATAGCGGCCGGATATGACTTTGTCCTCAAACATGTTTCCCCTTCACATATAAATATGAGCAGGGAAGAACAGAGCCCTTTGTATTCAAGATCTCTTCATGCGCTTTATACCCTTGCTGAAAATTACCCAGACTCCTTACCCCCTCAGCCGGAACGTCATAGGCTTCAGGAAATGATAACCCGGGTAAAAAAACAGTTCGCAAGAAAACCTAAAGCGGGGAGCTGAGGAGGTCTCCGGACGGGTCAACTAAAAGTTCTAACCGGCGCGCTGCATTAGGTACCTGGTGTTTGCAGTCATACTTCTTTTTTCCGCCTTGTTCCTGTATTTCTTCTTGTCTTACGTTCCGGATAGCAGTAAAAGCAGTTCTATACATGGTTTGCGCATGGTCAGGTACGGGACAGGAAACAACCTGGGGTATTTCCTTGTACTCTTCAGGGCGAGTCCTGAGATACAGAGTAGAGTGTTCTTCAAAATAGCGCTGATCTAACGGCTCATAGGGTTTATCAAAATCTGCAGTTATGAGAAAGTGGCGGGTGGTAGAAAATCCTTGCCTCATTAACCGCCAGACTGGGTCAGTCTCCCGCTCCAGCAGATTTTTTCCTGCAAAAAAAGGGCGGAAAAGATTCATAGCGGTTTGGTCCCAGGCTACCGCGCGTTCCAGCTGACAAAAGTCATAAGGGCTGGCGGTCAGAGGTTTTGCCATGCTTTGCCGGTAGAGAGGCTCCAGTCTCTCCGGATCAAACAACTCAGGCATTTCACTTAAAATAAAAGCCATTCTTCCCTCCTGCCGTTCAGTTAATTTCCGTGCCAGTACGGTTCCATCAGGAGAAACCCGTCTCAGCCGGTACGTTGGGTCCATCATCTGGTCCGCCATGGCCTTTTCTATACTCCTCCTGTCTTTTTCGTTTGTCATGAGCGCTATTATACCAAAGAAGTAGCTGATAGCACCTTGGAACAACCCGGTGACAATAGTCACGGATTTTTTTAGGCGGTTCAGGTATTCTGGGTAAACAAGAGGGGAGGTGAAACACTATGTATGAGCAGAATATTAAAAAACTTACCCAGCAAAACACAAATTTCCGCACGGTTTTATATACCGGGGAGCACTGCCAGGTAGTTGCCATGAGTATTCCTGTTGGCGGGGATATAGGGGAGGAGACCCATCCCACTACTGACCAGATCCTTTTCTTTGTTGAAGGCCATGGTGAGGCTAAGCTAAACGGTGAAACAGAAGAAGTAGAAGAGCATGATGTTGTTTTTGTCCCTGCCGGGACCCTTCATAATTTTACAAATACCGGGGAAGAAGACCTGAAGCTGTTTACCGTGTATGCGCCCCCTGCACATAAGCCGGAAACCGTGCACAAAACAAAAGAAGAAGCAGAGAAAGAGGAAAAGTACTAGAGAGTAGAAGAACCGTTTTATAAAAAAGATAAAGTGGTTTAGCTGTTCTGGCGGGTGTTTTTGCCGGTAAACCAGTCCATGAACCTGGGGGTATTAGAAAGTTTATGTGATGCTACTACCAGGCTGGTGACTGCTCCCATCCTGAGAGTGTCCAGCGCTGAGGCGCCTGCTTCATCAAACTGCTGCATACGTAAAAGGTCTACGGTAGATAAGGCGTAGAGGAGTAGCAGGCTGCCGGCTATTGTTTCTGCAACCATAAAAGCCTTATCTTTCCGCGGTGCCTCTTTAAGTTTCTGTGCCAGCTCTTTTGGTTTTGGCACACTTCTTTCTACCACTCCCGCAGTATAGTTCCGGGTATTCAAAAAGTCAATGAAATGGGGAAAATCGTGGGAAATAGTTGAAGAGTGAGGCGTATTTACTTACGGTTGGCGCCCTGGTTTTCTGCTGCTTGTTGATAAATTTGCAGGTAATGTTCTGCCATCTTCTCTGATGTGAAGTTTTTTTCTATCCGGTCTCTGCAGGCTCTGCGCATTATGCGGTATTCATCTTCAGGCATAGTATATATTTTGTTTACGGCTTCCACCAATCCTTCTATGCCGGTTTTTTTAATTACCCAGTCTCCTCTGATATCATCAGGGGAGGAGTTTACTATAAAACCGGTTACTCCGTCTGCAACCAGCTCAGGTACAGACCCTTTTGCAAATGCAACTACCGGCGTACCGCATGCCATAGCCTCTAATGCAGATAAAGGACACACTTCCTCTAATAAAGTAGGAAAAAGGAATAATTTGCTTTTCTGGTATGTTGCTACCAGCTCTTCACGTATCTGGTCAAAGACAATATCCGTTTTATCCTGGATGCCAAGGTTGGGTATCATCTCCAGCGTCTGGGTGAGCCAATTCTCATAACCTGGCTTTTTAATAATAAAAAAATTAGTATTCCTTCCGGTTTTCCTGACCACATTAAAAGCTGTATCCAGGCCTTTTTCCGGAACGCCTCTTGCACTCCACATCATGTCCTTCCCACCTGTAGGGTCAAAAGAAAAAGTATTTACCTCAATACCGTTATAGATAGTTCCCACATAATTCAAGTCCGGCAACAACGTCCTTTGATAATGGCTTAAAGAAATAAAGCCCACATGGGGTAAATCTTTAAAAAGAGCAAAATACCGTTTTGCATACGGTTTATCAAAAACATGGTGTATGGTTATGAGGACCGGGGTTGTAATAAACCGAGCAAAGGGAAGGGCAATATCCCCGTCCCCTATGTGTATATTATAGAGGTCAAAATCTTTTTCCCGGGAAAATGCCTTTGACAGAAGTGCAAGTTCAAAAATTATATTTTTTTCAAGTGGGGTAGTAGGGTCGTTTGATGTATGGAAAGGCTCTACGCTTTCAATAGGGACAGGCAGGTCTGAATCCCCTGAGCAGAAAGCCGTTATGGAAAGTGAATTTTCTTGCCGCTGTGCAAGGTGTTCAACCAGCATCTTAAATACAATTTCAGTCCCCTTTTTTGTATCTTTTCCTATGCGGATATTATTTGATGTTACAATTGCAATTTTCATTTATCCCAAATCTACCATGGTTTTCAAAAATTCTGCTGACCAGCGGTATACGTTATATTTTTTGACTGCATTCCTCATCCTCCTCATTCTCTTTTTCTCTTCTGCAGGTTTCATTTCCAATGCGGCTCTAATTGCTTCTGCCGTTGTTTCACCATCATATGGGTTAATAATGAGTGCGTCATGAAGCTCCAGCGCCGCCCCGGTAAACTCACTCAAAATTAACACGCCTTGTTCATCATCACGTGCGCTCACAAACTCTTTTGCAACCAGGTTCATTCCGTCATTAAGTGAAGTAACCATGCAAAAGTCAGCAGTTCTGTACAATGAAAAGATGTAATCCTGGCTGTGGTGCTTATTGATAAATATGATAGGTTTATAATTATTTTTCTTAAACACAGCATTAATGCGGTCTACTTCAGCCTGGACTTTTATGGAGAAATCCTGGTACTCCTTTATGGTAGTGCGGCTGGGTGCACAAAGTTGCAGAAAAGTAAAATTTCCTATATAGGAAGGGTTTTTATGCAGGAACAATTCAACAGCTTTTAATCTTTCAAGGATTCCTTTTGTGTAGTCAAGGCGGTCAACTCCAAGACCCAGGTATTTTGTTTTAATCCCTAATTTTTCCAGATGTTCACGGCCTTCTTTTATTTTTTCCTCTATCTTTTCTTCTGAAGATGAGCCATTTGTAAAAGCAATGCTAATAGGGAAAGGCTTAATATAGGTGGTATGTCCATTTTTAGTAATAGCAAACTGTTCCAGGTCAACCAGAGACTCAATTTCACGGCTTACGGTAGTAATAAAATTATTGCAAAACAGCTGAGTATGAAAGCCCAGAATATCTGCTCCTAAAATGCCTTCAAGCATTTCCTTTCTCCATGGGCAAATACTAAAGGCTTCTGCATTAGGCCAGGGAATATGCCAAAACATACCTATGGTTGCTCCCGGGTGTTTGTCTTTAATTAACCGCGGTAGAAGTGATAAATGGAAGTCCTGGATAAAAATAATAGGATTTTTTTGGTCTGCAATTTCTTTCAGAATAGTCTCTGCGAATTTTTCATTCACCCGTTTATATTCAATCCAATCACTTTTTCTAAAAATAGGACGCGTGTGGGCCATGTGGCAAAGCGGCCAGATTCCTTCATTTGAAAATCCGGCGTAATATCCTTTTTCCTCTTCAGGGGTAAGCCAAATGCGTTTGAGGGTATATTTGGGGTCTGCAGGGGGAACTTGGACATTATTTTCCCGGTTAACCACTTGTTGGTCAGCGTCTCCGCCTCCATGCGCAATCCACATGCCTCCTGTGGCTCTCATGACCGGTTCTATTGCAGTGACCATTCCGCTTGCCGGGAAATGGTGCTCAATTTTATTGCCGTTTTTCGTATGGATATAAGGTTCCCTGCTTGAAACAACATAAATTTTTTTATCCTCCAGAATGTCTTTCACAAATACCCTCAAACGTTCAGCGGTCCAGGGGGAATCCAGTTTTTCCAGGTTTGCCGCTGCTTCTTCGCTTGCTGCAATGCGGGCCTCTAATAAATTCCTTCTGATATTGGTTATCTCATGGGACAAAGGTTTAAAAAAAAGCGGAATAGAAGTATTTTTTTGAGGGTTATCACCTTCACTGCTGACGGAGCGCAGAATATCCGCAAGCCTTCCTAAGAAAGAGTACGTTAACCAGCGGATTATAAGAAAACCTGCAACTGCTAAAGCAGAAGCCTGCAAAAAAAGACGTATTATATTATTTTTCCAAATATCACTGAGCCGCGCGTCTATGTATCCTGCATTCTGGATGATAATGAGAGATCCTACAACGCTTTTATCCTGATGCAGCGGGGAAGCAAACGCGTACATTTTTTTATTATTGAGCTTCACAAAGTCGCCGTTTGCTTTATCACTATCCATTACATCTGTTGCTATGGTTTCTACACTGGTAATTTCTTTTGGTAATTCGGAAGAAACCGCAACTACATTCTCTTTATTATCAAGTATTACTAATCCTGCAAAACGGTTTTTATCAACAAACCTTTCAACAACATTTTGAAGATAAGCATTTGAATTATTGATAAAGTTAGGCTCTACAGATTCTTTTAAGCTGTCAGACAATAGGACGGAGCGGTTGTAAATATCCGTTTCCAGCCTCTGTTCCTCAGTATTTATCTGGCTTAAAGTAAAGGTAAACGTTATGAGGCTGGTAATTGAAACGATAATCAAAATGGCAAATAAAATTTGCTTCACTGCCTTATTTTAACACATTCAGACCTTCACTCCCTGGAGCTGGAGAGAGACAATCTCTTTCCCTTTTGTTACGCAATTTTGTGGCCAACTTTATAGTATAGTCCCATAATGTGAGCCTGATATGGAGGTGAAGATATATGCCAAGAGGAGATAACCTTACAAAGGAAGCCAGGGCAAAAGGAGGCCGGAATTCCCATAAAGGAAGCAAAGGCGGACGTTCCGGCGGTAAGTCAAAGAGAGGACTTGCGTCAGCAGATCAAGAGACCAGGGAACGGGTCGCAAGAGAAGGAGGAGAATCGTAAATTCTCTCCCGGAGCAGAAGTAAATCGCTTCTGCTGAATTTATCATTGATACTTCTTTTCCCACACCCTTTATTCCTCTCCCATAGGGAGAGGGAAGAAGAAAGGTATTAAGTAATGGCAAAATACGGTAAGAAAGCACAAGAAAAAGTTAAAAAAGCCATGCATGAAATGCATGAAGGAAAACTGCGCAGCGGTGGCAGTGGCAAGAAAGTGACCAACCCAAAACAGGCAGTTGCTATAGGGCTCTCAGAAGCCCGTGAAGAAGGCGCAAAAGTCCCCCCACCCAAAAAATAACCCCGGATAAAAAGAAGATTTTGCTATACTGGTTCCATGGTAGATTTTTCCAGGGAAAAACCAAAATCCCATGAAATAATCCACAGGAAAAATTGGGGAACTGTTGAACGCCGCCATGAATCGTGGCTGAGCAAGGCAGCAAAAAGTAAGGCGTTACGTATAGCCCTGGCAACCATAGGAGCTACGGGAATGCTCAAAACATTCGCAAATGACATAGGCGGAGGTGCAGACACAGATAATGGAGTGAGTGTGACATTTTTGCCTGATACGGCGCATGCTATGGAGCCTCAACAAGCAGCCGTTTCAAAGCCGGAGAAAGCTCAGGAGAGGAACGCGCTTTTTGACACGGTTTTCCATGATTTGGATAGCAATCAGAAGGCACAGGCACGGGCAGAGGTAGATGTGTTTAAGCAAAAAATTGCAGCAAAACAAGGCTTTGAACAGGAACACCTGGCTATTCCCCTGCAGTTCCAAAGTGAAATAGGGCAGACCGCAAAAAAGTACGGGATTTCAAAGGATGCACTGACAGGAATTGTGTCTATAGAAAATGGAGGGGGAACTGATGTTACCAATAAAACTTCCGGCGCAAGAGGAATTGTCCAGCTTATGGAAAAAACTGCCAGAGGAGCCGGAATGGTAGTGAATGATGAAAGGGATGATAGAGTGGATCCTTTTTTAAGTCTTAAAGTGGCAGGTGAATTATTAGAGCAAAATAGTGATTTTTTTGCTGGAGATGTAGGCTTGTATATATGGGCCCATCATGCAGGAGAAGGAACGGTTTATAAAGGGTTAGAAGTATATTTTGAGGACGTGTATGGTGAGGATATAGGAAATTATGGGGAAGCAATTGCAACTAATAATAGGGCTGCACGGGAGCATGCACAAGAGAGGGCAATTGCGCTGATTAAAAAAGACCATACAGATATTTCTAAAGTTCTTAATAATACTCACGTGCAGGAAGAGGTAACTTCTAAGCTGTACGATAATTCGAAGGACTATGTGTATGAGGTGGTAGCAGCCAGCGAGCTGTCAAATGAAAAAATCAACCAGGTAGCAAAAATAGCGGTTGCCGCAAATCCTGGCACTTCCCCCAAACCCAAAGGCCAGTAAAATTGGTTTTCAGTAAAGGATTAAAGCCAGTGTGATATACTCTCTGTCCCATGATTGACCTGTTGTGGAATGCGGTTATAAAAATAAGTGTTAAACTCACCCAATCCCATAAGCGGAGTAAATTAAAAAGATATTTACTTCCAATCATCCTCGCAGCACTTGTCATACTAGCAAAGCTTCTTTTACTGAATGTTATTCCGGATCACACCGCATATCATCTTCTGATGCTTGTTGTTATCCTCAGCGCCTGGTATGGGGGTCTGGGTCCCGGACTTTTAGCAACTTTTATGGCAGCTTTTCTAGATGTTCTTGTTTTATTTTCGGCAAACACTCCTTTTACAGATATCTATTCATTGATTTCTCTTAGCTTTTTTATTATTGGTGGCATTATTGTGAGTTTTATCAGTGAGGCCAGGAGTATGGCAGATACACAGAAAGATGAGTTTATAGGTATAGTGAGCCATGAATTGAAAAATCCCTTGACTGCCATTAAGACCTATGCACAACTTCTTAAAAATAAAGGGATGGCCCAAAATAGCTTGCAGTATCTATCTAAGATTGACCAACAGACAGGGGCAATTAATGCTATTATTAATGACCTGTTGGACCTCACGCGGATTGAATCAGGAAAGTTTATATACAGTGAGGAACCTTTTTCCCTCTATTCCCTGGTAAATGACATAGTGCAAGACCAGCAGTTTATAACTAAGACGCATAGAATTATTTTTACCGGAAGGTCAGATGCTACTGTGTATGGTGATAAGCAAAAAATTAGACAGACAATTGTTAACTTATTAGCTAATGCCGTTAAGTATTCCCCACAATCAAAAAAGATAATGGTAAAAATAAGGGACATTGATTCTTCCGTTGAGCTTACCGTGAGAGACTATGGAGTAGGTATCCCTAAAGATATGCAGGGTAAGATATTTGAACGGTTCTTCAGGACACAAGATGCAGAAAGAAGTGGGAAGAAGGGCTTGGGTCTAGGGTTACATATTGCGTACAACATAACGAGGTACCATAAGGGGCAGTTATGGGTAAAAAGTACTTATGGTAAAGGATCAACATTTCATCTGCTTTTACCCAGACAAGAGGGGGTAAAACATAATTAGAACGGGTATTATATGCCAAGTGCGTAGAGAGTTTAGCAGAACCTTTCTAAAAATAGATCAAACCCTATCATTTTAAGCAATATCCTATAAATGTGATCCAAATCACTTGCAACAGATTATCTTTGGAGGTAATATATCCCTGGTAGGGGGATATATGGCATATAGACCAAAAAATACAGAAGAAAGAATACGGCACAGATTAAAAATTGCAAAAGGCCATCTTAATAAAGTGATAGATATGATTAATGAAGATACCTATTGCATAGATGTCCTTCATCAGATACAGGCAATTGAAAGCGCTTTGAAAAATACCAGAAATATTATTATGGAGAACCACTTGCAAAGATGTGTCTCTGATGCAATATCAAAAGGACAGAGTGACAAGGCATTTGCTGAAGTTATGAAAGTATTCAAAAGACAAGAATTATGAAACAACTACCCATTATTTTATTGGCAGTATTTACAGTCTTTTTAATAACACCTCAGGTAACCTATGCACAGATGGGTATGATGGGTGGATATTATGGACAGCCTACCCCGGCACAGAGCGATCTTAACGAAGAACAAACTATGCAGGATACAGGACAGAAAATCTATCAGAATCTTCAGAACAAAACAATTTCCTGTAAAAATCTTAGCGGTGATGATTATGAGAAATTGGGTGAGTACTTTATGGGACAATCTGCGGGGAGCACACAGAATCATGTGTACTGGGACCAAAGGATCCAACAAATGATGGGAGAAAATGGTGATACACAAATGCACATTGTCTGGGGCGAGCGGGGAAGCGGATGCTTCTCAGATGCACAATTCCCTGCAAATACGCCATCTTTTATTAATAGAATGATGAGTAACCAAAATGCAACGGGAGGAGGTGTATTTCCTATGATGGGTTGGAGTGGTTATGGATGGAACATGACAGGGGGATATGCTGGGTTTGGAATCCTTGGATTCATTACTTGGCTTATTGTAGTTGTTGACCTTATTCTTGCCGGGGTTTGGCTTTGGCAACAAATCCGTTCACATAAAAGAAAGTAACGATTTTTTTCCAGGATTCTTTTGCTTCTATCTAAACGCGAAACAAGACAAGGGGGAGTGAAAAAAATATTAGGATGTTGTCAGAGAATAAAAAACTCCGTTAAGGTCTGCTATAATTACCTTCATGAATCTATCAGTCGGGATTGTGGGGTTGCCAAATGTAGGGAAAAGCACGTTGTTTAATGCTCTTTTAAAAAAGCAGCAGGCACTGGCAGCTAATTATCCATTTGCAACCATAGAGCCAAATGTTGGGGTAGTGCCGGTGCCGGATGAACGTCTCGTAAAGTTAGCAGAGATTACAAAAAACGAATTAAACCTAGGATCTTTACCTCCTCTTAAGCCAGCTACGGTTGAATTTGTAGATATTGCGGGGC
Source organism: Candidatus Levyibacteriota bacterium (assembly GCA_050255815.1). Classification (GTDB taxonomy): domain Bacteria; phylum Patescibacteriota; class Microgenomatia; order Levybacterales; family GWA1-39-11; genus JAGORM01. The sequence continues at coordinate 1,031 of JBLMVJ010000003.1, read as the reverse complement.
TGGTCAAAGGAGCATCTGAGGGAGCGGGACTCGGCAATAAATTTTTATCACATATTCGTGAAGTAAAAGTAGTGGCACATGTAGTACGGGCATTTGAAGACCCGGATGTTATCAAAGAGGGAGCGGTTGACCCCAAAAGTGACTATGAAACCATTAACACAGAGTTGATTCTTGCAGATTTACAGACGTTAGAAAAAGTAAATGAGAAGGCTCTGCGGACTGATAAAAATAAACAATCCGCGGTACAAAAATTAAAAGCCGAGCTAGATGCCGGGAAGAGTGCGTATGCTGTTGCTTTATCTGATGATGAATTAGCTTCTGTACAAGATTTGGGATTATTATCCTCAAAACCTCAAATAATAGTCCTGAATGTATCTGAACAGTCTTACTCAGATTTGAAAATGCCGGAGGTCATGAAAAAGTACGCTGATCTGTTAGGAATAGATAAAGACCAAATGGTTGTGGTGTGCGCAAAGATAGAATCGGAACTAGCAGAGCTGGGGGATGAAGATGCAAAACAATATCTGCTCGAACTGGGTGTGGAGAAGTCAGGACTTGAAAGATTAATTCAGAAAGCATATGAAAAACTCGGCTTAATAAGTTTCTTGACTTGCGGTGAAATAGAGGCCAGGGCATGGACTATTAAAAAAGGTTTTACCGCAGTTGAAGCCGCAGGGGAAATCCACACGGATTTCATGCAGAAATTTATTAAGGCTGAAGTAGTCTCATACAAAGATTTTGTAGAGTTAGGCGGATGGAAGAACTCTAGGGCAAATGGAAAGGCTCGACTCGAAGGTAAAGATTATGCGATGCAGGACGGAGACGTCACTGAATTCAAAATTGGTCGTTGACCAATTTTGCGGTGCTCGTCTTTCGACAAACTCAAGACTGCGCGCCTTAAAATCGGAAGATAAAATATTATGAGGGAACAAGAGCAGGAACTATTTTGGGCAAAACACCGTGAGGCAATGACGCGGAAGGGTCCGGAAGTTACCCTGCATGTTGATTCAAAAAACGCACTAATTCTTGCA
>JBLMVJ010000002.1:0-41522 GCA_050255815.1 Candidatus Levyibacteriota bacterium | reverse complement strand
CCCAGGTCATAATCATGGACCGTGGACCGGGGTGCCAGTACTAATTTATCCAGGTCTTCATCCTGCACTATAGTGACCTCTTCCAAACCAGCCATCACATCCATAAGAACTACCTGCTTTTTATCCTCAAAAGGAAGGTCTTCATTAGGGTTTAAATAAATGAATTGGATATCTTTCAAATCTTTCTCCAGTTTTTTTGCAGCGTCTATTGCGGTTTTATCCCCTTCAAAATCCTGGTTGCCAAAGACGTAAATGGTTAATGGTTCATGGTTCATAGCTTATGGTTTATGGAGAGTATGTAGTATACAGTATAGAGTATTGAGTGTAAAAGTTATTGAAATGTTGCAAGTGGCGTATAGCATGTAGCTCGTAGAAAATTGTCATTCCGGATTCGATCCGGAATCTCAGAGATAATGAATTCCCCAGAGTCAGGACTTGTGTAATAACTAAACGCTATACCCTAAGACCGGAGGTCGCAAGCTTTGCTTATACGCTATTCCCTCAATTGTTAATCCGTGGGAAAGGCTGTATTATATATGTCATGTCTGAGTCAGCTCTCCAGTTGGAATCCCGTTTTTCCCTTCCGCCTAACTCCCTGGGTTACTGTGGGTTAAAAACTGCAGGGGCGGTATTCCAGGAATGTATTAAGACCGGGAAATGTGAGCGGGTACCTCAAGAAGTCGACCATTTTATAGTACTCAACCCATACCTAAATTTTTTACATAAGGTTACGGCTTTGCCAAAATTTTCTTATGAAGTTATTGAAGGGTATTGGATAGGAAATGACATCCTTAAAAAAGCGAAAGCAAAGGATTATTTCTTACTCCTTGATTATTTCAAAAAACAAGGAGTCCCGGATTTTTTGCTGGATGAATTAAAAGACCGCAAGCCAGAAAATTTTATTCCGAGCCACCTGTTCCAGGTTTTACACGTTGGAGTAGGCCGGGCAAGCGGATCAGTACCGTTTAACATAGAGACTATTAATAATTGTATGGTACGGTGGGGAGAGGTCAAAAAGGTAACTGCGGAAAAAGCTGAAATAGAGCTCAATTCGCTCCGGGAAAAATCAAAAGGGGTGTATGAGCTAACCTCTATTCTTCAAGAAGTACCGTATAGCGGTTGGCTAACGCCGGGTTTAAAGATGGGGGATATAGCTGTTGTCCATTGGAATATGGTGATTAAAACCTTTTCGGAAGAGGAAGAAGAGAAGATTATGTACTGGACAAAAGAGGTAATAAAAAGCAGGTTTAATGCATGATGAAGAGCCCCAGGTATCTTCCTACGGTAAAAGCACTCAGCGCAATAAGGGGGATAAAAAGCAGAAGTGAGAAAACTAAATAATTTGCTTTTTTCTCTACGTAATTAAAAATCAGGGTAAAGGCCATCCAGAAGATAACCGCAAAGCCCAGGCAGAATACTATCATGGATTCCGTGGCCATATCCTGGCAATTCTGTGCAATAGGACGCGTACAAAGATAAGCCAGAAGGCTATAGGAAACTAACGGGCTCCAGAAAACTGACAATATAAAACCCTCCCACATGCTTAAGCCGGATATTTTCTGGCCTTTAATAGACATACTTTTATGGTAGCCTTTTTTATAGGGGGATGCAAATTAGCTTTTAGCTGTCAGGTGGGTAGCTAAAGTTTTTCTTGAGGAGAGCCAGAATAATCCAATTCCTAAAGTAGTTAATAGTATCTGGATACCCATGGTGATGTCCCAGGCATGGGTGATAAAGATAGCGGAAAGAATATTGGTGATAAGCGTTGCTGATACCAGGACTGATGCTACGGTGGTGGCAGGTGCCAGCTTGAGTGCACGGTACCAAGTCATAGTATAGCCCAGTAAAAGAGCTACGGTTATTGCCATCCACGTCCATTGGACTTCTGATAAATTAAATCCCTTCATGGTTGCAGCAGGCGCCAGGATAAAGGCGGCAGCCATAAGTATAATTGATCCTAATCCCATTCTGGCAGCAACTACAATATCTGCGTCAACATGGGGTAGTATTTTTTTTGCCAGAATATTTTCAACTGCCCATAATAAGGTAGCAGACAGCACCAGGAGTTCCCCGGCCGAAAATTGAAATTTAATAAAACCTCCTATGAAAAAATTTGCAAAGAACAACAAGGCAACTCCCAGGATTTGCAGCTTTGAAACTTTTTCCTTCAAGAGTGGAATGGTCAGGATAGCAACCCAGATAAATAATGTTTTATGGATGATGGCACCGTTTACGGCAGGGATCATGGAAAGACCGGTAAAGAACAGGTAAAACGGAATTGAACCGCCTATTATTCCAATAAGTGTAAGATATAGTACATCCCGTCCGGATAATTTTTTAATTTCCTTAAACTTCCAGGAAAAGATAAGAAGTCCTACAATTGCTAATCCTACGTAGAGATTTTTTTCAGCTGTAAATACCAGAGGTGGTTTTACCAGGCTTACCGCAATTTTATTCACAAAATTGGAAACGCCTGATATAAAAGCAGTACAAAGCGCAAGATAAATTCCTTTAGTAACTTTGGAAGACATAGAAAAACTTAAGCCGGCCAAACCTGCTGGTTAGTGGTAGTGTCAATAATGATAATTGCTTTAGTAGGGCAAGACTGGGCAGCCATGAGGATATTTTCCTCTGCATCTGTCTGGCCCTCCTGGATGATAGCCTTATTCTCTCCGTCCAGTTTGAAAATATTGGGGGAAACTGCTACGCAGGAAGCGGCACCTATACATAAGTCACGGATTACCTTAACTTTATATTTTCCAATTTGTACTTCTTTATCTCCCTGTACCTGATCCATAACTAAATCTATATTAAATACTTTTTTAAAAGTTTACAAGAGCTAAAACGTTAAACTTGTGACCTTCAATCTTTGATGAATTGATCAATTGGTAAATTACTCTCAGGTGTATTTCTTCAATGTCTCTGTAATGTCACGTTTCTCCGTTCCTTTTTCAAATAGTGTTTTTTCTGAGATTTCTGTAATCTGGTCCTCATAAGAAGGAGTATCTACTTCATACAGTATTCCTAGAGGAATCTGTTTTTCTCCCCATTCTAAAGATTTTTCAAATGCCTTTTTCTTATCCGTCTTGTCATAATCTTCCGGTAGATAATACGTGTTTTCCTGGTAAAACGCATGGTTATACATTTCATTAAATGAAACACAGGGCTGCAGGACGTCAATGAGGGAAAAGCCCTTGTGTTCATTTGCCTTTATCATTAACTGGGTTAGTTGTGGAATATGGGCGGCATATTCTCTGGCAACAAAAGTTGCGCCGGATGCTATGGCAAGGGTGAGGGGAGACAGTGGATTATCTAAATTGCCTTCCGGAGTAGATTTTGACTTAAACCCGTGCGGAGAACGCGGAGAAGTCTGCCCGGTGGTAAGCGCGTAAATAGCATTATCATGCAGGACTACCGTAATATCATGGTTCCGGCGGGCTGCATGGACCAGATGGTTACCGCCTTCTGCCAGTCCGTCCCCGTCTCCGGTAAAAACAAAGGCATGTAGCTTTTTATTAGTTATCTTCAGCCCGGTTGCAACCGGAATAGAGCGGCCGTGCAGGCAATTCATAGACGTAATCTTAGTGAAATTAGTGATATGGCCATGGCAGCCTATACCGGTAAAGATAGCAGTATTGGTACTATCCCATCCTTTCTCCACTGCTGCGTTTTTTAATGCAGACCAGATAGCAAAGTCTCCACAGCCAGGGCACCAGGTAGGTGAGCATGGTGTTTGTAAGTCAGCAAGTAATGTCATAATTTATCCAATAATACTTTTTATTTTATCTGCAATTTCTTCCGGAAAAATAGGCCGTCCGTCATATTTCAACAGGTGGTTGGTGATTTCTATGCCCGTCTGTTCCCTGATTAAAGAAGCCATTTGGCCTGAGATATTTCCTTCAACATTTAACACATTTTTAGCAGAAGAAAGAACCTCTTTTACTTTCTGCGCAGGGAACGGGTTTATCCAGGTGATATGTAAAAAGTTAACATTGGGGAACTCTTTCAAAGACTGTAAAATACTCCCTTTATTGCTGCCCCATGATACTATGGTTAAGTCTGCTTCCGGGTTCCCAAATAATTTAGGTGAAATATCTTCCTGTTCCCGGCATGTTTTCTGTTTTCTCATCCGTTTTTCCATTTGCGCATTAATCATACCCGGCTCTTCCGTGTCAAAACCGTATTCATCATGTTCATATGAATTTGCCAGGAAAAAATTAGGGGTTCCGGCAGGGCTTCTGAGGGAAATCCCGTCTTCTTCTACTTTATACCGTTTATAATCTTCCTGTTTGTCTGTAGTAAATTTTCCCCGGTCAACAGAATAAGAAGACATATCAGGTAGTGGCATGCTTTGGTCATGCTCACATAAATTTTTATCCGTGAGGATTATTACGGGCGTTTGGTATTTTTCTGCCAGATTAAACGCCTGGGTGGTAAGATGGAAGGTCTCTTCTGCGTCTCCGGCCGCCAATATGATACGTAAGAAATCGCCCTGGTGTGCATGCCGTACAAACTGCAAATCCCCCTGTCCGCTCCAGGTAGGTAAACCGGTTGCGGGGCCCGGACGCATGGCGTTTACTATGACTATGGGCATTTCCGTCATGCCTGCCAGTCCAAATGCTTCTGTCATAAGGCTAAAGCCTCCTCCTGAGGTTGCAGTCATGGAGCGTACTCCTGCCATAGAAGCGCCTATAGCCATATTAATTGCGGAGATTTCATCCTCCGGCTGTTTATAAACATATCCATATTCTTTCTGGTGGGCTGCTAACACATGCATAATATTAGATGCGGGGGACATGGGGTAGATTGCAGCAAATTGAAGTCCTGCAGCAATAGCTCCCAGAGCAGCCATATCATTTGAATTGGCAACCATACGGGGAGTCACCTGTTCTTCGGGTTTTAACACTTCACGGAACATCTTGTCCTTCATGTGTTCATACCCCAGGCTCACTGCTTTATAGTTCATTTCTACCGCCTCATCCCCTTTATGGCCAAATTCTTCCCGCAGCATATCTTTCAGGATTTCCACGTTTCCACCCAGGAGCGCAACCACAGCTCCTAAGGCTACGGTGTTGCTCAGCAGTTCCGGTCCGCCTGCTTCTTTTGCAAATTGGGAAAGCGGAATGGGGTAGAGTTTTGCCTGAGGATTAATGCCGGAAAGGTCATAATTTTTACCTTCATCATATAAAATCCCGCAACCGTCAGAAAACTCATCTTTATGCATACGTAAGGTATTCTGGTCCAGTGCAACCCAAAAATCATTTTTTAAGCCGGGAGAAGTTACCTCCCCTTTTGAAATAGATACCTGGGTGAAGTTATGTCCGCCGCGGATTAATGACGGATAGCCTGAGTAGGTAAAAACCTGCTTTCCGCTTCTGGTTGCAATTTTTGCCAGGATAAGGCCGGCAGCTTTAATGCCTTGTCCTGCCATTCCGCCAAATGTAAGCCTGAATATTTCTTCCATTAAAATTTCTCAGTATAGACCCGTTCTTTCGGACATCCTTTAGAGCTTAACATATTGATTGCTTCCTCAACCATTAGTTTGTTCCCGCACAAATATGCGCTGCAGGATGAAGCATCAGGAAAGTCTTCCTGGACAAAGTCAGTAATATGCCCGCTATTTCCATGCCAGGACTCATCCGGTTTTGAAATGACAAGTGTAAATTTGAAATTGGGGAATTCTTTTTCCAATCCTTCAAAATAATCCTTCCAGAACACATCGGCAGGATACCGTAAGCCAAAATATAAAGAAATAGGCGTGGTAACATGTTGTACTTTCAATAAATCATCTATTAAGTTACGCAAAGGCGAAATCCCGGATCCGGTTCCCAGGAATAGTAGGTGTTTCGCGCCGTCTTCTTTAAAGGTGAATGTTCCAAGCGGTCCCAAATAGGTTATTTTTTCGCCAACCCTCAGGTTGTCAAAATACTTTGACCCCGGTCCTCCCGGTGATGTGTCAACTAATAATGCAAATTTATTGTCTCCCGGAATAGCTGCAATAGAATAGCAGTTTATGCGGGTATTGGCTACTTTCACGCTGATGTATTGTCCGGCCGTGTACTGCATAGGTTCTACCGTTTCAAATACAAAATAATGGAAAGTACTTGCCAAATGGGCTGCTTCTATAGTAGTAGCCGTATGAAAGTTAGGCAATTTCGCGGTAGGTTTTTCTTCATGTTTTAAGATTACTTTTCCATCTACTGCCCACACGTCATTCTGGGTAACTATGAGTGGGTTAACTTCTATATCCGTAACTTCAGGCAACGATTCAATTAATGAGCTCAGCTTAACAATTACGTCATATAATTTGTCCAGTGCGTATGGCGGTTCCCCCCGGTATCCCTTTAATAGCTTATAGATTTTTGATGACTCTACCAGCTCTTTTGCTTTAGACGGATCAATAGGAAGCAGGTGTAAATTGCGGTCCAGGATGAGCTCTGCCAAGGTGCCGCCTGCACCAAAAAGAAGGACCGGCCCAAAGTTAGGGTCGCGTTTTACTCCAACCAGTACTTCAATGCCGGAGAGAATATCTTTTTGGATCTGTTTTTTGACATGGGTACGAAGTTCCGGCGGAAGTTCCTGTATTTTATTATCCAGATTGATGAATGCTCCCTCCAAAGCGCCTTCATCTGAAACATCTTTTACAATAGCACCTATGTCAGCTTTATGTAAAAGCCCCGGGGAAGAAAGCTTCATGACTACCGGCCACTTATAGGTATCTATGAATGATTTTGCTTCTTCCAAAGAAGTAACTTCCTGGGTAGGCGGGGTAGGGATGCTGCTGGCAGTTAAGATTTCATTTGCGTCTAAATTATCCAAAGTACTTTGGTTGTTTTCCAGTGCTTTTTGGATGATCCCCCGGATCTTCAGGTTAGCCTGTTCATGCATAGGTGCGGTTTCAATAAGCGCTTCATCTGCGTGTGCTTTTTGCCAAAGCCGCCATTTTGCCATAGCGCCTATAGTCCAGATGGCGCGCTCCGGGAACCGGAAGGATGGAATATGGTAATCATTTAAAACCTTCTCCCCCTGGGCTACCAGCGTGCCGCCTATGAAAGAGCAGAAAATAGGCTTTTGGTATTTTTTGCCTAAATCACCTATAAGCTGTGCAGTTTTTTCTATTTGGGTCATGACCTGCGGGGTGAGGATGACAACCAGGGCGTCTACCCGGTTTGTTTCCAGAATTGTTTCAGCAGCCTGGGCTACCCGGTCAGCCAAAGCGTCACCTAATACATCAACAGGATTGAGTACACTTGCAAAGCGGGGTAAAAACTCATGTAGTTTATTTCTGGTTTCATCTCCTAAATCAACTAGTTCTAATCCTTCTGCCACTACGGCATCAGCACTGATAACCGCAGGGCCACCGGCGTTAGAAACTATGGCAACACGCAGCCCTTCCGGCGCTTTTTCCCAGGCAAAAGCGCGTGATAAATCAAAGTAATCTTCCAGGGTACTGCAGCGGATAACCCCTGCCTGGGCAAGCGCGGCTTGCAGTACGGAATCCTCACCCGCTATAGCTCCGGTATGGGACTGCATGGCTTTAGAAGCAGCCGTAGATTTGCCGGGTTTAATGATAAAAATAGGGTTGCGTTTTGATAATTTTGAGGTAATCTGCAGGAACTCTTTTCCATCTGATATGGATTCCAGATATAAGCCAACCGGTTTAACCTCCTGTTGATTTTCATCCTGAGCCAAAAAGTAAGAGAGGAAATCATTCTCATTTAAGACAGACTTATTCCCCATGGTTATAAAGCTTTCAAACCCTAATCCTGTTGCATTACAAAAATCAAAGAGGCTGGCAGCCAAAGCTCCGGATTGGGAAACAAACCGCAGAACGCCCGGATTTTGGGCAAGCTGGCCAAAGGTAACATTTACCGGACAGGTGTTGTTAACGTATCCCAGGCAGTTAGGTCCTATGATATTAAGCTCAAACTTTTGCGCTATAGAGATTAATTCATCTTCCAAGGTTTTTCCCTCAGCGCCAATCTCTTTATAGCCTGCGCTAAAAACTACTACATTCTTAATCCCTTTTTCCCCAATTTGGGTGAGGGTTTGGTTCACTGCTAAAGAGGGAATAGCAACCACTGCCAGGTCTACTACTTCAGGAAGACTTGCTATATCATGGAAACAGGTAATTCCCTGTATATTGTCTTCCTTAGGGTTTACCGGATAGATCTTTCCGGTGAATCCGGAAGAGATAATGTTTTTTAAGACTATTGCCCCAACTTTTTCGGCAGATGCAGAGGCGCCTATGACTGCTATAGATTTAGGCACCAGTAAATTCTCCAAAGCCTTGGCCATACCTCCAGTCTAAAGGAATTTTGAACCTGTGTCAAAGGTTGACAGAAGTGCCTTTTTCCTCTATGATTATCTGTACCTCTGAATTCATTTTATCTGAAAATACACTCAGGCATTATTCAACATTTCGCACTATACTTATGTTGATTTGGTGCCTAAAAAGCACTTTTCAGGGTTGACTTTTAGCACATAATTTGATAGACTGCTAATACTGAAATATGATACTAAACGATCAAGATTCAAAAGAAAAATTAATCCCCGTTATTCCTATCAGAGATGGCATAGTGTTTCCCCATACAGAAAGTATTCTTACCTTTGGCCGGCCTAAAAGCCTTGCTGCACTTGAGACTGCTTTTGCGGGAGAACGCATAGTCTGTTTTGTGCTGCAGAAAAATCCACGCCAGAATGACCCTGATGTCTCTGATTTATATACACTTGGAACCATTTCCCATATAGAAAAAATGATCCGTGCAGAAGGGGAATTAAATGCACTGGTAAGAGGATTTTCACGCGCACGGATTTTATCCTATGAAGAAAAGGACGGGTATTTTTTAGCCCGTGTTGAAGAACTGGATGAAGAAGTGATAGAAACCCCGGAAATTAAGGCGCTTTCCAACCATCTGATTGCAGATTTTAAACGTGCCCTGGGTTTGGGAAAACAGGCAGACTTCTTGGTCTTCATGAACATTATGTCTCAAATTACCCCGTCAGAATTGGCAGACCAGATAGCTTCTACACTGGATATTAAAGGTTCTGAACGGCAGGAGATTCTGGAGACGGTAGATGTAAAGCCCAGGCTGGAAAAAGTTTCAGAATTTTTGGCACGTGAAGTAAAAGTGCTGGAGCTTGAAAAGAAGATCAGCAATAAAACCCAGGAGCAGTTTGAGAAAAGCGCAAAAGAGGCAATTTTGCGTGAACGGTTAAAAACCATCCAGAAAGAGTTGGATGATACGGATGATGCAGGTGAATATAAAGAGCTGGCAGATAAGATCAAAACCGCCGGCATGCCTAAAGATGTAGAAGAGAAGGCCAGAAAAGAGCTGAAGAAGCTGCAGCAAACGACCCCTTATAACCCGGAAGCGGGATATATCCGCAATTACCTGGAAGCGTTAGTTGCCCTACCCTGGAATAAAAAGAGCAAGACAACTATTAACCTTTCTGAAGCGGAAAAGATTTTAGAAGCAGAGCACTACGGACTGAAGAAGGCAAAAGAGCGGGTGGTAGAGTATCTGGCTGTCCATAAACTTTCAGGAAAGATGAAAGGCCCTATCCTTTGTTTTGCCGGACCGCCGGGCGTGGGTAAAACTTCCATAGGAAAGTCTATTGCAAAAGCATTGGGCCGCAAGTTTATAAAAGTATCTCTGGGTGGTATCAGGGATGAGGCTGAAATTAGGGGACACCGCAGGACCTATGTGGGAGCACTTCCGGGACGGATAATCCAGGGAATTAAGGATGCAGGGACTAAAAATCCGGTTTTCATGCTGGATGAGATAGATAAAGTAGGGGCAGACTACCGCGGAGACCCATCCGCAGCTTTGCTGGAAGCGTTGGATCCGGAACAGAACCATGCATTTTCAGACCACTATTTAGATGTGCCGTTTGATTTATCAGACGTTATGTTTATAGCTACTGCAAATGTGCTGGATACTATTCCGCCTGCACTCAGAGACAGGCTTGAGATTATTAATTTCTCCGGTTACACGGAGTTGGAGAAGTTCAAGATTGCAAAAGAATTCCTGGTAAAGAAATTGCTGGCTTCTCATGGGTTGAAGGAAGACCAGGTAGAATTTGCAGATGACTCTATTAAATACGTTATTAGAAGATATACCCGGGAGGCCGGCGTCAGAAGCCTGGAGCGTGAGTTGTCAGCAGTTATGAGAAAGGTAGCAAAGACGGTAGCTGAAGGGAAATCTGACAAAACCGTGATAGATGCAAAGCTGGTAGTGAAGTTGTTGGGGCCGGAAAAGTTTTCAGATACTATAGCTGAGAAGAAGGATGAGATAGGAATGTCTACCGGACTGGCCTGGACCCAGGTGGGTGGAGATATACTCTTCATAGAAGTAGCGCTTATGCCCGGAAAGGGTGGGCTTATGCTTACCGGACAGCTGGGTGATGTGATGAAAGAATCTATGCAGGCTGCTATGTCATACATTAGGTCTAGGGCATCAAAACTGGGGTTGAAGGAAAACTTCTTCCATAAGCTGGATGTCCATATCCATGTCCCTGAAGGTGCGGTACCAAAAGATGGCCCATCAGCCGGAGGAGCAATTACTACCGCTATAGTTTCAGCGCTTACAAAAATTCCGGTGAACCATTTGGTAGGTATGACCGGGGAAGTGACCTTACGCGGACGTATCCTGGAAATTGGCGGCGTGAAAGAAAAGGTAATTGCCGCTCACCGTGCAGGGTTGAGGAAAATTATTCTGCCAAAGGAAAACCGGAAAGACCTGGAGGATGTACCTCCAGAAGTTATGAAGGATTTGCGGTTTGTATTTGTATCCCATATGGATGAAGTGCTGAAAGAAGCGCTCATTAAGCCTATTCCAGGGTTCATAGAGATAAAGGGTGAAACAGAAGCAAAGCATAACATAACTCCTTTGACACCAACACCCGCAGAGTAAGGAAAGGGTAGAGGGTATAAACAGAGCTTGCGACCTTCGGTCTTAGCGTTTAGGGTATAGTTAATTCCTCAAAAGATTACTAAGACTTCTCGCATGCTGAGATTCTATCGCTTCGCCAAGTCAGACTTGGCTCTGCTCCAGAATGACATTTTCTACGAGCCACGTGCTACCTGCTACCAGCAACTCTCAGGAATTTCCCAATTGCCTGGTTAGCTTTTTCTATCATATCAGGGTGGTAGCGGTAGTCATGGTTTACGGTTAGCTTGAAAAGTTCTTTTGGTTCAGGGATTAACTCGAAAACTTCCTTTACCCGTTCAGGAGTAGTAAATTCATCTTCAGTTCCATAAATTAACAATTTTGGTTTTGTGCAATTTTTTAATGCTTCCACTACATCATATTTTTCCATGTCTATAAAATAATTTAGTGGTAACTTAAATTCTTTTTGCCCTGCTGTTTTTTCTGTTCCCGGCGGCATGTCACGGTATGCCATTTTAAATCCTACTCTTGCCGCTTCCGGGTCAGTTTTTCTGGGTTCTCCTGAAAGTGTTGCCATAATAGGGGCACAAGCAAAAACATGGGGATTTTTAGCACCGGCTAAAATAGAAATAGAAGCGCCGCGGCTGTGTCCCATGAGGAATGTGGGTCTATTGCCAAAGTACGCTATTAATTCGTCTACTGCTTTTATGTAATTAGTGGTGGTGAAAAGGGAAGTATCGCCGGGGCTCTCCCAAGTTCCCGGAGGGTCAAAAGAGAGCGCATAAAACCCCAAAGTTGCCAGAAAATCTATGTGTTTTCTAAAAACCTCATAGTCCTTGGTATCTAGCCTACCGGGTAAGACTAACGCAAATCTGCCGCTGTTTTTATCTCCAGCTGAAATAGTTGCCAGTTCAAATGATGTTGTCTTAATAATCTCCACAAGAAGATTATATCACTGGGTAGCGTTTCCCAGAACCTAACTTAGACTTCTCGCATGCTTCGCAAGCTCGAAGAATAATACGGAACGTAGCAAGCCACATGCTACTTGCCACGTGCCACCTGCAACATTTTCTAAATTTGGATTATTCCTATTCCGGGTATGTAGAAACGCGTGGTACGGAAGATGCCTGAAGGTACTGCCCAGAGAAGGTAGAGTATGAGGAGTAGTAAGAAGAGGAGAAATTGAATTATTAATAATTTTAATACTCCCTTTTTCCCTGCTTTATTGCCAAAGATAAAACTGGTGGCAAGTGGTGCCAGTACCAGCATGATGAGAAGAAACAGGAGGTACATAACAGAGGTACCCAAAGGAGCACAGGTATAATAATTTCTTCCCGGGGCATCCCCGCACGCTAACCATCCGGCTACTGCTGAAATTAAATAGCCGGGAATCCACAGCCCTACGGCTGCAACAGGAGCAAAGATAAAATCCCTGAGACGGAGCTTTTTAAAAGCATCAATTTTAGGCTGTTCAGGAGGCGGAGCTGCGGCTGGAAGAGGACCGTTGTCCAGAGGGATTGGCATACTTTAAATATATCACTTCACAAAGTCCTGTGTTTAGCAGATAAATTCCGGGGTTATTTCTTTTTTCTCCAGGAACGGTGGTTACTTAGTAGGGATACTGCTTTTGAAGTATCTCTTCCTTAAAAAATAATCTACTCCCGGATAAGCTACAACTCCCGCAACTCCTGCCGGAATATCTTTTAAATCAGGGGTGCCCATATGTCCTTGTCCTAAATCTGTTTCAGCCCCAATTAAAAGCCCAAATGACAGAAGTATTCCGGCACCCAGTTTAAGCTTGAGCGGCAGCCTTCTTTTGGTAATTCTTGATTGGGCATAATCTACCCCTTCCAGCCCCAGATGGGTAAGCCCGGCTATAACAAAACACTCATAAAAATCGCGTTCATGTTGAAGAAGTTGCATTATAGGATTATCAGGGGAAAGGACCGGAGCGGGATCGCTATCAATTTGAGGTACTCCTCCCGTTATGTTTGCAACAATAATATCTGAAGCGCCTACCGCTGCTATTGCAGCTGCGTCACCCATTATCACATCCTGCATGGAGCCTGTATGTATAGGTTTTTCTTGCTCTTTTGACATGGGTTACATTATAGGAAAATTAAAATTGAATGTCAAACTATAAGACTAAATATTACCAAACTCGAATAGATCCGATTCCGGGATTCTGCATTTGCTACATGCTATCCGCTACGTGCCACAAGCTTCCTTAATGTATACTTTAATCATGAGGGTAATAGGGAGGGTTGTATTAATCCTTGTACTTGCGTTTTTTTCTTACCAGCTATTATTTACTCCTGACCATTGGTGTTTTGTAGATTATTTTAACCTCATGGTCCATGAGGCCGGCCATTTAATTTTTATGCTTTTCGGCCAGTTTCTGGATATCCTTGCCGGATCAGCCTTTCAGATTTTTATACCCTTCTTATTCCTTGGGTATTTTTTAAGAAGAAAAGAGTTTTTCAATTCTTCAGTGATATTGTTCTGGATAGGGGATAATGTGATAAATGTAAGCCGTTATATGATGGATGCGCAGGAAATGGCATTGCCTCTTCTGGGAGGGGATGGGAGCATCCATGACTGGAATTGGCTCTTTATCCACATGGGCCTCCTCGACTCCTCAAAATTCATAGCAACCTCCTTCCTCATTCTGGGAATCATGTTTTTGATTAGTAGTTTTGTTGGAATGGTTTCCTTTACTATCAAATCTTCTCAGGAGTAATCACACAAGCTTTCCCCCGCCAACCAAAAGTTCCATAGGGGTCCTGGTTTGGTCAGAAGGGTGGGGGAGGAGAAGATAATTTTTTGCTCTTTGGCGCTGGGCAATTTGCCTTCCTTCTGGGATTTCTTCGCCGGTAATAATATCTATAGGCATGTATTCAAAGGACATGCTATCCCTGCCGGGTTCATCTATTTCCTCTGGTCTTGCATCACGCAACAACCCCTGGAAAAGAATATGGCGGTTATCTAAAGGCAAGACGTGGTATCTTTCCTGTAGAGTAGCCTTTGTCTCATAAGGTAACCTGGTGTCTACATATCTTTCTGTTTCAATGACAGCTACCGCTAGCGCAGTTTCATCTTCCGTTTCCGAAGCCAAATGAGGCATTAATGTATTGGAACGCCATGGTTCAAAAACAACTGCCATGTCATCCAACATGTCCTGCGCTCTTACTACTGTTTGACCATTTGTGGTTGAAACGGTTTTAGTTTTTTCAAGGGCGGAAAAAACCATGGGCCTTCTCCATTCTTTGGTTCCACCGCAACGGTAGAAAAGAAGCTGTGCTACATCAGGGCGGATACCATGGAGGATATTAGGGGAATGGGTTAGCACAGAGCCTCTTTGCTCTGCAACCCTTGGCAGACTTGATGGATTCTCCACCGCCATAAGCTGATTTTACCCCTTAAAACCAACCAAAACTGTAATCTTCCTCACAAGTTTTAGCAGTTTGAGTTTGTGCGTAAGGACTTTTTTTAGTAAAATACATTAGCCACGGCCCCATCGTTCCCGATGGTAGATTCCATCGGGATCCCGATGAAGAATATCATCGGGGCTAGTGGCCTAGGATAAACGTATTATGTATTTCTTATACATATTACAAAGTACTCTGGACAAGAGTTTTTATATTGGTAGCACTTCTAGTATTGAGCAAAGACTGAAGAAGCATAATAGCGGTGGTTCAAAATATACGAAGTCAAGAAAACCTTGGGAAGTAGTCTATAAAGAAGAGTATAATAGTTTATCTGAAGCAAGAAAGAGGGAGACTTACTTAAAATCACTTAAGAGTAGAAAAGCAATTGAAAAATTAATTAATGGCCCCATCGTCTAGTGGCCTAGGACACCAGATTCTCATTCTGGGAACATGGATTCGACTTCCATTGGGGTCACAAATAGATTAGCAATCCACTTCTATTTCTGCTGATTTTATGTTATAGTATTACAAAGGGCAGGATATGAGACAGGAAGTTATTTATGGTATTCCAGTTATTGTTTTACTAGCGTTAGTTATTGCTATTGCCTCTGATTACTGTCGCCCTCTTCCAATTCCACAGGAAATTGCAAGTATTACCATTCCGGCACCGTTTAACACACTTTGTTATATTGATAGCTTTGGGCCTGAAGCTCCAGAGTTGCAAGTTATAGTTGAAGCTAATCCATCTCACCTGGGGAATCTTATTGCAGCAAGCGCTACAGGTCCAATCGGAAGCCCAAGTATTTCAGAAAGTCCTTCGCCCTCTCCGGAAATACCAGAAACTTAAATTATGACTGAAGAGTTAAAGCATCTCACGGTAAATAGAATAAAAAAGATTCTCGGAGCCGGGGATTTTGATAAGCTTCTTGGGGTAAATGAAAATGAGAATTTTGAGGCAAAATCTTTTATTCCCTATGATTTAAAAACTGGTGGCGTAAGAGCAATTATGAGTCTTGTGACAGATATTGTTCAATTCTCAAACAAACAGGAGGCTTACATTGTTTGTGGACTTAAATGCAGTGATGATAAATCAGTTCCTCACGATATAGTTGCGAGCTTGGAATTAGGGAAGAAGGATGATTTTCTATCATCATATAAAGATGTTCCTGGTATTGTTGAATCAAATGTTTACCCTAAACCTTCAGGGATAACAGTTTTGTGGTATCCTTATGCAAAAGACGTTTCGCTAGGTTTGGGTGTAATTCATATTCCTGAACAACTTGAAGAAAGAAAATGGTTTATTGTTGACATTCATGGTGAGGAAAAAACATTTGTAGGAAAAACATTTTTTGGTATCCCAGTTAGAAATGGAGAGGATAAAGAGTGGAAAGACAAGAAAGAGATCTATAAACTTACCAGAAACACTCCCCGTGACGTAAGAGACCTTTACGGACATATAACGGACCAATTTCAAAACATGAGAGACCATCTTGAAAATTTGTTTCATGAGGGAACGGGAGACAGTAAGACAAAGTTGTCTACCATGATTGAGGAGGTGCTAAATGACAAATAATCCGTTGCTAGTTCTTGCAGCAACTCCTAAAAATCCTAAAAGCAAGATAGAAAATTTTTTTGCTGAAGAAGGAAATATTTTTAAACTAATAAAAGATCCCCCCTATTTTAGGTATTCAGGTTGGAATTTACTCACCCTTGATTACCCCAAAATTAAAGGAGGAAAATCTTGGGAAGTCAAAAACGGAGACAGAAAAACAATTCGTATTTTTGAAGATGGTACGCTTGTTGCAGTTTGTTCTGCTGATAATAGTTTTCTTGGGTGGGGAAGAGAATTTGAGGAGTTTATGGAAACTCCTAACCTTAATACCCTTGCAGTGATAGAATATGTTTATGAGTTTGTTCGTCTTTACAAAGAGTTGTCGAAGCACTTAGAAGATGCAATCATAACTTTTCAAATCGAGCTTAAAAATACCACTCTAGCTAATGGAAAAAAATTGTCTTTAATCCCACACCGAGTTAAGGATCCACTTTATATGTTTAAGGAAGATGCTTACAAGCTTGATGGAGATTTTGAAGAAAGCATAGAAATAAACATTAAGGAAGAGGATGAAAGATATGCTGCATTTAAAATAATATCACGCATCTTTATCAATTTTGGAATTCCTCAGGATAAAATCCCCTACACTTCTAAGGATGATGTTGGCAGGCAATATGTAGATGAAAAAACATATATGGAATAGGACTGTTAATTACAGCGGTTAACACTCGGTGGTATAATTCCTCCAGTATGGGGATAAAGGAAAATATTGCAAGGGGAGCTATGGTTGCCGGGCTTATGGTGGGTACCGTGGGATCAGAGGTTTTGATTGTGTCACAAATAGCTGATCCTGCTAATGACCGGATTTCAGAACGGAACGCTGCAGCACATTCCCTTCATGAAAGAAGAGCGGAATTATTAGATGTTTCAGAAGGAATAAAAATAGCTGAAATCCAAAAAGAAATACGGGGGCTTGAACAGGAAGCATATACAAGCTGGGTTGAGGCAGGCAGAGATTACGTAGCTGAGACTACACCCATGATACCTGTTCTTATTGCACTTTCAAGCGCTCTATTCGCTTTGGACCGCAGTAGAATAGCGGAAAAACCTGAAAATCCCTATAGGAAACTAGGAAAAATGGCTTCAAAGTAATTCTTGAGCCTCTTGCTCCTTTGCTTGAAGGCTACGTAGGTTGAAATTTCTACTAAGAACTGGCAGAATGGAGAAGTGTTATTTGTCAGGAAGCATTTATTTACTCTGGCGCTTATCCTCTTTTTCATCCTGGGTTTTATTCTCCGTTTTTATAAACTTGAGACATTCCCCATAGGGTTCCACATAGATGAGGCATCCAAAGGTTATTCTGCATATTCCATTCTTAAGACCGGGCATGATGATAACGGAAATTTTCTTCCGTTTTACATAGATATTTTTGGTGACAATAGCCCCGCGGGATACCATTATTCCGCCATTCTGCCCGTTGCACTGTTTGGCCTGACTGAGTTTGCCGTGCGTTCTCCGGGAGCTTTATTTGGCGCCCTTACAATAATAGCTTTTTACTTTTTTGCGTATGCCATTTTCCAAAACAAAAAAATTTCACTGGCAGCCGCCGGTATTCTTGCCATATCACCCTGGCATATCATCCTTTCCCGCGCCAGCAGCGAATCTTTACTGTCATTATTTTTTATCTTGCTGGGATTTGCCCTGGTATTCTGGAGCCTGAAATCCCAAAGGCTTACATACCTTATCACGGGAACGGTTTCCCTTTCTATCAGTTTCCTGTACTACCAGACTCCGCGGTTTTTTGTCCCCCTTATGTTTTTTCTGTTCCTGGGTTTTGTATTTTTCTATCTCAGGCCAAAAATTTCCGGTAAATTTAAAAAGGTTCTGGTGAGTTCATTCCTTTTGCTCGTTTTAATAGATTCCCTTTTAATCTTTGGTATTAAAGGCGGTGTGGGTCGGTTCACCCAGGTAAATATCTTTAATTACCCGGAAACGCGGTTGGTTATGGAGGAGCAGATCAGGGAAGACGGGGTGAGAAATTCAGGGGCTTTAGAGGCCCGTTTTTTCCATAACAAGCTAGTTAATAACGCAGAATCATACCTTTCAAACTATCTTGCATATTTTTCCTGGAACTTTTTGTTTTTAAGCGGTTTGCCTGACTGGTATTTTGTGCCAAACATGGGTGCCCTCTATATAGTTGAGTTACCTTTTGTTTTATACGGCCTCATCATCCTTGCAACCCATAAAAACAGAGCGTACCGCATTCCTCTTATCTGGCTGGTTGCTGCGCCCCTGGCCGCTGCAAGTGCAATAGATACCAATAATTTACAGCGGGCAATAGTCATGTTCCCAATTTTGGATTTGATTGCAGCATTTGGGTTGTTTGAAATAGGATCGCATATATCAAAAATGAAATACAAAATCTTAAGCTTACCGGTTAAATATGGGATATTGGGAATTTTTGGTGCCTTATTTTTTCTAAACTTCATTTATTTCCTGCATGAGTATTTTATCCATACTTCTATCCACCGGCCCTGGTACCGCAATAACGGGTTTAAGGAAATGGTGCTGGATGTTAAAAAGTCATACAGCTCTTATGACAAGATTATTGTTACTACATCCGCAGGAGGTATTTACCCTGAAATCCAGTTTTATATGCAGTATGACCCCAGAAAATACCAGGAGGAGGGGTCACCAAAAGATAAAAAATATTCCGGGTTTGGGAAGTTTTTCTTTGTCCCTGAAGAATGCCCTTCCCTGCGGCAAACCGGCCAATTTCCCAAAGCTTCTCGAACCCTATATATTAATAATGGAACTTGTCCTTCTGATGAGCGGTATAAAGAAGTAGTGGTCAGAAGGGAAGATGGTACTCCTGCATTTAAGATGGTTTATCCGGACCAGGTTTTGCTGGATAAGGCAAAAGCCCGAGAATTTATTGACTCCTTACACCTCAAATAAGTATCAGGGGAACTATTTTCTGTGTCTGCTGTTGCCCCTGCGTGGTCTTGAAACAGGGCTCATGACAAGTGGATGCTGCCCCCTGTCCCTGGAAGAGTGGTTTGCAGGAAGAGCCATTCTTGAAAGCCTTTCGCTTTGGTCTGCCGCAACTCTTTCAACCCGCTCCGGGGGAGCAGATGGAAAAGGCGGAGGAGGTACTAATCCTCCATATAGTACGTTTAGTAGTTCACTTTTTACGCCCATAAATGTAAAGATTCCGTAAGAATAATATAGATACCGGCATAAGTCAATATATCCTCCAAAACTATTACAATTCTTTACCGGTAAGAGTAAATAACCTATTTGCCTTTTGGTTTTTCAATAGCCGTTATTTCTTCTTGTAGCGTGGTTATTCTTTCCTGTGCAAGACGGATTTCATCAAAGGAGTGGTCCGGATCTTTTAATTTTTCATCCCAAAAAGCAACTGCGCTTTTTAAGGCAGATAATTTTATTGCATTCCAAGCTGACTGACCAACAAGAAATATTGCATCCTGGTCAAATTCAGCCACAGCGCTGTCTTCCTCAGAGCGGTATTCTTGTTCTCCCTTGTCAGTAATGTTTCTTCCCAGGGCAAGCCATAGAGGACCGGAAAAATTAACTTCAGCTCTTATCTCCCTCATCTTTCCGGTAAGTGCCAGAAGCTCCTTCTCTCTTGCGAGAAAATAATTTACAGCAGCTCTGGTTATAATCTGCTGCGAGTCAGGTTTTGGCGTTTCTGCTTCCCTCCGGTTTCTAAACGGCAGACTTTCAAATATATTTCTCATATTTCCGGAGAAGTATTGTACTATTTTTCTTGGAGCTTTTCCAGGTATTTTGCAATCATATCTACCTCAATATTTACGGTATCGCCAATTTGTAATTGCCCCAGATTTGTATGGGTGAGTGTATGGGGAATTAATGAAATAGTGAATGAATCTTGACGTACTTCTACTATAGTAAGGCTTACCCCGTTTACTGCAACTGAGCCTTTATAGATAATGTATTTAGTAAAGCCGGGTTTTAATTTAAAAGTTAGTACTTTTGATTCCCCTTCTTCCTCAATTTTTTCTACGGTAGCGGTAGTATCAATATGTCCGCTTACCAGATGGCCGCCAATAAGCGTTTGGAGAGTGAGACATTTCTCCAGATTAAACACATGGCTCCCGTCAGTATTATTCAGGTGGGTTTTTCTAATTGTCTCAGGCATGTAATAGACACAGAAACTGCCATCTGAAAGTTTCTCAACGGTAGAGCATATTCCATCTATGGAAATGCTTTCACCCGGTGTTAATTTCCAGCCCTCCGGAACCGGCAGGTAAAAGCGCATAATATCATTTCCTTTTTCTATCTTTTGTGCTATTGCTGTTTTTTCTATGATTCCGCTAAACATAATATGGTAATTCTCTATCGCCCTAATACTCTATTGCTCTACTGCGCTAAAAAAGATTTCCGCTTGTCGCTTATCTTCCTCCATCTGAAGTTTTAACTTTTCTGCCGATTCAAATTTTTTGTTTTCCCGTATCTTCTTGATAAGCCGTATGGTTGCATATTCCCCATAAATTTCTTTATGAAAAGAGAGTATGTAAGTCTCCGCAAAAATCCTGGTTTCGCCAAATGTTTTTGCTGCCCCAATAAAAGTAAGTGCATTATATACTTTTTCCTGATAAGAAAGCTGAGAGATATAGATGCCTTCCGGGATTTTTTTATGCAGGTTCTGGTTTACGGTAGGGAAGCCCATTTTCCTTCCCCGTTTTTTTCCCGTTTTTACTTTCCCCCAGAAAACTGCCTGATATCTCATGTGATTTTTACCACCGTGTTAAAGCGTTCCTCAAGCATTTTATAAACCGGCTGGTCCAGGCAGCCAAAATAAAAGCGGATTAAATTTTCAAATCCTGAATGGCGTATGGCATACCATCCAAAAATTTTATTTTCCCTATAGAATTCACAGCGTTGTCCGTCCAGATCAAACGATTTCTTTTGGCAATCCTTGAAAACGTAGTCAAAATATGCGGTAAGTTCAGAGACTACCCGGTTATCCAGTTCCATAGTATTTACATTTTTTTTAAATCCGTCAGGATACTTTGTTTTTATAGCAGAGAGTTTTCCATTTATTGAAACCCAATAAAGGAGGACTACAAGTGAAAATATGCCGGAGTCAGTCATAAAAAAATCTTTGTAGTAAAAATGGCCTACATTCTCTACGCCCAGGTCTAACCCGTTCTGCCGTAGCATTTGCCTGGCTACAGACCGTCCTACCGGAATGGGTACCGCAGAAAAATCTTTTCCTGATCCCGTGTTTATTTGGGAGATGGCATTTGGTAGTGACGGTCCGCAGTCCAGTGCGTACCCAATATTCTTCCCCGGCATGGAAAGATTTGCCAAAACTTCTACGTGGGCACTGCCCAGTAATGACCCTGTTAGGTATTCACCTGTTTCATCAACCGCCAGAATCCTGTCTGCATCAGAATCAAATGCAAACCCGCAGGAAAAAAATCCGCTATGCATTTGTTCTATCAGCTGCTCCATGTTTTTTTCTATAGATGGGTCTGCTGTGTGTGGTGAATTGGCGTCATAGAGCCTGCGGTCATTTATTTTTGTAAATCTAATTTGGGGAATGAGGCGTTCCAAAAGGTTTATGGATGTAGTGCCGGAGCCATCCCCTATGTCAACCAGTACTTCCATAGGAGTTATATTTTTTAAAGGAAGAAGCTCCCCAATTCTTTTTCCCACAATTTCTTCAATCTCTTCCTTAAAATTTTGAAGACGGGACAGGTCCGGCTCTTCCCTCAGGTATGGTTCTTTTTCTACTTCATAATATGCTGCAATGATTTTATCTACCAATTCTCCCTGGACAGAATCCCCGCCTTTTGTATGCATCAAAAGGCCGGTCCAGCTCCAGGGGTTGTGTGAGCCGGTAAACATAATAGAAATATCAAAATCACATGCATATGAAGCCGCAGTAATGTAATCTATAGGGCAAAAGTCTATATAGCTAACAGTTACGTCACCTATGCCACTTATAAAATCCAGCGCCAAACGTTTGCTGGAAACGCGGGTATCCCACCCTACTAAGACTTTTTGTACCGGCATTACTTTCCGGAGTGCTTTAGCCAGGTAATAAGCATCCCTGTTTTTTAAATCAGTGCCGTAAATCCCTCTGAAGTCATATTTCTTTACAAATGGGGGAGTCATAAACTTATCTTACCACTGAAGCCGTTTTGGCTCAAGGATAGGATATAATTTTTAGCTATTTCCCAGGTTTTTTCCTGATATAATGGCTCTATGGGTAAAAAGGTTTCAGTGGTGGTTCCTTCCTATAATGAAATGGCAAACCTGCAAAAAGGTACGCTTGAAAAGGTAGAACATTTCCTTTCCAGGAAAAAATATGCGTATGAAGTGATTATTGTGGATGACGGCTCTACAGATGGCAGCTTAGAATTTGTAAAAACCTATATTAAGGAGAATAAAAATTTTAAGCTTATTGAGAATAAACACACGGGAAAAGCAGGAGCGGTTACCGCAGGTGTCTTGAAGGCCACCGGGGACTTTATCCTTTTTACGGATATGGACCAGGCAACTCCTATTACGGAGCTTGATAAGCTCCTTCCATTTTCAGAGAGTTTTGACATAGTGATAGGCTCCCGGAACACTACACGTAAAGGGGCGCCGTTTACCCGGAAAGTTATGAGCCAGGGAATGATTACCTTGCGTTCCCTGCTTGTAGGACTATCAGACATTAAGGATACCCAATGCGGGTTTAAGCTTTTTAAAAAAGATGCAGCTCAAAAAGTTTTCCATAAAATAAACACCATCCATAGTGGATATAAAGCAATCCATGGATCTTCTGTTACGGCAGGGTTTGACGTGGAGCTTTTGTATATAGCAACACAGATGGGATACAGCATTAAAGAGGTGCCGGTAGATTGGCTGTATGTAGAAACCAGACGGGTAAACCCCCTGAAGGATTCCGTAGATGGCCTTTTAGATTTGTTCAGGATCAGGAGAAATATTTTTAAAAAGGTGTATGGTTAAAAAAGTTTCCTTTTTTCTTTGGGGGGCATTTTCTCTTCTTCTTTTTCTTTATTCCTATGTGCAGGTAGATTTAGGACTAACCCTTAACCGCGCATCATTCCTGCAAGCTCTGCAAAAATCATTTCAGTATATAGGGTATTTTAACCGTCCGTTATCCGCTTACCTGGCAAGTGCAATCTTCACA
Organism: Candidatus Levyibacteriota bacterium; assembly: GCA_050255815.1. Taxonomy (GTDB): domain Bacteria; phylum Patescibacteriota; class Microgenomatia; order Levybacterales; family GWA1-39-11; genus JAGORM01. Next base: position 18,458 of record JBLMVJ010000002.1, on the reverse strand, counting down.
CTTCTGTTTGGGTTGTATCTGCTCACGTTATTTTGGGTCAAAAAAGGGCAGCTTACAGAAAAAACAATGATCCGGATAATTGTATTGGTGACGGTAATCCTTTTGTTTTCCTATAATGCGTTTTCATACGACCTTTTTAACTATATATTTGATGCAAAAATAATCACGCATTATCACGCCAACCCATATTTTCAGAAGGCATTGGATTATCCGGGGGACCCTATGTTAGGGTTTATGCATTGGACCCATAGGACGTATCCATACGGTCCCACCTGGCTTCTGTTAACGGTACCGTTATCTTTCATGGGGTTTGGATACTTTTTGGCTACATTTTTTCTGTTTAAAGCGCTTGCAGCTGGTTCATTTATCCTATCTTGTATCATGGTTAAAAAAATTTCAGAAAAAACAAAACTTATTCAGCCTGTTTTTGCGCTTTCCTTTTTTGCACTGAATCCGTTTGTCCTGATAGAGTCCCTGGTTTCCGGGCATAATGATATTGCAATGATTGCCCTGTTGTTGGTAGGAGTATATTATTTGTTCGAGCAGAAAAAATATTCACCCTGGCTTTATGTTGTCCTTTCTATTGGGGTAAAGTTTGCAACAGGACTTTTATTGCCGTTATTTTTATGGTATGCATTTTTCAAAAAGAAACGGCATGATTTTTTGTTTTTCCTGGCGTCAGCAATCCTCATGGGAATTGCAGTTTATCTGGCATCCGCCAGGACTACGTTCCAGCCCTGGTATTTCCTCCTGCCATTCCCATTTTTAACATTTCTGGGTAACCGCGCATATATATTTACCTTTACCGTTACTTTTTCTTTCCTTATCCTTTTCCAATACCTACCTTATATATATAGCGGAAATTATGACCCGCCCATTCCTGCCCTTATGAACAATATGCTTTGGGCAAGCATAGGGTTGTCAATTCTTTTGTCCGGGATTTCCCGGATGCTGACTTTGCGCAAACCGTCAAAATGAAATACGTAAAATTAGGGTTTTTTATTATTCTTCTTTTTATATTCCTGGGTAGTTTATTATTCAGAATTTCTTCCTATGCAAAGGAATACACTACAAAATTTGACCCGGGTTATTGGAAAATGCGATATCTGGAATCCCAATGGGTAGTACCCGGCTCCAAGAACTCAATAGGAGATGACGGGCTATATGCATATGCAGGATGGGAGTATATCCACGGTAGCAATCCGGCGTTTTTAAATGCTGAGATCCCACCGTTGGCAAAATACATGATAGGTTTAGGGGAGGTAGTTTTCCAAAACCAGAATATCCTGATTTTATTAGTTGGACTGGCATGTCTGGGGATTCTCTTTTTGATAAACCTTATGGTGTTTAAGGATAAGCTGTGGGCTTTTATCCCGGTTTTTTTGTTTTCCCTGGATCCTCTATTTTACACACAGCTGCGGGCCCCGTACCTGGACGCGATTTATTTATTCTTTCTTTTACTGACAATTCTTTTTACCTTACGGAAACAGTACTTGCTTGCATCCTTTTTTCTGGGTTGTTTTGCTTCTACCAAATATCCGGCAGGATCCCTTTTTCTGGTGGCACCCCTTATGGTGTGGATGGCCGTATTTGACTCAAAAAATAAAAAGAAGTTTTTTTTGAGTCTTCTTCTGTGGCCTACCGTATTTCTTTTTTCCTACGTTCTGTACTTTATTAAGGGAGGAAGTTTGGCCGGATTTTTAGGGGTGCAAAAATGGATTGTCCATTTCTATGCTACCGGAGTAAAATCAACGCCCGGTATAGTATTTCCGCTTATCCTTTTTGGAAAATGGTACACCTGGTTTGGGGGTATGCAAAAAGTTGCAGAGTGGAACGCACTATGGGCAATAGCATTTTTAGGTACAATTTTTTCAGCTATTCCTTTGCTGGGCAGATTATATAAAAAGGTTGTTGTAAAAAAACAAAAGAAGGAATGGGAAGAGGGTTTTGTACTCTTTTTGCTGTGGGCGATTTCTTATTTATTTTTCTTAATATTTACGCCTGTTTTTCCCCGCTACCTGTTGCTTTTGCTTCCGTTTATGTATAATCTAACCATATGGTTTTTAAGAAAGTTTATCTTATTCCAGCCGTCTTTTTCCTGAGCCTCGTAGCATTATATTTTCTTACCCGCCTCACCAATATTTTGGCGCTTCCTATGTTTACGGATGAGGCTATTTATGTGAGATGGAGCCAGATTGCAAAACAAGACGCAGCCTGGCGTTTTATTTCCCTTACAGACGGGAAACAGCCCATGCTGGTATGGCTTGCTATGAATAGCATGAGGATTTTTAAATCCGATCCTCTTTTTGCAACCAGAATGGTGTCCGTATTCTCCGGCTTTCTTGCCATGGTAGGAGTTATGCTTTTATCTTTGGAATTGTTTAAGAAAAAGCCGGAGGGTGGGCATATCCTTTTTAGGATATTTGGGCATCTACAGGGGTCAAAAGTAATTGGCGTTATTGCCGGGATCCTTTTTGTTCTGTATCCGTTTGCGCTGGTCCTGGATAGGATGGCAATTTATGATTCTTTAGTTGCCTGCACCATAATCTGGTGTTTATATATGGAAGTTTTGCTGGTGCGTTATCTTCGCCTGGATATAGCAATCATTACCGGTGCTGTTATTGGCTCAGCAGTACTTACAAAAACTTCCGGGTTTTTTGCTATCTACCTGTTTCCCTTTTCCCTTCTTTTGTTTGATTTCCGCCAGAAAGGATGGAGAAAAAAACTTGGGGAATGGATAGTATTTGCGGGTATTGCATCTGCCGTAGCATATACGCTTTATTCAATCCTGAGGCTTTCCCCTTTTTATTATATTATTGATGAGAAAAACGCGCTTTTTGTGCGGCCTGCCTCTGTTTTTCTGCATAATATTCTCATTGGAAATTTTGCCTGGTTTAATTATATGCCGGGTAATTTTAATGCCTTAACCGGCTGGTTTGCTACGTATGTGGGCCTTCCGGTATTAATTGCAGCTATCCTCTCATTTGCCGTAAAAGACCACCTGAAGGAGAAATTACTTCTCCTGGTTTGGTTCCTGCTTCCCTTTACGGCTTTGGGTATTTTTGGCAACACCCTCTATCCCCGATTTATTTATTTTATGACTCTTCCGGTTATTATCCTTGCCGCGTATACCATATACCTGATCAGAATAAAAGTGAAAGTGCCATTGTTGTTTTCTGCAATTTTTGTCTTGATATGTTTTTTCTATGCCTGGGCCGATTACTTTATTGTCTTTGATTTTTCCCATGCCCCTATTCCCCAGGCTGACCTGGGCCAATATATTAATTCCTGGCCGGCGGGGGGCGGTGTGCGACAAATGGTTTCTTTCTTTCAGCAGCAATCACAGAAGGGGAATATATATGTTGCAACACAGGGTACATTTGGCAGCCTGCCCACTTATGCTATAGAGATTTATCTGGGGAATAACAAAAACATTGAAAAGCGCGGCATTTATCCGCTTCCAGACAAGATTCCGCCGGATTTGGTACAGAAAGCAAAAGTCATGCCGGTTTACTATGTCTTTAATGATTCGGAAAATGCACCAGCATCCTGGCCGCTGAAACTTATTGCAAAATACCAAAAAGGGATAGGGGATAGGCACCTTTCCATTTATCAAGTCCAACCATAGTGATGTTATGGTATCCGGAATTTTTACATTTTTTAAAAAATACTTCCCGGTTTTTGTCCTGCTTCTGATTATTTCCCTTTTTTTCTATAAAACTATTTTTTTGGGTCTTGTGCCTTTTCCCGGAGATTTATTGATGGGAAATTATGAACCGTATAAGTCGCTAAGTTCCGGCATACCCCATAAAGGACAGGGGGCTGATATTATCCGCCAGTTGTATCCCTGGAAGTACTTCTCCATAGAATCAATTAAGAATGGAGTGTTTCCCCTCTGGGACCCCTATATATTTTCCGGCACACCACATTTTGCAAACCTCCAATCCGGAACCCTGTATCCATTAAATATTTTATTCTTTATCTTGCCTTTTGTATCAGCATGGGCGGCATATATTATCCTGCAGTTTGTTTTGGCTTTTTGTTTTACTTACTTATATTTAAAAGAGATTGGGCTTAAAAAAATCCCAAGTATTTTTGGGTCTGCCGCGTTTTCTTTCAGCGCATTTTTTACGGTTTGGGGAGAGTATGGAAACGTAGGGCATTCCCTGGCCTTTTTGCCCCTCCTGTTATTTGCCGTTGAAAAGCTTTTAAAAACAAAAAGAGTAGGGTGGTTGCTTCTTTTGGCGGCTTCAGTAGCACTTTCCATCTTTGCAGGTTATGTGCAGCTTACCATGTATATGCTTATCCTTGGTTTCTGTTACCTGGCTTTCCGGTATTATGCAGATAAGAAAAAAGAGAGGAAGATTTATATCCTTGCGGCTTTTGGGCTTATAGTGGGTGTTCTCATTTCAGCCATACAACTCTTTCCTTTGTACGAGTTTTTGGGAAGGTCTCTCAGGTCCAACTATTCCTATAAAGACCTGTTGGATATTCGGTTATTGCCGCTCCGGGCAATCGTAACGCTATTAGTCCCGGATTTCTTTGGCAATCCTGCAACAAATAATTACTTTCTTGGTGGATCTTCCCTTGAGCGGGCAATGAATGTGGGGGTATGGCCTTTTATCTTTGCAGTTTTTGCCGGCTTTTCTAAGAAAAACTCTCTTAAAACTTTTTTTGGAATAACCGCAGTCCTTTCCCTTGTCTCCTGTTTGGCGCTTCCACCTATTGCCTTATTCCATAGTGTTGGCATACCGTTTTTATCAACCGGTGTCCCCACCCGCGTACTTGCAATCTTTGCCTTTTCCCTGGCTGTTCTGGGGGCTTTTGGTTTGCAAGAATTCCTGGAATCCAAAAATAAAAAGAAGATGCTTCTCATCATGGGTTTTTTTGCGGCCCTGTTTATGATACTTTGGGGAATAACTTTTATAGTTCACAGTCCCGGCCTCCTGATTTCCCGCAGGAATTTGATGATCCCCTCAGCTCTCTTTATTGTTGGATCTATCCTTCTTTTTGTAAAACAAAAAAAACTTTCAGCGGTGGTCCTGGTTTCCCTTACTGTTTTTGAACTCTTTTATTCATTCCAAAAATTCAACTCATTTGTTCCTCCGGCCTACATCTACCCTTCAACGGGAATAAACGCGCAGTTAAGAAAAATCCAGGGAGTAGACAGATATTGGGGTTATGGGAGTGCTAATATAGACGCAAATTTCCAGACACTTGAAAAAACTTTTACTACGGAAGGGTATGACCCGCTATTTTCTAAAAGGTATGGGGAATTTGTCGCAGCATCACAAACGGGGAATATTCCCAAAGATGTTCCCCGGTCAGTTGCAAACATAGTACATGGGTATGGCGTGAATGATTTAAAAGAAAACCCGTATAGAAAACGGGCACTTAATATAACCGGTGTTACCTATATTCTGAATAAAAAAGAAGATAAAGGGATAGACAGCGCTTTTGATGAAAAAGAATTCCGTTTGATTTGGGAACAAAACGGTTGGCAGATATATGAAAATCTGGGTGTTTTACCACGGGTAAAAATGTTTGGAGAAGATGAGGTCTTGAAACCAAGAGGCCAGATAGGTTTACTGTATGATCCCAAGTTTAATTACAAAGAAACTTTAATTCTGGATAATGATTTTGGGTTTCAGGTAAAACCCGATTCATCAGCATCCGCAAAAATTATCTCTTATGGCCCAAATGAAATCATTATAAAAACAGCTGCAAAAGAGCAGCAATTCCTTTTTCTTTCAGACAATTTTTTTCCCGGCTGGTATGCAGATATAGACCATACTGTCTTTCCTCCTATTTTGATTGCAGACTATGCGTTTCGGGCGGTACCGGTGCCGGCCGGGGAACACACGGTACGAATGTATTATTCACCGCCTTCATTTTGGGTAGGTTTGTGGATTAGTGTTATTTCATTTATCTCTTTGATTGTTGCGGTAGTATTTACTAAAATGAGATACACGTATGATTAAATTTTTCCGCAAAGATTTTATTCTGATCCTGCTTTTGGCCGCAGTATTCCTGTGTTCATTTGCGCTGCGGACTATAAAACTTTCAGACTTTCCTGTAGGTTTCCAGATAGATGAGGCATCTTTAGGATGGAATGCATACTCCATTCTTCAAACCGGGAAAAGTGAAGCAGGGATAAAGCTGCCTTTATATATAGATACCTTTGGAGATAACAGGCCTACCGGCTATAACTATGTAGATATTCCCTTTATTGCATTCTTGGGGCTCACGGTTTTTGCAACCCGTCTTCCCGGAGCAGTTTTTGGCGCACTTTCTGTTTTTCCTGTCTTTCTGCTTGCCTATGCATTATTCAAAAACAAAAAAATTGCCTTGTTATCTGCTGTTTTGGTAACAATAAGTCCCTGGAATGTTGTATTATCCCGCGCAAGCGCTGAAACTATTATCGCCCTGTTTTTTATTCTGTTTGGTTTTTTCTTTTTGTTTCATTTTATCCGGTCAAAAAAGACATGGGAAGTGCTAGTAGGTACGTTGTTGTTGGGATTGAGTTTTTTCTTTTACCATACGCCGCGGGTTTTTGTCCCTATGTATTTTTTTGTCGCGCTTCTGGTTCTTACCTATCCTTATAAAAATATCAAAGCATATAAAGAACTATCCAAACTTATTGTTTCCTTCCTACTCTTATGCATCCTTTCCTTTAGCTTAATTTTCCTTATCAAAGGAGGGACGGGGCGTTTTACCCAGGTAAATATATTTGGTTTTCCGGAAACAAAATTGGTCATGGCGGAACAGATCAGGGAGGATGGTTCTGACCATGCGCCCCTTTTCACAACCCGCCTTTTCCATAATAAAGTAGTGAACTATTCGCTTACGTTTGTTACTAATTATTTTGCTTATTTTTCCGGAGATTTCCTTTTTACTCGCGGAGGGCTTCCTATTTGGTATCAGGTGGACCAGACCGGATTATTGCTTTTGGTGGAAAGTCCATTTGTCCTGTACGGCGTTTATCTGTGTGTGAAATCAAAGAACCGTTTCGCAAAGCTTCCGCTATTTTGGATACTGGTTGCACCCATTACGGCTGCAATAACGGTAGATGACATCCCTAACCTTCAGAGAGCCATAGTTTTATTTCCTATGCTGGAGATAATTGGGGCGGTTGGGTTATTTGAATTCCTGAATAGGATATCAAAAATAAAATCTAAAATATTCCGTATACCTGTTAAACAGGTAATATTTGTTTTCTGTTTTCTCATTTTTCTATTTAATTTTTTGTATTTCCTGCATCAGTATTTTGTACATGGGGAAAAACACCGGACGTGGTACCGGAATAACGGATTTGCAGATATGATGCAGGTAGTAAATAAAAATTATAGCAGTTATGATAAAGTTGTTGCCACAAAAACAGGCGGAGGATATCCTCTATTCTTATTCTTTTCAAAATATGACCCAAAGACCTACCAGCAAGAAGGGTCCCCTAAGGATGCAGACTATAAGGGATTTGGGAAATATATCTTTATCCCTAATGAATGTCCTTCAATTAATTTAAGCGTAAACCTGCCAAAAGGGACAAAAATCCTGTATGTTGACCGGGGGACTTGTCCGGAACCTTCCAAAAAATCCGGAAGAAAGTTCCAAAATATTTATAGGGAAGACGGATCACTTGCATTTAGAATAATATTCTAAATGCAGTATTCAGTATAAAGTATTGAGTATTAAGTAAATTTCACCATGAAACAATTAATAAACAAGTATAGATATATTGCCCTCTTCCTGATTGTTTTGATGGGATTATTTCTTCGGTTTTATGGTTTGGGGAGTAATCCGCCCAGCCTGAATTGGGATGAAGCATCTACCGGTTACAATGCATATTCCATTCTTAAGACCGGAAAAGATGAATATGGAAATTTCCTCCCCCTGTCAATCCGGTCATTTGATGATTATAAACCACCGCTTTACACATATCTTGACGTTCCTTTTATAGGGTTGTTCGGTCTGAATGAGGCCGCGGTAAGACTGCCGTCAGCAATTTTGGGAACCTTAACCGTTCCCCTTATTTATTTTTTAATTATTGAATTATTCCGGAAACGAAAAGTAGAATCCGGAAACGCGGACGTACTTGGATTAGTTGGAGCTTTTTTCTTTGCCATAAGTCCCTGGAGTCTGCAATTTTCCCGGGCTGCATATGAGGGGAATATTGGCTTGTTCTTTTTGGTGGGGGCCCTTTTATTTTTCCTCCAGTCTTTGAGAAACCAAAAACTTCTTCCGGTCTCATCCGTATTTTTTATGCTTTCCATGTATTCTTACCATAGTTTTAGGTTAGTAATTCCTGTGCTATTTCTCTTTATGGCACCCCTTTTTTATAAAGAGCTTCTGAAAATGAAAACAATGGTAGTAGCGTGCCTTCTCTTATTTGCCATTCTGGTAATCCCAATTTTTTATAGTTTTATAGCCGGTTCTTCCGGAACCGGAGCGCGTCTTTCTATGGTGACCCTATTTGGCCCTTCCCCTAACCTGGAGCATTCTATAAACCAGCTGGAATATGATAAGACGCATCATGATTTACTCGGCGAAATTTTACACAATAGAAGAATAGTCTATTTTCTTGCGGTAACAAAAGGATATTTGGACCACTATAACCCGGATTTCTTATTCCTTCATGGAGACGGCGGGAGGCAGCACCACGCGGTAGATATGGGCATGATGTACCTGCTTGATTTACCGTTGTTATTCCTGGGCGTACTCGTTTTCTTCAGGGATATGGACAGGAAGAAATGGCTGCTCGCGGGTTTCCTGTTTGCAGCACCCCTTCCTTCTGCCATCACAACGGGTACCCCGCATCCGGTCAGAGCCATAGCTATGCTGCCGCCATTAATTATCCTGAGTGGGGTAGGGGTGATTTGGCTCGGAGAAAAAGTATTCAGTATTGAGTATTCAGTATTGAGTATAAAAATGAAAAACAGTTTAATTGTCCTTGGGCTTTTAATGTTTGCGTTTAACCTGGTTTATTACTTCCATCAGTATTATGTACATACACCGCTTGAGTATGGGGACTTCTGGCAGTATGGGTATAAAGATGCATTGTCTTATGCAAAACAGCATGAAAATGAATTCCAAAACATTGTTATAACCTATAAATATGACCAGCCTTATGTCTACTATTTGTTTTATAACCGGGTAGACCCTTCCTGGTACCAACAGCATTGGAATTTTACGGGAACCGGAGAGATGCCGCGGTTTGAGCGGAAAATTGGCAAATATGATTTCAGGAATATACATTTTGGAGATGACCAGAAGATGAAAGATACCTTATTTATAGGAGCTCCTGATGAAATCCCGCAAGACAAAACCATTAAAACCATTTACTTCTTGAATGGGGTAGAGGCATTCCGGATTGCAAAGACATGAAAAAACTCCTGGACGCAAAAATACTTTTCCTCTTGGGTTTGCTGTTATGTATCCCGGTAATTATTCCCTATTTCCATTCCGGCTATTTTCCTACCCATGATGGATTATGGGCAGTAGTGCGGGCCGGTGAAATGTTCAGAGAAATACGGGATCACCAGTTCCCGCCGCGGTATTCTTCTGTTCTGAACTACGGGTATGGGTATCCGCTTTTTAACTTCACATACCCGTTCCCTTATTACCTGGCAACCATCCTGCACTTATTTAAATTTGGTTTTATTAGCAGCATTAAAACTATCTTCCTCCTCAGCGTTGTGTTTTCTTATGCAGGAATGTTTTTGCTGGTAAAAAAACAGTATAAAAGTACTTTAATAGCTTTTCTTGCGGGCCTTTTGTATATCTATCTTCCTTACCGTATGGTTGATCTGTATGTAAGGGGATCTATAGGGGAAAGTGTTTCTTTTGCTATCTACCCATTCCTATTACTTACCAGCCTGATGGTTCTGGAAAATAAAAAACAAGGGTTTTCATTTTTATTGACACCTCTTTTAGTTACGTCATTAGTATTAGCCCACAATATTTCGGCGGTATATTTTGGTATTATTTTTCTGGTACTTTTCATATTTGGTTTAGCAACAAAAAATAAAAATGCCCGGTACCTTTTAGGGTCCTTTGTCTGGGGAGGATTTCTGTCTGCGTTTTTTCTGGTACCCGCACTTTTTGAAAAAAATAACATTCTCCTTTCCGTTATTCCTATTGCAGACCGTGCCTTATATTATGTTTCACTTCCGCAATTACTCTTCTCCCCTTGGGGTTATGGTACGCCAACAGATAAAACCCCTTTCACGTACCAGGCTGGTTTTGGCCAAATACTCGGTTTTTTGACCAGCCTTGTTTTTCTCATAAAACAAAAACATTTTCTGAAGCCGGAGTTTTTTCTGTCGGTTTTGGTTGTTGTCTTCCTGTTTATGTTATTCCCCGCGTCTTTTTTTCTTTGGAAACTACCGCTCTTATCAGAGATTAATTACCCCTGGACACTTCTGCTCCCATTAGGGTTTTTAATGTGCTTCCTGAGCGCCTTTTTTGTAAAACAAGTTAAGTACGGAGTACCCCTTTTAGGGGTGTTTGTCTTTATCTCAATTGCCTTTACGTTCAATTATGCAAAGCCCGAAAAATATTTGTATTATCCTGACTCTTATTATCTGACTAACGAAGCAACTACCACATCTTCCCAAGAGCTGATGCCGTTATGGGTGAAGAAAATGCCCGTATCCCGCTTTGATAATAAGGTGGAAGCAAAAGGGAATGCAGACAACCTGAAGTATAACTCAAAAAACATAACATTTACCCTCAATTCAGATGCTCCCCAAAATGTAATTGTAAACCAAATCTATTATCCCGGCTGGAAGGCATATGTTAACGGATCGGAAGTTAAGGTGAACTTCAAAAATGAAAAGGGTATCATGCAAATATCTATTCTTCCAGGAAATAATACGGTTCATTTAAGATTCACTGAAACTCCTTTACGCCTTGCTTCAGATATAGTTTCAGCTATTTCCTTTATTATCCTTCTTGCATCTATAGCACGGTTTGCGTACGCTTTTTACTATGGGAAAAAAAGAAAGAAGTAATAAGGAGCAAAGGGGACAGAGGAGACAAAATGGACAAAGGGGATCAGAAGACAGGTGGTGGAAGTCTGGGACCTTCATTTTTCTTGTGCTGGCTTTTTGCGCTGCTGTTTTCCTCAGATTCTACGGCCTTTGGGATTCATTATTTTTTGGCCCTGAACAAGGGGTAGATTTTCTGCGGATGAAAGAAGTAGTGGTAGACCATCACCCGCTCCTGGTAGGGGCAAAGACAGACATAGCAGGAGTATTTCATGGGCCTATTTATTACTACCTTTCCACTGTTCCTTTTATTCTCTCCGGAGGAAGCCCGGTATTTATTGCCTTTTTTCTGATCCTTATTAATGCGTTGACAATTTTTCCTTTATATAAAGTTACCTCAGGTATGTTCTCTAAAAGAGCCGGTGTCTTGGCAGTGATTCTTTTTGCCGTTTCATTTATGGCCATTTCTTATACCCATTGGCTTTCCAGCCATCCGTTAGTACTACCATTATCAGCATTATTTATCTTTGGGTTGCATAAATTTGCCAAAGGGGAGAGGAAATACTTATTTCTTGTTTCTTTAAGCTATGCCCTGTTAGGCCAGGCAGAATTTTTGAACTACTTATTTTTTGGCGGAATACTATTGGTTTTTATAATTTTCTTTTTTAAAGACTTCAAAAAACAATCCATCCTTTTTCTTTTTGCAAATTTGGGCGCATTTATAGCTTTTGGGCTCTTACATTACGTTATTTTTGACCTCAAAAACCGGTTTATCATGACCCGGAGTTTGCTGGGGCTCATCCATGGAAACTCCGGGTACTATGTAAGTATTCCCAGTGTTGTCTCCCAGGTTTATGAGCAGTTAGGCCAGACCCTTTCCGGAACTATCCTTCCATTTTTTCCGGCAGCTATCTCTTACCTGGTTGTAGTTGCTGCATTTGGCGTGCTATTTAAATCCGGCAATAGTACTGCAAAAAAACTGCTTAGTATATATATCCTTACGCCAATTTTCCTTATGGTTCTTCTACGGCATGCAGTCCTGTTGCAGTTTTTTGTGTACATAATTATCTCTTTGATAATACTTGAGGCATTTCTTCTGGACTTCATCTTTAGGAAAAACAAGGTTCTTGGTTTTATTGTTTTTGGGTTACTTCTTCTCATACAGCTGCGTATTTGGTATCTCTATGTTCCTGATAACCGCTACATGTTTTTTGCTTCTACACAACCTGATTTGCATATAAAGGATGAGAGGGCAGTTATGGATGAAATCTATGCAGCAGAGAATGGAAAGAATTTTTCTTTCCAGTCATATACAATCCCGTATTGGTCACAGCAGGCATGGGAGTATCTATTCTGGCAGTATGGACAAAAAAAATACGGGTATCTGCCTGTATCACAAAACGGAAAGACTATCTATGTTATTGTCCAGGATGACCCCAGTAGTTTGGTTTATCAGGAGGCTTGGCTAAAAAATACGGTTCCTTCCTGGGGAAATCAGAAAAATTCTTTCAGAAAAGGAATATTTTCTGTTTTGGTGCTGGATGTTCCCTGGGTGAAGTAGAAGTTACAAACAGGAGCGTTTTGAGTATAATAAATCCATGAAGCGTTTTTACGCCCTCCTCATTCCTGTCCTGGTTATAGTACTAACTGTTTTTGCATTGTTGCCGCTTACTCACGCCGGATTTTTTACCATGCATGATGACGAGCAAATAGCACGTCTGTATGATCTGGACCAGGCTATCCATGCAGGAAATATTCCTCCCCGGATTGCCCCTAATTTAGGTTTTGGGTACGGTTATCCCTTCTTTAATTTTTATCCGCCATTTGCCTATTATGTGGGTGAGGTTTTCCATCTCATGGGATTCAGTCTTATTGTATCTACCAAGCTGATGCTGGTCTCAGGATTTGTCTTAAGCGCTCTTTTTATGTACTTTTTTGCTAAAGAATTCTTTGGCAAATGGGGAGGATTGGTTGCAGGTATCTTTTACACTTATGCCTCTTACCATGCCATAGATGTCTATGTGCGGGGTGCTTTTGCCGAATTTTATGCTTTTGTTTTTTTGCCGCTTATCTTCTGGGCGTCTTACAAAGCTGCTACTACTAGAAAATGGCGGTATGTAGCCATAGGGTCACTGGGAACAGCGGGTTTTATCCTGAGCCATAACCTCATTGCTTTCATGAGTTTTCCATTTTTGGCTGTTTGGCTTGCCTATCTGCTTTTTATCTCAAAAGAAAAAATCCTTACTGCACTGCGTTTTATTAACCTCTTCCTCATAGGATTTGGCTTGAGCGCTTATTTTTTTATTCCTTCCTATTTTGAACGGGGGCATACCCTTATTAATATATTAACCTCAGAGCTTGCAAATTATAGCCTTCATTTTGTCTGCGTCCACCAGCTATGGGATTCTCCCTGGGGATATGGAGGATCTATTCCCGGATGCTATGATGGAATTTCTTTTGAAATTGGGAAGGTCCCTGTTCTGGCAAGCCTTGTCTCCCTGGGTTTTGCCTTATGGTTTTTGAAACAAAAAAAACTGGTAGCAAATTCCGTGGTAGTTTTCCTGTTTGCCATTCTTTTAGGGTTTGGCACCTTTCTAACCACTAAGTTTTCCAAGGCTATTTGGGACGCAATTCCTCCGCTTTGGTATGTGCAATTCCCCTGGCGGTATTTACTGATTATTTCTTTTCTCACGTCATTTTTATCAGCGGGTATAGTTGGGTTTTTTAAACAAGAGAGGGTAAAAATAATTCTCTCCGTTGTTCTTATTTTATTAGTTGTCTATACTTCTATATCCCGTTTTGTCCCTGAACGCTATTTCAACGCGAAAGATTTAAACTATACTAACCTGGAGAAGATCAGATGGGAAACAAGCAGTCTTGCATATGAATATGTGCCTAAAGGGGTAGCCACAAAAAAATCAAAAGAAGGAACTACGCTGGTTGCAATCTCAAAAGATGAGATAGCTATGTCACCATTCAGCGTGATTAGCGGGGATATACGGGTAGATGTGCTAAAAAATTTACCGCAAGATAAAAAATTTTCAGTTACCGTTTCTAAAAAAGGTATATTACAGGTGAATACCTATTCATTTCCCGGCTGGCACCTTTTTCTAAATGGTAGGGAAGCAGCATTCCAGGATGATAATAAGCTAAAACTTATGCGGGCTTTGCTTGTTCCGGGCACCTATGACGTAGAGGCAAAATTTACCGATACGCCGGTAAGATCTGCTGGAAATGCAGCTTCAATACTTAGTATAATACTCCTAGCTTTTGGCACTTTTTATTTCCATTCTAAAAAAGCTTTATGAAACTGGATGAATTATCTATCTTTTTTCCCTTTTGGAACGAAGAAAAAAACATAGAGAAGGTGGTTACTTCTGCAATTCCTGTTGCTCACCAATTTGCAAAAAAATGGGAGATCATTATGGTGGATGACGGGTCAAAAGATAAAACAAAAAAGGTTGCAGAAGGCTTGCTTGAAAAACACAAAAACTTGCGTCTTGTTTCCCATACTCCTAACCGGGGATATGGATCAGCACTCAGGGAAGGTTTTCAGGCGGCAAAATATGATACGGTCGTGTTTGCGGATGGAGACGGACAGTTTGATTTCTCTGAGGTCGGAAAGTTTGCAGCAGAAATTAATAGCTGTGACATAGTTATAGGTTTTAGGAAAAAAAGGCGGGACCAGAAAATTTTTAAACGGCTTCTTTTAATGAATCTTTTGAAAATTTGGGATTTTGCCTTATTCCATTTTTATTTTAAAGATATTGACTGCGGATTTAAGATGTTTAAAAAATCCGCACTTGAAGTGATTAGCCCGTTACGTTCCGAAGGGGCCATGATTACCACTGAAATACTGGCTAAGGCAACAAAACGGAAACTTCAAATTAAGCAGGTTGGTGTAGAGCATTATCCGCGGAAATACGGAGAGCAGACTGGGGCAAACATTCCGGTTATAATCAGGGCAGTTCTGGAAAGTTTTATTCTCTGGTGGGACATTAAAAACTCACGTTTTTAAAAAACTCACGTTTTTAAAAAAAATACGTTTTTTTAATACAGTATGCAAGATTTTGATGAATCAGGTTCACCGCATTTTGAAACTATTGCAAGAAAATCCGTAAAGGGATTATTCGCTCTAGTATCCCGTACGTTTTTCATCCAGCTATTATCTGTTTTTGCCAGCTTTATCCTGACAATTTTTTTGGATCCTGCCTCATTTGGTATCTTTTTTGTGGTTTCTGCTATTGTAGTTTTTTTGAATTATTTCCAGGATATTGGTTTGGCGGCAAGCCTTATCCAGAAAAAACAAGAGCCTACTCTTTTAGAGCTGCGCACCACATTTACCGTGCAGCAGGTTTTAGTATTAAGCGTGAGCATTCCAACGGCTGTCTTTGCGCCTCAAATTGCAGCTTTTTATAAGCTTGACCACTCCGGACTCATGCTTTTGTATGCACTTATTGCATCTTTTGTCATGTCTTCTTTAAAGACCATCCCAACTATACTCTTAGAGCGCCGGCTGGATTTTAATAAGCTGGTAATACCGCAGATAGCGGAAAATTTTGTCTATAATATTTGCCTGATTGTTTTTGCCGTTTTGGGTTTTAAAGTCCAAAGTTTTACTATAGCCGTTTTAGCCCGGTCTGTTATTGGTTTAGTGCTCATTTATATTATTGAACCATGGCCGGTAGGGCTTGCTTATGACCTGAAAGTCTTAAAAAGACTTCTTTCTTTTGGCGTTCCTTTTCAGGCAAACAGCTTTCTTGCACTCTTAAAAGATGACTTGTTTGACGTCTATGTTGCTAAAGTTTTGCCATTAACCCAGGTAGGGTACATTGGCTTTGGCCAAAAATGGGCGTTTATGCCGCTACGCTTATTCATGGACAATGTGGTGAAAATTACATTCCCTTCATTTAGCCGTCTTCAGCATGACCCGGCAGCCCTGAGAAAAGCTATAGAGAAAACACTTTTCCTCATCTCAGTTTGTATGTTTCCGGTGGTTGTATCCATAGTTCTGTTTTCTCCATACCTGGTGTCATTCATTCCTAAATATAAAAAGTGGGAACCTGCAATTTTGTCCCTTACCTTTTTTTCTTTGAGTACCATACTTTCCTCACTCTCTACCCCTTTAACCAATATATTAAGCGCAATAGGAAAAGTAAGAATAACCCTCTATTTCATGGTGCTTTGGACGGCTTTGACCTGGATTATTTCTCCCCTGTTTATTTTCTGGTTCGGTTATAACGGAGTTGCTATAGCTTCATTTCTCATCTCTTTTTCCTCTGTCCTGGTGTTTGCTATTGCGCGTTCCTTTATAGAATTTTCCATGATAAAACCGGTTATTCCGGCAGGGGCTGCCGCTATAGCTATGAGTATTTTTGCGCTCTTTACCCAACATATTGCAGTTTCTTTTCCTCTTCTGGTTTTAGAAATGATGCTGTCCCTTATGTTTTACGCTCTTGTGCTGTATGGATTAGCAAGAGGTGAAATTCACCGGACGTTAAAATTTATTAAGTCCAGTATCAGATAATATGGTAAGTGTTGTTATTTCTGCCTACAACGAAGAAGCACAAATAAAGGAATGTATAGAATCAGTAAAAAACATTGCTGCAGAAATTATTGTGGTGGATAATTCTTCTACCGATAGAACGGCAGAAATAGCAAAAAAGGCAGGTGCCATAGTATTTTCACAAGAAAATGATTATAAAAAAATTGACTTGCAAAAAAATTTTGGGTTTGAAAAAGCCCGGGAAGAATGGATTTTATCTTTAGATGCAGATGAGCGGCTTACCCCAAAACTATCTGAAGAAATCAGAAAGATAGTTTCTTCAGAGACTTTGGTAAACGGTTTTAATATTCCCCGGAAGAATATCATTTTTGGGAAATGGATAAAGCACTCCATATGGTGGCCTGACTACCAGCTTCGCTTATTCCGGAAAGGGAAAGGGAAATTTTTAAAATCTACGGTGCACCAACCTATTGACGTAAAAGGGGAGGTCCGTCATGTGGGAGAACCATTAGTACACCAGAGCTATACCAGTATTTTTCAATTTGTTAACCGCATGAATGCTATTTATACGGATATAGAAGCAGAAGAACTGGTGAAGTCAGGCAAAAAACTTAAAACGGTAGACGCCCTAAAGATGCCCCTTTCAGATTTTTTAAAAACCTTCTTTTTGCAGCAGGGTTATAAAGATGGACTGCATGGGTTGGTTCTCAGTATGCTGCAGTCATTTTACATGTTTTTAGTTTTCGCAAAAATGTGGGAAAAGCAAGGATTCCATGAGAAGAGTGAGGAGGATGTGCTGGATGCTGTCCAGAAAGAATCTCTTGCATTTGGAAAAGATATGAAATATTGGTTATATAATATTTTGTATGCCAGAAGTGTTAGTCCGGTGAAAAAAATACTCTATTTAGTTTCAAAAAAGTTGTTGTAATGCATAAAATTTCAGTAATTATTCTAAATTATAAAGGCGCTGCAAATACAATTGCCTGCTTAAAATCATTTCACAAAATTGAAATTCCGGAAGGATACACTCTGGAGCCCATTATTGTAGACAATGCTTCCCATGATGGCTCTGTGGAGGTATTTAAAAAAGAATTCCCTAAAATCACCTTGATTGAAAATAAAGTGAATACCGGGTATGCAGGAGGGAATAATACCGGTATTGCTTATGCACTTAAGCATAACGCCTCACATATAGTGATAATGAATAATGACACTATTATTACGCCTTCCTTATTTTTAGAGCTGTATAACGCTCTTATGGTACACCGGGCAGACGTAGCTTGCCCAAAAATATATTTTGAAAAAGGATTTGAATTTCATAAGGATAGGTATAAAGAGGATGAGTTGGGGAAGGTGTTTTGGTTTGCCGGGGCGCAGATGGACTGGAATAACATCATAGGACACCACCGCGGAGTTGATGAAGTGGATAGGGGACAATATGATGAGAAGACGGCCATAGAGGGGATAACAGGCGCATGTTTTATGGCAAAACAGGAAGTGTTTGAAAAAATTGGCATGTTTAATGAGAAATTTTTCTTATATTATGAGGATGCGGATTTAAGCTTCCGGATGAAAAAAGCCGGGTTTAAGATTATCCTGGCTTCCCAGGCTATCCTTTACCACAAAAATGCAGGATCCACCGGCGGTTCAGGTTCTCCCCTCCAGGATTATTTTATTGCCAGAAACAGACTCTTTTTTGGCATGAAATACGCGCGTTTGCGCACACGCCTTGCCCTTTTTAGGGAAAGCTTCCGTGTCTTACTCTCCGGCAGGCCCTGGCAAAAACGCGGCGTGATGGATTTCTACTTCAAAAAAATGGGCAAAGGAAGTTACCCCTTGCCATAAAAAATGAAATTATTTAAACGTTACTCCGGTTTTCTCCTGATCTTTGTTCTTGGATTCATTCCGCTTTTAGATTTATTCCATCCGGGGCTTCCTATAACCCATGATGGGCAGGACCATGTTGC
>JBLMVJ010000001.1:0-8358 GCA_050255815.1 Candidatus Levyibacteriota bacterium | reverse complement strand
GCTTTCAAAAATGCTTCCAAAAAGCAAACTGGTTGCCGGATACAACATGACGTACCTGGATTTATCAAAAACCCATGAGATAGATGCACTTGCCGGCTCCTTTTTGCTAGTAAAGAGGGAGCTGGGCGAAAAACTGCACTGGTGGGATGAAGATTATTTTTTCTATGGTGAGGATATAGACTTTTGTTACCGGATAAAAAAGATGGGCCTGAAAATTTATTTTGTACCGGAATATAAAGCACTTCACTATAAAGGAGTTTCTTCCGGGATTAAAAAAGTCTCTGAAAATAACAGCCGGGCTACAAATGACACAAAAATCTGGGCTACCAACCATAGGTTTAAAGCTATGGAAATTTTTTACCATAAACATTATGCAAAACAGTATCCGTGGGTTGTTAATAAAATGGTATTGTCTGCAATAGAATTAAAAAAAACATTAGCGTTGAGAAAATATAAAGCATGAAAATGATTATATGAGCCTCAACATATTTTTTTCTTACTATAAAATATGCAAGTAGAATCGAAAAAAATTGGTATAGACGCACGGCTTTGGCTCCAGACCGGTATAGGAAGGTATATCCGCAACTTAGTCATAGGTTTGGGGAACCTAGATAAAGAGAATAGCTATGTGCTTTTTGTGCGGCCGGAAGACCAGCAGGAAATAACAGGAGTGATAGCGGGAATGAAATATGGCAACCATTTTTCCCTTATTCCCTGCAATATTTCCTGGCATTCTTTACGTGAACAAATAGAATTCCCCAAACTATTAAATAGGTACTCATTTGACCTGGTGCACTTCCCGTATTTCTCCGTACCGGTGTTTTATAAAAAGCCATATGTAGTTACCGTCCATGACCTGATTATGAACCACTTTCCTTCCGGGAAGGCAACCACGTTACCCTTGCCGCTCTATAAACTTAAAAAAATGGGGTATTCTTTTGTGATGAAAAAAACAATTCAAAATGCGGAGAAGATCATAGCGCCTTCCCATGCAACAAAAGAAGAAATTATGGACCATTACAAAGTAACAGAAGACAAAATTGTGGTAACACCGGAGGGAGTAGATGAAAATATCTCATCTTTGGCACCGGTCATTTTTACCAAAGAGCCATATTTCCTCTATGTAGGAAATACGTATCCCCATAAAAATGTAGAGCGGCTGGTTGAGGCATTTACTATTTTTCTGCGGACACATCCTAATCATAGGCTGATTATTGCCGGAAAAAAAGACCATTTTACCCGGCAACTGGAGAAAAAAATAATTGATGCGCCGGTGGAGTTTGCAGGGTTTGTAACGGATGAGACACTAGCCCGCCTGTATAAACATGCACTGGCAACATTTGTCCCCTCCTTGATGGAAGGGTTTGGGCTGACAGCGTTAGAAGCTATGCAAATGGAATCCCTGGTTGCAGCTTCCAAGATCCCTGCAATGGAAGAAGTTTGTATACAAAATGCACTTTATTTTGACCCGAAAGACACCCTGAGCATGGTAAAAGTAATGGAGGATGTTATAGGTATGTCGGAAGGAGAAAAGAAGAAGCGGATAGCGGAGGCAAAAAAACACGTGGAAAAATTCTCCTGGGAAAAAATGGCAAGAAAGACTTTAGACGTCTACAACTCTATTCTCGAATAATATCGAATAGTAAGCGAATCTGCCCCAAGATAGTATTCAGTATAGAGTATCCAGTATTGAGTTGGGATTTCATACGTAATACGCAATACTAGATACTGTATACTTCCTAATATGAAAATAGCTTTAGTCTATGACAGAATTAACAAATGGGGCGGGGCGGAACGCATTTTAATGCTCTTGCATGAAATGTTTCCCCGGGCCCCCGTTTATACTTCCGTATATGATCCGGTTGCGGCTCCATGGGCAAAAGACCTGAAAATACACACTTCTTTTCTGGAAAGTATCCCGTATGCACGGCGCCATCATGAATTTTTTGCGCTTCTTATGCCTTTGGCGTTTGAGTCATTTGATTTTGATTCTTATGATGTGGTGATTTCCCTGACCTCTGAAGCCGCAAAGGGTATAGTCACTAAGCCCGGCACCCGCCACATTTGCATATGCCTGACGCCAACCAGGTATTTGTGGAGTGAATACCGTTCTTACTTTCCCTCACAGCTGGAGCGCTTTATTTTTGCACCCATTATTTTTTATCTGCGGATGTGGGATAAGGTTGCAGCGGGAAGGCCGGATAAGATTATTTCTATTTCAAAAACAGTTCAGGAACGGGTAAAAAAATATTATAAAAGGGATTCTGAAATTGCCTATCCCCCGCTTTTTTTGAAAGGACAGAAAGATAAAACTAAAGATGAGGGATATTTTTTAGTAGTTTCCCGTCTGTCACGCTTCACGCCGCATAAGCGGGTAGAGATAGCCATAAAGGCGGCAAATAAATTAAAGCTGCCGCTGAAAGTAGTAGGGGCAGGGGATATTTCTTACTTTAAAGAAATGGCAGGGCGTACGGTGGAAATAGTAGGCAGCACTACTGACAAAGAGCTGGAGCAGTATTACAAAAACTGTACCGCCCTGATCTTTCCGGGGATAGAAGATTTTGGCCTGGTTATGGTAGAGGCACAAGCCTATGGAAAACCGGTTATAGCATACCGGGGAGGGGGCGCTACAGAAATTATCCGGGAAGGGAAAACCGGGGTGTTTTTTGACAGACCAAATGTAAACTCTCTTGTCAATACGTTGAAATCTTTTGACAAGCGTGTATATAATGGTAACCGTTGCAAGGAAAATGCGAGAAGGTTTTCCGTGCAAAACTTCAAGCGTATGATTGAGAAATCTTTACAAGGAGGCAGTGTTAACCCGTGAAGGCCGTTATATTTGCGGGGGGAGTAGGGACCAGGCTTTGGCCGTTATCACGGAAGAACACCCCAAAACAGTTTGAAAAAATAGTTGGAGATAAATCCACACTGCAGCTAGCGGTTGACCGCGTGTCCCCTATTATAAAATTTGAGAATATTTTCATTTCTTCCGGTCAGCGTTACGGAGACATCCTTAAGAAACAGCTGTCAGAAATCCCGGAACAAAACTTTATCCTAGAGCCGGAAATGAGGGATGTTGGCGCTGCCGTAGGGCTGGTAGCAGCAATACTGGAAAGAATTTCTCCTGATGAGCCGTTTATTATCCTCTGGTCTGACCACATGGTAAAAAATGAAGATATGTTCCGCAGTATTCTGATGACTGCGGGTGAAGTGCTGAAAGGCCAGCCGGAGAAGATAGTGTTTATAGGCCAGAAGTCACGGCTTGCCGCG
Source organism: Candidatus Levyibacteriota bacterium (assembly GCA_050255815.1). Classification (GTDB taxonomy): domain Bacteria; phylum Patescibacteriota; class Microgenomatia; order Levybacterales; family GWA1-39-11; genus JAGORM01. Next base: position 5,088 of record JBLMVJ010000001.1, on the reverse strand, counting down.
CAAAATCTGGGTTGGATAGAATTTGGCAAGAAAACCGGGGACCTGAATGGCCATGTTATTTATGACTTTAATAGCCTTCATTACCGGCCAACTCTGGAGAAAGCGCGGGAATTCCATAAGAGCGCAAAACATGCATGGAACCCCGGTTATTTTGCGACTACCCCGTCATACCTCATGTCCCTTTACAAAAAATATGCACCGGATATGCACGCAGGACTTTCTGAAATTGCAGCAGCGTGGGGGACCAAGTCATATGAGAAAAAGCTTACTAAAATCTTCCCTACCTTTGAGAAAATTGCATTTGATAATTTAATACTGGAAAAAATGGGCCCGGGTGACGGGTATGTGATAGGTGCAGATTTTGGGTGGAGTGATATAGGCGCATGGGAACAATTAAAAGAGGCGCTTTCACAAAATGAAGATGATAACGTCACCAAAGGGAATGTACTGATAGAATCTTCACGGGATACATTAGTATATAACTATACAAAGCAATTAGTGGTGGGAATAGACCTTTCAGAGATGCTGGTTATTAATACGCCGGATGTATTATTAGTCTGTCCTAAAACTTCTGTCCCCAAAATTAAGAAGCTGGTGGAAAGCCTGTCCGGTACGGAGCATGACCACCTGACTTAGCGAGCTTATGATGTACTCATCTGTAAAAAGAGTTTTTGATATTTTTTCTTCCTTACTTCTATTGGCAATTTTCTCTCCGGTATTTATCCTTACGGCTATTGCTATAAAACTGGATTCCAGAGGGCCTATTTTTGCTGATACTCCTATGCGCGTAGGGCAGGATGGCAGGCTTTTCAGGATGTATAAATTCCGTTCTATGGTTGAAAACGCATATGAAATACTATCCACGGACCCTAAGTATAAAAAGTTGTTTGAGGAGTATAAAAAGAGCGGTTTTAAACTGAAAAATGACCCGCGGATAACCCGGGTGGGACATTTTATCCGCAAATATTCTTTTGATGAAATTCCCCAGTTTTTGAATGTGTTAAAAGGGGATATGAGCCTGGTGGGACCGCGCGCCTATTATGCAGATGAGCTAAACTACCAGCAGAATAAATACCCGGCAACTAAACCGGACGTGAAAGTGGTGCTTTCCGTAAAACCCGGTATTACCGGTCTGTGGCAGGTCTCCGGCAGGTCCCAGATTAACTTTGACAAACGTATTAAAATGGACGCAGAGTACGCCAGTAAGAAATCCATGCTGTATGATATGTGGATTATCCTCAAAACCCCGGAAGCCATGCTTTCAGCAAAAGGAGCATTGTAGCGTGTAGCAGGTGGCTCGTAGCAGGTAGTAGGTATCAAGTATTGAGTATTGAGTATTCAGTATTCAGTATTCAGTATAGAGAGATTAGTTGGTTCATAAGCCAAGCTTGCGGTCCTCGGCTTCGCCTGCGGGCCTAAGTTCTTGGTTCGTGGTAATAATTCCTTAACAATATCTTGAGATTTAAGATCTAAGACTTAGGATTTAAGAATTTCCTTTCCTATATCTTATTTCTTATATCCTATATCTTCTCTGTTTTTCTCTCTAAACTTGATTTTTTTCCTGAATTTATGGTTTAATCTAATAATGGTTGTAGCAGAAGATGCCTTCCGGAAGATTAATGTCAACAGTCACCAAAATATAAGGAGATATCAACCAGCAGCAGATCCCCAACGCCTTATGAAAAAACGCAGAACCCGCCTTTTTACATCCAGAAAATCTAAGATTATTGCCGGGGTAGTAGGCTTTCTAGTCCTGGTTATCCTCTTTATTATCTATAACCTCTTTATTATCATGGCTGATTTTAAAAAGACCTATGCCCAGGCAAAGGTGGCATATGATGCCGTGAAGGCCCAAAACGTGGTCCTGGCAAAGGATGAGCTGGTGAAAACCGGGACAGATATAACTATTCTGAAAAAAGACCTGGTGCCTCTTGCTTTCACCGGGTATATTCCATTTTTGGGCGGATACTATAATGACGCAAAAAACCTCACAGATGCGGCCTCCCACGGGGTGAATGCGGCAGTTATAGCAACAGATTCCCTGATCCCGTACGCTGACGTATTAGGCCTGAAAGGGGACAAAAGTTTTGCGGGTGGTTCCGCAGAAGACCGTATTAAGCTGGCTATCAATAGTATGAGTAAAGTGGTGCCAAAAATAGACACTATAGAGCAGGAAATAACCGCGGCAAAGGCAGATACGGATAAAGTAAACCCCAACCGATATCCTCCTATTTTTGCGTTGGCAAAGGTGCATGACCAGCTGCAGAATATGAAAGTATTTGTAGACGGTGCGGTAGTTGCAGTGCAGGAAGGAAAGCCCCTGATTAAACTGCTGCCGGAGTTATTAGGGGACACCTCAGAGAAAAAGTATCTCATTATCTTCCAGAATGATAAAGAGCAGCGGCCTACCGGCGGGTTTATGACGTTTTACGCCGTGTTTAGGGTAGAGCAGGGAATTATCCATGTGGATAAAGCATCAGACATTTATTCACTTGATGATTCATTGCCGTCCCATCAGCGTGCGCCGGAAATTATCCTGAAATATCTGCCAAAAGTATATGACTTTAATATCCGGGACAGTAACCTTTCCCCTGATTTTATAGAGTCCATGAAGACGTTTTACAGCATGTACCAGACGTCTTCCCAGAAAACAAACATTAACGGGATTATTTCTATAGACACCCATTTTCTGATTTCTATTCTGGACGTGCTGGGAGAAGTGCAGGCCGGCGGCCTTACTTTTAATTCCCAGAATGACCCGCGGTGCAATTGTCCGCAGGCAGTGTTCGTTTTAGAGGATAATACTACCAAGCCCGTAAATTATATTAAGAGCAACCGGAAGGGACTCCTGGCGGATCTTTTATTTGCCATCCTGCAGAAAACCCTATCCTCTTCTCCTAAGCTGTACTGGGGGAAGCTTATGCAGGCGGCTGTTGCTGATGCCCAGCAAAAACATATCATGTTCTACCTCTTAGACTCTGATGCGCAGAAAGGTATAGAAGCCCTGAATTGGGCCGGTAGAATTAGGGATTTCCAGGGAGACTACCTGCATATTAATGATGCTAACTTTGGCGGTGCTAAATCTAACCTGTTTGTCCAGCAGAGCGTGAAAATGGAATATGACATTTCATCTACCGGTGAAATTACCAAAACGCTTACTATTTCCTACAAAAATCCGCAGCCGTACTCTGACTGTAATTTAGAGCACGGGGAGCTGTGCCTGAACGCAACGCTGAGAAACTTCCAGCGCATTTATGTACCTACGGATTCCACGCTGGTTTCTTCCAAAGGGTCTGAAGTGAAAGTGGAGACTAAAAAAGACCTGGGTAAAACAGACTTTGAGGCGTTCATGACGGTAAACCCGCTGGGCTCCGCAAAGATTATCTATACCTATAAACTGCCGTTTAAGGTAACGTCTAAGACTATGCCGCTTTTGATCCAAAAGCAGCCCGGAACCGCTAAGATCCCGTACCAAATTTACGTGAACGGGAACCAAATAGACTCATTTAACCTGGATACAGATGTGGAATTGCAGATTCCGGTGCGCTAAGCATGTACTATTTAAAAGATACAGGCTACATAATCAAACGGGTTAATATCTCTGAGGCAGACAGATATATCACCATCCTGACGCAGAATAACGGGAAGATAGATGTCCTGGCAAAAGGCGTCCGGAAACTTTCTTCACGCCGTTCTCCCCAGTTGGAGCTGCTTAATAAAATTTCCTTTCAGGCCGTAGGCAAAACCCAAAACTCCCGGCTGGTCCTTACGGAAACCAGATTAGTAGAAACCCATGCCACCTTAAAAAACACCCTGGAAAGTATGAAGGTGTTGTTTACTATTTGTGAGCTGGTTTCAGTCTTGTGTCCGGTAAACCAGAGACAGGAAGAAGTGTTTAGTCTGGTGGATAAAACGCTGGCGGGGATGGGGAATACGTCTTACGGTCTTGCGGTGCAGTCTTTTCAGGTGAAATTGTTATCCCTGTTAGGATATTGGGATGCAAACCGCGCGTTTATAGATGCTGCAGATGTGGCGCACTTCACGGAAAGCGTGATGGAGCGCAAGATAAGGTCTTCAGAATTCTTCTGAAGATAAGATCTTCAGAATTCTTCTAAACCAACAAAAAACCTCCCCGTGAAAGGAAGGCTTTTTGTTTTGCAACTTTTTACAAAATATTTCCGGAATTTCCGGAAATAGCATTAATCCACGTTCCATGGGATCCAGCTTTATAGATCCATCCCCACCAGTCATCGTTATAGCTGTAGCCTGCGTCAAAATATTGACCTGGCCAAGAGATGACTCCCGGGCAATTCCCTGAGATATCGCACTGGTAATTTGTTGTGCCAACATTTCCGTTCATTGTCCATGCAGGAGATGATTTGAGCGTACCTGTAATAGTAGCTCTTCTTCCGCCTGACATATCCCCGTTTACCGGTTCATTCGTGTTTGTGTTAATAAGTGGTCCGGATAATGATGTACTTCCGGGACCTGCCTGTCCGGGTATTGCGTAAAACCTTCCATCATATTTCACAATCGCGCAATACGTATTTGGAGACTCTTCCGTACCGGTTGCAGTTTGCCAAACCTTAATGTGACGGATGTAATAATCAAATGCCCAATAGTTGCCAGCTTGTCCGGAATCAGCATCATTTTGGACTTTTTGTGTTACGTCAATTACAGGATTGCCTAAACGCTTGCCACAAGCAGATTTAGTTAATTCACTATCAGCATTTAAGCTGCTGTTACCCCTGTTGTCATTATTGTCTCTATGGCTAGGTTTATCATCAGCAGACGCATTTGAGGAAACCACCAAGGCAATTACCATAAATACGAATAAAAATACCACTAAGAATAGTTTTTTCATAAAATCACCTCCCTTCCTGAAAAATCCTTGCATATTAACCGTACTCCTGTTGAGAAAACCAGTCAAGTAAGAAACTACCAAATAAGCAGTCCGGGTAAAAACATTGCATTTTTTTGCAGATCCGCTATAATTTTCACTTGTGTTAAAAAATTGTGAAGCGCGTGCTATAGCAGTTGACCGGACCACTCCGGGTAATAAAGATGCGGAATTAACTGTTCCCATGA